>NZ_JBIRPV010000015.1:0-245381 GCF_044332865.1 Streptomyces sp. NPDC021225 | reverse complement strand
CCCCACGTCGACCGCATCCGCGACACCATCCTCGACCAACTCGCCGACCTCACCCCCACCACACCCACCATCCCCTTCTACTCCACCGTCACCACAGAGCGCCTCACCACCACCCCACTCGACGCGGACTACTGGTTCACCAACCTCCGCCAACCCGTCCGCTTCACCAACACCCTCACCACCCTCCTGGACCGCGGACACCGCCACTTCATCGAAGCCGGCCCCCACCCCGTCCTCACCCCCGGCATCCAGGACACCATCGACGACGCCGACATCCCCGCCACCACCATCCCCACCCTCCGCCGCGACCACGGCACCCCCCACGACCTCGCCGACGCCCTCGCCCACGCCCACACCACCGGCCTCACCGTCAACTGGCGACCCTGGTACCCGGCCACCAAACCCACCACCACCGACCTCCCCACCTACCCCTTCCAACGCGAGCGTTTCTGGCTGCCGGACGAGCTGGCGGACGCGCCGCCGCCGGAGGCGGACGAGGAGGAGGTCCGGTTCTGGGGCGCGGTCGACGGGCTGGATCTCCCCGCTCTGTCCGAGACGCTGGGCCTCGGTGAGGAGGACGGACGGCGCTCGTCGCTCGGTGCGGTGCTGCCGACGCTGTCGCGCTGGCACCGGGAACGCCACGAGCGGACGACCGTGAACTCCTGGCGCTACCGGATCGGCTGGCGCCCCCTGCCCGGCCCCGGCCCCGCGGCCGTGGCGGGTTCGTGGCTGCTGGTGGTGGGGCCGGAAGGCGCCGGGGCATGGGCCGACGCCTGTGAGCAGGCCCTCACGGCGGGCGGCGGCGAGGTGCGGCGGCTGGTGGCGGACGGGCGGGCCGATCCGGCCGAGCTGGCCGCGTCGCTGCGTGCGCTGTGCGCCGCGGGCCCGTCCCTGGCCGGGGTGCTGTCCCTCCTGCCGCTCGACGAACGCCCGCACGAAACGTACCCCGCGGTGATCGGCGGCGTGACGGGCACCCTCGTCCTGCTGCGAGCCCTGCTGGAGGCGGAGCTCGACGCACCCCTGTGGTGCGCCACGCGAGGCGCGGTGGCCGTCGCCGACGACGAACGCCCGCAGGCCCCGGCGCAGGCCCAGGTATGGGGGCTCGGCCGGGTGGCCGCGCTGGAGCATCCGACGGCGTGGGGCGGGCTGGTGGACCTGCCCGACTCGGTCGAGGACCTCGCCCCCGGCCTCCTGTGCGCCGCGCTGGCGGGGCGGGACGGCGAGGACCAGGTGGCGCTGCGGCCGGCCGGGGCCTTCGCGCGCCGGCTGCTGCCCGCGCCGCTGGACGCGGAGGCGCCGACGCGTGAGTGGACGCCGCGGGAGGGCGTCCTGGTCACCGGCGGCGTCGCCGGGGCCGCCGCCCATGTGGCCCGGTGGCTGGCCACGGGCGGCACGAAGCGCATCGTGCTGCTGGCGCCGGGCGGCCAGGCCGCGCCCGGTGGCGCGGAGCTGGTGGCCGAGCTGGCGGAGTTGGGTGCGGAGGCGACGGTGGTGGACGGTGTGCCGTCCGAGCCGTCGGGCCGGCACGAACTGGCGGACCGGCTCGCGGCCTCGGGGCTGCGGGTCCGCACGATCATCCACACCGGGGCGCCGGGTGACCGGACACCGCTGGCCGAACTCACCCCGGACCGGCTGGCCGAGTCCTTGTCGGCCGCCGTGGGCGGCGCCGATCGGCTCCCGGAGCTGTGCGGCCTGGAGCCCGACGATCCCGTGGTGGTCTTCTCGTCCGTCGTCGCGGTCTGGGGGGCCGGCGAGCACGGCGCCCGGGCCGCGGCCGACGCATACCTGGACGCGGTGGCGCGGCAGCGCGAGGCGGCCGGTGGGCCCGTCGTCCGGGTGGCGTGGGGCGTGTGGGACGACATGGCGGAGCGGGCGGCGGTCGAACGCTCCGGGCGCCATGGCCTCCCGGCCCTCGACCCCGCGCTGGCGCTGACCGCGCTGCGGCGGACGCTCGATCAGGCCGGCCACGACGAGGCCCACGCGGTGTTCGCGGACGTGGACTGGGAGCGCTTCGCCCCGCTGTTCACCCTGGGGCGGGCCAGCCGCCTCTTCGACGAGATCCCGGCGGCCCGGCGGGCGGGCCGGGCGGCGCCGGGCTCCCCCGAGTCCGACGACTCCGGGAGCCTGACGGCCCTGCGGGACCGCCTCGCGGCCCAGAAGCCCGAGGCGCGCACCGGCACGCTGCTGGCGCTGGTCCGCGCCCACGCGGCGAGCGCGCTGCGCTACTCGGCGGCGGAGCTGGTCGAACCGGACCAGCCCTTCAACGAGTTGGGGTTCGACTCCCTCACGGCCGTCGAGTTCCGTAACCGGCTCCGGGACGCCACCGGCCTGACCCTGTCCCCCACGCTGGTCTTCGACTACCCGACGCCGACCGCGCTGGCGGGCCATCTGGTGTCGCGGGTGCTGCCGGCCGAGCCGACGGAGGTACCGGCCGCGGAGCACCTCGACGGGATCGAGGCGGCGCTCGCGGCGCTGGACGCGGACGACCCGCGGCGTTCCGGGCTGACGCACCGGCTACAGGTGCTGCTGTGGCGTTACACGGACGGGGAGAGCGCGTCCGAACCTGGCGAGGAGACGGGCGGGGACGACCTGGAAACGGCTTCCGCTGATGAGGTGTTCGCCCTTATCGACCGGGAATTCGGGGAGTCCTGACCACGGCACCCGGAAGTGTTAGCCCGCCATTAGACACGGGAGACAGACTTCGTACCGCGTGATGTGACCATCGCCGATGGAGTAGGAGGGCGGGATGGCGAAGGGTTTTCAGGCCAGCCGACAGTGGGAGCGCATCAACGAGCTCTGGGTCACTGAGGACGCGGCCGCCGACTTGACCGGATTCAAGTCGGACCGACGGAATTTCAATATCGCTCTTTGGGACCCGACGGCCAACGGGGTCAGGTATCTGAGGGCCCTCGTCTACGAGCTGGCCACACGGCTGAGTGACGACGAATGGTCGAAAATCGAGAATGTCCACAACCGTGACGTGGGAGATCCGGTCACGGTTCGCTACGAGGGCAAGAGCATCTGCCTGGACTATCTCCAGGCGGCGCTCGAACTCGGATTCATCGAGAGGGAACTGGCCCTGGACGGCGCCCGCGTGCTGGAGATCGGCGCGGGATACGGCCGTACCTGCCACGCGATGCTGTCCAACTACGACCTCGACTCCTACACCATTGTCGATCTGAAGAACACCCTCTCCCTGAGCAGGGCGTATCTTCGCGAGGTCCTGGACGACAAGCAGTTCGCCAAGATGAGGTTCATCCAGGTCGAGGACGAGGACATCGACGCCGCCCTGGGGTCGGACCGCTTCGAGCTGTGCGTCAATGTGCACTCCTTCACGGAGATGACCCCCGACACCGTGCAGGCCTATCTGCGTCTGATCGACGACAGGTGCGAGGCGTTCTTCGTCAAGAATCCGGTCGGGAAGTTCCGGGACAAGGCAATGGACGGCCATCAGAAGGGCGAGGAGGCCGTGCGGCTGGCCATGGAGACCGGGCCGCTGCGGCAGGTGCTCGACATCCACGACAGCGAGGCCGTGGACGCGGCCGTGCCCGCCTTCATCGAGGCATATCGGCCCGGTGCGGGATGGGCGTGTACCGCCGACGCGCGGGGCGTTCCCTGGAGCTACTTCCGGCAGGCGGTCTTCAGGAAAACAAGCAGCAGAAAAGCGGCATGACGACGCCGGTCCTGGTCCTGGGCGGGTCCGGGTATCTGGGACGGCACATCTGCTCGGCGTTCGGCGCCGCGGGCGCGCGGGTGGTGCGGGTCTCCCGCAGCGGCGTGGACGGCGGCGTGGACGGCGACGGCTGCCGCTCGGTGCGTCTCGACCTGACCGAGGCCGAGCCGGCCGAGCTGGCCAGGCTCTGCGCCGACACCCGGGCGCGGGTCCTGGTGAACGCCTCGGGCGCGGTGTGGGGCGGTGGCGAACGGCGGATGGCCGAGGCCAACACCGAACTGGTGGGCCGGCTGGCCGGGGCCGTCGCCGGGCTGCCCGACCGGCCGCGTCTGATCCATCTGGGCAGCGCCTACGAGTACGGCCCGGCCGACCCGGGCACGTCGATCGGCGAGGACTGGCCGACCGCCCCGACCACCGTGTACGGCCGCACCAAGCTGCGCGGGTCGCAGGCGGTGCTGCGGGCCGCCGCCGGGCTCGGGGTGGACGGGATCGTGCTGCGGGTCGGCGTGGCCTGCGGCCCGGGCGCCCCGGGCAACAGCCTCGCCGGGGTGGTGGCCGCGCACCTGGCGGCCGGGCGCGACGAGTTGCGGCTCGCGCCCCTGCACGACCACCGCGACCTGGTGGACGTCCGGGACGTGGCCGACGCGGTGGTCGCGGCGGCCCTGGCACCGTCCCACGCGGTGGCCGGCCGCGTCGTGAACATCGGCAGCGGCCGGGCGGTGCCGGTGCGTGCGCTGGTCGACCTGATGATCTCCCTCAGCGGGCTGCCGGTGCGCGTCGTCGAGGACCCGGCCCTGCACCGGACGCGTTCGGACGCGGCCTGGCAACGACTGGACATCGGCCGGGCGCGCCGCCTGCTGGGCTGGTCGCCGCGGCGAGCCCTGCGGGAGTCGGTGCGCGATCTGCTCGCGGCCGCCGGCGTGCCGCCGCCCGCGACGGTGCGGGCGGCGACGGCCTGCGGACCCCCGAACAGCCATGGGAAGGACAGCAGATGAGCGAACGGGTCGCGCGCATCCTCGACGAGGTGCGCAAGTATCACCAGGACAGCCAGGAGGGGCGGGGCTTCATCCCCGGGGTCACCGAGATCTGGCCCTCGGGCGCGGTGCTGGACGAGGACGACCGGGTCGCGCTGGTGGAGGCCGCGCTGGAGATGCGGATCGCCGCGGGCAAGGCCTCGCGGAAGTTCGAGTCGGCCTTCGCGCGCCGGATGAAGCGGCGCAAGGCGCATCTGACGAACTCCGGGTCGTCCGCGAATCTCCTGGCGCTCTCGGCGCTGACCTCCCATCTGCTGGGCGACCGCCGGCTGCGCCCGGGCGACGAGGTCATCACGGTGGCGGCGTCCTTCCCGACCACCGTCAACCCGATCCTCCAGAACGGCATGGTCCCGGTCTATGTGGACGTCGAGCTGGGGACGTACAACGCCACGGCCGAGCGGGTGGCGGAGGCGATCGGCCCGCGCACCCGGGCGATCATGATGGCGCACACGCTGGGCAACCCCTTCGAGGCCACCGAGATGGCGCGGCTCGCGCAGGACCACGACCTGGTGCTGATCGAGGACACCTGCGACGCCGTGGGGTCCACCTACGACGGGCGACTGGCGGGGACGTTCGGCGATCTGACGACCGTCAGCTTCTATCCCGCGCACCATCTGACCACGGGAGAGGGCGGTTGCGTGCTGACCTCGAACCTGGTGCTGGCGCGGATCGTGGAGTCGCTCCGGGACTGGGGCCGGGACTGCTGGTGCGAGCCGGGCGAGAGCGACACCTGCCGCAAGCGGTTCGGCTACCAGATGGGCACGCTGCCGGCCGGCTACGACCACAAGTACATCTTCTCCCACATCGGCTACAACCTGAAGTCGACCGACCTCCAGGCGGCGCTGGGGCTGACCCAGCTCGACAAGCTCGACGCGTTCTGCTCGGCCCGGCGGCGCAACTGGCGACGGCTGCGCGAGGGTCTTGACGGGCTGCCGTGGCTGATCCTGCCGGAGGCGACGCCGCGCTCCGATCCGAGCTGGTTCGGTTTCGTCCTGACCGTCGACCCGCGGGCCCCGTTCAGCCGCGCCCAGCTCGTCGACTTCCTGGAGTCCCGCAAGATCGGCACCCGCCGGCTGTTCGCCGGGAATCTGACGCGCCATCCCGCGCACGCCGAGGCGCCGCACCGGGTGAGCGGCGAGCTGGCCAACAGCGACATCATCACCGACCACACGTTCTGGGTCGGGGTCTATCCGGGGCTGACCGACGAGATGATCGACTATGTCGTGGCCTCCGTCGCCGAGTTCGTCGGAGGCCACCGCTGAGCGTCGCCACCGCACACCGATGACCGCGCGGGGTCCGCGCGGTCATCGGTGTGTCGGTTGAGGTCAGCGGTGTGTCGGCTGGGCGGAGCGCTTGAGCGGCTCCCACCACGACCGGTGGTTCCGGTACCAGGCGACCGTCTCGGCCAGCCCGGCCACGAAGTCGTGGCGCGGGCGGTAGCCGAGCTCGTTCCTTGCCTTGTCGTCGTCGACCGCGTAGCGCCGGTCGTGCCCCTTGCGGTCCGCGACGTGGCGTACGCGGCTCCAGTCGGCTCCGCAGGCGTCCAGCAGGCGCCCGGTCAGCTCCCGGTTGGTCAGCGCGGTGCCACCGCCGATGTTGTAGATCTCGCCGGGACGCCCCTTCGTGCGCACCAGTTCCACCCCGTCACAGTGGTCTTCCACGTGCAGCCAGTCGCGCACGTTCAGCCCGTCGCCGTACAGCGGCACGTCCTCGCCGTCGAGCAGATGGGTGATGAACAGCGGGATGATCTTCTCGGGGAACTGATGGGGGCCGTAGTTGTTGCTGCACCGGGTGATGCGCACATCAAGGCCGTGGGTGCGGTGGTAGGCGAGGGCGATCAGGTCGGAGGCGGCCTTGGACGCGGCGTAGGGAGAGTTGGGGTCCAGGGGCGCGGTCTCGGGGCTGGTGCCGGTCTCGACCGAGCCGTAGACCTCGTCGGTGGACACATGGACGAAGCGCTCCACCCGGTGGCGCAGGGCGGCCTGAAGCAGCGTGTGGGTGCCCTCGACGTTGGTGCGTACGAACGGGTCGGCGCCGTCGATGGAGCGGTCCACATGCGATTCGGCGGCGAAGTGGACCACCTGGCCGGCCCGTGCCATCAGCGTGTCGACCAGATCGGCGTCGCAGATGTCGCCGTGGACGAACGTCAGCCGGGGATCGGCGAGTTCGAGGTTGCTCAGCGTCCCGGCGTAGGTGAGCTTGTCCAGCACGGTGACGCTGGACACGTCGGGGTCCGGCTCCGCGCCGCCCCGCGCGAGGAGACCGCGCACATAGGTGGAGCCGATGAACCCCGCGGCCCCGGTGACGAGGAGATTCACAGCTCCTCCAGGAAACGCGCGGGCGGCAGCCCCTGCCGGTATGCGAGCGCACGGTCCATGACGTACTGGCCGTAGGGCGATGTGCTCATCCTGGCGCCGAGCGCGTGGCACTCGTCGGCCCCGATGAATCCCATGTACATGGCGATCTCCTCGACGCAGCCGAGCCGTGTGCCCTGACGGTGCTGAAGGTCGCGTACGAAGCGCCCGGCGTCCAGGAGGGTCTCGTGCGAGCCGGTGTCCAGCCAGGTGACGCCCCTGCCGAGCCACACCAGGTCGGCCAGGCCGTCCTCCAGGTAGGCGCGCAGGACGTCCGTGATCTCCAGCTCGCCCCGGGCCGAGGGCACCAGGCGCTTGGCGACGTCGACGACGCCGCCGTCGAAGAAGTACAGGCCGGGGATGGCCAGGTTCGACCGGGGCCGCTCCGGCTTCTCCTCGATGGACACCAGCCGGCCCCGGTCGTCGACCTCGGCGACGCCGAAGTGGCGGGGGTCGGCGACCTCGTGCCCGAACATCACACACCCGCGCAGCCGCTCCGCGCTGCGGCGGAGCAGCGTGGGCAGTTTCGCGCCGTGGAAGAGGTTGTCGCCCAGAATCAGCGCGCAGTCCTCACCGCGAATGTGGTCCGCGCCGACCCGGAAGGCGTCGGCGATCCCCCGCGGTTTCTCCTGGGAGGCATAGCTGATGCTCAGTCCCAGATGCTCACCGTCTCCGAGGAGTTCCTGGAACAGCGGCATTTCGGTGGGGCGGGTGATGACGAGGATCTCCCGGATGTCCGCGAACATGAGAACGGACAGCGGATAGTAGATCATGGGCTTGTCGTAAACGGGAACCAACTGCTTCGACCCCACCAGGGTAAGAGGGTGCAGCCGTGTCCCATTTCCTCCCGCGAGAACAATACCCTTCATCATGGAATCCTGACGACGCCGACATATCACCACCTCATTGTGGTTCCGTCATATCCTCACTCACCTGCCTAAAGTTCGGCTAACAGCGGACCGTAAGATCCGCCTAAGGGGCGGCGATAGCATATTGGGATCAGGCGAGCGAGATCGGTTGCCCACGGCGACTGGTGAGGAGAGACGGTAGCCATGCGCGTCCTGTTCGTCACATTCCCCTGGAAAACCCACCTCTATCTCACCGTACCCATGGCCTGGGCGCTGCGCACCGCCGGCCATGACGTCCATGTCGCGAGCAGTCCCGAATTCACCGACGTCATCACCGGAACAGGGCTGACGGCGGTAGCCGCGGGATCGGGTCCGTCCCTCCAGGAAAAAGGGGACTTGATCATCCAGCGGGCAGCGCGGAGCGGCATGGTGCTGCCCAAGGTCGACTACGCCCGCGAGGAGCAGCTCACCTGGGAGAACCTGAAGGCGTTCCACACCGTCTTCGCCATGATCATGGAGGCCGCGAACGACTCGATGGTCGACGACCTGGTGGCGTACTGCCGCTCGTGGAAGCCCGATCTGGTGGTCTGGGAATCGATGAGCTACGCCGGTTCGGTCGCCGCCGCCGCGGCGGGAGTGCCGCATGCGCGGATGCACCTCGCCATCGATGTGGGAACGCCTTTGCGCCAGCGCTTTCTGACGGTGCGGGCGCAACAGCCGCCGGGGGACCGCGAGGACCCGGTGGAAGAATGGATGAGCAAGTGGGCGTCGAAATACGGCTTTGATGCCTCGGAAGAACTGCTGACCGGCCAGTTCACGATCGATCAGATGCCGGACTCGATAAGGTCGGAAAGCGATGTGCGGAACGTTTCCGTTCGCTACGTCCCGCACAACGGCCCCTCCGTCATACCGAACTGGATTCACGAGAAGCCGCCGGCGCCGCGCGTCCTTGCCACCTTCGGAGTGAGCATGTGGAGCGTGGCCGGGAGCCAGCCCGTTCCCGTCGGCCAGATCCAGGAGATGCTGGACTCGGTGGCCGACCTGGACATCGAGCTGATGCTGACGCTCTCCGAAAGTATTCAGCGGAAACTCAAGCGGGTGCCCGAGAACACGAGAATCGTCAATTTCGTGCCCCTGCACGCCGTGATCTCCTCATGTTCCGCTGTGATGCACCACGGTGGGGTCCCGGCGTTCTGCGGCGCACTGGCGCACGGAGTCCCGCAGCTCATGGTCAGCCTCACCGCTCAGGACGCCCAGATACGGGGCCAACGTCTTGAGGAGGCCCGGGCCGGGCTGTGGATTCCGCCCCAGGACATGACCGGGCCGAGGATCCGGGAGGACCTGGTCCGGCTGCTGGAGGACCCGTCGTTCCGGTCCGGGGCCGAGCAGCTCCGTCAGGAGATGGCGGCTCAGCCGTCCCCCAATGACGTGGTCCCCGAGCTGGAGAAGCTGGCGGCCGAGTACGGCTCCCGCTGAGGCCCTGGGCCCAAAGCCTCGGGAGGGGTTCGTCAGTCCGCTGACGAACCCCTCCCTTCTTCCGCGCCCCGCTCAGGACTTCCCGAACTCCTGGGTGATCAGGTCGAAGATCTCTTCCGCCGTCGCCGTCTCCAGGTCGTCGTGGGTCCCGGTGGCGCGGCCCGGGTCGGCCCACTTGTCGGCCAGCAGCCGCAGCCGTGCGGCGACCCGGGAGCGGGCGGCCTCGTCCACGGCGTCCGGTGCGTGGGCGACGTCCCAGCCGTCGAGTTCCGACATGACCCGCTGTTCGCCCGAGGCCCCGTCGGTGACGAGCAGGCCGTGCAGATGGCGGGCGAGTTCGTCGGCCGACGGGTAGTCGAACAGCACGGTCGTGGGCAGGTGCAGCGCGGTGCTGGCGTTGAGCCGGTCGCGCAGCTGGACGGCGTTGAGCGAGTCGAAGCCCAGCTCCTGGAAGGGCTTGGTGGGCGGGACGTCGTCCGCGGCGGCGTGGCCGAGGACACCGGCGGCATGTGCCTGTACGTGCCGCACCAGGATGTGGTGCTGCTCGGCCGGCGCGCTGCCGGCGAGCTTCCGCTTGAGCTGGTCCGTCTCCTCGGCCGCCGGTCGCGGTTCCTCCGTGCGCGCCTCGGCGGCCTCGGGGAGATCGCCCAGCAGCGGGCTGGGGCGCAGCGCGGTGAAACTCTCCAGGAAGCGCCGCCAGTCGACGGCGGCGACCACGACACTGGTCTCCCTGCCTCCGGCCACCTGCTCCAGGGCGGCGACGGCCAGCCGGGGGTCGAGGGGGTGGAGGCCGCGGCGGCGGAAGTAGTCGACGTCGTCGGACGCGGTGGCCATGCCCACCTCGCCCCAGAGCCCCCAGGCCACCGAGGTGGCGGGCAGGCCGAGTCCGCGGCGGTGGTCGGCGAGCGCGTCCAGGTAGGCGTTGGCGGCGGCGTAGCCGCTCTGCCCCCCGCTGCCCCAGGCCGCGGAGACCGAGGAGAACAGGATGAACGCGGAGAGGTCCAGGTCCTGGGTCAGTTCGTGGAGGTGCCGGGCCGCGAGCGCCTTCGGTTCGAGCAGCCGGTTCAGGTGTCCGGTGTCCGCGTCGGCGACGGCGTCGTGCTCGCTGACGCCCGCGGCGTGGATGACGGTGGACAGCGGGTGCTCGGCGGGGATCGCGTCCAGGACGGCGCGCAGGGCTTCGCGGTCGGCCGCGTCGCATGCGGCCAGGGTCACCGTGGCGCCCAGGCCGCTGAGTTCGGCGGCGAGTTCCCCGGCGCCGGGCGCGTCGGGGCCGCGGCGGCTGATGAGGACCAGGTGGGCGGCCCCGTGTTCGGCCGCCCAGCGGGCCAGCAGTGCGCCGATGCCACCGGTGCCGCCGGTGATCAGCACGGTGCCCCGGGGCCGCCAGTCCGGGCCGGGCCCGGCGTGCCCGGTGGTGCTGTGGACGAGGCGGCGCGCCAGCACCCCGGTGGTGCGGATCGCCGCCTGGTCCTCGGGCTCGGCGCCCGCCGGCGCGCCGGCCAGCACGGCCGCCAGCCGGGCCGGGGTCCGCTGGTCGAGGTCGACCGGCAGGTCCACCAGGCCACCCCAGCGCTGGGAGTGTTCGAGCGCGGCGACCCGGCCCAGGCCCCAGCTCTGCGCCTGGAGGGGATGGGGCAGTGGGTCGTCCTGCCCGGTCGACACCGCCCCCTGGGTGAGGCACCACAGCGGCGCGGTGATGTCCGAGTCACCGAGCGCCTGGAGGGCGGTCAGGGTGGCGGCGAGCCCGGCGGGCACGGCCGGATGATCGGGGTGCGGGGCTTCGTCGAGGGCCAGCAGGCTGAGCACGCCGGCGGGGGCGGTCGACGGCGTGGCTTCGGAGCGCAGGGCGGTGAGGCGTTCGGCGAGCGCCTGACGGCTGGTGGCGGTATCGACGGGACAGGTGGTGGCGTCGGCGCCGTGTTCGGTCAGGGCCTGGAGCGCCGTCCGTACGGCCGGGTGGTTCTCGTGGCCGGCGGGGACGAGCAGCAGCCAGGTGCCGCTCAGCGCCGGCGCGTCGGGCTCGGGCAGCCGCGTCCACCGGATCCGGTGGAGCCACGACGCCAGGGTGGCGCGCTCGCGGTGGCGGCGGCGCCAGGCGGACAGCACGGGCAGGGCCGGCCGCAGCGCCTCGATGTCTTCGGCTTCGCCGTCGGGCTCCAGCACCTGCGCGAGAGTCTCGACGTCGTGGTCCTCGATGGCTTCCCACAGCTCGGCCTCGGCCGGATCCTGCACGCCGTGGCCACCGGTCGGACGGGCCGGGGCCAGCCAGTAGCGGTCGCGCTGGAAGGAGTAGGTGGGCAGGTCGACGGTGGGCGGCGGGGCCGGGTGGGTGAACCAGGGGCTCCAGTCGACGGGGGTGTGGGTGTGGAGCCGGGCCAGGGCTTGGGCCAGGGCCTGGGTGTCGGGCTGGGTGCGGGTGAGCGTCGGGATCAGCAGCGGCGCGGTGGCCCCAGGGGCGTCCCGCAGGGTGTCGAGGGTGTCCTGGGCGGGAGGGATGAGGACAGGGTCGGGGCCGATTTCGAGGTAGACGGCGGTCTGCGGGGCGGCGTGGGCGACGGCGGGGTGGAAGTGGACGGGCTGGCGGATGTGGCGCACCCAGTAGTCGGGGGTGGCGATGTCCTCGCCGGCCGGCTGCCCGGTCAGATTGCTGATCAGGGGGATGAGCGGTGGGTGGAAGGCCAGGTCGGCGATGGCGTCGCGGAAGCCGTCGAGGGCCGGTTCCATGAGGGAGGAGTGGAAGGCGTGGCTGACGGTGAGCGCCTTGGCCTTCCGGCCGCGCTTCTTCCAGGCCGCGCCGACCTCGGCCACCAGCTGCGCCGGCCCCGAGATGACCGTGCTGGTGGGGGCGTTGAGGGCGGCGATGCCGACCTGGCCGTCGTAGCCGGCGAGGGCTTCGGCGGCCTCCTCGGCGGTGGCTTCCAGGGCGGTCATGGCGCCGCCGGGCGGCAGGGCGCCGAGCGCGGTCGCGCGGGCGGCGACCAGACGGCAGGCGTCCTCCAGGGAGAACACTCCGGCCACGTGTGCGGCGGCGATCTCGCCGATGGAGTGGCCGAGCACGGCGTCGGGCCGCACACCGCAGTCGTGCAGCAGCCGTGCCAGCGCCACCTGCACCGCGAACAGCCCGGTCTGCGTATAGGTGGTGTGGTGGACGAGGCCGGCGGTTTCCTCGTCGGTGGCGAGGACGATGTCGCGCAGCGGATGGTCCAGGTGCGGATCGAGCAGCGCGCACACCTCGTCGAAGGCGGCGGCGAACACCGGGAAACGCTCGTACAGTCCGGCCCCCATACCCGGCCGCTGGCTTCCCTGCCCGGAGAAGAGGAACACCCGCCACCCGGGGGCGGGCGCCGCGGCGGTGGTCCGTATCAGGGCCGGATGGTCCTCCCCGGCCGCCAGCGCGGCCAGGCCCGCCCGCAGGGTGTCGGCGTCCCGGCCCGTGATCACCGCCCGGTCGGCGAGCGTCGCGCGCGTGGTGGCCAGCGACCAGCCGACCGCCTCCGGCTCGCCGCCGACGACGGCCGTCGCGTCGAGCAGCCGCCGGGCCTGGCCGCGCAGCGCCTTCGCGCCGCGTGCCGACACCACCCACGGCGTGACCCGGCCCTCGGGCCGATCGGCGGCCTCGCCGGGCTCGCCGGGCTCGCCGGGGTCCCCGGGGGGAGGTTCGGGCGCCTCCTCCAGGATCAGGTGCGCGTTGGTCCCCGAGAATCCGAAGGAGGACACGCCGGCCCTCCGGGGCCGCGCGTCACGCGGCCACGCGACGGCCTCCCGCAGCAGGCTCAGCGCGCCGTCGCCCCAGTCCACATGGGGGTTGGGCGCACCGATGTGCAGGGAGCGCGGAAGCAGTTCGTGGCGCAGCGCCATGACCATCTTGATCACGCCCGCGGCACCGGCGGCCATCTGGGTGTGGCCGATGTTGGACTTGATCGACCCCAGCCGCAGCGGCCGCCCCTCCGGCCGGTCGTGCCCATAGGTGGCCAGCAGCGCCTGGGCCTCGATGGGGTCGCCGAGGCTGGTGCCCGTCCCGTGCGCCTCGACCGCGTCCACATCCGCCGCCGCGAGGCGGGCGTTGGCCAGCGCCTGCTGGATGACGCGCTGCTGCGACGGGCCGTTCGGCGCCGTCAGACCGTTGCTGGCGCCGTCCTCGTTGACGGCGGTGCCGCGGACGACCGCCAGCACCCGGTGCCCGTTGCGGCGGGCGTCCGACAGGCGCTCCAGCAGGACGACCCCGGCCCCCTCCGCGAGGGTCATGCCGTCGGCGTCCGCCGAGAAGGGCTTCGAGCGCCCGTCCGGCGCCACGGCGCGCATCTCGCTGAAGCCGACCAGCGGTGCCGGTGAGGACATCACGCACACCCCGCCGGCCAGCGCCAGCGTCACCTCCCCCTGCCGAAGCGCCTGGCACGCCAGGTGGATCGCGACCAGGGACGAGGAACATGCCGTGTCCAGCGTGACCGCGGCGCCTTCCAGACCGAGGGTGTACGCGACCCGACCGGCCACCACGCTCGGCGAGTTGCCGGTCGTCAGATGGGCCGCCGAGCCCTCGGGCACCTGGAGGGAGTTGAGGAAGTAGTCGAGGCCGTCGCAGCCGAGGTAGGTACCGGTGGCGCTGGACTGCAAGGTGTGCGGGTCGATGCGGGCGTGCTCGATGGCCTCCCAGGCCACCTCCAGCGCCAGCCGCTGCTGCGGGGCCATCGTGACCGCCTCGCGCGGACCGATCCCGAAGAATCCGGCGTCGAACCGGTCGGCGCCGTAGAGAAATCCGCCCCCGCGCACATAGCTGGTGCCCGGGTGGTCGGGGTCGGGATCGTAGAGCGCTTCGAGATCCCAGCCGCGGTCGGTGGGCAGGCCCCCGATGCCCTCGCGGCCGGCCGCGACCAGGTCCCACAGGTCGTCGGGGGAGCTCACCCCGCCGGGGAACCGGCAGCCGATGCCGATGATCGCGACGGGCTCGTGCTGGGCGTACTCGACGTCCTTGAGCCGGCGCTGGGCCTCGCGCAGGTCGGCCGTCACGCGCTTGAGGTAGCCGAGGAGCTTCGTCTCGTCATTCGCCATGTCAGGGCCTTTCCGATGCCGGCTTGTCCACGGCGGCCGCCAGGTCGAGCAGGTCGCCGGCCACCCGCGCGGGGTGATCCGCGTGCACGTTGTGGTCGGCGCCCACGTACCAGCGGGGGTCCGCCTGCGGGAGGGCCGCCTCGACCTCCGCCACCCACTTCCGCGCCAGGTCGCTCAGCATGGGGACCTGCACGGGCAGGGTGCTGCACAGCATCACGGGCACCGTGATGGCGGGATACCAGCGGGCGGGCGGGTCCTCCCACATGCTCTCCAGGATCGACAGCAGCTTCTCCAGCGGCAGCCGCGGGACGAGCAGCCCGTCCGGCCCTTCGGCCAGGTCGGCGAGGGTCGCCTCGACGGCGGCAGCTGACCAGGTCGGGTGGAGGCCGCGCAGGGCTTCCCGCAGGGTCTGGGCGGTCATCCCGGAAACCTGGGAGTGTGCCCGCCCGACCATCTCCACGACCTTCTCCCGGGCGGGGCCGCCCTGAAAGGTGTCCACCATGCTGATCCAGCCGCCGTCCACCAGCGCGAGACCGGCGGCCACCTCGGGGTGTTCGGCCACAAGCCGCACCGCGAGGTTCCCGCCCCAGGAGTGACCGGCGAGCAGCGCCCCGGTCAGCCGCAGCTCGCGGCAGACGGCGACCAGATCCGCCGTGGCGGTCGCGTTGTCGTATCCGTGTTCCGGCAGGTCGGAGTCACCATGCCCGCGCATGTCGAGCGCGTAGACGGGATGGCCGGCGGCCACCAGCCGGTCGGCTACGTCGTCCCACATCCGGGCGTTGGACCTCAGCCCGTGGAGCAGCAGAAACGGCCGGCCGTCGCCGCCCGGCCGGTGCCGCACCCGCAACGTCACTCCGTGGTCCACGGCAACGGACAGCTTCATGGCGGAAATCCCATGCCTCCTGGAGAAAGGACAAGACGGGTGCCCTGACGAGCGCCAGATCTAGGGGTGTCCGGCGGATCTTGACGCCTGCGGCGGGCCCTCCCCCTCCCCGCCCCTTCCCGCAGTGTCGATGTGCGGCTCCGCCGCGTGGCAGGGGCTTTGCCCCTGGACCCCGAGGTCTGGGGCGGAGCCCCCCACGCGACGGAGTCGCACATCGACGGGGCCGGGAAGGGGCGGGGAGGGGAACAGCACCGATACGCCGCTCCGCCGCGTGGCCGCCGGACGCCCCTAGGTCGCGTCCGCTTCGTAGGTCTCCGACAGGAACTTGCCGAGCAGGGTGGGCGTGGGGTGCTCGACGATCGCGACGAGGGGGGCTTCGAGCCCGGTGTCGTTCATCAGGGCCTTGGACAGCTGGAGGGCCCGCAGCGAGGTCAGGCCGTTCTCCACGAAGTTGCTCTCCTCGTCAAGTTCCGGAGCTTCGAGGATCTCGGCGGCGTGGCGGAGCACCAGCCCGCGCAGGAGCTGCTCGCGCTCCTCCGGCGTCGCGGTCGCGAGCCGCTCGGCCAGTCGGCTGTCGCCGGTCGGCTCTTCGATGGGTTCCATGGCTGTACCTCTCTCGATGTGGGGCCTGCGGGGTGGGTTATCCGAGCACGCCGTTCGCGGCGTTGCCGGGCGGCTTGAGCCCCACCATCTCCAGCTCGTCCGGGTGGAACGGCGGTTCGACGAGCTCCGGGTACTTGGTGTCGGTCCGCAGCAGCGACAGGAAGTGGGAGTCCCCCAGGGCCTTCTGCGGCGTGTTCAGGCTGAGCACGCTGGTGGCGACCTCGCTGACCTTCGGCGAGCGGATCGACCGGTCGGCGACGTAGTCGGAGAACCTCAGCCGCTCGGGGGTGTCCGGGTCGGTCAGGCGCGGGTCGTCGGTGCGGATGCGGCAGTTGACGTACTGGATGTCCTTGAGCCCGGCCATGATCCACGGGTCGTCGACCACCTCGCTCAGCGCCCGTTGGACCCGCTGGGTGCCGCCCTCGCCGAAGGCGTCGCCCGCCAGCTGCGTGTCCAGGGCCTCGGCGGCGCGCGCGGCCGTGCTCATGCCGTGGCCGTAGACGGGGTTGAACGCCGCCAGCGAGTCGCCGATGACCAGCAGGCCCTGCGGCCACTGCGCCATGCGCTCGGGGTAGAGGCGCTGGTTGGCTCCCGAGTGCGAGGGGAAGATCGGGCTGATGGGCTCGGCCACGCCGATGAGGTCGCTGACGATCGGGTGCCGCAGCATCTTGGCGAAGCCCGTGAACTCGTCCTCGTGGGTGGGCAGCGGGGCGCCACGCGTGCTGGTGAGGGTGACCAGCCAGCGGCCGCCCTCCTGGGGGTAGACCACGCCGAAGCGGCCGGGGCTGCGGGTGCGGTGGTCGGCGGCGACCATGACCGCGGGGAAGGTGCCGCTCACGCCTTCGGGTGCCTTGAACATGCGGGTCGCGTAGCCGACGCCGGCGTCGACCACGTCCTGCTCGACGGCCGACAGGCCGAGCCCCGCCAGCCAGCGGCCCAGGCGCGAGGCCCGCCCGGTGGCGTCCACCACCAGGTCCGCCTCCAGCGGCCGGGGCTCGCCGCCGGCCACGTCACGCACCAGCACTCCGGAGACCTTGGAGCGGTCTCCGACCAGGCCGACGACCTCGGTGCCCTGCTTCACCTCGATGCGGCCACTTGAGAGGATCGCGTCACGCACCACCCAGTCGAGCAGGGGACGCGTGCACATCATGGCGTAGGTGGTGGCCGGGAAGCGGTACTGCCAGCCCGAGGCGGTCAGGGTCACCAGGTCGCGGTTCCAGCCGATCTGGCGGGCGCCGGCCGCCAGCAGCCGTTCGATGGTGCCCGGCAGCAGGTTCTCGACGATGCCCGCGCCGCTGGACCAGAGTATGTGGACGTGGCGGGCCTGTGGTTGACCCTTGCGGTGGAGGGGTCCGTCGGGGAGGAGGTCACGCTCCACCACGGTCACGGATTCCAGATGGCGGGCCAGCACATGGGCGGTCAGCATGCCGGCCCATCCGCCGCCCAGGACGACGGCACGTGTCGGTGTGGTCATGGCGCGGAAGTCCCTCCGAAACGGGCTCGCCTGATGTGGCATTCGTCTTTCGCCTCGGACACCGTCACGAGGGTGTCCCAAGCGGCTTAAGTGCGTCTTGCCGTTTCCGGCCGCTCCTCGGCGCCGGGCATCGGGCGCCGGTCAGCGGTCGGTGTCCGTGTCCGTGTCCGGCCCCATGTCCCCGAAGGTGGTGTCCGTGATCCCCCAGAAGCCCTGGATGTGCACGCCCAGGCCGTCCTTGTTCAGTTCACAGACGGTGATCATGCGCATGCGCATCTTCTCCGGCACAAAGATCCGGGCGTCCCCCCGGATCACCACGAACCGTCCGTCCATCGAGGACACGGGCCGTCCCAGGATCTCGTTCACCTTGCCCGCCGAGCCGTGGGCCACGTGCTTGGCCAGGGCTTCCTTGCCGCACAGCTTCATGCGCCCCACCGGGTCCTCGAAGACGACATCGTCCGAGAACAGGGCGACGGTCCCGGACACATCACCCGACTCCAGCCGCCGGGCGTAGGTGTACGGCAGCTGCCGCAGAGCCGCCTCGTCGGGGGTGATGGACTCGGGACCGCGGAAGGACTCCGCCGCGCCGTCGGCCGATGTCTCGATGTCGGGCCGGCCCCAGAACGCCCGCATGTCCTCGATCAGGCCGGACTCGCCGACGCGGAGCAGCAGCGCGTAGTGGCAGCGCAGTCCGGTCGGCTCCGCGGCCTGCGGCGCGGGCAGCCAGCCGCGGTCGGCGTACACCGGGCCGCGCGGCCGGTAGTCCATGACCGCGGTGATCCGGGACAGCACATGCGCGCCGTCCTGCCCGACCACCGTATCCTCGACGGTCTCGGCGACGTTCCCGGCCACCGCGCTCTCGAAGTGCGCGCGCAGCGCCTCGTGTCCGGCCCGGCCGCCGGCCCCCACGGGGTCCTCGAACGTGGCGTCCTTCGCGTACAGCTCCAGGAGCGCGTCGACATCGCCCGCACTCAGGCGCCGGCTGTGTTCGCGTGCGATCGACTTGCGGTTGCGCTCGTTGATCACCGTGTTCTCCCTGCTTCCCCGCATCGCTGAGACCAACGGAGCGGTGATTTCGGAACGGGAATGGCAAGGGCTCATGCTCGCCGAGCGCTCTTAAGCGGACCTACCGAACCGGCCCGCGCCCCGCCTCGGGTCCCGCCCCGGGTCCCGCCCCGGTGACAGGACTGCTTAAGCGGGATGGGCGATCATCACCCGCAGGGATGGCCGACGACGGAAGGCCCGAAGATGACACCAGCAGGTGACGCCGAGACGCCCGGTGAGCCGGACCGCTGCCCGTTCGCCATCAACGCGGCCGAGCTGACCGCCGATCCATACGGCGGCTTCGGGCGGATCAGGGAGGAGACGCCGGTCGCCCTGGCGCGCGTGGCGGACGGCCGGAACGCGTGGGTGATCACCCGCTACGAGGACGTGGTCTCCGTGCTCACCGACGAGCGCTTCGTCAGCAACTCGCGGTCGATTCCGGGATGTACGACGGATCACCACGCCGAGTCGCTGCGCTGGCTGGGGTTGTCCAAGGACCTGGTTCCCCATCTCGCCGAGGCCATCACACAGCTCGATCCGCCGCATCACACGCGGCTGCGCACGCTCGTCGCGCGGGCGTTCTCGGCGCGGCGGGTAGCCGACTTGAAGCCGCGGATACGGGCGTTGACGGACGAGCTGGTCGACGGGCTGCCGGGCCGCGCCGTGGACGGCACGGTCGACCTGATGGAGCACTTCGCCCACCGTCTGCCCATCGCGGTCATCTGCGAGCTGATCGGCGTGCCGGCCGAGGACAGGGCGATGTGGCGCGAGTGGAGCCACGGTTACACCGACGCCCTCTCGCTGAGCCGCGTGCTCTCGGAGTCGACCGCCTACCTCCGCTCGCTGGTCGAGCGGCGCGGCGCCGAGCCGGCCGACGACCTGATCACCGCGCTCATTCAGGCGCGGAGCGAGGACAGCGGGCGGCTGTCGGACACGGAACTGGTCACCATGCTGTTCCACCTGGTGGTCGCCGGGCACGAGACGACCGCCGGTCTCATCGGCAACGGCGTCCTCGCGCTGCTGACCCACCCCGACCAGCGGGCGCTGCTGCGGAGCCGGCCGGAGCTGCTGCCCGGAGCCGTGCAGGAACTGCTGCGCCGGTGCAGTCCGATCGTCTTCGGCAAGCCGCGGTACGCCACGGAGGACGTCGTGGTCGCGGGCGCGCCGATCGGCAAGGGCGAGGTCGTCCTGCCCGTGCAGGGCGCCGCCAACCACGATCCGCGGCGCTTCCCCGACCCCGAGCGGCTGGACATCACCCGCTGCTCCGGCGGTGGGGGCGCGCAGCACGTCGCCTATTCACGCGGACCGCACTACTGCCTGGGAGCCATGCTGGCCAACCAGGAGGCGGAGCTGGCGCTGGAGACGCTCTTCGGCCGCTTCCCGGAGCTGACCCTGGCCGTGCCGGAGAAGGAGCTGACGTGGCGCCCCGTTCCGGGCACTCGCCAGCTCGGCCGGCTGCCGGTGAAGCTGGGCGCCGAAGCCTGAGAGCCGCCCGGAGCGGGGTGAGGGGCCGTACCGGTCGGTGCGGCCGCTCACCCCGCTCCGGGCGGTCTCACCGCGCCCCGTTGACCCGGCTCAGGTCGAACGCCGCGCGCCAGTAGCGTGCGCGCCGGAAGGCGTACGTGGGCAGGTCGACCCGGCGGGCGTCGGCGCCCGCGAACACCGCCTGCCAGTCCACGGCGGTGCCGTGGGCGTGCACATGGGCGAGGGCGGCGGCCGCGGCGGCCACCTCCCACGCTCCGGGCCGCAGCGCGGCCACCGCGGGCAGCCCCTCGCCGTCGAGGAGTTCGGCCACCTCATGGCCGCCCAGTTCGAGATAGGCCGTGCCCTCCCGGGCCAGGGTGCGGGCCGCGGCGGCGAAGTCCCGCGGGGTGTCCGCCGGGTGAGGCGAGCCGGTCAGCGCCGCGCACGCCTCGGGCAGTGTCAGCCGCCCGCCGAGGTGGTCGGCGGCCGGCCCGCCGACGCCGTGGCCTCGTACGACGCCGGGCCGTACCCCCCACGACTCGACCAGCCGGAACAGCGCCACCTGGATCGCGAAGTCCCTGGCCGGGCCGGTGAGCATCGCGTCACGGGCCTCGGCTCCCACCGGGGCGTCCAGCTCCGCACACACCGCGTCGAACGCGTCGGCGAACGCCGGGAAGGCGTCGTACAGCTGCTTGCCGGTGCCGGGCGCGAGGGCGTGGCCGGTGAGCAGGACGACGAGCCGGTGGCGGCGTCCGGCCGAGCCCTGGACGACGCGGGGCGAGCCCCTTCCCCCGGCCAGCGCCCGCAGGCCGTCCAGCAGCTCCTGGCGGCTCTCGCCGACGACCACACCGCGGTGTGTCAGCGCGGCCCGGGACGTCGCGAGCGACAGGCCGACGTCGGCCGGCCGGAGTTCGGGCCGCCGGTCGAGGTGGGCCAGCAGCCGGGTCGCCTGCCCGCGCAGCGCGTCGGGGTCGCAGCCGGAGACCGGCCAGAGCACCACACCGGCGGCCGCCGTCCCGCGTCCCGCCTCCGGCAGCGGGGGCGGGGGATCGTCCGGAGGTGGTGCCTGTTCCAGGATCACGTGTGCGCCCGTGCCGCCGAATCCGAACGCGGACACCCCGGCCCGCCGCGGCCGGTCCGTCGCGGGCCAGGGGGTGGCCTCGGTGAGCAGCCGGATCCGGCCCTCTTCCCAGGAGATGTGCGGTGACGGCACCTCGGTGTGCAGGGTGCGCGGCAGCACGCCATGGCGCATGGCCTGGACCATTTTGATCACCCCGGCCACACCGCTGGCCCCCTGCGTGTGCCCGAGGTTGGACTTCACCGACCCCAGCGGCAACGGCCGGTCGGCGGGGCGGCCCTCGCCGTAGACGGACGCCAGCGCCCGCGCCTCGACCGCGTCGCTGAGCAGGCCGCCGGTGCCCTGGCCCTCGACCGCGTCGACCTCGTGCGGCTCGAGCTCCGAGTCGGCCAGCGCCTGCCTGATCAGCCTTCGCTGGGCGGGGCCGTTGGAGGCGCTCGCGCCGTTGGTGGCGCCCTCCTGGCCGATCGCGCTGCCACGGACGACGGCGAGCACCGGGTGGCCGTGCGCGCGGGCGGCGGAGAGCCGCTCCAGGAGCACCACGCCCGCCCCCTCGGCGAACGCGATCCCGTCGGCCCCGTCGGCGAACGAGCGGCAGCGGGCCGCGACGGGCAGCCCTATCCCCCGGCCGCTGCCGATGAACGCATCGGGGCTGGACATCACGGTGACACCGCCGGCCAGGGCCATGGAACACTCGCCGCCGCGCAGCGCCCGGCAGGCCAGGTGCAGCGCCACCAGGGAACCGGAGCAGGCGGTGTCGAGGGTGGCCGTGGGCCCTTCGAGGCCGAAGACGGAGGCGATACGGCCGGAGAGCACGGCGCTCGAACCGCCGGAGGCGAGGTGGCCGAGCAGCTCGTCGGGGACGTCCTTCAGGTGGGGGGTGTAGTCCTGTCCGGTGGTGCCCACGAAGACGCCGTAGCGCCGGCCGCCGGCCGACCGCGGGTCGATCCCGGCCCGTTCGAACACCTCCCACGCGAGCTCCAGCAGCAGCCGCTGCTGGGGGTCCATCACCGACGCCTCGTCCGGCGAGATCCCGAAGGGCCCGGGGTCGAACTCGGCGGCGCCGCCGAGGAATCCCCCCTCCGCGACCGCGCTGCGCACCGCCGGGTGGGCGTCGGGACCGCACAGGCCGTCCAGGTCCCAGCCCCGGTCGCGCGGGAAGGCGCTGATCGCGTCCCGCTCCTCCGTCAGCAGGGTCCACAGGTCGTCCGGGGACTCGACGCCACCGGGATAGCGGCAGGCCATCCCGATGATCGCGACGGGTTCCCGGGCTGCCGCGCGCAGTCGGTCGTTCTCCTTGCGCAGCCGCTCGGCCTCCCGCAGCGAGGCGCGCAGGGCCTCGACGATCTTGTCGTTGGCCACCGTCATGACATTCCTCCGAGGGGACGGCACACGTCAGGAATCGCCGTTGCGCAGGGCCATGTCCACCAGTTCTTCCAGCTCCATCGAGGCGAAATCGGCGCTGTCCGCACTGTCTGCGCTTTCGGTGGTGTCCGCGCTGTCGGTGGTGTCGGCTTCCTCGCCCAGTCGCAGCAGCGCGTCGAGCAGGCCGGACTCCTCCAGCCGCCGCAGCGGGACGGCGGCCAGCACCTCGCGCACCCGGCTCTCACGCGGGTCCGGAGGCGGGCTCCCGGCCGGGTCGGTGGGTGCGCTCCCGGCCGGGTCGGCGGGCGCGGCGATCCGCTCGCGCAGGTGCTGGGCGAGGGCCAGTGGGTGGGCGAAGTCGAAGATGAGCGTGGCGGGCAGGCGCAGGCCGGTCGCGGCCGAGAGCCGGTTGCGCAGTTCGACCGCGGTCAGCGAGTCGAAGCCCAGCTCCTTGAACGTGCGGTCGTGGGCGATCTCGTCGGCCGAGCCGTGGCCGAGGACGGCCGCCATGTGCGCGCACACCGCCTCCAGGACGCAGTCCTCGCGTTCCGCCTCCGGCAGTGCGGCGACGCGCTCCGCCAGCGACGGGCCGCCGGTGCCCGCCGCCCCGCTGTCGGCCACGCGCCGCGCCCTGGTGCGGCCGGCGGCCGGGCGGCTCCCGGAGGCCGCCGTGGCCTGCCGGATCGGAACCAGCAGCGCGTCACCCGCGGCGTACGACCGGTCGAACAGCGCCAGGGCCTGCTCGGTGGGCAGCGGGTCCATGCCGGCCTGGCGGATGCGTTCCAGGTCCCCGTCGTCCAGCCGGCCGGTGAGCCGGCTGGTCTCCTCCCACATGCCCCAGGCCAGGGACTGACCGGGCAGGCCGTGGGCCCGGCGGTGGTGGGCCAGGGCGTCCAGGAAGGCGCTCGCGGCGGCGTAGTTGGCCTGCGAGGGGTTGCCGTTCACCCCGACGATGGAGGAGAACATGACGAACATCGCCAGATCGGCGTCCTTGGTGAGCTCGTGCAGGTGCGCCGCTCCGTCGGCCTTCGGCCGCAGGACCCGGGCCAGCCGCTCGGGGGTCAGCGAGTCGACCATGCCGTCGTCGAGGACTCCGGCGCAGTGCACCACACCGGTCAGCGGGTGTGCGTCGGGCACGCCGGCCAGCAGCCCGGCGACGGCGTCGCGGTCGCCGATGTCGCAGACCTCGATGGTCACGGTGGCGCCCAGCGCGGTGAGCTCCTCGCGCAGTTCGGCGGCGCCGGGCGCCTGCGGCCCCTGGCGGCCGGTCAGCAGCAGGTGGCGTACCCCGTGTCGGGTGACCAGATGGCGGGCGATCAGGCCGCCCAGGGTGCCGGTGCCACCGGTGACCAGGACCGTGCCGTCCGGTGAGAGGGGCCGTGGCAGGGTCAGCACGATCTTCCCGATGTGTGCGGCCCGGCTCATCAGGCGGAACGCGTCGCGCGCCCGGCGGATGTCGAAGACGCGCACCGGCGGGTGGGTCAGCTCGTCGCGTGCGAACCGGGCGAGGACCTCGGTCAGGATCCGGCCGAGTCCTTCCTCTCCCGGCGCCCCGAGGTCGAGGACGCGGTAGCGGGCGCCGCGGTGCGTTTCGGCAAGCTGCTCGGGGTCGCGGACGTCGGTCAGGCCCAGCTCCACGAACCGGCCGCCGTCGGCCAGCAGGCGCAGCGAGGCGTCGGTGAACTCGCCGGCCAGGCTGTTGAGGACCACGTCGACCTTCGGGAAGGCGTTCTCGAAGTCCAGGTCGCGGGAGGAGGCGCGGTGGGCGGCGTCGATGCCCATGGCCTCCAGGACGTGGTGCTTGGCGGGGCTGGCCGTGGCGTACACCTCGGCGCCCAGGTGGCGGGCGATCTGCACGGCGGCCATGCCCACGCCGCCCGCCGCCGCGTGGACGAGGACCGACTCGCCCGCCTTCAGACCGGCCAGGTCCACCAGCCCGTGCCAGGCGGTCAGGAACGCGATGGGCACGGCCGCCGCCTGCTCGTCGGTCCAGCCGGGCGGGACGGGCACGGCGGAGCGGGCGTCCGCCAGGGCGGTCGAGCCGAACGCCCCCTGGAACATGCCCATCACGCGATCGCCGACGGCCACCGACGTCACGTCCGGGGCCACCTCGACCACCACGCCCGCGCCCTCGCTGCCCCGGATCACCGCGTCGCCCGGGTACATCCCGAGCGCGATCAGCACGTCCCGGAAGTTGACGCCCGCGGCGCGGACCCGGACCCGGATCCGGCCCGGGGCGAGCGGCGGGGGCTCCTCCGCCGCCACCAGGGCCAGGTTGTCCAGGGTGGCGGGGCCGGTGATGTCCAGCCGCCAGTGGGGGTCCTCCGGCAGGGGCAGGGCGGCGCCGGACGCCGCGGGGACCAGGGCGGAGACCCGTACCGTCCCGTTCCGGACGACGATCCGCTGCTCGCCCGCGGCGACCGCCGGGGCGAGGGCCCCGGGCAGCGTGGGTCCGTCCAGGTCCACCAGGACCAGCCGGTCCGGGTGTTCGGACTGCGCGGACCGGATCAGCCCCCACACCGGGGCGTGCGCGAGGTCGGTCACGTCCTCGCCGTCGGAGGCGGCGACCGCGCCCCGGGTGACCACCACCAGCCGGGAGTCGGCGAACCGCTCGTCGGCCAGCCACCGCTGCACGGAGTGCAGCACCTCGCCCAGCCGGTGGCGCACCGCGCCGGGGAGGTCGGTGTCGTCCGGCCGCGGCTCGCAGGGCAGCAGTGTCACCGGTGGGACGCGCAGGCCGCCGTCCACCGCGGCGGCGAGCGCGTCCAGGTCGTCGTAGCGGGGCGCTCCGTAGCAGGTGGGTGTGGTGCCGGTGGCGACGGCGGCCCAGCCGTCGATGGCGCCGCCCGCCGGGGCACCGGTCAGGGGGGTGTACGTCACGCGGAAGAGCGCGTCGCCGATGTCCTCGCCGCGGCCCTGGAGTTGCTCGGGGGTGAACGGCCGGGTCACCAGGGCGTCGATCGAGATCACCGGGCGGCCCGAGGCGTCGGTGGCGTGGACGGACATGCCGTCGTCGCCGACGGGCGCGAGCCTGACGCGCAGCAGCTCGGCGCCGGTGGCGGCCAGGGACACTCCGTTCCAGGCGAACGGCAGCGCCATCCGGCCCTGGCCACCGCGTACTTCGGGCAACCCACTGGCCTGGAGCGCGCCGTCAAGCAGCGCGGGGTGGACACCGAACGCGGCGGCCTGCCCGCGCTGCTCCTCCGGGAGGACGACCTCGGCGAAGACCTCCGTCCCGCGGCGGTACACGGCGCGCAGGCAGCGGAAGGCGGGGCCGTAGCGGTAGCCGGCCACGGCCAGCTGGTCGTAACACCCGTCCACGGGCACGGGCTCGGTGCCTTCCGGCGGCCACTGGGCGAGGTCGTACGGCTCGGCGTCCGGGCCGGGCGCCAGGGTGCCGGTGGCGTGGCGCAGCCATGGCGAGCCGGACTCGTCGGCCGGGCGTGCGTACACGTTCAGGGTGCGGCGGCCTTCACCGTCGGGGCGGCCCACCACGAGCTGAAGGTGGGTGCCGCCCTGGTCGGGCAGGACCAGCGGGCTCGCCAGCACCAGCTCCTCGAGCCAGTCGCAGCCCACCTCGTCACCGGCCCTGACGGCCAGCTCCACGAACAGGGCGCCGGGCACGAGCACCGCGCCGGCCACCGCGTGGTCGGCCAGCCACGGATGGGTGTCCAGGCCGAGCCGGCCGGTCAGCACCACCTCGTCGCCTTCGGCGAGGACGGTGACGGCCCCCAGCAGCGGATGGCCGGCCGCGGCGAGGCCGAGCCGGTCGGGGTCACCGGCTCCGCCGTCGGTGGCGTCCAGCCAGTAGCGCCGCCGCTGGAAGGCGTAGGTGGGCAGGTCGGCGGGGCCGGTGCCGGCCGGGAACACCCGGCCCCAGTCCGCCTCGACGCCATGGACATGGGCCTGGGCCAGCGCGAGGAGGAAGCGGTCCCAGCCGCCCTCGTCCCGGCGCAGGGTGCCGAGGGCCGTGGCGTTGACGCCCGCCTCGTCCACGGTCTCCTGCGCGCCCATGACGAGGACCGGGTGCGGGCTGCACTCGATGAACACGCTGTGTCCGTCGTCGAGGAGCGCCCGGGTGGCCTCTTCGAACCTCACCTGCTGACGGAGGTTGGTGAACCAGTACGCGGCGTCCATGGCGGTGCCGTCGATGCGCTGCCCGGTGACGGTCGAGTACAGCGGGACGGAGCCCGGCTTGGGCGCGATGCCCGCGAGGTCCTCGGCCAGCCGGTCGCGCAGCGCGTCGACGTGGGCGCAGTGCGACGCGTAGTCCACGGGGACGCGCCGGGCGCGCACCCCGTCGGCTTCACAGGTCTCCAGCAGCTCCTCCAGGGCGTCGGCGTCTCCCGAGACCACGGTCGAGGAGGGGCCGTTGACGGCGGCCACGCTCAGCCGACCGTCCCAGCGCTCCAGGTGTTTCCCGACCTGCTGGACGGGGAGCGCCACCGAGGCCATGCCGCCGCGGCCGGACAGCTCGGGCAGCGCCTGGGAGCGCAGCGCCACGACGCGGGCCGCGTCCTCGACGGACAGCACGCCGGCGACGCAGGCCGCCGCGATCTCGCCCTGGGAGTGGCCCACCACGGCCGCGGGCTCCACGCCGTAGGACCGCCACAGCTCGGCCAGCGCCACCATCACCACCCACAGCACGGGCTGGACCACGTCCACCCGCTCCAGGGAGGGGGCTCCCGGCTCGCCTCTGAGCACCGACTCCACGGTGTACTCGGTGTGCCGCTCCACGGCCTGCGCGCAGCGACGGAAGTGTTCGGCGAACACCGGGGAGGCGTCGGTCAGGTCGAGGGCCATGCCGGCCCACTGTGAACCCTGGCCGGGGAAGACGAACACCGTCTCGCCGGGGCTGGGCGCACCCGTGACCACATGGCCGGCGGGGACCCCGTCGGCCAGGGAGGCCAGCCCGGCCAGCAGGGCGTCGCGGTCGGCGGCGACCACGGCGGCCCGGTGCGACTGGGCGGCGCGCGAACCGGCCAGGGCGAGCCCGACACGGGTCGGGCCGGCTTCCGGCCGCTCGGTGAGGAAGTCGCGCAGCCGGGCGGCCTGGGCGCGCAGCGCCGCCTCGCCGCGCCCGGACACCAGCCACGGGACCACCGGCAGCTCGGTGGCGGGGGCGGGCTCCGCCGCGTTGGAGGCCTCGGGGGCTTCTTCGAGGATGACATGCGCGTTGGTGCCGCTCATGCCGAAGGAGGAGACCCCGGCCCGGCGCGGGCCGCCGGTCCCGGGCCACGGCCGCGCCTCGGTCAGCACCTTCACGGTGCCCTCGGACCAGTCCACCTGATGGGTGGGTTCGTCCACGTGCAGGGTGCTCGGCAGGACGCCGTGCCGCAGCGCCTGCACCATCTTGATCACCCCGGCCATGCCGGCGGCGGCCTGGGTGTGCCCGATGTTGGACTTGACCGAGCCGAGCCACAGCGGGACGCCTTCGCCGCGCCTTCTGCCGTACGCGGCGATCAGCGCCTGTGCCTCGATGGGGTCGCCCAGCGAGGTGCCGGTGCCGTGCGCCTCCACCACGTCGATGTCCCGGGCGGACAGCTGGGCGTCGGCCAGCGCGGCGCGGATGACGCGTTCCTGGGCGGGGCCGTGGGGCGCGGTCAGGCCGTTGGATGCGCCGTCCTGGTTGATCGCGGAGCCGCGGATCACGGCGAGCACCGGGTGTCCGAGGCGCTGGGCGTCCGCCAGCCGCTCCACCAGCAGGACGCCCACGCCCTCGCCGGGCCCGAAGCCGTCGGCCGCCGCCGCGAACGCCTTGCACCGGCCGTCGGCGGCCAGCCCGTTCAACTTGCTGAACTCCAGGAAGGTGCCGGGTGTTGCCATCACACACACCCCGCCGGCCAGCGCCAGCGAGCTCTCGCCCTTGCGCAGCGACTGCACCGCCAGATGCAGGGCCACCCCGGACGACGAGCAGGCGGTGTCCACCGTGAAGGAGGGGCCCTCGAAGCCGAAGGTGTAGGAGATGCGGCCCGACATCGAGCTCGCGGCCAGCCCGGTGGCCATGTACCCGGCGACGTCCTGCGGCGCGCCGGCGCCGGTGCCGGCGTAGTAGATGGTGGATCCGCCGATGAAGACGCCGGTCTTTGTGGCGCGCAGGGAGGTCACGTCGATACGGGCGCGCTCGATGGCTTCCCAGGCGGTCTCCAGCAGCAGGCGCTGCTGCGGGTCCATCGCGAGCGCCTCGCGCGGCGAGATGTCGAAGAAGTCGGCGTCGAAGTCTGCCATGCCGCGGACGAATCCGCCCTCGCGCACATAGCTGGTGCCCGTCTCGCCCGAGTCGTTGAACATGCCAGGGTCCCAGCCCCGGTCGTCCGGCATGGCGGAGACCGCGTCACGGCCCGCGGACACCAGCTCCCACAGGGCCTCCGGAGTGTCCGCTCCACCAGGGAACCGGCAGGCCATGCCGACGATCGCGATCGGCTGGCGGTCCCGGGCCTCCACCTCGCGGAGGCGCTGCTGAGTGTCATGCAGATCGGTCGCCACTCGTTTGAGGTAGTCGACGAGCTGTTCCTGGTTCGCCATGGCGGTCCTCTTTCAGGCCCTTCCCAGGTGGGAGTCGATGAATTGCAGGACTTCGTCGGCCGAGGCGTCCTGGAGCCGCTCCGCGACGCCGTTGCTCTCCGCCGCGGGTTTCTGGCGGCACCGTGTCAGCAGCGCCTCGAGCCGGGCTGTCACGGTGTCCCGTTCCGTGTCGTCCGCGAGCAGGTCGACGTGTTCCTCCAGCCGGTCCAGTTCCTGAACAAGGGCCTCCGCCCCGCTCAGCCCCTCGGAGACGAGCTGTTCGCGCAGGTGCTCGGCGAGCAGCGCCGGGGTGGGGATGTCGAAGACGAGAGTGGAGGGCAGCTTGGTGTCGGTGGCCTGGCTGAGCCGGTTGCGCAGCTCGACGGCGGTCAGCGAATCGAAGCCGATCTCCTTGAAGGGCCGCGCCGGGTCGACGGCGAGGACGTCGCCGAGCCCGAGCACCGCCGCCACGTTGCGGCGCACCAGTTCCAGCAGGGTGCGGCCCTGCTCGGCGGCGGACATGCCCGCCAGGCGCTCCGCCATCGGCTGGGCGTCCCCGGCCGCGTACTGCGCCGCCGCGGTGGCGCGCCGGACGGGTGCCGCCCGCACCAGGCCGCTGAGGACGCGGGGCAGGACCTGGGCGCCGGCGAGGTCCCGCAGTACCTCCGGGTCGAGGCGGGCGGGCATCAGCAGGCTCTCGGGCCGGCGCCCGGCCGCGTCGAACAGGGCGAGACCCTGGTCGGAGGAGAGCGCGCGCACACCGGAGCGCTCCATGCGGGCGATGTCGCGCTCGCCCAGGGTGCCGGTGATGCCGCTGCTCTGCTCCCAGTGGCCCCAGGCCAGCGACTGACCGGGCAGCCCGGCGGCCCGGCGGTCCTGGGCGAGGGCGTCGAGGAAGGCGTTCGACGCCGCGTAGTTGCCCTGGCCCGCGGCGCCCCCCGGGCCGCCCGTCGAGGAGAACATCACGAACGCCGCGAGATCGTCTTCACGGATCAGCTGGTGCAGGTTGACCGCCGCGTCCACCTTGGGCCGCAGCACGGTGTGCAGTTGCTCGGGCGTGAGGGAGGGGACGGTGCCGTCGTCCACCACACCGGCGGCGTGGATCACGCCGGTCAGCGGGTGCTCGGCGGGGATGTCCGCGAGCAGCGCCGCCAGCGCGTCGCGGTCGGCGGCATCGCAGGCGGCGATGGTCACCTCCGCCCCCAGAGCGGACAGTTCCTCGCGCAGCGCGTCCGCGCCGGGCGCCTCGGCACCCCGCCGGCCGGTCACCAGGAGGTGGCGAACGCCGTGGGTGGTGACCAGGTGGCGGGCGAGCATGCCGCCGATCGTGCCGGTGCCGCCGACGATCAGCACGGTGCCCTCGGGGTCGAGGGGCGCCGGGAGTGTGAGCACGGCCTTGCCGGTGTGCCGGGCCCGGCTCAGATACCGGAACGCGTCGGGGGCGAGGCGCAGATCCCAGGTCCGTAGGGGCAGATGACGCAGCACGCCCCGCTCCATGAGGCCCACGACCTCGGTGAGGAGCGCGCGGACCCGTCGCGGATCGGCCCCCGTGAACACCCGGTAGCCGATGCCCGGGTGGGCGGCGCCTGGTTCGTGGAGCTGTGCGGCATCGCGGACCTCGGTCCGGCCCGGCTCCACGAACCGGCCGCCGTCGCGCAGCAGGCGCAGCGAGGCGTCCCTGAACTCCTGGGCGAGGGAGTTCAGCACCACGTCCACGCCCCGGCCGCCGGTGGCGGCGCGCACCCGGTCCTCGAAGTCGAGGGTCCGGGAGGAGGCCAGGTGGTCGTCGTCCAGGCCGAGGGCGCGCAGGGCGTCCCACTCGCTCTCATCGGCGGTGGCATAGACCTCGGCGCCGAGATGCCGGGCCAGTTGCACGGCGGCCATGCCGACGCCACCGGCGGCCCCGTGGACGAGCACCACGTCGCCCTCACGGACCTCGGCGGGCTCGGCGAGGCAGCAGTAGGCGGTGAGGAACGCCAGGGGCACGGCGGCGGCCCGGGCGTAGGACCAGCCGGCGGGGACGGGTACGAGGCTCCCCTGGTCGGCGACGGCCAGCGGGCCGAACGCACGAGGGAAGACGCCCATCACACGGTCGCCGGGGGCGAGTCCGATGACACCGGGCCCCGTCTCGACGACGACCCCGGCCCCCTCACCGCCCATGGGCTGCTGGTCGGGAAGCGGGTCCGGGCCCGCGACGACGTCGTGGGGGTTGAGGCCCGCGGCCCGCACAGCGATGCGGACCTGGCCCTCCCCCAGCGGCCCGGCCGCCTCGGGGTGCGGCACCAGGGCCAACTGGTCCGGAGCGACGGGAGTGCCGGGAGTGCCGGGACAGGCTGTGTCGAGGCGCCAGCCGGGCACGTCCGGCGGGGTGAGGGCGGTGTCCTTGCCGATACGGGCCAGGCGCGGGACGACCAGACGGCCGCGGCGCACCGCCACCTGGGGCTCGCCCGCCCCGAGCGCCACGGCGAGGGCGCGGGGCAGCAGGCCGGCCGCGTCCTGGTCGCCGTCCTCCAGGTCCACCAGCACGAGCCGGTCGTAGCTCTCGATCTGCGCCGAGCGCACCAGGCCCCACAGCGGTGCGTGCACCAGGTCGGCGACGCGCTCGTCGCCGCTGGTCGACTGGGCGCCGTGGGTCACCAGCGCCAGCCGGGAGTCGCCGAACCGCTCGTCCCCGAGCCAGCGTTGGACGACGCCGAGCAGCCGTTCGGTCTCGTCGTGGACCGCGTCGGCGAGTCCGGGGTCGGCTTCGGTTCCGCCACCGGCGAGCGGGGCGCAGTCCAGTACCACCAGGTCGGCCAGGGGTGTCCCGTCGTCGACGGACCGCGCCAGCTCCGCGAGGTCCCGGGTGGTGCGGACGGTGTGTCCTGCGCGTTCCAGTGCGTCCTCGATGCCGAGGCCGCCGGCACCCACCACGTCCCACGTACGGCCGGCGAACACCCCGGGCTCGGGCTCGTACTCGGTGGAGACCCACTCGACGCGGTACAGCGAGTCGAGCTCGGCACCGCCGCGGCGCAACTGCCGGATGGAGACCGGGCGGGAGACCACCGCCTCGGCGGACGCGACCGGGCGGCCCGAGGGGTCCGCAACGCTCAGGGCCACCCCGTCGCCGCCTGGAACCATCCGGACCCGCAGCGCGGCGGCGCCGGTGGCGTACAGCGACACTCCGGTCCAGGTGAACGGCAGCAGCAGCTGCCCGTCGAGCGCACCGCCCTTCCCGATGCCGCCGGCCTGGAGCGCTGCGTCCAGCAGGGCGGGGTGCAGACCGAACCGCCCCGCGTCGCCGCGCAGTTCCTCGGCGAGCGCGGCCTCGGCGAACACCTCGTCACCGCGGCGCCAGGCCGCCTTCAGGCCGCGGAACGCCGGGCCGTAGCCGTAGCCCGCCTCGGCCAGGCCCGCGTAGAGACCGTCCAGCGGCACCGGCTCGGCACCGGTCGGCGGCCACTGGGCGAAGTCGAAGTCGTCCGGCCGGGCGCCTGTGGTGAGGGTGCCGCTCGCGTGCCGGGTCCAGGGCCGGTCGGCGGCGTCGTCGCCCTCGGCGCGCGCGTGGACGGTGAAGGCTCGACCGCCGTCCTGGCCTGGCGCGGAGACGACGAGCTGGAGCTGGAGCGCCCCCTCTTCGGGGAGGATCAGGGGGGTTTCCAGGACCAGTTCCTCGACGCGGTCGCAGCCTGCCTCGTCCCCCGCGCGCACGGCGAGGTCGACGAACGCCGTGCCGGGCAGGAACACCGAACCGGCCACGGCGTGGTCGGCCACCCAGGGGTGTCCGGCGGTGGAGATCCGGCCCGTCAGCACGATCTCCTCGCTCTCGGCGACCCGCACGGCGGCGCCGAGCAGCGGGTGGTCGGCGGAGGTCAGGCCGAGGCTGTGGGGATCGCCCTGGCCGCCGATGGTGGCGGGGTCGATCCAGTAGTGCTGGTGTCGGAAGGGGTAGGTGGGCAGGTCGAGGACGGGTGGCGCGGCTGCGGTCACGCCGTACCAGGTCTTCCAGTCCACGGGCAGCCCGGCGGCGAAGGCCTGGGCCAGGGCCCGGGCCAGCTGCGCCGGGCCACCCTGGTCACGCTGGAGAGTGGGCACCGTGGCCACGGGAAGGTCCAGCGTCTGGGCGGTCTCCTGGATGCCCACGCTCAGCACCGGATGCGGACCGGCCTCCACCAGCACCCGGTATCCGTCGGCCAGCACCGCCTCCACCGCGGTGCCGAACCGGACCTGACGGCGCAGGTTCTCCACCCAGTACGCCGCGTCCAGCACCGTGCTCTCCACCCGGCCACCGGTCACCGTCGAATAGAACGCCACCCCGGTGCCGGCGGGCTTGACGTCTCCCAGCGACGCCACCAGCTCCTCGGCGATCTCGTCGACCTGCGGGCCGTGCGAGGCGTAGTCCACATCGACCAGCCGCGCCCGCCCACCGGCCGACTCCACCGCCGCCACCACCTCGGCCACCGCCCCGGGCGGACCCGAGATCACCGTGGACCCGGGCCCGTTCACCGCCGCCACGACCACACCCTCACGCCCGCCGATCGCCTCCTCGGCCTCCTCCGCGCCCACCGCGAGCGAGGCCATCGCACCCCGGCCCGACAACACCCGCAACGCCTGCGAGCGCACAGCGACAACCCGCGCCCCGTCCTCCAGCGACAGCGCCCCGGCCACCACGGCCGCCGCGATCTCGCCCTGCGAATGCCCCACCACCGCCGCGGGCGCCACGCCATGGGAGCGCCACACCTCCGCCAGCGAGACCATCACCGCCCACAACGCGGGCTGCACCACGTCCACCCGGTCGATGTCCGCCGTCTCGTCGACGCCCCGCAGCACCGCCGTGAGCGACCAGTCCACGAAGGGCGACAGCGCGGCCTCGCACTCGGCGATCCGCGCCGCGAACACCGGCGAGGCGTCGAGCAGTTGCACGCCCATCCCCCGCCACTGACCGCCCTGGCCCGGGAACACCAGCACCGGACCGGCGCCCCCGGCCACCGGCTCGGCGGTCACCACACCGCCGGACGGCTCGCCCTCGGCCAGCGCCGTCAACCCGGCCAGCAGCTCCTTCCGGTCCTGGCCGACGACCACCGCGCGGTGTTCCAGCGTGGCTCGGCCGGCCACCAGCGACCAGCCGACCTCCGCCTCATCGGCGGCGGTCCGCTCGGCGAACTCCGCCAGCCGCGCGGCCTGGGCCCGCAGCCCCGCCGCCGACCGTCCCGAGACCACCCACGGCACCACACCACCGACCGGCACCGCGCCGGACTCGGTCGGAACCTCCGGCTCCTTGGGAGCCTCTTCCACGATCACGTGCGCGTTCGTCCCGGAGATACCGAACGCCGACACGCCCGCCTGCCGGGGGCGCTCCACCTCCGGCCAGGCCGTCGCCTCCCTGAGCAGTTCGACCGCCCCGCCGCCCCAGTCCACATGCGGTGTCGCCTCGTCCACGTGCAGCGTCTTGGGCACCACCCCGTGCCGCATCGCCATGACCATCTTGATGATGCCCGCCACTCCGGCAGCCGCCTGGGTGTGACCGATGTTGGACTTGACCGACCCCAGCAGCAACGGCCGCTCGGCCGCCCGCCCCTGACCGTAGGTGGCCAGCAACGCCTGCGCCTCGATCGGATCGCCAAGCGTGGTGCCCGTCCCATGCGCCTCGACGACATCCACGTCCGCCGTCGACAACCCCGCGTTCGCGAGCGCCTGCCGGATCACCCGCTGCTGCGACGGGCCGTTCGGCGCCGTCAGGCCGTTACTCGCACCGTCCTGGTTGATCGCCGAACCCCGCACCACCCCCCACACCTTGTGGCCGTTCCGCCGCGCGTCCGACAGCCGCTCCAGCAGCAACAGCCCGACACCCTCGCCCCACCCCGTACCATCCGCCGCCGCCGCGAACGACTTGCACCGCCCGTCCGCCGCCAACCCCCGCTGCCGCGAAAACTCCACAAACGCACCCGGCGTCGCCATCACCGTCACACCGCCCGCCAACGCCAGCGAACACTCACCGCCGCGCAACCCCTGCACCGCCGAGTGCAGCGCCACCAACGACGACGAACACCCCGTGTCCACCGTCACCGCCGGCCCCTCGAGCCCCAGCACATAGGACACCCGCCCCGACAGCACACAGCCGAGGTTGCCCGTGCCGGTGTAGCCCTCCATGTCCATGCTGGAGATCCCGATGATCGACAGATAGTCGAAGAGGGTCGCGCCGACATAGACACCAGTGTCGCTGCCGCGCAGCGAGCCGTGGTCGATCCCGGCGCGCTCGAACGTCTCCCAGGCGGTCTCCAGCAACAGCCGCTGCTGAGGGTCCATCCCCACCGCCTCACGCGGCGAGATCCCGAAGAACTCCGCGTCGAAACCCCCCGCGTCGTGGAGGAATCCCCCCTCGCGCACATAGCTGGTGCCGGGGCGGTCCGGGTCCAGGTCGTACAGCGTGTCGAGACGCCAGCCTCGGTCGGCCGGGAAGGGCGACATCGCGTCCCGGCCCGTGGCCACGAGGTCCCAGAGCTGTTCGGGGCTGCTCACCCCGCCCGGGAACCGGCAGGCCATACCGACGATCGCGATCGGCTCGTCCGATTCCCCGACCGGCGTGACCGTGCCGGTCACGGCCGTCTGGAGGCCGGAGATTTCCGCGAGGACGTAACGGGCCAGGTCGTCCGCGGTGGGGTAGTCGAAGATCAGTGTGGTGGGCAGCGGCATCCCGGCGCTGGCGCTGAGCCGGTTGCGCAGCTCGACAGCGGTCAGCGAGTCAAAGCCCATCTCGAAGAACGGCTTGGTCGCGGAGATCGCGTCCGGGCCCGAGTGGCCCAGCACCCCGGCCGCCAGGGCGCGGATGTGCTGCGTGAGCATCTGGTGCCGCTGCTCCGCGACGGCCGCGGCCAGTTGCTTGCGCAGCGGGCTGTCCTCGGACGGCGTCTCCTTCTCCAGCAGTTCGACGGCCTGGGGAATCTCGGCGAGCAGCCTGCTGACGCGCTGCCCGGCGAACGCCGCGGCGAAGCGCCGCCAGTCGAAGTCGGCCACCGTCAACGCCGTCTCGCCGCGGCCCAGGGCATCGCCCAGTACCCGCAGCGCCAACTCGGGAGCCATGGCGGTCAGCCCCCGCTCGCGGAAGAAGGCCGCCACCGCGTCGCCGGCGGTCATGCCGACCTCGCCCCACGGGCCCCATGCCACCGACAGACCCGGCAGGCCCTCGGCGCGGCGGCGTTCGGCCAGCGCGTCCAGGTACGCGTTGGCCGCCGCGTACGCACCCTGCTGCCCGCTGCCCCAACTGGCCGCGCCGGAGGAGAACAGCACAAAGGCCGACACGTCCATGTCGCGCGTCAGCTCATCGAGCCATCGCGCACCCCCCGCCTTCGCCGCCGCCACCTGCGCCACCCGGTCCGGGTCCAGGTCGCTGACCGGGGTGTAGTCGCCGACCCCCGCGGCGTGGAAGACCCCACGGAGCGGATGCTCTTCCGGCGCCCGCGCCAGCAGCGCGGCCACCTCGTCGCGGTCCGCGACATCGCAGGCCACCACGTCCACCGAGGCGCCCAGCGCCTCCAGCTCCGCCGTCAGCGCCTCGGTCCCCGGCGCGGCGGAGCCCCGGCGGCCTGCCAGGATCACATGGCGCGCGCCCCGCTCCACGACCCACCGGGCGACCCGGCCGCCCACCCCGCCCGTCCCGCCGGTCACCACAACGGAGCCGTCGATGCGCCACTCCGCACCCGGCGCACCCGCCGACGCCGCACGCAGGCGACGCCCCAGCACGCCCTCCGCACGCAGCGCGACCTGGTCCTCCGCGCCCTCGGCCACCACCGCGGCCAGCCGGCCCGCCGTGCCCTCCTCCGCCACCGCCGGAAGATCGATCAGGCCGCCCCACCGCTTCGGATACTCCAGCGCCACCACGCGGCCCAGACCCCACACCTGGGCCTGCACCGGGCTTACGGCGCCGTCCCCGGCGGCGGACACACCGCCGCGCGTCACACACCACAGGCGCCCGCCGAAGTCCACCTCGTCCAGCGCCTGCACCAGGGCGAGCGTCCCGGCCAGTCCCATCGGCAGATGCGGGTGCTCCGGGTGTACGGCCTCGTCGAGGCTCAAGGCGCTGATCACACCGGCGATCTCGGGCCGGCCCTCCAGTTGCCGCAGCCGCTCGGCGAGGGGGCCGCGCGCCTGGTCCCCCGGGGCCAGCGGGAGGAGCACGCACTCCGCCCCATGGCCTTCGAGCGCCTGGGTGACCGTCTCGACCGCGGCGTCCCCGGCCCACTTCTCGGGGACGACCAGCAACCATGTGCCGCTCAGCCGGGGAGCCGCGTCCAGGCCGGTGACGGCGGACCAGGCGGTCCGGTAGTGCCATGCGTCGATCCGGGCCTGATCCCGGGTACGCCGACGCCACTCCGCCAGCACCGGCAGCGCGGGAGCCAGCACGTGTCGCGCGGCGTCCTCCCCCACGCGCAGCGATGCCTCGAGCCCGGCGAGATCGCCGCTCTCAACGGCGCTCCAGAAGCGCTCGTCCTCTGCGGAGCCCTTTCCCTCGGCCCCCGCCCAGGTACCCGGCTTCAGCCAGTAGTGCTGGTGTTGGAAGCGGTAGGTGGGCAGGTCGAGGACGGGTGGCGCGGCTGCGGTCACGCCGTACCAGGTCTTCCAGTCCACGGGCAGCCCGGCTGCGAAGGCCTGGGCCAGGGCCCGGGCCAGCTGCGCCGGGCCGCCCTGGTCACGCTGGAGGGTGGGCACCGTGGCCACCGCGATATCGCATGCCTGGGCGGTCTCCTGGATGCCCACGCTCAGTACCGGATGCGGGCCGGCCTCCACCAGCACCCGGTACCCCTCGCCCAGGACCGCCTCCACCGCGGTGCCGAACCGGACCTGACGGCGCAGGTTCTCCACCCAGTACGCCGCGTCCAGCGCCGTGGTCTCCACCCGGCCACCGGTCACCGTCGAGTAGAACGCCGTGGCCGTTTCCACCGGAGTAATCTCCCCCAGCAGCGCCACGAGATCCTCGGCGATCTCGTCGACCTGCGGGCCGTGCGAGGCGTAATCGACATCGATGAGCCGCGCCCGCCCACCGGCCGACTCCACCGCCGCCACCACCTCGGCCACCGGCTGGGGCGGACCCGAGATCACGGTCGACCCCGGCCCGTTCACCGCCGCCACGACCACACCCTCACGCCCGCCGATCGCCTCCTCGGCCTCCCCCGCACCCACCGCGAGCGAAGCCATCGCGCCCCGCCCCGACAACACCCGCAACGCCTGCGAACGCACCGCCACGACACGCGCCCCGGCCTCCAGCGACAGCGCCCCGGCCACCACGGCCGCCGCGATCTCGCCCTGCGAATGCCCCACCACCGCCGCAGGCACCACACCATGGGAGCGCCACACCTCAGCCAACGAGACCATCACCGCCCACAACGCCGGCTGCACCACATCCACCCGCGACGCGTCCACCCCGCCCTCGCCCCGCAGCACCGCCGTCAGCGACCAGTCCACAAACGGCGACAGCGCCGCCTCGCACTCCGCGATCCGCGCCGCGAACACCGGGGAGAAGTCCAGCAACTCCACCCCCATCCCCCGCCACTGACCGCCCTGGCCCGGGAACACCAGCACCGGCCCGGCACCCCCGGCCACCGGCTCCGCGGTCACCACACCACCGAACGGCGCCCCCACGGCCAGCGCCCTCAGACCGGCCAGCAACTCCTCCCGGTCGTCGCTGACGACCACCGCCCGGTGGTCGAGCATCGCCCGGCCCGCCGCCAGCGACCAGCCCACCTCGGGCGGGTCGGCGAAGGTCTGCTCGGCGAACTCCGCCAACCGCTCCGCCTGGGCCCGCAGCGCCGCCGCCGACCGCCCCGAGACCACCCACGGCACCACGCCACCGGGGACCGTCGGCTCGGTGGTCGCCACGTCCGCCGCCGGTGCTGTGGCCTCTTCCAGAATCACATGGGCGTTGGTGCCGGAGATGCCGAACGACGAGACAGCCGCCCGCCGGGGGCGCTCCGCGTCCGGCCAGGCCGTCGCCTCCCTGAGCAGTTCGACCGCTCCGCCGCTCCAGTCCACATGCGGCGTCGGCTCGTCCACGTGCAGGGTCTTGGGCAACAGCCCGTGCCGCATCGCCATGACCATCTTGATGATGCCCGCCACTCCGGCGGCCGCCTGGGTGTGACCGATGTTGGACTTGACCGACCCCAGCAGCAACGGCCGCTCGGCCGCCCGCCCCTGACCGTAGGTGGCCAGCAACGCCTGCGCCTCGATCGGATCGCCAAGCGTGGTGCCCGTCCCATGCGCCTCGACCGCGTCCACATCGGCGGGCGACAGCCGCGCGTTCGCGAGCGCCTGCCGGATCACCCGCTGCTGCGACGGACCGTTCGGCGCCGTCAGCCCATTGCTGGCACCGTCCTGGTTGATCGCCGAGCCCCGCACCACCCCCCACACCTTGTGGCCGTTGCGCCGCGCGTCCGACAGCCGCTCCAGCAGCAACAGCCCGACACCCTCGCCCCACCCCGTACCATCCGCCGCCGCCGCGAACGACTTGCACCGCCCGTCCGCCGCCAACCCCCGCTGCCGCGAAAACTCCACAAACGCACCCGGCGTCGCCATCACCGTCACGCCACCCGCCAGCGCCAGCGAGCACTCGCCACCGCGCAGCGCCTGCACGGCGGAATGCAGCGCCACCAATGACGACGAACACCCCGTGTCCACCGTCACCGCCGGCCCCTCGAGCCCCAACTCATAGGACACCCGCCCGGACAGGACACAGGCGAGGTTTCCGGTGGCGGCGTATCCCTCCACGTCATTGGCGGCCATGGCGGTGAGCACCATGTAGTCCTGTGAGGTCACCCCGGCGTAGACGCCCGTGCTGCTGCCCGCGAGGCCGTGCGGGTCGATGCCGGCGTGTTCGAAGGTCTCCCAGGCGACCTCCAGCAACACGCGCTGCTGGGGGTCCATCACCACCGCTTCACGCGGCGATATCCCGAAGAATTCGGCGTCAAAGCCTCCGGCGCCGCGCAGAAAGGTGCCCTGGCGCGCATAACTCGTCCCCGGCCGGTCCGGGTCGGGATCGAACAGGTTCTCCAGATCCCAGCCGCGGTCCTCCGGGAAATCGACCAGCCCTTCGCCTCCGGCCGCCACCAGATTCCACAAGTCGTCCGGGTTCTCAACCCCGCCGGGAAACCGGCAGGCCATTCCGACGATCGCGATCGGCTCGGGTTCGGCGGACTCCGCTTCGCGCAGACGCTGCCGAGTGTCACGCAGTTCTGCCGTCACCCACTTGAGGTGGTCGAGAAGCTTCGCCTCGTCCTTCGCCATCGCTGGCGCCTCCTCTCTTTTAGCGTCAGAACGTGCAGTTCAGACCTTTGAAGCCCTCGACGAAGCTGGAATCCAGGCGGATGGGCTCGCCCTCCGAGCGGATGTCCGGGAGTGAGGCCAGGAGTTCTCGGTACATGGCGATGATCTCGATCCGGGCGAGATGGGCGCCGAGACAGAAGTGCGGCCCCACCGCGCCGAATGACAGATGCGGATTGGGGTCCCGGGTGATGTCGAAGCGGTACGGATCCTCGAAGACGTGTCCGTCGTGGTTCGCGGACCAGTAGAGGAGGAAAACCTGGTCGCCCTTGCGGAACCGATGGCCGTTCATCTCGATGTCGCCGGTGGCGGTCCGGCGCATCCAGTTGATGGGGGTACCCACCCGGAGGATCTCCTCGACGGCGCCCTTCGCATGGCGTTCGAAGTCCGACAGCAGAAGTTGCCGCTGGTCCGGGTGGGCGGTGAGCAGCACCAGGGCCTGGGCGATGGAGTTGCGGGTGGTCTCCATGCCGGCGTTGACGAGGAGGATGAAGAAGGAGACCAGTTCCTGGCGGGTGAGTTGTTCTCCGTCGTCCTGTACCTGGACCAGCTTGGTGATGACATCGTTGCTGGGGCGGGCGAGCCGGTCCTCGCGGAGCCGTCCGATGTAGTCCCCGAGGTCCCGCAGGGCGCCCAGCACGGCGGCCGCCGCGTCCTCGGGGCTGGCCGCGACCTCGGGGTCGAGCCCGCCCATGATGATGTTCGTCCGCTCGAAGAGGAATTCGTAGTCCTCACTGGGAATGCCCATCATGGTGCTGAGCACGGCGATGGGCATCTCCGCCGCCGGGCGGACGAAGTCGCCGGGCCCGCGCTCGATGAGCTCGTCCACGATCCGCCGGGCCACCTGACGGGCAATGGCATCGAACCTGGGCGCCATGTTGCGGCCGAACGACCGCGCCACGATGCGCCGTAACCTGGCGTGCTCCGGATTGTCCATGGTGATCATGGAGCCGTAGAACTCTTCCATCTCCGGCGTCAGCATCGTGGTGGCGCCCTCGGACGAAAAGTCCTGAGGGCGCCGGCTCACCTCGGCGATGTCCGCGTGTTTCGCCAGCGCGTAATAGCCGGATGCCATCGGCCCCCAGGGCAGCCGCGGCGACACCAATTCGGGGTGCGGCAGCCCACGCAGCCTCTCGAACACCGCCGCACGCTCATCGAGCGGCCGGGCCCAGAAGGACGGATCGAGGAAGTCGGGAGACGCGGCTGCGGTGGATGAAGTGGACGTGGCTTCCGAAGGAGACACGGTGCCTCGATTCAAGCGTGGACAGGTACGAAAACCGGTCCGCGCAAGTCTCACAAGGGCGTCTTAAGAGTTCCTAACACCGTGAAGCCGGTGGTGGCCTGGGGGGACGATGTTTGACGCGGGTGGAACGGGGTGTCAACCTCGGGGCGTGCAGGTGACGATTCGGGACGTCGCGAAGGCGTCGGGGGTGTCCCCGTCCACCGTGTCGCGGGCCCTGACGCCCGGCGGGACGGTGAGCCCCGTGACGCGCGAGCGGGTCCGGGCCGCCGCCGACCGGCTCGGCTATCAGCCCAACCAGGCCGCGCGCGGGCTGATCACCGGGCGCACGGGCCACCTGGGCGTGATCGTCCCGGATCTGCTGAACCCCTTCTTCGCGGACATCTGCAAGGGGGTGCAGGCGCGGGCCCGGGGGCTCGGCCACACGGTGTTCTTGAGCGACGCCGAGCGGGACGAGGGCCTGGAGCTGGACGCGATCCGCACCCTGGCCCCGCAGGTGGACGGGATCGTGCTGTGTTCCCCGCATCTGAGCGGCGAGGAGTTGGGGTCGCTGGGCGAGCTCACCGACAAGCCGATCGTGCTGCTGCACCGAAAGGAGCCGGGGTTCGGATGCGTCACGGCCGACCTGGTGGAGGGGATCACCGACGCGCTGACCCATCTGCACGCGCTGGGCCACCGCAGGATCGCCTATGTCGGAGGGCCGCGCAGCTCGTGGGCCGCGCGGGAGCGGGCGGCCGGGGTGGCGGCGGTGGCCGCGTCAGGGTTGGTGGAGATCGTGCAGGTGGGGAGTGTGGCGCCGCACTTCGACGGCGGGGTCACCGGGGCCGCCGATGTGGTGCTGGCCAGCGGGGCGAGCGCGGTGCTGGCGTTCGACGACATCGTCGCGTTCGGTCTGATGAGCAGGTTCGCGGTGCGGGGGGTGCGGGTGCCGGACGAGATGAGCGTGGTGGGCTGCGACGACATCGCCCTGGCCGGGATGGCGGCGCCGCCGCTGACCACGGTCTCGGTGCCCAAGGCGCACGGCGCGCGGGCCGCCGTCGATCTGCTGTTCCGCATGCTGGCCACCCCCGCCGCCGAGGGCGAGCAGCCCCCGCAGCGGGTGTTGCCGACGCATCTGGTGGTACGGGGCTCCACGGCCGCCCTCGAACGGCGGTAGCGGGCGCCATGGATCCACTGGCCGGCCTGCTGGACGGGCCGAGAGCCCGGGGGGCGTTTCTGCTCCGTATGGTCATGGAACCGCCCTGGTCCGTGCGGATCGAGGACCGGGCCCCGCTGTGTGTGATGACCGTGGCGCGCGGCGAGGCATGGGTGGTCCCGGAGGGTGGCGACCCGGAAAAAGGGGTGCGGCTGGTTCCGGGGGACGTCGCGATCGTGCGCGGCCCCGACCCGTACACGGTGGCCGATGATCCGGCCACCAGGCCGCAGGCCTGGATCCTGCCCGGCGAGGTGTGCCGCACCGCCGAGGGCGAGGATCTGGCCGAGCGGATGGCGCTGGGGGTGCGCACCTGGGGCAACAGCGAGCACGGCTCGGCGACGATGCTGGTCGGTACGTACCGGATGGACGGGGAGATCAGCCGGCGGCTGCTGGACGCGCTGCCGCCGCTGCTGGTGCTGCCGGGCGAGGAGTGCGGCTCACCGTTGCTGTCGTGGCTGGGCGAGGAGATCGTCAAGGACGAGGCGGGCCAGACGGCCGTGCTGGACCGGCTGCTCGACCTGGTGCTGATCTCCGTGCTGCGGGCGTGGTTCGCCCGGCCGGAGGCGCGGGCCCCGGCCTGGTATCGGGCGCTGGGCGACCCGGTGGTGGGCCGCGCCCTGCGGCTGCTCCAGAACCATCCGGCCCATCCGTGGACGGTGGCCCTGCTGGCCGAGCGGACCGGGGTCTCCCGGGCGGCGCTGGCCCGGCGCTTCACCGAGCTGGTCGGCGAGCCGCCCATGGCGTATCTGACCGGCTGGCGGCTGGCGCTGGCCGCCGACCTGCTGCGGGAGCCGGACGCGACCCTCGGGGCGGTGGCCCGGCGGGTCGGCTACGGCAGCCCGTACGCGCTCAGCTCGGCCTTCAAGCGGGTGCGCGGGGTCAGCCCGCAGGAGCACCGCTCCGCGGCCAGCGCAGGGTGACGGCGGGGCCGCGGGCGCAGCCGTCGGGCCCGCAGCTGACGGAGCGTTCGTACAGCAGCGCCAGCCGGCGGGCGGTGCGGACGATGTCATAGCGCTCGACGGCGGCGGGCACCGGGAACCGTACGGGGCCGGCGGCGGCGGATTCGCGCAGGGCGCCGGCCAGGGCGGCGGCGCCGGGGCCGATGCGGTGGGCGCCGGGGGCGGCGCCGGGCGGCAGTTCGTCGAGGGCGGGGCAGACGGTGTAGAGCACCGGCAGCCCGGCCGCGAGGGCCTCCACGGCGGCGATGCCGAACGCCTCCTCCGCGGACGGCGCGACGAAGACGTCCATGGCGGCCAGCAGCCCGGGGATGTCGGCGGGCCGGTCCCCCGTCCCGGCCACCGCCCCGTCGCGCTCGCCGAGCAGCCGGACCCGGTCGGCCACCCCGAGCCAGGCGGCCAGGTCGTGCAGCGCGGTGCGCTCGGGACCGTCGCCGACCAGCAGCAGCCGGGCCTCGGGCACCTCGGCGACGGCCCGCAGCGCCACGTCGAAGCGCTTGGCCGCCACCAGCCGGCCCACCCCGCCGACGACGAAGGCATGTGCGGGGATGCCGAGGCGGGCGCGGGCGGCGGCGCGGGCGGCCGGGGTGTAGTGGAAGTGGCGGGCGTCCAGGCCGTTGGGCACCAGGTGGATGCGGTGGTTGGCGACGCCCCAGGCGCGGAGCCGGTCGGCGACGGCGGCCGAGACGGCGACGGTCGCCGAGCCCAGGCGCTCGGCGGCGAGGTAGCGGGCGCGGGTGCCGACGGTGTGCGGGCGGCCGTCGATGTGGCGGTCGCCCAGGCTGTGTTCGGTGGCGATCACGGCGCCGACGCCCGCCAGCCGGGCGGCGATCCGGCCGTATACGCAGGCCCGGTGGAGATGGGTGTGGACCAGGTCGTAGCCGCCGCCGCGGATGAACCGCGCCAGCCGGGCCGGGGCCATCGGGTCGCGGCCGCGCAGGGGCAGGTGGGTGACGGGCACCCCGTCCGCCCGGATGCCGTGGCCGGCGGCCCCGGGGGCGGACAGGGTGAGGACGTCACAGCGGGCGGGCAGGTGGCGCAGCAGCAGCCGCAGTTGCTGCTCGGCGCCACCAGCGCCGAGGCGCGAGATGATGTGCAGCACTCTCATCGGGCGACCGGGCCCCATCTTTCCTATCGCGCCCGCCCCATGGCGCGGGCTTCCTCACACATGCCGAACCCGGCAGCCGAAACGCGCGGCCGAAACGCAGCCCGGATCGCGCGGTCGAAACATGCACGCCGAATCGCATCCGACCATGACAGACGTCGGGATGTAAATCACGTAAGACGCGCGGCTATAGGCCGTCGGAGTGGCGGTCCGCCCAATACGACGGGCAGCGCCGGGAAGCGACGGGGAGCACCGGGGCGCGCCAAGGCGCGCCGAAAATCCGATTTGCACAGTCATTCCCCATGGGATTGTTACCTTCTCATCTCGCGCGATGACCTGACGAATGTAAGCCGTCCGGGTCATCGCCGCGCGATATTTTGTCCCAGGCGACCCGCGGGAGTGCCCAGATGTCTGCACCAACGCCCGTCAGAGACGCTTCCGAGCCGGGTGCCACGCCCCGCGCCGCGCCGCGCCCCGCACGGCCCGCGCACCATGGGACGACCTCCCGCCGCCGGGGCCCCGCGGCGGCGTACGAGTACAAGCGGTACAGCCAACTGGCGGGCCCGCTGACCCAGCCGCCGCCCGGCCGCCCGTACCGGGTGCGCTGCCGCAGCCTGCTGGCGCAGGAGCCGCACCGCGTCCGCGCGGCGCTGCTGCTGTGCGCGGCGCCGGTGTGTTCGGGGCTGCTGCTGCTGTGGCTGCTCCAGCCGCAGCACTGGGTGCACCGCGACTATGTGGCGGCCTGGGAGACGGCGGCGGACACCACGATGCTGCTCTCGATCGCGCTGATCGAGGCGTTCCGCCTGTTCACCGTGGTCTCCAACGCGCACGCCACGCTGGTGGCCCGGGACCCGGTGCCGGTGACCGCCGAGCCGGGGACCCGGGTGGCGTTTCTGACCAGCTTCGTGCCCGGCAAGGAGCCGATCGAGATGGTCCGGGCGACGCTGGAGGGGGCGATGCGGGTCAGGCACGCCGGGTGGCTCGACGTATGGCTGCTGGACGAGGGGAACGACGACGAGGTCAAGGAGCTGTGCGCGCGGCTCGGCGTCCGGCATTTCTCCCGCAAGGGTGTCGAGAAGTGGAATCAGCCGAAGGGGCCCTTTCGTGCGAAGACCAAGCACGGGAATTACAACGCCTGGCTGGACGCCCATGGCGACGACTATGAATTCATGGCCTGCGTGGACACCGATCACGTTCCGCTGCCCAACTTCCTCGAGCGGATGATGGGTTACTTCCGCGACCCGGATATCGCCTTTGTGGTCGGCCCGCAGGTGTACGGCAATTACGACACGGCGGTCACCAAAGCGGCCGAGAGCCAGCAGTTCCTGTTCCACGCGCTGATCCAGCGGGCGGGAAACGCGTATGGCGGCCCCATGTTCGTCGGGACCAACAACGCGGTGCGCATCGCCGCGCTGCGGAGCATCGGCGGGCTGTACGACTCGATCACCGAGGACATGGCCACCGGCTTCGAGCTGCACCGCCGCCGCAACCCGGTCACCAGGAAGAAGTGGCGCTCGGTCTACACCCCGGACGTGCTGGCCGTCGGGGAGGGCCCGAGCACCTGGACGGACTTCTTCACCCAGCAGCTGCGCTGGAGCCGGGGCACCTACGAGACGGTGCTCAAGCAGTTCTGGAAGGCGCCGTTCACACTGTCGCCGGGGAAGCTGCTCAACTACTCGCTGATGATCGCGTACTACCCGATGACCGCGCTCAACTGGATGCTGTCGGCGCTGTCCTGCGCGCTGTTCCTGGTGCTGGGCGCCTCCGGGATCCACATCCCGGCGGAGATGTGGATGATGCTCTACAGCGACGCCGCGGCGCTCCAGATCGGGCTGTACGTGTGGAACCGGCGGCACAACGTCTCCCCTCACGAGCCGGAGGGCTCCGGCGGGGTGGCGGGGATGCTGCTGTCCGCGCTGTCCGCCCCGATCTACGCCAAGTCGCTGTGCGACGCGCTGCTGCGGCGCAGAAGCCGGTTCGTGGTCACGCCGAAGGGCGACTCCTCCAGCGCCGACCAGCTGTCCACCTTCCGTATCCATCTGGTGTGGGCCGCGGTGTTCGGCGGCTCGCTGGTCGCCTCGCTGTTCCTGGGGCACACCCACGCGGCGATGCGCACCTGGGCGCTGCTGGCGGTGGGGCTGTGCCTGGCGCCGATGGCCATCTGGGTGGGCGGGCTGTTGCTGGCGCGGCGCACCCGGCGCACCGCCGCGGCGGTGCCGACGGCCCGCGCCGAGGCGCCCGCGGAGGCGCGCGCCGAGGCCCACGCCGGGGCGGGCTGACGGCCCGTGCCCTCATCCGCGCCCGTCTGCCGTCACCCGCTCCCGCCCGCCGTCACCTGTGGCGCGCCTTGGCGTTGCGGGCCAGGTCGAGGGCGTACTCCGTCCACCAACGGCCGGCCGGGGGGCCGCCGTTGCAGGTCCCGTCGGACTCGCCGGGACGCTTGATCCACAGATAGGCGTCGATGGAGGGGTCGCCGGTGCGGGTGCTCGGGGGCTCGCCCAGCGCCCGGCCCGGGGGGTTGCACCAGTTCTCCTCGCCGCCGACGACGCGATGGCGGGTGCCCGCGCCGGTGCCGGGATGTCCCGCGCTTCCGCCGCCGCCCTTGGCGTCGTCCCGCGCGCCGCCCTTGGCGTCGTCGGCCCCGCCCTCCCCGCCGCGGGTGAGCGGGCCGTTGCCGTTGCGGCTGGTGTCGATGATGAAGTGGGCGCCGCCGAGCTGGGTCGACAGCCGGTGGCCGTAGGCGCGGGTCACCCGCGTCGGCTGGAAGTTGGAGACGTTCAGCGAGAAGCCGTCCGCCTGCTCGATGCCGCTCTCCCAGAGCGGCTCCACCAGCCGCTGGGTGTTCCGGATCCACCCCGGGTTCCCCGCGTCGAGATAGACCTGGGTGCCGGGCGGCGCGGAGAGCATGGCGACGGCGTCGCGCAGCAGGGCCAGCCGCGGGCCCCGCAGCCGCTCGGGGACACAGCCGTCGACCACCTGGGCCACCGCGTCGGGCTCCAATACGACAATCGCCTTTCGATCGCCGATTCCGGAGACGATTTCCCGGATCCAGTCAAGGTATTCCCTGTCGTTCCTCGCCCCTCCCGCGGAGTAATGCCCGCAGTCCCGGTACGGAATGTGATAAGCGACCAGCACCGGCGTACGGTGTTCCCGCGCGGCGGATTCGGTGACGAGCCTGACCCGGTCGCGCGGATTCGGGCCGAGCCATTCGGCCAGCGGCTCGTCGGCGATCCGCCGCATGAGCCGCGCGTCCGCGTACCGGCCGGCGCGCCGCTGGTCACGGGCGTGCCGGGCCGCCGGGTTGTCCGGGTTCACCCACAGCCCGCCCCGCCGTTCCGGCGCGCCGGGCGAGCCGAGACATCCGGTCAGCGCGAGCAGCGCGACGACGCATCCCGCGGTCGGTGCCCCGTATCGTGCGATGGCTTTTCTGAGACCTTTCACGGCCATGCGGGCATTCCTGTTCCCCGGCTTTTCCCGGCCTCGGAATTGACGGTGTGTGTCGCATCATGGCATCGGGGCGGGGCGACGGCTTTCAATTCACGCTTGTGTCCTCGCGGCCCTCGCGGTCCCGGCGGTCCTCCCGGTCCTCGCCGGTGCGCCACAGCGGGTGCTCGCGGGCCGCCCAGGCCCGGTCGACCGTGCCGGTGCGCATCCCGCGCCGGGCCTCCGGGTCGGCGAGCGCCATGGCGATGTGCCCGAGCAGCACGACGCCGACGGCCAGCGCCAGCCAGTCGTGGACGAAGGTGGCGCTGATGCGCCACACCAGCGGGGCCAGACCGGTGAACCACATCAGCAGCCCCGTGCCCGCCATCACCAGCACGGCGCCGCTGAGATAGGCGGCGTACAGCTTCTGCCCGGCGTTGAACTTCCCCGCCGGGCGCGCCCCGTCGCTCCAGTCGCGCCGCAGCACCGAGCGCAGCCAGCGGCGGTCGTGCGGGCCGAAGCGGTTGAGGCGGGAGAGGTCGGCGCGGAAGGCGCGGGAGGCCAGGCCCAGCAGGGTGGGGACCGGGGTCAGGATGCCGGTCCACTCGTGCACCGTGACCACCAGGACCCGGCGGCCGACGAGTTCGGCGAGCTGGGGCAGATACAGGCAGGCCGCGCTCACCACGCAGGCGCCCAGGAGGGCGGCGGTGGTGCGGTGGATCCAGCGCTCGGCCGGGGTGAAGCGGGCCACGCGGGTGCGGGGCCGGGAGCGTGCGGCGCGGGGGGCGGGGGCGGCGCCGCCGGGGCGGGCGTCAGGTGGTGGGGGCATCGTCGCGTCCGTTCGACTTGCCGACCCACGCGTCCACGTCGTAGCCGCGGTGCTCCCAGTAGCCCGGCTGTACGTCGCGGGTGACCTCGATGCCGGAGAGCCATTTCGCCGACTTGTAGAAGTACATGGGGGCGACGTACAGCCGCACCGGGCCGCCGTGGGAGTGGCCCAGCGGCTCGTCCCGCATCCGCAGCGCGACCAGGACGTCGTCCCGGCGGGCCTGTTCGAGGGTGAGGCTCTCGCTGTACGCCCCGTCGAAGCAGGTGAACCGGACGGCCCCGGCGCCCGGGCGGACCCCGGCGGCGTCGAGCAGCGTGGCCAGGCGCACGCCCTCGAAGGAGGTGTGCGGCACGCGCCAGCCGGTGACGCACTGGACGTCGTGGACGATGCGGTGCTGGGGCAGCGCGCGGAGGTCGGCGAGCCGGTAGCCGGCGGGCTTGTCCACGAGCCCGCCGACGGTCAGCCGGTAGCTGTCGGCGTCCTTGTGGGGGACGGAGGAGGTCACCGAGTAGTACCGGAACCCGCCGCCGTTGGGCAGCAGCCCGGTCACCCCGGTGGGGTCGTTGTCGGCCGCCGCGGCCAGGAAGGTCTCCAGGCGGGCCTGGAGCCAGGGGGCGGCGGCCATGCCGCCCGCGCCCAGGGCGAGCATGCCGAGGATGACGCGGCGGCCGACGGGGGCGCCGCGACCGATGGTGTCCGGGTCGGTGGTGTCCGGATCGGCGGCGGGGGGCTCCGCGGCGCCGGGGTTGCGGTCCATGCCATTGATGAGAGCACCCCGGGGGCGACCGGCGCCAGCTTCCGTCGAAGAAGCCCTACGCGGCTCCCCCGCCCCTACCCCACCGCCTTCGCGGCTGCGCGGCCCGCCGTACGGCCGGAGAAGAGACAGCCGCCGAGGAACGTGCCCTCCAGGGAGCGGTAGCCGTGGACGCCGCCGCCGCCGAACCCGGCCGCCTCGCCCGCCGCGTACACGCCGGGCAGCGGCTCCCCGCCCTCGGTCAGCACCCGCGCGGACAGGTCGGTCTCCAGACCGCCCAGCGTCTTGCGGGTCAGGATGTTGAGGCGCACGGCGATCAGCGGGCCCGCCTTGGGGTCGAGGATCCGGTGCGGGGCGGCGGTGCGGATGAGGCGGTCGCCGAGGTATTTACGGGTGCCGCGCAGGGCCGTGATCTGGAGGTCCTTGGTGTAGGGGTTGGTGATCTCCCGGTCGCGGGCGACGATGTCGCGGCGCAGCTCCGCCTCGTCGATCAGCGGCTCCTTGGTGAGCTCGTTCATCCGCCGTACGAGACCCGTGAGCGACCGCTCGACGATGAAGTCCGCGCCATGGTCCATGAACGCCTGGACCGGGCCGGGCACCCCGCCCCGGCCGCGGCCCAGCACATCGCGGACCCTCTTGCCGGTGAGGTCCGGGTTCTGTTCGGAGCCGGAGAGCGCGAACTCCTTCTCGATGATCTTCTGGGTGAGCACGAACCAGGTGTAGTCGTAGCCGGTCCGCATGATGTGTTCGAGCGTGCCGAGGGTGTCGAAGCCGGGGAAGAGCGGCACCGGGAGCCGCTTGCCGCGGGCGTCGAACCACAGCGAGGAGGGGCCGGGCAGGATGCGGATGGCGTGCCGGGGCCAGATGGGGTTCCAGTTCTCGATGCCCTCGGTGTAGTGCCACATCCGGTCGCGGTTGATCAACCGCGCGCCCGCCGCCTCCGCGACCCCCAGCAGCTTGCCGTCCACATGCGCGGGGACGCCGGAGAGCATCCGCTCGGGCGGAGTGCCCAGCCGGGCGGGCCAGTTCCGGCGGACCAGGTCGTGGTTGCCGCCGATCCCGCCGGAGGTGATGATCACGGCTTGGGCGCGCAGCTCGAAGGCGCCGGCGACCTCGCGGCCGCTGGGGGTGCCGCGCTCGGCGTCGCTCGGCTCCAGGATCTCGCCGGTCACGGTGTCGACGGCGCCCGCGCTGCGGGACAGCCCGGTGACCCGGTGCCGGAACCGCAGTTGGACCAGGCCGCGCGCGGCCGCGGCGCGCACCCGCCGCTCGAAGGGCGCGACGACGCCCGGGCCGGTGCCCCAGGTGATGTGGAAGCGGGGGACGGAGTTGCCGTGTCCGGTCGCGTCGTAGCCGCCGCGCTCGGCCCAGCCGACGAGCGGGAACAGCCGCAGCCCCTGGGCGTGCAGCCAGGCCCGCTTCTCACCGGCCGCGAAGTCCACATAGGCCTCCGCCCAGCGGCGCGGCCAGTAGTCCTCCTCGCGGTCGAACCCGGCCGTGCCCAGCCAGTCCTGCCAGGCCAGTTCGCGGCTGTCGCGGATGCGCAGCCGGCGCTGCTCGGGCGAGTCGACGAGGAAGAGGCCGCCGAAGGACCAGTGGGCCTGGCCGCCGAGCGACTGCTCGGGCTCCTGGTCCAGCAGGATCACCTTGCGGCCCGCGTCGGCCAGCTCGGCGGTGGCCGCCAGCCCCGCGAGCCCTGCCCCGACCACGATCACATCCGCGTCGTACGCCATGGTTTCCGGTGTCCCGTCTCGTCAGGAGCGCGCAGGGAACCGGCGGCCGGGCGGCGCCCGGGAACCGGTCGTGTCGGTGATCCTGCCTACCGGTCAGTATGGCGTCAACCCGGGAAGCGGCGGCCCTCCCGGGCACCCGTCCGCAGGTCCCCAGCTCCTGCTCCGCACCACCTTGTACGACATAACGGTCGCAATCGATCGCGAAGATGGACAGGGGGTTCGACGGCCGGGCATCATCAGGCGCCATGGCTGACCACCATCCTTCTCCCTCGCGGCCGCCCAGCACGGACCGGCGCGTGGTGAGTCCTACGCTGGTCACTCCCGGCCCCCAACCCGTCGAACTCGCCGGGTCCGGGGCCGAGGAGGGCCCGCAGGTGCTGCGGGGCGAGGTGATCGGCCCCCGGCACGCCCGCCGCCGCCCGGTCAGCGACCGGCGCAAGGCGGCGGCCGGGGCGATTCTGCTCTCCGCCACCGGCGCCGCCACCGCGCTCTTCCTGATGCTCGGCAAGGACGGCCGGGAGGCCGCCGCCGCGCCCGCGCACGACGCGCCGTCGTCGGCGCCGGACGCGGGCGGCGACGACTTCGTCCCGGTGGCCGACGCGGCGGCCGGCGCCAAGCCGCTGCCGGGCGCCTCGCACACCCCCGAGCCCGCGCCGCCCACCGGCGCCCCGGCCGCACAGCCGGAGACCCAGGCCCCCTCCACGGCCCCGACCAAGCCCCCGGCCCGCACCGAGCCCACGCGCCCCTCCTGGCCGTCCGGCTGGGGGCGGCAGGGGCGGTCCGCCGAGGACTGGCGGCGGGACTCGGAGCAGGCGGCCCGCTGGGCGGAGGAGTGGGCGGACCGCTACGGCTCCGGGTCCGACGGGTCGGGCTACGACGGATCGGGCCGCGGACGCGGAGGGCGCCACCACGGCGGGTCGGGCTACCCGGGCGGAGGGTGGCGCTGACCGCGCCGCCCCTGCTTGGATGACGGCATGCCCGATCAACAGTCGCGGCAGGAGCCGCCCCGCCAGCCGCTCTCGGCCGACGAACTGCTGGACATCGTGGACGAGCGGGACCAGGTGGTGGGGCAGGCCCGGCGCGCCGACGCCATGGCCCGCAGGCTGCGCCACCGGACCGTCTTCGTACTGGCCCGGGACGGCGCGGGCCGGATCTTCGTACACCGCCGTACCGCGGAGAAACTCGTCTTCCCTTCCCTGTACGACATGTTCGTCGGCGGTGTCGTCGGCGCGGGCGAGTCGTACGACACGGCGGCGCTGCGCGAGGCCGAGGAGGAGCTGGGGGTGTCCGGGCTGCCCGCCCCGACGCCGCTGTTCTCCTTCCTCTACGACACGCCGGAGCACACCTGGTGGTCGCGGATCTACGAGGTCCGCTGCGAGCTGCCGGTCGCGCCGCAGGCCGAGGAGGTCGCCTGGCACGCCTTCCTGAGCGAGGAGGAGCTGGCGCGGCGGCTGGACGAGTGGGAGTGGGTGCCGGACGGCGTGGAGGCCTATCGGCGACTACGGGAGTGGCGCGGCTAGGCGCTTTCCCCCACCCCGCCCCTTCCCGCAGTGTCCGATGTGCGGCTCCGCCGCGTGGCGGGCTTTGCCCCTGGACCCTGGGATCTGGGGCGGAGCCACGGCGGGGTTCGGGGCACAGCCTCGGGGGTCTGGGGCACAGCCCCGGGGGTCTGGGGCGCAGCCCGGGGCGGGTCTGGGGCGCAGCCCCGGCAGGGATCGGGGGCGCAACCCCGGCGGGGTCTGGGGCGCAGCCCCGGTTTCGGGAAGGGCGGGGTGGGGGAAGCTCCGCCGGACACCCCCGCCCGTACCCAATGGGCCGATACGTGCCCTAGTAGGCTTGTCCCATGATCGACGCCAACCGCACGCCGACCCGGGGCAGACTCGCCTCCGCCGTCGCGGATGTGCGGCTGTGGTTCGCGCCCGAGCGGCTGCGCGCCGAGGGGGAGACCCCCGACTACCGCTTCTCCCTCGCCAACGAACGCACCTTCCTGGCCTGGCTGCGCACCGCGATGGCGCTGGTCGGCGGGGGCTTCGCGGTCGACCAGTTCCTGCCGGACACGGACGGGACGCTGCGGCTGGCGGCGGCGCTCACGCTGCTGGCGGGGGGCGCGGTGTGCGCGGTGCGGGCGCTCAACCACTGGATCCGCTGTGAGCGGGCGATGCGGCGCGGCGAGGATCTGCCGGTCTCCCGCTTCCCGGTCGTGCTGGGGCTGGCCGTCGGGGTGCTCGCCCTGGTGATGGTGGGCCTCGTCGCGGTCCGCTGGGTCGGCTGAGCCGATGGCCGGGCCGCAGCCGCCTACCGGCCCGCACGGCCCCGGCCCGCACGGCCCCGGGCCGGACGATCCCGACGGGCGCGAACCCGTAGCGCACGAGCCCGTGTCCCGCGACCCCGGGCTCCAGCCGGAGCGGACCCGGCTGGCCTGGCGGCGTACGACGCTGGCCTGCGCCGTCGCGGCGTCGCTGGCCGCCCGGCAGGCCCTGCACAACGGGACCGGGCCGGTCTCCGTGCTCTGCGCGGTGTTCGCCGTGCTGGCCTGGCTGGGGTTCCTGGGTGTGGCGGCCCGCCGCATCCGGGCGATGACCGCGCCGCGACCGCCCGCACTGTCCCCGCGGGCGGCCGCGGCGGCGGCGGGCTGCACGCTGGCGCTGGTCGCCTTCGGCGCCGCGCTGGCACGCTGACGCGCGCGCCGCCGTACCGCCGTGTCGGCACGCTCGCGGTACACCCGCCTTCTCCCGCCACCCACCCGCGCCCGCCGCGGCGCGGCCGGTGCCCTCCTGGGGGCACGCTGGCAGGAGGCAGGAGAGGAGCGACCGTGGCGGCCTCGGATCCGACGATGACCCTCCAGACCGCGTCCGGGATGGACGAGCGCGGCCCGCTGCGCGCGTTTCTGCGGACCGAGACCGGCAGCGCCGCGGTCCTTCTGGTCGCCGCCGTCGCGGCGCTGATCTGGGCCAATGCCGCGCCGGGCAGCTACGAGTCGTGGTGGAGCACACCGCTGTCGCTGCGGTTCGGCACATCGGCCGGGGTGTCGCTGGAGCTGCGCGAGTGGGTGAACAGCGGGCTGATCACGTTGTTCTTCTTCGTGCTCGGCTTGGAGGCCCGCCGCGAATTCGACATGGGCGAGCTGCGCGAACGCAGTCGGGTGACCCTCCCGGTGTTGGCCGGGGTCTTCGGCATGATCGTCCCCGTCGCCGTCTTCCTCGCCCTCAACGCCGGTCACCCCTCGGCGCGGGGCTGGGGAACCGCCATGTCCACCGATACGGCCTTCGCGCTCGGCGGGCTCGCCCTCTTCGGCCGGCGCCTCCCGCGCGGCCTGCGGGTCTTCGTCCTGACCGTCGCGGTCGCCGACGATCTGCTGGCCCTGGTCGTGATCGCCTTCGCCTACACCGAGGTCGTCCATGTGCCCGCGCTGCTGACGGCGGTCGGCGTCTTCGCCGTGCTCCTGGGGCTGCGCGTGGCCGGGGTGCGGCGCTCGGCCGCGTACGCGGTGCCGGCCGTGGCCCTGTGGGCGGCGATGCTCCAGTCCGGTGTGGATCCGGTGGTGAGCGGCCTGGCCATCGGACTGCTGGTACCCGCCCATCCGGCCGAGCGGCACGCCCTGGAACGGGCCAGCAGGCTGTTCCGGCGCTTCCGCGAACAGCCGAGCCCCGAGTCGGAGCAGGTGCTCCGCCGCGGTCTGGTCTCGGCGATCTCGCCGAACGAGCGGCTCCAGCGGATGTTCCACCCCTGGACCAGCTATGTGATCGTGCCGCTGTTCGCGCTGGCCAACGCGGGCATCACCGTCACCCCCGGGGACCTCGCCCACGCCTTCGGCTCGCGCCCCACCCTGGGCATCCTGCTGGGCTATGTGCTGGGCAAGCCGGTCGGCATCCTCGGCGCCACCTGGGTCGCCGTACGGCTGAGCCGCAAGCGGCTGCTCCCCCCGGTCGGCTGGGGCGGCGTCGCCGCGGGCGGGAGTCTGGCCGGGGTGGGTTTCACCGTGTCCCTGCTGATCGCCACCCTCGCCTTCAGCGGGCAGCAGCTGGAACAGGCGAAGATCGGCATCCTCGCCGCCATCATCGGTTCGCTGCTCACCACCGGGCTGGTGACCCGGGCCATCGCCCTCCTGCCCCCGCGCCGCCGCGCGCGGGCGCTGCTGGGCGAGGCACAGACGCTCATCGACCTCAGCGACCCCGTCGACGTGGAGCGCGACCACATCCGCGGCCCCCGGACCGCACCGGTCACGCTCCTCGAGTACGGGGACTTCGAGTGCCCGTACTGCGGCCTGGCGGAGCCCGTGGTCCGCGAGCTGCTCGCCGACTTCGGCGACGACGTGCGCTACGTCTGGCGCCATCTGCCGCTGCGGGATGTCCACCCCAACGCCCAGCTCGCCGCCGAGGCCGCCGAGGCCGCGGCCCACCAGGGCCGGTACTGGGACATGCACGACATGCTGCTGAGCCATCAGGGCGACCTTCAGGTCAGACATCTGTTGGGCTACGCGGAGCAGCTGGGGCTCGACGGCGAGCGGTTCCGCGCGGATGTGCGCGGCCGGGCGGGTGCCGAGCGGATCGCCGAGGACGTCGAATCCGCCGATCTGAGCGGTGTCTCGGGAACGCCGACGTTCTTCGTCAACGGCCGTCGCCACCACGGCGCCTATGACATCGCCACCCTGTCCGCGGCGGTGCGGACCGCCCGCGCGAGGGCGGCCCTCAGGGAGGGCCCCCCGTAGCGCCCCCGGCCGGGGCGCAGGGGTGTCCGGCCCGGAGGTCCAGGGGGCCGCAGGCGCTAGCCGACCGTGACGACGATCTTGCCGCGGGTGTGGCCCTCCTCGTTGAGGCGGTGGGCGTCGGCCGTGTTCTTCAGGGGGAAGACGGCCGAGACCTCGACGCCGAGGGCGCCGCGCTCGGCGATGTCCGTGAGGTCCTGGAGGTCGTTCGCGTCGGGGCGGACGAAGACATAGCGGCCGCCGAGGGCGAGGACCGCCTGGTCGGTGATGGAAGCCAGCCGCCCGCCACCGGACAGCAGCGGCACCGAGTCGGTGAGTGCGTCGCCGCCGACCGTGTCGAAGACGGCGTCCACCCCGCCGGGGGCCAGCGCCCGTACGCGGTCGGCGAGCCCCTCGCCGTAGGTGACCGGCTCGGCGCCCAGGGCGCGCAGATATTCGTGGTTGCGTTCACTGGCGGTGCCGAGCACGCGGGCGCCGAGGTGCTTGGCCAGCTGGACGGCCATGGAACCGACGCCGCCCGCGGCCGCGTGCACCAGAACGGTGTCGCCCTCGGTGACCTTCAGCGCCTTGACCAGCGTCTGGTACGCGGTGAGGCCCGCCAGTGGAATGCCCGCGGCCTGCGTGAAGGTCAGGTTCCGCGGCTTGCGGGCCAGCGTGCGCACCGGCGCGGCGACATACTCGGCGAAGGTGCCCCGGGACAGAAAGTCCTCGCGGACGTAGCCGATCACCTCGTCGCCCGCCGCGAACTCGGTCACCGCGAGGCCGGGCCGCTCGACGACACCCGCGACGTCCCAGCCCGGAATGACCGGGAAGATGGCCTCCAGGACGGGAGCCAGATAGCCCGCCCGCGCCTTCCAGTCGACCGGGTTGACGCCGGCGGCCATGACCTTGACCAGCACCGAGTCGGGGCCGACCTTGGGCTCGCGCACCTCTCCGTACTCCAGGACCTCGGGGCCGCCGTAGCGGTGGTAGGTGATGGCCTTCATGACGGGCTCCTCGCGTTCCTGCGCTGCGCGTGGTGCGGCCCCCGGGGCCGCCGAGCTCCCCTCTTCGACGCTCCTGCTCCCGCGCACCCGGCGCAAACCGGCGGCATGCCCCGGTGGGCTCAGCACTGGACGCCATACCGACTGGTCGGCATCATGATGCGGGACCGTCCGCCGACGCCCCGCGTCCGCCCGTAGCCCCCTTGAACCTTGACGGAGGAAGAGACCCGATGACCTCAGGCAATCCGCCAGGACTCGACCTCGAGCGGCTCCGCGCCCATCTGGACCGCGAGCGGCCGGGGCTGGTGCGCGGCGGGCCGCTGCGCGCCGAGCTGATCCCCGGCGGCCGGTCGAACCTCACCTACGCGGTCACCGACGGCGCCGCCCGCTGGGTCGTACGCCGTCCGCCGCTGGGCCATGTGCTCGCCACCGCCCACGACATGCGGCGCGAGCACCGGGTGATCGGCGCGCTGCACCCGACCAGCGTGCCGGTTCCGGGGCCGGTGCTGCTGTGCGAGGACGAGTCGGTCCTGGGAGCGCCCTTCTACGTCATGGAGTTCGTCGAGGGCACGCCGTACCGCACGGCCGAACAGCTCGCCCCACTCGGCCCGGAGCGCACCCGCCGTGTCGTCCTCGGCCTGGTGGACACCCTGGTCGGGCTGCACGCCGTCGATCCGGCCGCCGTCGGTCTCGCCGACTTCGGGCGGCCGGACGGGTTCCTGGAGCGGCAGCTGCGCCGCTGGGGCAAGCAGCTGGCCGCGTCGCGCAGCCGTGAGCTGCCCGGGATCGACGAGCTGCACGAGGCGCTCGGCAAGGCCCTGCCGGCCTCTCCCGCCCCCGCCGTCGTGCACGGCGACTACCGGCTGGACAACGTGCTCGTGGGCACCGATGACCGGATCAAGGCGATTCTCGACTGGGAGATGTCCACCCTCGGCGATCCGCTGACCGACCTGGGCCTGCTGGTGATGTACAGCGAGCAGCAGGAGACGGCGGACTCGCCGATCACCACGACCAGCGGCGCCCCCGGCCACCCCGCGCCGCGCGAGCTGATCGAGCGGTACGCGGCCGGCTCGGGCCGCGATGTGGGCGGCGTCGCCTGGTACACGGCCTTCGCCTACTTCAAGCTCGCCGTGATCCTCGAAGGCATCCACTACCGGTTCACCCTCGGCCAGACCGTCGGCGCCGGCTTCGACCGCATCGGCGAGGTCGTCCCGGTGTTCGTCGAGAACGGCCTCACCACGCTACGGAAGGGCTGAGACAGCCATGGACTTCGCATTCGACGCCCGCACCGAGGAGCTGCGGGCCGAGCTGCTCGCCTTCATGGCGGACCATGTCCACCCGGCGGAGGCGGTGGCCGAGGAGCAGCGCGCGCGGCAGGACTCCCCCTGGCGCACCCCGCCCGTCGTCGAGGAGCTCAAGGCGAAGGCCCGCGAGCGGGGCCTGTGGAATCTCTTCCTGCCCGATCCCGGGCTGGGCGCGGGGCTGACCAATCTCCAGTACGCCCCGCTCGCCGAGATCACCGGCCACAGCCCCCAACTGGCCCCCACGGCGCTGAACTGCGCCGCCCCGGACACCGGGAACATGGAGGTGCTCGCCCAGTTCGGCAGCGAGCGGCAGCGCAAGCAGTGGCTGGAGCCGCTGCTCGCGGGCGAGATCCGGTCCGCCTTCGCGATGACCGAGCCCGAGGTCGCCTCGTCCGACGCGACCAACATCGAGACCCGGATCGAGCGCGACGGCGACGACTACGTCATCACCGGCCGCAAGTGGTACATCTCCGGGGCGATGAACCCGGACTGCAAGGTCTTCATCGTGATGGGCAAGACTGCCCCTGATGGCCCCGACATCCGCCGTCAGCAGTCGATGGTGCTGGTGGAGCGCGAGGCCGAGGGCGTCGAGGTGCGCCGGGCCATGCGGGTCTACGGCTATGAGGACCACTACCACGGCGGCCATGCCGAGGTGGTCTTCCACGGGGTGCGCGTCCCGGCGGCGAATCTGATCGGGGAGGAGGGCGGCGGCTTCGCCATCGCCCAGGCCCGTCTCGGCCCCGGCCGTATCCACCACTGCATGCGGCTGATCGGCATGGCCGAGCGCGCGATCGAGCTGATGTGCCGCCGCGCGGTGTCCCGTACGGCCTTCGGCAAGCCGCTCGCCCGGCAGGGCCAGGTCCATGAGTGGATCGCGGACGCCCGGGTGGCCGTCGAGCAGCTACGGCTGCTGGTCCTCAAGACGGCCTGGCTGATGGACACGGTCGGCAACCGCGAGGCGCACACCGAGATCCAGGCCATCAAGATCGCCACCCCGCGCACGGTGGTCGACATCCTGGACCGGGCGGTGCAGCTGCACGGGGCGGGCGGGGTCAGCCAGGACTTCCCGCTGGCCGAGCTGTGGGCCGCGGCGCGGACGCTGCGGCTCGCGGACGGGCCTGACGAGGTGCACCAGCGGTCGCTGGCGCGGCGGGAGCTGAAGAAGTACCTGTCAACTACTCGGCCGTGAACGACCGAGTTTGTTGACTCGGTTCGATGCGGCTCTGTTTTTGCTCCCGACTGCCCCCTACGGCAGGGCGGTCACGGGTCACATTTACCGGTCCCTGTCGATGCGGGGACTGGATCGGGCATGTTGACGAATACCCACGCCGTGGCCCCTCGCTGTGCGATGTTGGCCCCGGCGACGTGGTCGGCCGGCCCAGCGAGGCCACACCGACGACAGGAGAAGTGGTCCCGAGTGGGCCGGTTGGCTTTCTCGGTGTGGCCGCAGCGCGGGCAGCGCTGCGAGGTGTAGGCCGGGTCCACCTCGATGAACGGCACGCCGGCACGGCGGGCCTTGTAGGCGATGAACGAGCCGAGCTGGTGGAACGGCCAGGAGGACAGGCGTGCTCGCTGGTCGCGGGGAACCGTGACCCGATCGCGGATGCCCTGGAGCTGTTCCAGGGCAAGGCCGCGTCCGGTGCATTGGGCGACAGCAACGACAGTCTTGGCGATCTTGTGATTGATGTGGGTCGCGTGCCGCGCCTCACGACGGGCACGCTTCTTGAGGAGCTGCTTCGCGCTGCGGGTCTGCCTGGCCTGGAGTTCGGCCTTCTTGCGGGCCTGCCAGCGCCGGTACCGTCCCAGACGGCGGCCGGAGTGGTTGTCGCCGTCGGAGGTGGTGGCGAGGTTGCTGATGCCCCGGTCCACGCCGATGAAGCCCTTCGGCTCGAACCGCGGCGCTTCGGGGATCTCACAGGTGGCGACCAGGAACCACTTCCCGTCGCGGAACACCAGGTCCGATTCGCCCTGACGGTGCTCGGTGAGTTGCTTGAGCGCGCCGGGCGAGCAGGCGAACCGCACATGTCTGATCCGGCCGTCCAGGGTCCAGATGCTCACGGTCCGGGTGCCGTAGTTCCAGCTCAGACACCGGTCGTCAAAAGTGTGCGCGGCGTGCGGGCGGAAGACGATCGGCTTGGACTCCGCCTTTTGCCGCCGCTTGGAGTGCTCGGGGCCGAGGTTCCCGGCCCTGATGTTGGCCCGCAGTGTGGTGTAGGCGTCGGCCACTCGCTTGATGATGTGCTGCGCGGCCTGTGCCCCGAACCCACGGGCCTTCAGCTCGCCGTAACACCGCTTCCGCAACTCACGCACACTTCCCTTGAGCTTGAAGTGCTCGAAGGCCACGGCAGAGACCCAGTTCGCGGCCTCGTTGATCGCAGGCAGGGTGCGCTCAAGCGCCGGTGCCTGCGCGGCGTCCGGGATGAGTTTGACCTGCACGACGATCTTCACAGTGTGAGCGTAACATTACCGTATGTCACCATGATGGCCAGACCCCGATGTCCGCAGGGGAAGAAGCCTCGTCAACACCCTCCATGCAGATCACGTCCTCCTGCTCGTGCGCTACCCGCCGTCCGCTGCCTTCTCCCGGCTCGTCGGCAGCCTCAAAGGCGTCTCCGCACGCCGCCTCTGTCGGGAGTTCCCCACGCACGTCCGCAAGTACCTGTGGGGAGCACTTCTAGTCCCCGTCCTACTTCGCAGGTCCCTACGGTGGCGCACCGCTGGCCGTGGTCAAGAAGTACATCGAGAACCAGAAGCGCCCACACTGAGCGCGGCATCATCGTGAGAGCTTTACGAAGCGATGCGGCGGCGCTTCGCGCCGCCGGCTCAGAATGCAATTCCTCCCAGGTCTGAAGACCCGGGGTTCCTTGCAAGATCAGGCTGAAGCCCCTGTGTCAGGGCCGCAGGGCGCGCAGCAGCAGGTCGGCGAGGTGGTCGGCGACCTGCTGGGGGTTGAGCGGTCCGTCCGGGCGGTACCAGGTGCCCAGGTGGTGGACCGAGCCGAAGTGGTAGTCCACCACCAGGTCGGCTGGGGTGTGCGAGCTGAACACCCCGGCCCGCTGGCCCTCCTCCACCAGGGCGCGGAACCGCTCGTGGTAGCGGCGCCGCTCCGCCCGTACCTGCTTGTGCTTCTCCGGGCTCAGATGGTGCATGGAGCGGAAGAAGATCGTCGCGTCGTCGAGGTTCTCGATGGTGGTGACGACCACGTCGGCGGCCGCGTCGCGCAACCGCTGCTCGACCGGCGCGTCCGCGTCCGCGAAGGCGTCCAGGCGCTCCTGCTGGAGCCGCAGCACCCGCCCGTAGATCTCGTGCAGCAGGTCGTCCTTGGAGCCGAAGTAGTGGTAGAGGGCGCCCTTGGTGACGCCCGCCGCCTCGACGATCTCCTGGACGGAGGTCCGGTCGTAGCCGCGCTCGGCGAAGAGGCGGGTGGCCGCGGCCAGCAAGCGCTGCGGCACGGGTTTCCCGTCACCTTCCCTCGTCCTGGCCATCTCGTCGCCACCTGCCTCTCGTTCGTGCCGGGTGCTACTCCGGGGGGCGCCGCGCGTCCCGCAGTTCCCGTCGGAGGATCTTGCCACTGGCCGTCTTCGGCAGCTCGGGCAGGATCTCTATCCTGCGCGGATACTTGTACGCCGCGAGCCGCTCCGCGCAGTACGCGGTCAGCTCCTCCGGCGCCGCCTCGGTGCCCGGCCGCAGGCTGATGTACGCCTTGACGGTCTCCCCGCGGTACGGGTCGGGGACGCCGACGACGGCCGCCTCGCGCACCGCGGGGTGGGTGTACAGGACGTCCTCGACCTCGCGCGGCCACACCTTGAAGCCGGAGGCGTTGATCATGTCCTTCTTGCGGTCCACGACATACAGCCAGCCGTCCGGGTCCATGAAGCCGATGTCCCCGGTGCGCAGCTCCCCGTCGGGCAGGGCGGCCGCGCCGGCCTCCGGTGCCCGCCAGTAGCCGGGCACCACCATGGGGCCGCGCACCGCGATCTCGCCCGGTTCACCGAACGGCACGTCCCTGCCCTCGTCGTCGATGATGCGCACCACGCTGTCCGGGCCGGGCAGGCCGACCGCCAGGGTGCCCGAGACCGGGTCGACGGGGGCCCGCTTGCCGGGCGGGACGCTGGCGCAGGGGGCGGTGCACTCGGTCAGGCCGTAGCCGTTCTTGAGGTAGAGGCCGAAGGCGGCCTCGAACCGCTCGACCAGCGCGGGCGGCACCGGGGCCCCGCCCGAGGAGGCGAGCAGGAAGGACGTGAAGTGGTCGCGGGTCACCTTCGGGTGGGCCATCAGCGCCATGAAGGCGGTGGAGGGGCCGACGGTGTAGGCGGGGCGGTGCTCGACGAAGGCGTCGAGGACGACGCCCGGCTCGAAGCGGTAGGCCATGGCGAGGGTCCCGCCGTCCGCGATGGAGGCGGACAGCTCGCAGACCATGCCGGTGATGTGGAACAGGGGCGCGAGCACGAAGATGGTGGAGCCGTCGGGCATCTCGTGGGCGACATGCTGCCGCTCGGCGTTGTAGGAGACGTTGCCATGGGTGTTCATGGCGCCCTTGGGGGTGCCGCTGGTCCCCGAGGTGTAGCTGATCAGCGCGATGTCGTCGAGGCCCGGCTCCGGCACGGCGGGCGGCAGCGCACCGCCGCGGGCCACCGCGAGCAGGTCCTCGGTGTCCTCGGGGACGGGGATGCGCCCGTGGTTCAGCACCCGGGGGTCGTCGCGGGTCTGGAAGTCGTACGCGTCGGCGGTGAGCGCGATGCGTACGGGGGAGGCGGCGGCCGCCTCCCGCACCCACCCCTCCCAGGCGTGGTCGGCGCACACCAGGGCGGTCGCCTCGGCGTCGGCCAGGATGTGCCCCAGCTCGCCCGCCTTGTACATGGGGTTGACCGGCACCACCGTGCCGCCCGCCTTCCACGCGCCGAGCAGGGCGAGCACGAAGTGCGGGGTGTTCTGGAGCATGACCGCGAGCCGGTCGCCGGGCCGGAAGCCCCGCGCGGCGAGATGGCCGGCGATGCCGTCGGAGAGCGCGTCGACCTCCCGGTACGTCAGCCGCCCGTCGAAATAGGCGAGCGCCGCGCGGTGAGGCCGCTCCCGCACGGCGTCCCGGAAGGCGTGCAGCACGCTCGGCCGCGGCCGGATCGACCGGCGCTGCACCTCGGTGAGCTGAGCGAGCCATGGCTGGTCCTGATACGAGGTCATGGGGTGCGGCCCTGTCTGCTCGGGGGTGTGGGTGTGGCCTCTTCGAGCTTGCGCTGGAGGTGGTTCATGCCCGCCAGCCAGCGGTCGGTGTCACCGGCGCGGGCCGCGTAGTACTCGGCGACCTCTGGGTGCGGAAGGATCAGGAAGCGCTCCTGCGCGATCCCGTCGAAGAGGGCGTCGGCGACCTGCTCGGGCTCGATCGCGGTCGGCACGAGGACGAGGTCGCCGGTGGCCCCGGTGGCGTGCAGCATATCGGTGCGGACGCCCTGCGGGCAGATCGCGTGGACGCTGACGCCGCGGTGGCGGTAGGTCGCGGACAGCCACTCGGCGAAGGCGAGCGCGGCGTGCTTGGACACGCTGTACGGGGCCGAGCCGACCATGGTCAGCAGGCCGGCGGCGGAGACGGTGGAGACGAAGCGGCCGCTGCCGCGCTCCAGCCAGTCGGGCAGCAGCTCGCGGGCCGCCCGGACATGCGCCATGACGTTGACGTCCCAGGCCGCCTCCCACAGCTCCTCGGCGGCCTCGGGGCCGCCGACGGGGGCGACGCCGGCGTTGGCGCAGTAGATGTCGACGGCGCCGCCGAGCGCCGCCCGCGCCGCGGGGACCACATGGGAGGCATCGCCCGGCACGGCCACGGCGCCGATCTCCTCGGCGACGGCCCTGGCCTTGTCGGCGTCGAGGTCGTTGACCACGACGCGGGCCCCTTCGGCGGCGAAGCGGCGGGCCAGGGCGGCGCCGATGCCGCCCCCTGCCCCGGTGACCACGGTTCGCGCTCCACGCACGGTACCCACGCATGCTCCTTCGGCCGGGGGCGGGGCGGACGGCATCGCTCAGCCTGCCCGGCAGACTAACCAGTCGGTATGTGTCAACGGAAGGGGCACGACGGCGGTAGGGCGGCGCGCGAAAGGACCTGGGGGTTTCCGGGGATCTTGACGCCTGCGGCGGGGCCACGCGGCGGAGCCCGCATATCGGACACCGCCCCTACCCGCCCCTTCCCTCAACTGGGGCTCTGCCCCAGACGGAGCGGTTCTCCACGCACACCAGCCGTCACCTGTGCTTGACGGACCTGGTGCGGACGGGTTGGGAGGCAGCGCGCCATCCTCCTCGCCAGCGACGGCGCTCTCCGCAATCGCGTCGCGCGGGGCCTGCTGCGGGTTGCTGACCACGGGTGTCCCGGGCAGGGATCAGTCCGGGATTGGGGCGTTGCCGCAGTTGTCGCCGGTGCACAGCTGGATGTTGAGGCTGCCGTAGCCGAGGTCGAAATCGTCGGCGGTGGCGGGGCCGGCAGCGGCGATGAAGCCGGCGGCAGTCAGGGCAAGAGCGGTCAGCATGGTGCGGATGCGCACGGGATCTCCCGGAAACGCGAGGATGGGCCGCCTGGTGCGGCCCGTTCGTGGCAGATGGCCCAGCCGCGAAGGCTTCGACATCCCCCTTCAGACGGCTGGGTGAACGCTGTCGCCCCATCGTGCAGGCGCCACACGCGGCTGGTCGGTTCGGAAAGGCACCGACCTGCCGGGGACTGGCCTTGCCGGACACCCGCATCGGGCCCGGCCGCAGCCGTACTCGACAGCCGTGTCAAGGAACGTACGCCCCGCTGACCGGATAATTACCTGACATCATCCGATAAAAGAGGGACGCCCTGGTACAGCCCCTGACGGTGGCGACCGCGCAGGGGAACAATTTCCACATCAGCTGAATCGCGTCAGCGGGCAACGCAAGCTCTGGCACCCCGACGAGTTGGGACCGGCACATCAACTTCATGGGCCGCTACCAGTTCGATGTCGCGGCCAGAGGGCCGGGCGAGGGACTGCGGACCCTGCGCGATCCGGACGCGTCCGAGCCGGACGACGACGCGGAGGACTGGCCAGGATGCCGATGCGGGCCCCCGACCTGTCCTGGCCGGGGGCCCGCACGGGTGGTGGGGCAGGGATCAGCTCGGCTGGTCGCCGGTGTACCGGTAGATCTCGTTGCCGCTGTTGATGTGCCACACGGTGCCGTCGGCGCCGGCGGCGATGTCGGTGGCAGTGCCGGGGATCTTGATCCACGGGTTGACGCCGCTGGCGTCGTTGTTGGTGTACCGGTAGATGCTGCCGGCGGGATCGACGCCCCACACGTTCGTCCGGGAGCCCACCGCGATGCGCTTCAGGCTGCCGGAGACGTTCTTCCACGGGTTCGAGCTGTCCTGGTCCCCGGTGTACCGGAAGATCTGGTTGCCGCCGTTGACGCCCCATACAGTGCCGTCGGCGCCCGCGCCGATGTCGCTCAGCGCCCCGGGGATCTTGATCCACGGGTTGGCGTCGTGGTTCGTGTACCGGTAGATGGCGTTGGCGGAGTCCACCCCCCACACGTTCGTCCTGGAACCCGCGTCGATGCGGACCAGGCTGCCAGAGATGTTCTTCCACGGGTTCGAGCTGTCCTGGTCCCCGGTGTACCGGAAGATCTGGTTGCCGCCGTTGACGCCCCATACAGTGCCGTCGGCGCCCGCCCCGATGTCGCTCAGCGCCCCCGGGATGTTGATCCACGGGTTGGCGTCGTAGTTGGTGTACCGGAAGATGCTGCTCGCCGCGTTCACACCCCACACCGTCGTCCTGGACCCCGCCGAGATGGCAGTGAGACTGCCCGCGACCTTCACCCAATCCGCCATGCCAAAACACCCTTCCCCGAGCTGTCGCTGACCCAGTCATGCTCGGCGAAAAAGTGAGCTGACAAAGATGGTGAATGCTTGTCTTAATACCAAATACGCCAGTGAATCAATGTTTTAACGACCATCGCCTTGTAGGCTGGGGGCGGGGGACGCTCGGCCGGGAGCATTTCGGCTGGAAGTGCTGTCCCACCTGCGGGGGGTCGACACACATGCCGGTGTGTGCCTCCCGCCGGGACGTCCCCGCTGGCCGGAGGTGGACGGGCCGGCGCGAGCGACCTGGAGACGGCAGCGGCAAGCCCCCGCACGGATACGCCTCCCACAAGCGGATCCTTTACTGGAGCAAGATCACTCGTCGGCCGGGGAAGACCCTCCGGGCCCCGGGTCGGCTCGCACAACTCGTTCTCGCTCAAAGGCGGGGGGCACCCCATTCCGGGGGTTGCATTGGGCGAAAATCCGGGCTCATGACGGACCCTCAAACCGCACCCGGGTGCGTGTCCGTCCGCAGTTCGAGGCCGCGCCGGCCGCCGCCCGTGGGATCAGGACCCACGCGCCGCACTGCCGGGTGATCCTCACGGTGTACGAGATGAAGCGGCTGGGCCGCGACGCCGCCGAGTTCACCGCGCTCGCGGACCACCTGTCCGCCCACGGCCTGGTGCGGGAACAGGGCCCAGACCCCGGGGGTCCAGGGGCGGAGCCCCTGTCACGCGGCGGAGCCGCCGGGCACCCCTAAGCGCCGGCCGGGCCCGCGCCTTCGGCGTGCGGCTTTCTCATGACGCTCCGCCAGTGGGCGTTCTCGCCCGCCAGCGCGTCCCACAGGACGTTCAGCGGGTGGGCCGCGTCCCACGCGGCGCGCTCCCCGCCGCGTACGAACACCCCGACCAGCACCGCCAGGTCCGGCCCGAGGTCGTCGGCCAGCTGGAGCGTCCGCAGCCCCGCGCCGCGCTGAAGCCGCCCGTCGGCGACCGCCTCGCCGATCCCCTGGGTCACCAGCACACAGCCGCGCAGCACGCCCGAGGAGAGCAGTTCCAGGCCGTACTGCACGGTGTCGATCTCGGCCGCGATGTTCAGCTCCTGGCGGTAGCGGGCGCCGAACCAGCCGCGCAGAAAGCCGGGGATCAGGCCGTCGGCGGAGACCGCGAGCGGCAGCCCGGGGAGGTCGCGGACCGAGAGCCCGGGGCCGGGCAGCTCGTCCTCGGCGAGATTGGTCACCAGGGACAGACCGCTGCGCCGCCACTCCATCACCTCGAAGCCGTCCAGCCGGCTGTCCCCGTCCCCGGTGGTCAGCACGGAGCCGCAGACCAGGTCGAGCTCCTTGGAGGCGAGCCGGTCCAGCAGGTCGCGGGTGCGCACATGCTCGACCTTGAGCTCGACCCCGCGGCGCTCGAAGTCCTCGGTGACCAGTTCCACGGCGTTGAGGAGGAAGCCGAGGGTGTAGCGGGTGGAGCCCACGTTCAGCCGGCTGCCCAGACGGCGGCGGCAGCCGTGCACGGACTCCAGCCAGTCCTTCAGGGTGCCGCGCGCGAGTTCGGCCAGGGCCTCTCCCGTGGCGGTGAAAAGCACGTTCTGGCTCCGGCCGCGCTTGAGCACAAGCGGCTCGCCGCACAGCGCGCCGAAGTTCCGATTCATGGTGTCGAGTTGTTTCTGGACACTGGACTGCTCCCGCCCCAGCAGCCGGGCGGCGCCCAGCGCGGTACCCGCCTCGTGGACCGCGAGCAGCGTGCGGAGCTGGTCCATCGTGGTGTCCAGCAGCGCCGTGGGGTACTGCCACCGGGGGTTTAAGGGCATGCCGGCCTTCCGTTTCGAGATTACGTACGAATTCCGGCTTGGCAGCATAGTCCAGCGGGCTCCGGCAAGCTGATCCGGAGAACAGCGGCAATTTTCTCGGGATTTGTATTCGGGAATTCGGCGGACCGCATTCCCGGCCCCGGATTTCCCGCCTCGGCGGCGACGCGCGGCCCGGGCGCGGGGCCGCGGCGCCTGCGGCGGGCCGTCCCCTACCCGCCCCTTCCCGCAACTGGGACTCCGCCCCAGACCCCGGTCCTCGAGCTCCTCTCCAGCTACCGCTGGGAGGTGCCCGCATGCGCCCGGAGGGCGTTCGGGGGGCCAGGGGGGCGGAGCCCCCATCGTTCGGGAAGGGGCGGGTAGGGGAGAAATCCGCCGCGGGCGCCGCCGCGCCGCGTTGCCGTCAGCGGTGATTCGGGAATTCCACGACCTGCTGGTAGGTCGGCCGGTTCTGCCAGTGCACCTTGTCGTGGGTGACGCCGCCCAGCGGGCGCTGGATGATGGAGTCGGCGCACCACTGCTCGCCCGCCGAGCAGTTCGCGTCACCCGGGTAGACCTCCGTGGCGGGCTTGGCCGCGGCCTGCTTCAGGCTGGTCAGGAGGGCGTCGCGGCAGGCGGACAGGTCACCGGCGCCGCAGTACTTCTTGGCGAGCGGCCCCTTGACGTCCTCGCCGAGGACGGCGCGCAGATCCTTGTCGACGTAGGACCACCAGCCGTACTGGAAGGAGGATCCGGCGTGCGAGCCGGTGGGCCCGTGACCGGCCGAGGGCGCCTCGTCGACGGTCAGATTGGCGCGCAGCGCATCGTAGAGTTCGCCGCCCAGCTGAGGTTTGAACTCGGCCTCCACCAGAAGCGGCCACCACGCGTCCATGATCCGTACGGCGTCGGGGTGCCCATAGGTGTGCGAGCCGGCGGATGTCTCGCGGCGCTGGGCGCCCGCCGCCTGCCAGGACTCCAGCTGCTGCACGGCCTTGGCCGCCTGCGCGTCGGTGATGGGCGCGCTGCGCAGGACCTTGAGCAACTCGGGAAGCACGTCCTCACCGCGCAGATCGGCGACGGCCGCCTCGGCCATGGCGCGGGTGAGCGCGGCACGGGTCACCCCGCCCTTCTTCACCAACGCCCGCACCCGGTCGTCGAGAAGGTTTCCGCGGTGCACGGAGCCGTTGCCGAAGCCGGCCGCCGTGTATCCCTTGGCCTGCCGGTTGTTCCAGCTGATGTAGTAGTCCTGGTCGATGGACTGGGGGTGCTGGGCGGGCGGAGTGTACGCGGCGGTGTTGACCGCCGGGTCGAAGTCCCGCCACTCGTAAGCCGCCTCGGCCTTGACCGGAAGCGAGGGGTCCACGTCCGCCGCCCGGACCATGTTGAGCCCGCTGTTGTAGTAGGCGGTCTGCCGGGAGTCGGCGTAGAACCAGTTGAAGGTGTAGTTGATGTGCTGCGCCGCGCTCTGGAAGGACGTGGCGTCTTTCACATAGCCGGGGTCGTTGAGCATCTGGAAGCCGACGATCGAGTCGGCCTCGTGGCGGTAGGTGGCGCGCAGCAGGGTGTAGGCGACGGGCTTGCCGTCCACCGTGGCGCGATGGGTGACCAGGCCGTACTTGGTGCGGTAGACCTGCATGCGGTACGAGCCCTCGGCGGTGGAGTCGGCGACCGTCGGCTTCCAGGCGTTGCGGCGCTCGATCTTCTCCATCGGCAGGCAGGAGCCGCGGTAGCGGTAGTACGTGGAGTCCTTGGCCGGGGCGGAGCCGTCGGGGGAGCACAGCTCGACGGCGAAGGTGTCGGTGACGTCCTGGGCGGAGGTGGTCGCGCTCCAGGCGTAGTCCTGGCCGCGGCCCAGCTGGACGTACATCCCCACGCCCGCGAAGGAGGCGCCGCGGGCGCTGATGCCCGGGCCCTGGATCTCCTGGAGCATCAGCAGCTGTGGCGCGAAGTAGCCGGTCTGCGGGCCGAAGACGGCGACCGGGTTGCCACTGGCGGTGTACTTGCCGGAGACCAGGAGCGCGTTGGACATGCCGTGCTTGCGGCTGAACAGATCGCGGGGCAGCACGCCGTCGTCGTAGATGCCGCGCAGCGCCTCCAGCTTCTTCGGGGCCTTCACCCGCTCCGTGGCGCCGGTCCTGGCGCTGCCGGTCTTGTCGTAGACCAGCTGTTCCGGGGTGACGGACCCGGGGTCGAGCAGGGCGGTGCCCTTGGCGTTCGCCGGCTTGCCCGCGTACGGGAAGCTGGTGCCGTCGTGCACGGTCAGCGCGGCCTCGGGGTCGTCGCGCTCGCGGAAGGACTCCCACACCTGGGTGCCCTCGGCCAGGCCGTACTTCTGCTGGGCGGCGAGCAGCGACAGCGCGGACTCCACCTCGCCTCCGCCGCCGTTGCCGAACAGCGCGCCGACGACGGAGGCGAGAGCGATCAGGTCGGTGAGCTTGAAGGGCTCGATCTCGCCCGCGTTGGTGATCGCGTCGATGTGTCCGGTGAGGACGTACTCGCCCGGGAAGTAGCGGCCGTCCTTGGCCTGCTTGCGGTAGGCGTTGATGCCGTCGACATACGCCTGGGCGTCGGCCAGGGCCTGTCTGCCGCGCTCGCCCTGGCTGGCGAGGATGTAGTCGATCTGGGCCTGGTAGTCCTCCTCCTTGTACGGGGCCTGGCCGAAGAAGCTCTGCTCCAGGCCCTGGTTGGACTCGGCGCCGCCGGCGAAGGAGGTGAGCTCGCCGCGGCCGACGTGCCGGAAGAGGTCCATCAGCCAGAGCCGGTCCTGGGCGGCGGCGTATCCGGCGCCGAACTCGGTGCCCTCGCGGGTGGTGCCCTGGATATGGGGCACTCCGGTCTTCTTGTCGCGGGTGATCGTCACGTCGTCGCGGGGCTTGTCCACCTTGGCCACCTGGTCGGCGGGGACCCCGAAGGACGAGTCGTTGAAGAAGTCGGTCAGCTTGTCGTCGGTGAGCGTCGGATACCCGGCGACCAGCTTGTTGTAGGGGCCGAGCTGGTCGGTGCTGTGCTCGGGGTGGGTGCCGAACGCGCGGTTGGCGAGGATGTCGGCGAGCGTGGCGTTGCCGTTCTGGCCGGGCGGCAGGATGTCCGAGCACTGGCCCTGGCAGTAGTCGGTGACGGCCGCTGCGGCCGGCGCCGCCTGCGCGCGCTGCGGGAGTGGCCCCGCGAGCGCGGCGCCCAGTGCCAGCACGGCCGTCGTGGCTATCGCGGTACAGGTGAGCTTGCCGGTTCGTCGTCGCATATACGCTCCTCCCGGGTGCCGTTGGGACGGGAGGTTACCGGCGGTATGACCTGTTCGGAAGATGAGCAACCGTCACCTTCTCCTTTCGGCCCGAGGTCCTTCGCCTTTTTTCAACTTCCTTCCGTTTCCTCGGAATCGAAGGGATCCGGTTCGCGCTCTGTTACGTCCATTCGACAACGAGTCGGGTCCGCACCCGCGGAGGTGGAAAGAGATGGCCGGTTTCAGAGCACTCGCACGAGACGTTCGCAACCCACGCAGGCACATCACCGCGCGCCGCACCTCGCTGCGCAAATGCCTCGAACGGTTCGCACCGTACGGGCACCGGGCGACATGGCACCATCTGTGCTCCCGGGCGGGGATCGCCCTGGAGGACCGTCACCCCGAACCGGCACGGCTGATCACGGCGCTGGAGGAGCTGGAGGAGGCGCGCACCCTGTGGCTCGGGTACGAGGCGCAGTTCGCGGCCCGGCGCCGGCAGGAGAAGCTCCATGGGATCCGCCAGCCGAACGCCCTGGACGACTGGCATCTGCGCACCCGGCGCGGGTGCGACATCATGCCCTGTGAGAGCCCGTCGGCCCACCCCGAGGACCGGCTGGCGGAGGTGCTCGCCCGCTTGATCCTCGCGATGGAGTCGGGGCCCGCCTCGGCCTGCCCGGTCTGCGCACAGAACCGGCTGGCCTGGCACGACGACCTGGACCGCCACCCGTGGGAGGGACCGGTGTGCGGAAACTGCGGCATCGTCGTACCGGTGCCGGTGCTCACGACCGAGGCACTCGCCGCCGCCCGCCACACCAGGCCCGGCCACCCCGCCCGTCCCGCCTCCCACGCCACCCCGTCCGCGCGGCCGCGGAGGCGGTACGCGACCGTGTGAGGGAGCCATGACCGAGAATCGGGGCGCGCCCGCCGGGAATCGGCGGGCGCGCCGCCGCGTCGGGCGCCAGGGCCGTGGCTCGTTGACAGGCAGCGCCCGCCCGTCCATGCTGAGCAGTCGCTTAGTGATCGGACGCCAGGAGGCCGTGAGATGGCAGAGCCAAGGATCTTCACCTCGCCCGAAGAGCTGCGGTCGGCGGTCGGGGAAGACCTCGGCCCCAGCGACTGGCTGGAGATCGACCAGAAGCGGATCGACCTGTTCGCCGAGGCGACCGGCGACCACCAGTGGATCCATGTGGACCCGGAGAAGGCGGCCACGGGCCCCTTCGGCACCACGATCGCCCACGGCTATCTGACGCTGTCCCTGCTGCCCGCGTTCACCCCGCGGCTGCTGGGGGTCGAGGGCGTGCGCATGGGCATCAACTACGGCGTGAACAAGGTGCGCTTCCCCGCCCCCGTCCCGGTCGGCTCACGGCTGCGCGCCACCGGGCGGGTGGCGGAGGTGGCCGAGGTGGCCGACGGCGGCTTCCAGGTGACGCTGGTGGTGACCGTGGAGCGCGAGGGCGGGCAGAAGCCGGTGTGCGTGGCGGAGTCGGTGGCCCGCTACTACGTCTGAGCCGTGGGGCCCTGCCCGGCCAGATAGTCCTGTACGTGCGCCCGGAAGTGCGGGCAGTCGGACAGAAAGGTGTGCGGGCAGTCCAGCGCGCCGTTCAGCCGGGCACTCCTGCGGTCGAGTTCGGCGCGCTGCCGGTCAATGTCGGCCAGCTTGGACCGCACCAGGTCCCGCCACAGATCGGGGCCGGACGAGCGGTGCTCCTCCATGCTCGCGATCTCCTCGAGCGTGAAACCCACCTCCTGGCACAGCCGCAGCCGGGCGATCCGCGCGGCGTCCTGCGGGGCGTAGCGCCGCTGTCCGCCGCTGCGTTCCGGCGCGGGCAGCAGGCCCTTGCGCTCCCAGTAACGGATCTTCGAGGCGGCCACCCCGGTCGCCGCCGCCAACTCGCCGATCGTCCACTCCCCCATCGCCCGCCCCTTCCGGTTGACTTGATCCCGGGTTCAAGTCCCACGGTGATCGTATGACGACGGACATCGCCAATCATGAGCAGTTCGAGACCTGGAACGGTGACGAGGGGCGCCACTGGGCGCGGTGGCAGCCCCGGTACGACGCGATGCTGGAGCCTCTGACGGCCCCGCTGCTCGACGCCGCCTCGCTTGCGCCCGGGGACCGGGTGCTCGACATCGGCTGCGGCTGCGGGGCCACCACGCGGGCGGCGGCGGCGCGGGCCGCCGGGGGTGAGGCGCTGGGGGTGGATCTGTCCGCTCCAATGCTGGAGCGCGCCGCGCTCCTCGCCGCCGAGGAGGGTGTACGGAACGCGAGGTTCCTGCGAGCCGACGCACAGACGTACGCCTTCCCGCCCGCCTCCCACGACGCCCTGGTCAGCCGGCTCGGGATGCATGTCTTCGCCGACCCGCCCGCGGCATTCGGCAATCTGGCCGCCGCCCTGCGCCCCGGCGCGCGGCTGGCCTTTCTGAGCTGGCAGCACCCCCGGCACAGCGAGTTCGCGCGGGTCCCGGCCCGGGCGCTGCGCGGCACGGAGCCCTCGGGCGAGGGGCAGGCGTTCTCGCTGAGCGACCCCCGCCGCGTGCGTGCGCTGCTGGCCGGGGCGGGCTTCACGGGGGTCATGGTGGAGGCGGTGGAGGTGTCGCTGCGGGTCGGAAACACGCCCCTGGACGCGGTGGAGTTCATGACCGGCACGGGCGCCCTGCGCACCGCGCTGGCCTCGGCCGACCGCCCGGCCCGCGAGCGCGCCCGGCAGGTACTCACCGAGGCGCTGGGGCCGTACGCGTCCCCGGACGGCGTCCGGCTGGGGGCCGCGCTCTGGCTCACCACCGCGCGCCGCGCGGGGTAAGGGCATGGGCCTTGAGGTGCCTGCCGGCCCACCCCGTGCGAGGGCCGCCGTGCGACAGCCCCGCCTCGTGCCTCCGCCAACGATCTCGGCATGAATCAGTCACACGGAGGGGCCGGTCAAGTCCTACCGATCGGCCGCGGAGCGGTCGGTGGTGGCGGTCCAGGAGGCGAGGAGGCGCAGGGCGTCGTGGGATGGAGTGCCGGGTTCGGCGGTCCAGACGACGAGCTGCTGCTCGGGGTCGCCGGCGCAGGACAGGGCATCCCAGTCGAGGGTGAGGTCGCCTGCGACCGGGTGGCGCAGCACCTTGTTTCCCCTGGTGCGGCTGGCGACGTGGTGGTCGCCCCACCAGCGGCGGAAGTCGTCGTCCGCCATGGAGAGCTCACCCACGAGACGTGCCATGCGCTGGTCCTGCGGATTGCGTCCGGCTTCCCTGCGGAGCATGGCCACGCAGGCGCGCGCGATGTCTTCCCAGTGCGCGTGGAGGTTTTTCATTGCCGGATCGGAAAAGAGCAGCCATGCGTAATTTCGGTGCTTCTCCGGAATTTTGGAAAAGTCGGTGAGCAGTGCGGCGGCCATCGGATTCCAGGCGAGAATATCCATGCGGCGGCCCAGAATGAGGGCGGGGCTGGTGGTGAGTTCGTCGAGCAGGCGCCGCAGTTGTGGCTGCACTGTCTGTGCTGCCTGGCGGCGGGGCTGCGCGGCGGCCTTGCCGGCCAGCTCCAGCATGTACGCCCGCTCCTCGTCGTCAAGGTGCAAGACCCGGGCGAGGGCGTCCAGCACCGGGGCAGACGCCTGCCTGCGCCCCTGCTCCAGACGGATGTAATAGTCCGTGCTGATGGAAGCGAGTAGCGCCACCTCCTCGCGGCGCAGGCCCTTGACCCGCCGCTTGACGCCGGCGTCGGGCAGCCCGACTGCGCGGGGGCTGAGCTCGGCCCGGCGGGCCTTGAGGAATTCTCCCAGCTCATTGGGGTGCGCATCAGCGTTCATGACACGAGTCTCTCAGAGACCGCAACCGAGAGGGTGGGCCAGTTTTGTCCCTGGACAGCCCTGTCCGGGGACAGAAGTATCCCATTGTGCGGATGCGTGACGCGTATGAACCTGGATGACGTGACCGCAGGAGAGCCCGTGATTCGGCGTCCTGGAATTCAGGATTCTCTTCCTGCGGCAGGCATGTGACATTACCCCCACGATTCAGGCCTCCCTCATGAAAGAAGAGCAAAAGGAAATGAAGACGGACGTCGCCTTCCTCGCCAACAGTCTGAAGCTCGCCGGACACCTCTACACGCCGGATGGCACCGCCGAAGGCGAGCGCCGCCCCGCCGTCGTGGTCGGGCACCCGACCACGGGCGTGAAGGAGCAGACCTCCGCCCTGTACGCCCAGAAGCTGGCCGACGAGGGCTTCGTCACGCTGGCCTTCGACGCCGCCTACCAGGGCGAGAGCGAAGGCACCCCGCACGGCCTGGAGGACCCCTTCCAGCGCGCCGACGACTTCCGGGCCGCTGTGTCGTACCTGGCGACCCGCGACGCTGTCGACCCCGAGCGGATCGGCGTGGTCGGCATCTGTGGCTCGGGCGGCTATGTCCCCTACGCTGCGCAGACCGACCACCGGATGAAGGCCGTGGCCACCGTCAGCGCCGCGGACGTGGCTGCCTTCCTGCGCAGCGGCGACCCGGAAGGCTTCCAGAAGATGGTTGAGCAGTCCGGGAAGCTGCGCGCCGAGGAGGCGGAGGGCAAGCCGGCCGCCCTGGTCGACGTGGTGCCCGAGTCGGTCGACGACTCGACTCCGGCGCTTGTTCGGGAGTTCTACGACTACTACAAAACGCCGCGGGCCCACCACCCGCGCGCGACCAACAAGTACGTGCTGCGCAGTGTCGACCAGCTCGACCAGTTCGACGCCTACGCCGATGTCGACAAGATCGCCCCGCGTCCACTGCTGATGATCGCCGGTACCGAGGCCGCGACGCTTCCCTTCAGCCAGGGTGCCGTTGCCAAGGCCGGCGAGACCGCCGAGCTCTTCCTGATCGAGGGCGCGACCCATGTGGACCTCTATGACAAGGACGAGGCGGTCACCCCCGCAGTCGCCAAGCTCACCGACTTCTTCAGCAAGAACCTGTGAGCGCCTGAGCTCAACCCCACCACCCGGCACCGCTCAGGCGCCGCCCGACGTGCCCCCGCCCCGGCAGGGGGCACAGTCCGTCCCGCGAAGATCCACGACGCAGCCTGCCGACAGGCCCGAGCCGTCGGGGCAGGTGCCTTGACCAACTAACCCGCCGCGCCCACCATGCGCAGCGCCAGCCCGGCGTAGAGCTCGCCGACCTCGTCGGGGGTGCTGCGGCCGCGGGCGTTGAACCAGCGCGCGACGTCGATGCACAGCGACAGGACGGCGACCGTGGTGCCGCGGACGTCGGCGACGTCGAAGTCGCCCGCCTTCACCCCGTCCTCGACGATCGCCCGCACCGCGCCGTCCGAGGCCCGCCGCAGCGCGGTGATCTCGGCATAGTGGTCCTCGGCGAGCGCGTCGAGCTCGTACTGGACCACGCGGGCGGTGGTGTGGTGCTCGGCGTGCCAGCGGACGAAGGCGCGCACGGCCTCGGCGAGCCGCTCGGCGGGGGTGCCGGCGCCGTCCCTGGCCGCTTCGAGGATGTCGAGCGCGAGCCGGTGGCCGACCTTGCTGATCTGGTAGAGCAGCTCTTCCTTGGTCTTGTAGTGGATGTAGAGCGCGGCGGGGCTCATGCCGGCGCGGCCCGCGATGTCGCGGGTGGTGGTGGCGTGGTAGCCGCGCTCGGCGAAGGCGTGCACCGCGGCGGTCATCAGCCGCCGGGCCGCGTCCGGAGTGATGTCGCGCCACGCCTCGGGGGCGCCCTCGGTGTTTTTCGCCTCCGCGTCCATGGCGGACACCCTACATGCCGGTGAGCAAGCGCTTAGGCCCTGTCTTCCTCAGGCCTTTCGCTCGGCCGAGGGCTCCGTACGGCGCCCGGGCGCCTCGGGCCGGGCCGGCGGCGCGGGCGGGGCGCCGCGCCGGGCGGGCCGTATCGCTACGCCCGCGGAGGCGAGCAGCAGCACTCCGAGCATCACGAACGGCGCGGCCGTCCCCGCGATCCCGGCCAGCACGCCCGCGGAGGCGGGCGCGGCGACCTGGCCGAGGCGGTTGCCGGTCAGCCGCAGCGCCAGAGCGGTGGAGCGGGCGCCGTCCGGGGCCGCCTGGACGACGGTGGTCATGGACAGCGGCTGGCCCACCCCGAGGCAGAAGCCGAGCGCGGCCAGCAGAATCCCCAGCCCCCAGGCGGGCACCGGCAGGGCGAGCGCCGCGCACAGCAGCCCGGCCCCCAGGCAGCTGACGGCCATCAGGACGGTGCGGCCCATCAGCCGGATCATCGGGGTCATGACGAGCCGGCAGGCGATGGTGGCCGCGGCGCGCACGCTCAGCAGCAGGCCGATGACCGCGGGCGCGATGGACCGCTGTTCGCCGACGACGGGGAGGTAGGCGGTGAGGATGTCGGTGGCGGAGAGCACGGCGAGGCTGATGAAGATGCCGGAGGCCACGCCCCGGGTGCGCAGGATGCCGACCACGGGGACCCGGCCGGAGCGCGCCCCGCCGCCCTCGGACCGGTCCGATGCCCCGGCCCGCGTACGGTCCGCCGCCGGTGTGCGGTGCTCGATGCGCCACAGGGAGGTGACCGCGAAGGCCGCGACGACGGCGGATACGAAGAGCGCGGCCGCGCTGGTCCGGGCCAGGGCGTCGCCGTGCTCGGAGACCACCTGACCGGCGGCGATGGGGCCGATGAGCTGGCCGAGGGAGGCGCCGATGGTGAAGTGGCCGAAGTTGCGGTCCTGATCCTCCGGGGCGCTCTGGCGGGCCACCAGGGACTGGGCGCCGATCACGAAGGACAGATGGCCCAGGCCCATCACCCCGCTCCACACGGCCATCTCCAGCAGCGAACCGGCCCGGCCGCTGAGCGCGCAGCCGGTCACGATCAGCACCACGCCGATCGGCAGCAGCGGGGCGCAGCGCCCGTGGTCGGTGCGCCGCCCCAGTGGTACGGCGGCGAACAGCGGCAGCAGGGCGTAGACGCCCGCGATCACGCCGACCGCCCGGGCGTCGGCGCCCAGCGCGAGAGCCCGGTAGGAGACGGCGGGCCGCGCCATGCTCACCGCCCCCTGCGCGAACGAGAAGGCGATGACCAGGCGCAGCAGCCAGCCCCTACCGGGCTTCGGAGAATCCACGGGTCAGATGATGCCGAAGAGCAGGCCCGCCCCGAGCACCACCAGCGAGGTGAGCGCCGCCCACTTCACCACGAAGCGGGTGTGGTCGCCGAACTCGACCTTCGCCATGCCGACCAGGACGTAGACGGCCGGGACCAGCGGGCTGGACATGTGCAGGGCCTGCCCGACCAGGGAGGCGCGGGCGATCTCGACCGGGTCGACCCCGTGTGCGGCGCCGGCCTCGGCGAGGATCGGCACGATGCCGAAGTAGAAGCCGTCGTTGGACATGAAGTAGGTGAGCGGGATGGACAGGATGCCGGTGACCAGGCCCATGTGCGGGCCCATTCCGTTCGGGATCCCGTCGACCAGCCAGCGCGCCATGTGCTCGACCATGCCGGTGCCGGTGAGCACGCCGGTGAAGACGGCGGCGGCGAAGACCATGCCGGAGACGTTGACGACGTTCTCGGAGTGGGCGGCGATACGGGCCTTCTGGTCCGCGACGCGCGGGAAGTTGACGGTGAGCGCGATGGCGGCGCCGAGCAGGAAGAGGACCGGGATCGGCAGGTCCTCGCGGATCATCATGGTGAGCAGCCCGATGGTGAGGGCCGCGTTGAACCAGTACAGCTTGGGGCGCAGGGTGGGCCGGTTGGGGTCGAGCCCCTGGTGCTCGTCGGAGTCGTCCTCGGGCGCCTCGGCGTCGGTGCCGCCGCCCGCGCCGCCGATGGCCTGCTTGCCCTTACGGCCCTTGGCGCCCGTGCCGGAGCCGGTGGAGCCGCCCGCGCCGACCAGCACCGTCTCGGGGTCGGCGGTGACGTCCTCGAGGGTCAGCGTGCCCAGGCGCTTGCGCTCGCGCAGACCGAGGCCGTAGGCGAGGGCGAAGACGAAGACCAGGCCGGCCGCGAGGGCCGGGATCATCGGGACGAAGATGTCGCTGGCGTCGAGCTTGAGCGCGGCGGCGGCGCGGGCGGTGGGGCCGCCCCAGGGGAGCGTGTTCATCACGCCGTTGGCCATGGCCGCGACACCGGTCATGACGACCAGGCTCATCTTCAGCCGCCGGTACAGCGGCACCATGGCCGACACGGTGATCATGAAGGTGGTGGAGCCGTCGCCGTCGAGGGAGACGATCGCGGCGAGCACCGCGGTGCCGACGACCACCCGCATCGGGTCCGCTTTGCAGAACCGCAGGATGACCCGGACGATCGGGTCGAAGAGGCCGACGTCGATCATCACCCCGAAGTAGATGATGGCGAACATCAGCATCGCCGCGGTGGGCGCGAGGTCACCGACGCCCTTGAGGACGTAGTCCCCCAGGTGCGCCCCCTTCCCCACGATGACGCAGAAGAGCGCCGGGATGAGCACCAGCGCACCCATCGGAGTCATCTTCTTCATCATGATCAACACCAAGAAGGTGGCAATCATGACGAATCCGAGGATTGTCAGCATATTTGGCTACCTCACGTTCGCCCTTGAACTCCCCCAGAACTGGCGGGTCGAGGTGACGTTAGGTGGCGCAACTTTCTGTTAACAAGGTCTTGACGTGCGAGCAATAAGCGCAAAACCCCAGGTCAGCCGTATGAGCGCGGTTTCAGCCCGCGGGGGTGACCACCGTGAGCTGCACCGGGCAGCCGTTGAGCACCGCGGTGCCGGAGAGCGGATCGAGCCGGGATCCGTCGATGAGCCGGTTGACGTTGACCCCCGGGTGCGCCGCCGCGACCGACATCCGGGTGCCGGGCCGGTCGTGCCCCCAGCCGTGCGGCAGGCTGACCACCCCGGTCCGTACCGCGTCCGTCACCTCCACCGGCACCTCCAGCTCCCCGCCGTCGCCCTTGACCCGCACCAGGCCGCCGTCGGCCACGCCCAGCCGGGCCGCGTCCTCGGGGTGGAGGTGGAGGGTGCAGCGGTTGCTGCCGCCGACCAGCGCCGGGATGTTGTGCATCCAGCTGTTGTTGGAGCGCAGATGGCGGCGGCCGACCAGCAGCAGCCCGTCCGCGCGCCCGCCCAGCGCCCGCCGCAGCCGCGCCACTTCGGCGGCCATCGGCTCCGGGCACAGCTCGACGGTGCCGCTGCGGGTCTTGAGCAGGCCGGGCAGGCGCGGCCGCAGCGGCCCCAGGTCGATGCCGTGCGGGTGGGCCAGGACCCTGGCCAGGGTCAGCCCCTCGGGGTCGGCGCCGAAGCCGTCCCCGTACGGGCCGAGGCGCAGCATCATGTCCAGCCGCCGCTCGGCGCCGCTGACGCCGGTGAGATGGGCGGCGAGCTCTCCCCGATCACGGCCGTGCACCGGCGAGGCGGGGTCGGCCACGGCCTTGCCGAGGGCCGCGTCGATCGCCATGGCGTCCACGGCCGCCGGGTCGGCGCCCGCGTGCCCGCCCGCGCACAGCGTCAGCCGCGCCAGGATCTCGGCCTCGCTCATCCGGTCCGCGTCCAGCGGGAGCGCGGGGCGGGTGTAGCGGACCTGGTTGCGCACCGCGAGGGTGTTGAAGGCGAAGTCGAAGTGGGGGCTCTGGCTGGGCGGGGGCGGCGGCAGGACCACATGCGCGTGGCGCGAGGTCTCGTTCAGATACGGGTCCACGCTCACCATGAAGTCGAGCCCGGCCAGCGCCCGGTCCAGCCGGTCGCCGTCCGGCGCGGACAGCACAGGGTTGCCCGCGATCACGATCAGCGCCCTGACCTGCCCCTCGCCCGGGGTCTCGATCTCCTCGGCCAGCGCCGCCGCGGGCAGTTCGCCCTTCGCCTCGGGGTGTCCGCCGACCCTGCTGCGCCAGCGGCCGAGCGCGAACCCCTTGCCGGGGCGCGGCGGGCGCGGCGCCCCGGCGGTGGCGGAGAGCGGGAACATGACCCCGCCGGGCCGGTCGAGGTTGCCGGTGAGGGCGTTCACCACATCGACCAGCCAGCTGGTGAGCGTGCCGAACTCGACGGTGGTGGAGCCGATCCGCCCGTAGACGGCGGCCCGTGGCGCGGCGGCGAGCTCGCGGGCGAGCGTACGGATCTCCTCGGCGGGCACCTCGCAGACCGCGGCCACCGCCTCGGGCGTGAAGTCCGCCGCCAGCCGCCGCACCTCGTCCACGCCCGTCAGATGCCCGCCGGCCGGCTCCGGGGCCACCAGGCCCTCCTCGAACAGCACCCCGACCACGGCGAACAGCAGCAGCGCGTCCGTGCCGGGCCGGATGGCCAGATGCCGGTCGGCGGCCTCGGCCGTGCGGGTGCGGCGCGGGTCGACCACCGTGAGCCGGCCGCCGCGCCGCCGCAGGGCCTTGAGCCGCCCGGGGAAGTCGGGGGCGGTGCACAGGCTGCCGCCGGAGTCCAGCGGGTTGGCGCCGATCATCAGCAGATGGTCGGTGCGGTCCAGGTCGGGCACCGGGATCGCGTGCGCGTCGCCGTAGAGCAGGCCGCTGGAGACATGCTTGGGCATCTGGTCGAGGGTGCTGGCGGTGAAGATGTTCCGGGTGCCGAGCGCGCCGAGCAGCAGCGGCGGATACAGCCCGCCCGCCATGGTGTGCACGTTCGGGTTGCCGAGGAACACGGCCGCCGCCTGCGGCCCGTACCGCTCCAGCAGCGGCCGCAGCCCGGCGTCCACGGCGGCGAACGCCTCGTCCCAGCTCGCCGGCTCCAGCCGCCCGCCGCGCCGCACCAGGGGCCGCCGCAGCCGGTCGGGGTCCGCGTCCAGCTGGCCGAACGACGCGCCCTTGGGGCAGATGAAGCCCCGGCTGAAGACGTCGTCGCGGTCCCCGCGCGCCCCGGTGACCCGCCCCTCGTCGATGGTCAGGGTCAGCCCGCAGGTGGCCTCGCACAGCGGGCAGATGCGCAGAGCGGTACGGCTCATCGGTCCCTCCTGGGGACGGCGGCGGCAACGGTGACGCGACGACTTCTCACCCTACCGATTGGTACGCAGGTGAGGGAGGGTCGGGCCACGCGGCGGAGCGGAACCGCATGGACAGGCCCGCCGCGGGCGGTCAGTCCAGCACGCCCGCCAGATACGCGCGCAGCAGCTCCTTCGTCTCGGCCACGACCACCGGGTCGCCGTCCGGGTGGACGCGGAAGGCGAGCCGCAGCAGCGCGTCCGCGGTCTCGACGGCGAGCAGAAAGGCCACCCGCACCCGCTCCCCCGCCTCGCCGGACTCCTCCAGGCCCAGCCGCTCGCCGAGCAGCTCGCGCAGCCGGTCCGCGACCAGGTGGTTGGGCTGGTCGGGCCGAGCGGTCACGGGCACCGGCATGCCGAACTCGACCAGCGCGAAGCCCGGCGCCCCGCGCTTCATCGCCAGATACTCGTCGACCACCACGTCCATGGCCTCCCGCCAGCCGCCGCCCGTCCCGGACTCCGCCAGCCGCTCGGTCACCCGCGCGGCGTACTCGTCGAGATTGCGGTGGGCCAGGGCCTCGGCCATCGCGCGCTTGTTGGAGAAGAAGCGGTACACCGAGCCGATGGGGACGCCGGCGCGCTCGGCGACCGCACGGGTACTGAGGTCGTCGTAGCCGGTCTCGTCGAGGAGTTCGGCGCAGGCGTCGAGGATCCGGCCGAGGCGCTCGGCGCTGCGGCGCTGGACGGGGGCGCGGCGGAGGGGCGGTGGCGGTATGGGCACGCCACCATCCTGCCCGATCATTGACGCGCCCCGCTTTCGATTCCTATGGTCCTCCATAGGAATCGCACGCCCAGTGACCAAGTGGCGGGAGCCGGACGATGAGCGGCGGAACGGACATCGAGCGAGCGCGCAAGACGGCCGCGGGGCTGGTGTACTCCCCCGGGTTCGGCAATGAACACAGCAGCGAGGCCGTCGCGGGCGCGCTGCCCGTCGGCCGCAACTCCCCCCAGCGCGCTCCGCTGGGGCTGTACGCGGAGCAGCTGAGCGGCACCGCCTTCACCGAACCGCGCGCCCACAACCGGCGCTCCTGGCTGTACCGCATCCGGCCCTCCGCCGCGCACCCGCCCTTCGTCCGCGCCGACAACGGCGGGCTGCGCGGCGCGCCGTTCACGGAGTGCGCCCCCGACCCCAACCGGCTGCGCTGGGAACCGCTGCCCGCCCCCGCTCCCGGCACCGACTTCCTCGCCGGCCTGTGGACCCTCGGCGGCAACGGCGACGCCTCGCGCCGCTCCGGCATGGCCATCCACCTCTACGCCGCGAACGCGCCCATGACCGACCGGGTGTTCAGCGACGCCGACGGCGAACTGCTGATCGTGCCCGAGCGGGGCGGGCTGCTGCTGTGCACCGAGTTCGGGCGGCTGCGCGCCGAGCCGGGGCAGATGGCGCTGGTGCCGCGCGGCGTGCGCTTCCGCGTCGAGCCGCTCGACCCCGAAGTGCGCGGCTACGTCTGCGAGAACCACGGCCGCCCCTTCACCCTTCCCGACCTCGGCCCGATCGGCGCCAACGGGCTGGCGGGCGCGCGGGACTTCCTGGCCCCGGTGGCCGCGTACGACGATGTCGAGGGCCCGGTGGAGGTGGTCAACAAGTTCTGCGGCAACCTCTGGTCCGCGACCTACGACCACTCCCCGCTGGACGTCGTCGCCTGGCACGGCAACCACGTCCCGTACGTGTACGACCTGCGCCGCTTCAATGTGCTCGGCAGCATCAGCTACGACCACCCGGACCCGTCGATCTTCACGGTCCTCACCTCGCCCTCCGACACCCCCGGCCTGGCGAACGTCGACTTCGTCGTCTTCGCGCCGCGCTGGCTGGTCGGCGAGGACACCTTCCGGCCGCCGTACTTCCACCGCAATGTGATGAGCGAGTACATGGGCCTGATCGAGGGCGCGTACGACGCCAAGACCGCCGGGAAGGGCGGCTTCGTGCCCGGGGGCGGCTCGCTGCACAACATGATGTCCGCGCACGGCCCCGACCGGGAGACCTTCGAGCGGGCGAGCACCGCCGAGCTGACGCCCCGCAAGGTCGACGACGGGCTGGCCTTCATGTTCGAGACCCGCTGGCCCGTGACGGCCACCCGGCAGGCGCGCGAGGCGGACCACCTCCAGCAGGGGTACGACGACGTCTGGCGGGGCCTGGAGCGGCACTTCCAGTGACCACCTTCGCCCCCGACTCCCTCACCCTGAACCGCAAGCTGCCGCTGTGGTACCAGGTCTCGCAGTCGCTGCGGGCCTCGATACTCGGCCGCGGCCCCCACGAGCCGCTGCGGCTGCCCACCGAGGACCGTCTGGCCGAGCACTACGGCGTCAGCGTCCTGACGATGCGGCAGGCGCTCAAGGAGCTGGAGTCGGAGGGGCTCATCAGCCGCCACCGGCGGCGCGGCACCTTCATCGAGCCGAGCGCCCGGCGCGGCGCGCCGGTGCGGCTGCTGGGCTCGGTGGACGCGATCGTGGCCCAGCAGTCCGGCGAGCGGACGACCGTACTCGGCCACGGGCCCGCCCCCGTACCGGCGGAGCTGGCCGAGCACTTCCCGGGCCTGCGCGAGACCACGGCCTACCGGCGGCTGCGGAGCGACGCGGCGGGCGGCGAGCCGACCAACTGGGCCGAGAATTTCGTCCGCCCCGACATCGCCGAGCGCATCGACGTGGCCGACCTCGCGCGCTGGCCGATGACGAAGGTGCTGCGGGACGCGGTAGGGGTCCGGATCAGCCGCATCACGGACACGGTCGAGGCCCGCCTGGCCGACCCGGAGACGTCCCGGCTGCTCCGGGTGCCGCTGCTCAGCCCGATCCTGCACTACACGGGGGTGACCTACGACGACGCGGGGCGGGCGGTGGACGTGGCCCGCATCCACTACCGGGGGGACCGCTTCTCGTTCACGGTCACGGTCGAGGCGCGGTGACCGCCGTCGGCTGAGCGGTTCCCGCGCGCCGCGCGCCGGGCGGCCCGTGGATACGATGCGGGGTGGGAGTGGGAGAACGTGCCGGGGGAAGGGCTGCGGCGTGACGGCGACACGGGCCACAGGGGCCGACCGGGCCGTATGGGCCGACGCACCGCTGCTGGCGGACCTCATGCCCTGGTCCGTGGCGCCGCTGCGGCTGGGCCGGGCGTGGGTGATGGGGCCGGACCCCAAGACGCTCAAGGCGCGCTGGGAGCGGCTGGTCGCCGCCGGTGACGCGGCCGGTCGGGCGGCGCTGTTCCGGCCGAGCCGTGCCCGTACGCTGCACGTCGCCATGCCCCAGCTGCCCGGTCAGCGGACCTCCACCGTCCCGCTGGCGGGCGAGAGCGGGCCGTGCCCCGAGCCCGTACGGGTCGCTCACGGGCCGTACGACCAGCAGTGGCTGATCCCCGACCACCGGCTGATCGACGCCGCCCGGCCGGAGCTGTGGCGGGTGACCGACGACCGGCAGATCCACGCCGTCGAGGGGGCCGGTCCTGACCCGGGGCCGACGCTGACGTTCTCCGCGCTGCTGCCGGACGGCTACTCCCCCGCGGGCCGCCCCGGGCGGATCCGGCCGCTCTACCGCCGCCCCGGCGGCCAGGAGCCCAATCTCGCGCCGGGGCTGCTCGACCGGCTCGCGGCCGAGCTGGCGCGTCCCGTCACGGCCGAGGACTTCCTGGCCTGGGTCGCCGCGGTGGCCGGCCATCGCCCGGAGGGCTGCGCGGTGCCGCTGACCGCCGACCCCGGGATCTGGGAGGCGGGGGTGGAGCTGGGCCGCCGGGCGCTGTGGCTGCATACCCGCGGGGCGCACAGCGGCGAACGCCCGCGCATGCCGGGCGGCCAGCGCCCCTACGTACGCGCCGCGCTCCCCGAGCGCGGGCTGCCCGAGACCCTCGCGTACGACCCGGAGGACGCGACCCTGCACCTCGGCGCGGGGCGGATCTCACCGGTGCCGCGCAGCGCGTGGGAGTTCCACGCGGGCGGGGCGCGGGTACTGGAGACCTGGTTCGAGCGCCGTACGGCCCGGGGCGAGCCCGGCACGCTGGAGGCCGTCGTTCCGGCGGCCTGGCCGCGCGAGTGGACATCGGAGCTGCTGGAGCTGATCACCGTGCTGGCGCTGCTCGCCGAGGATCGCCCGGCGCGGCGGGCGCTGGCCGACCGGCTGGCCGCCGGGCCGCGCCTCGGCCCGGCGGAGCTGGGCGAGGCGGGCGTGCTGCCGGTGCCGGGCGCGGCCCGGCGCCCGGCGTCCGTGCTGGACCATCACGAGGAGGGCCCGGGCGGGCAGTTCGCCCTGATGTGAGCCGGACGGTGCCCGGCTGCTCCGGCGCTACGCGCACGTGCCTCCGGGGCGAGGACGAGTGCGTACGCGCGCCCGGAGGCAGCGGCCATGCCGCGCGCGGGCACGGGGTCACCGGCTGGAGCGGGGCCGGTTCCGCCGTGCCCGGAACGCGGACGGCGATGCGGGCGTCACGGGCGGCGGGCCCTGGGGGCGGGCCCACCGGATCTGCCATGCCTGCCGGGCTGCCCGGGGCGACCTGGCCCGCCGGAACGGGCCGGGCGGGCCGGGTGCGCCGGACGCCTCAGTGGCGGCTGCCGAACAGCGAACGGCGCAGTCGGCGCAGCGGCGCGAACAGCGACACCCTGGCGCCCCTGTTCCGCTCGGTGCGCGCGTGGTCCCGCGCGGTCAGCTCCTGCATCAGCACCGTGGCGCCCTCGGCCTCTCGCTGCGGCACGGCAGGGCCGCCCAGCACCGCGAGATGTCGGTCGAGGCGGGCGCTGGTCGACCCGCTCCCGCAGTTGATGGCAGGCACTCGCGGCCTGCTGCGTACTGTTATCTGCTCCATGTCACTCCCCACCCGTACGAGGGCACCCGCCCCGGGCAGAGTAACCCTACCTTGGCGAGCCGTCACCCACGCACCCCCGGTCGCTGATTTACCTCCGCGTCAAGGGTGTTGACGCGTCCATCGCGAATCATGGATCACGCAGGGCGAGTTGCACGACCGGATTCGTGCTGGGCCGGGTTGACCCCCCGTCCGGTTCCAAGGTGACCGCGAGACGCTCGGTGTGCGCCCCGAAGCCGCCCGTGACCAGCGATGTCCCTTCCCCATTGCCGTCCAGGAGCCCGGCCGAGCGGGGCGTGCCCGAGGCGCCCGAGGGGCCGGCGTCGATCATCCACAGCTGGTACGCCCGCCCGTCGGGCGGCGCCGCCAACCCGGAGACGGTGACCACAGCCGCGCCGAGGCGGCGCGAGGTTACGGCGTTGATGCCGCGGCCCTGGGCGTCGCGCGCGCTGACGCCCCTGGCGTCCGGCGCCGACAGCACCTGCTCGACGGCGCGCGTCGCGCCCCGCTCCCGGTCGAGCGCGTCGCGGGTGCGCACCAGTTCGACCCCGAGCACGACCGCCGCGGCCAGGGACAGCGCGCCGGCGGCCGCGGCGATCCGCAGACCGAGCACGGGGCGCCGGAAGGAGGGGGACAGGCCCCTGCCGCGCGCCCGCCGCCCGCCGGGCCCGGAGCGGCCCGCGTGGGCGGCGCGGGCCTGCTGGCCCGCGTATCCGTATCCGCCGTCCGCCGCGGAGGGCGCCTCCTGGGGGGTGGCGTAGGCGGCCGCCAGCACCCGCTGCCGCATCTCGGGCGGCGCCGGGGCGGCCACCGCCCGCGCCAGCCGCACCGCGCCCTGCGCCAGGTCGCGCACTTCCTGGGCGCACCCCGGGCAGCGGGCCAGATGCCGCTCGTACCGCAGGCGCTCCTTCGGGTCCAGGGCGTCGAGGGCGTACGCGCCCGCCGGCGCATGCGCCTTGCGCCCCCTGCCGCCCCGGTACGCCGGGGTCCGGTCGGTCGGCCGGCTGGTCGGCCGATTGTTGGTCATACCGCCGCTCCCAAGCACTCGCGCAGCCGCGTCAGCCCGTCCCGCATCCGCGTCTTGACCGTTCCCAACGGTACGGCCAGCCGATGCGCCACCTCCCGATAGGAGTACCCCTCGTAGTACGCGAGGGTGACCGACTGCCGCTGAAGCTCGGTGAGCCGGGCCAGACAGCCGCGCACCCACTCCCGCTCAAGACGCCCCTCGACCGCCTCCGCCACCTGGTCGAAGGCCGGGCCCTCCGACTGCCCGCCGACGCGCGCCTCGCGGTCGGCCGCCGAGCGGGCCGAGCGCACGCGGTCCACGGCGCGGCGGTGGGCGAGGGTGAGGATCCAGGCGAGCGCCGAGCCGCGGCGCGGGTCGAAGCGCGCGGCGGTGCGCCAGACCTCAAGCAGCGCCTCCTGCGTGACCTCCTCGGACTGGGCCGGGTCCCGCAGCACGCGCCGCACCAGCCCGTACACGGGCCCCGACACCATGCCGTACAGATCCTCGAACGCACGGTGGTCGCCGCCGGCGACCAGCGGCAGCAGGTCGTCCGGGCCGCGCCCGCGCTCCCCCGCGCGCTCCTGTCCACCCACCCACCCGCGTATCGGCCCTCGTTCTCCCGTCTGCTCCACACTCACGCGGCAAACCCCGCTTCCTGCCATCGGTCTCGCTGCCCCGTCTTCGGTTGCTTCGGTTGCTTCGCGACGTCCGCCGAAAAAAATCCACCGACCCACCAATCCGGTCGGCCGACCGCTCCGAATAGCCGACATCAGCCTGTCCACCACACGTACGAAGGACCGACCCAGATGACCTCAATCACCAAGAGGAGTGTGGCCGCGCTCGTGGGCGGAGCGCTGGCCGCGGGAGGGCTCGCGGTGGCCGGTGTGGCCGCGCTCGGGCCCGAGGCCGCGGAGGCCTCCAGCCACCGGGAGGCGCCGCTGATCTCGGGCCAGCCGGAGTACGACACCACCGACGTCTACGCGTTCGTGAGCCCCGACAAGGCGGACACGACGACGCTGATCGCGAACTTCCTCCCGTTCCAGGACCCGGCGGGCGGCCCGAACTTCTACAAGTTCGCCGAGGACGCCCAGTACGACGTGCGCATCGACAGCGACGGCGACGCCCGGGAAGACCTGATCTACCGCTGGACCTTCAAGGACCACGTCCGCAACGAGGACACGTTCCTCTACAACACCGGTCCGGTGACGTCCCTCGACGACAAGGACCTGAACTTCTTCCAGACGTACGACATCGAGCTCATCAAGCTGCGGCACGGCAAGGCCGTCGAGCGCACCAAGGTGGCGGACGATCTGGTCGTGGCCCCCTCGAACGTGGGCAAGGCGTCCATGCCGGACTACAAGACCCTGCGCGACGAGGCGATACGCAAGGTGTACGGCGGCGTCACGGCCTTCGCCGGCCAGGCCGACGACCCGTTCTTCGCCGATCTGCGGGTGTTCGACCTGCTCTACGGCGGCGACCTGTCGGAGGTCGGCAACGACACCCTCAAGGGCTACAACGTCCAGTCCCTGGCCCTCCAGGTGCCCACCGACCAGCTGCGCGAGTCCCATGAGCAGCCGGTGATCGGGATCTGGTCCACCACCCAGCGCGCGGACGCCTACGGCGACTACGCCCAGGTCTCGCGGCTCGGCATGCCGTTGGTCAACGAGGTTGTCAACCCCCGTAAGGACAAGGACAAGTTCAACGCGTCGAATCCCAAGGACGACGCGCAGTTCCTGGACAACGTGGACGACCCGGAGCTGCCCAAGCTGATCGAGGGGATCTTCAAGATCAAGGCGCCTGACACCCCGCGCAAGGACCTCGAGCAGGTCTTCCTCACCGGCGTGCCCGAGCTCAACCAGGTCGACGGGGGCAAGGCCTCCGAGATGCTGCGGCTCAACACCTCCATCAAGCCGACCCACGAGCCCAAGCGCCTCGGCGTCCTGGACGGCGACCAGGCCGGGTTCCCCAACGGCCGCCGGCTCACCGACGACGTGTTGGACATCGCGCTCCAGGTCGTGGAGGGCGAGCTGCTCGACCAGAAGAACGACCTGGGCGACGCGGTCGACGCGAACGACCAGAAGTTCGAGAGCTACTTCCCCTACGTCGCGCTGCCCAACTCCGGCTCGGACGTCAAGACCGCCACCAAGAGCGCGGCGGCCGCGACGGACGGCCGGACCCTGCTGAACGGCGGCTCCGGCATCGTCACCACCACCACCGAGGACAACAACACGCTGCTGGCCACCTCCGCCGCCGCGGGCGGCGCGGCGGTGCTGCTGCTGGCCGTCGGCCTGACCTGGCGCCGGCGCCGCCGGCGGCTGGTGCGGGTGCACACCCGCAGGCACTGATCCGGCGTGCGCACCGGCCGGGGCGCGCTTCCCTCGTGGAACGCGCCCCGGCCGGGGCCCGGAAGGCCGAGCACCAGGCCGCTTCCGTACGTACACCTCTGTGACACCAGAGCCCGAACCCCCGAACACCCCCGAAAGCCCCTGAATCACTCCCGCAAGCCCCTGCAAGCCCCTCGCAAGCCCCTGAAGCCGCGTCCCTCGTGCACCCGAAAGGCAGCCCGCAATGCCTGTCCGGCACCTAAGCGACCCCGAGGAAGCAGAGGCGGGCCCCCGCGCCGCCTGGCACGGCACCTCGCCGCGTTGTCGGAGTCGCCCGAGTACGCCCAGTACGAGGGCGATCCTCCGCCTTGCGATGCACCGCACCAGACGACGTGGGAACCCACCCCTACTTCCCCGGGGCCGCTTAGTCCGCACCGCCGCCGTCGTCGTCGCCCTCGCGACGGGGATCACGGCCGCCGCGTTCGCCGTCGGCGGGTCCGACGAACGCCCCTCCGGCGTACGGACCGACGCCGTGCAGCCCGCCGGCCGGGCGGCGCTCGACCGGGTCGGCTCCAAGGACCTGGGCAAGAGCATCAGCGCGCTCCAGGCCCAGCTGCGGGCCCGGCCCAAGGACGCGGCCGGCTGGGCCACGCTCGGCGCGGCCTACGTCGAGCAGGCCCGCACCACCGGGGACCCCACCCGCTACCCCCAGGCGCAGAAGGCCCTCGCGCGCTCCCTGACGGCCCAGCCGCGCGACAACGACCTGGCCCTCGCCGGGCGCGCCGCGCTCGCCGCCGCGCGCCACGACTTCCCGGACGCGCTGCGCGACGCCGACCGGGCGCTGAAGGTCAACGCCTACAGCGAGCGGGCACTGGCCGTCCGGGTGGACGCGCTCGTCGAACTCGGCCGGTACGACGACGCGTACGCCGCCGCCAGGCGCGCCGACTCGCTGCGCCCCGGCATCCCCGCCTTCACCCGCCTCGCCTATGTCCTTGAGCTGCGCGGCGATCCGGCCGGCGCCCGCAGCGTGCTGCTGCGCGCCCGCAAGTCGGCGACCGCGCCCGGGGACGTGGCGTATGTGGCCACGGCGCTGGGGCAGCTGGCCTGGAGCCAGGGCCAGTACCCCCGGGCGCGCGGCCACTTCGCCGACGCGCTGCGCGCCGAGCCCGGCCATCTCCCCGCCCTGGAGGGCCGCGGCCGCACCTTCGCCGCGGTCGGCGACCTCGACGCGGCCGTCCGCGACCTGGAAGAGGTCGTACGGCGCTACCCGCTGCCCGCCGAGCTGGCCGCCCTCGGCGAGGTGTACGAGGCGCGCGGCGACCGCGAGCGGGCCCGGGAGCAGTACGCCGTGGCCGCCACCTGGATCGACCTGGCGCGGGCCAACGGTGTGGCGACGGACCTCGACAGCGCGCTGATCGCCGCGGACCACGGCGACCGCGCCGAGGCGCTGCGGGCGGCCCGCGCGGAGTGGGGCCGCCGCCACAGCGTGCACAGCGCCGACGCGCTGGCCTGGGCGCTGCACCGGGCCGGCCGTGACCGCGAGGCGCTCCGCTATGCCAAGTCCGCCGCCGCGCCCGGGTATCGCAACGCCTCGTTCCTCTACCACCGGGGGGTGATCGAGAAGTCCCTCGGCGACACCGCGTCCGCCCGCCGCCATCTCTCCGCGGCCCTCGACCTCAACCCGGCCTTCTCCCCCACGGGCGCCCGCGCCGCGAAGGCGGCGCTGAAGGGGCTGGGCGAGGCGCGATGACCGGCCGGCAGCCCCCGCTCCCGTACCGCACCGTTCGTACCGCAGGAGGTATCCGTCCATGAACCGGCTGATCCGGCGTGTCCGCCGCATCGGCGCCGCCGCGTCCGTGCTCTTCGGGGCGGCCGCCATCGTGGTGCTGCCCGCCGGGGCCGCCGCCGCGCATCCGCTGGGGAACTTCACCGTCAACCGCTACGACGGGCTGGTCGTCACGCCGGACGAGCTGCGGGTCGACCATGTGGAGGACCTCGCCGAGATCCCGGCCGCGCAGGCGAAGCCGCGGATCGACCAGGACGGCGACGACGAGCTCTCGCGCCCCGAACTGGACGCCTGGGCCGACCGCCGCTGCGCCGGCGCGGCGCGGGACGCGCGGCTGACGGTGCGCGGGGAGGCGGTGTCCGTACGGAGCGAGGGCGCGAAGGCGCGCTCGCGGGCGGGGCAGGCCGGTCTGCCGACGCTGCGCGTGGAGTGCCGGCTGACCGCCGCGCTGCCGCACGACGGGCGCGCCTCGCTCTCGTACCGCCCGGCGGACATCGGCACGGGGCCCGGCTGGCGGGAGATCACCGCTCAGGGCGACCGGATGACGCTGGCGGCGTCCGACGTCCCCACGTCCTCCGCCTCCCGGCGGCTGACCAGCTACCCGCAGGACCAGCTCTCCTCGCCGCCCGACGAGCGGACCGCCGCGCTGCGCACCACGCCGGGCGGGCCCGCGCTCGCCGACGCGCGATCCGACCGGGACGAGCAGTCCGAGGCGCCCGGAGGCTCCATACTGCCGCGCGGCGTGGACCGCTGGACGCAGGCGCTGACCGGGCTGGTGGCGCGGCACGACATCACGCCCTTCTTCGCCGTGTCCGCCTTCGGCATCGCCATGCTGCTCGGCGCGATGCACGCGCTGGCCCCGGGCCACGGCAAGACGCTGATGGCGGCGGCCGCGGCGGCGGGCGGGCGCAGCGCGATGCGCGATGTGCTGGCCCTGGGCGCGTCGGTGACGATCACCCACACGCTCGGGGTCTTCGCCCTGGGGCTGTTGGTCACGGCGGGCTCGGCGGCCGCCCCGTCGGTGATCGCGTGGCTGGGCGTCGCGAGCGGGGTGCTCGTGACGCTGGCGGGGGCGGGGCTGCTGCGCAAGGCGCTGCGACAGCGCGGCGCCGCACACCATCACCACCCTCACGGCCACGGGCACGAGCACGGGCATGACCACGGCCATGAGCACGATCACGACCACAAGCACGAGCACGAGCACGTCCACTCGCACGGCGGCTTCACCCACTCCCACCCCCTGCCCTCGGGCCGCCCCACCCTGCGCGGCACCATCCTCCTCGGCTTCGCGGGCGGGCTCGTGCCGAGCCCGTCCGCCGTGGTCGTGCTCGTGGGCGCGGCCGCGCTGGGGCAGGCGTGGTTCGGGTTTCTGCTGGTGCTGGCGTATGGGGCCGGGCTGGCGCTCACGCTCACGCTGGCCGGGATCGCGGTGGTGCGCCTGGGGCAGCGGGCCACGGCGCGGCTTGCGGCCCGGACCGGCGCCGGGGGCCGCGGCCGGCGCGTGCTGCGGCTGGTGCACCGCGCCTCGCCGGTCGGCACCGCGGCCGTGGTGCTGGCACTCGGCTGCGGGCTGGTGCTCAGAGGGGCGGCGTCCACCCTCGGCTGACGCACCTGGGCTGACGCCGCGGGAGGCCACGGACGACAACCGTCCGGGGCCTCCCGCTGTCGCGTGGTGGCGCGAAGTATGGTCGAACGGCCGATCAGATTCCGTCAGCCGTGTTCAGGACGGGCAGGTAGCCGCCGGACTGCCCCGCGGCGGTCGGGTGGTACGACTCGTCGATGGGCCAGGTGACGCTGTGCAGCCACTCGCTCCCGGAGCAGATCTCGTGCCCGGAGAACGGGGTGGCCACATCGCCGAAGGCGAAGCCGTAGGCGGAGGCGCGTCCCTTGGTGACGGAGTTCAGGTAGTCGGAGGCGTTGTTGATCGCGGTGCGCTCGGCCTCGGTGAGCCCCGCGATGCAGTCACCGTTGAGCTTGTAGAAGCGCGGGTAGCCGAGGACGACGACCTTGGCGGACGGCGCCTTGGAGCGGATGGAGCTGTAAACCTGGTCCAGCTTGCCGGGCAGGGTGTTCTGCACGTAGGTGCGGGCGTTGGCGACCGCGGTGAGGCAGTTACTCTCGCCGGGCAGCACACAGGTGGTCATGACGTCGGCGAAGCCGGCGTCGTTGCCGCCGATGCTGATGCTCACCAGGCCGGTGCTGGAGCTCAGCGGGCCGAGCTGGTTGTTGAGAACGTCGCCGGTCTTGGCGCCGGAGCAGGCCGTGAAGTTGAAGCTTGAGGGGGCGTGCGCGGCGGCCCAGAGCGCGGGGTAGGCCTTGGTGCTGCGCTTGCAGCTGCCGCTGGCGGAGTCGTAGCTGCCGGAGCCGACGCCGGATGAGTAGGAGTCACCGAGCGCCACGTAGGCGGGCCCTGCGGCGCTCTCCGCGGCCTGGGCCGCGCCCGCGCCGGTGAAGGCGAGCACGACACCGACGGCGAAGGCACAGGCGGTGGCCGTGAGTCTGGACAGTTTCATTCAGTCTCCCTTAGCAGGATTGCTGCCGATGCTGGTGCGGCACGACGGCCCCGAAAGGGGCAATCATGTTCGAAACCGTCTGTCACGCCGCTCCGTTCACTGCCCTCGGCGTGACATGGCTATGTCATCCCGCCGAAACACGGGGTCTATGCGTGTAGTTAGGAAAATATTCCGGTCGAGGCGATGAACTTCGCGCACAGCGGCGCCGCACGCCGGTCGCACACCACCGCGCACGCCGTTGAACAAACCAACCCGAAGTGTCAACCCACGCCCATAAACGCCCCGTTCGCACAACTGCCGCATCTTGACGGGCCTCCTCCGCCTGCGCCAGATTGAGGCCCGGCATCCGGCGCATCAGGGGGCAAAGTCGCCAATGCAGACCATCAGTGACAAGAGCCCGGCGGGCGCCCGGTTCCCACTCGTGCTCATGGGGGTCGCAGTCGGCGCCGGCGGAGTCGGTGCCGCGCTCACGCTCGCGGGTGTCGACGCGCCGCCGCGCGCACCGCTCACACTCTTCTTCCTGGTCATGGCGCCCGCATCGGCCCTGGCCCACGCGCTGCGCGGCCTGGACGGGGCGGCCCGGGCGGTGCTGGCGGGCGCGGGCGCGCTCGCGCTCGACCTGTTGGTCGCGCAGACGATGCTCGCCCTGCACCTGTGGTCGGTACGCGTGGGCGTGTCGGCGGTCGGCGCGACAAGCCTTCTGCTCTTCCTGTCGGCGCGACTGGCTCACGCGCGGCGCCGCCGCCGTCGCCTGCGCACGACGAGTAGTCAGGGATGACACGTGGACATAGGTGACATCGGCGTGTACCGCCCCGGCGAGCTGACGGCCGCCGACCGGGCGGCCTGGACGGCCATGCAGGCGCAGGCGCATCTCCTGGGCGCGCCCGAACTGGCGAACCCCTTTCTCTCTGCGGAGTTCACGCTGGCCGTCGGCCGCTGTAGACGCGGGGTACGGATCGCGGTGGTGCGCGAAGAAGGCGAGCCCGTGGCCTTCTTCCCCTTCCAGCGGACCCGGCTCGGCGTGGGGCGGGCGATCGGCCTGGGCCTGTCCGACTCACAGGGCCTGATGCACCGGCCCGGGTTCCAGTGGGACGCGCGCGAGCTGCTCCAGGCCTGCGGGCTCGCGGTCTGGGAGTTCGATCACCTGGTGGAGGGGCAGAAGCCCTTCGAGGTGGGGGCCCGGGGCTCCTTCCCCTCCCCGGTGATCGACGTGGAGCAGGGCTTCGAGGCGTATCTGGCCCAGCTCCGCGCGCGCTCGCCGAAGTTCACCCGCACCACGCTCGCCAAGGAGCGCAAGCTGGGCCGGGACGTCGGCGACGTGCGGTACGTCCACGACGAGCGCGACCCGGCGGTGCTCCGCACGCTGATCGGCTGGAAGTCGGCGCAGTACCGCCGGACGGGGCGCAGCGACCGCTTCGCCCACGCCCGGATCACCCGCCTGGTGGAGCAGCTGTTCCATACCCGCGGCTCCTCGTGCGCCGGGCTGCTCTCGGTGCTCTACTGCGGCGGGCGGCCGGTGGCCGGGCACTTCGGGCTCCGCTCGGAGCGGGTGCTGGCCTGCTGGTTCCCGGCGTACGACACGGCGTTCGCGAAATTCTCGCCCGGTCTGGTGCTGCATCTGCGGATGGCCGAGGGGGCGGCCGCGCAGGGGCTGGCCTATCTGGATCTCGGGCGCGGCGAGAAGGAATACAAGGACTCCCTCAAAACACGCGATCTCAGTGTGTCCGAGGGGTGGGTGACGCGCCGCCACCCGGTGGCGCTCGGGCATCGCGTGCGGCGTGCTCCGATTCGGGCGCTGCGCAATAAGGTGCTTTCGAGGCCGGAGCTCTACGGGCCGGCCGACCGACTGCTCAGGCGTTTGGGCAGTATACGGGCAAAGAATTGACGAACAGACTTCCAAGAGGGGGTGTCGGGTGATTTCCCTTGCCATAGAGTAATCGGTGTCAATACCGTCGTCACCGTCGTCATAACACCCGCATCGGATCCATCACCATGGCGGCTCCAGGGGAGGGCTCGAACGTCGCGATGGATTCCGGAGCGGGATCGCGGTAGGGGGGTGCCGCGCCCGGCCGTCCTGTGCAATTGCGCTCTTGCGCTGCTCAGACATGCCGCGACGCGGGCCGCGAGGCAAGTAACGCCAGCCAGCTCGCTCGGCCTTGTTCGGTGGTCAATACCGTCATGGGCGGGTGAGAACCCCCCTTTCGAACCGGATAACCCTACGGACCGCCCGGGGGCGGACGGTCCACCGGACGAGAGGGAAACAATTCCATGAGCTCCTCTGTGCGCCCGGACGCGCCGGAAAGCGAATCCATTTCAGCGGGATCGACGACCTCCGGGCCGCACCGGTATCGCCCGGTGTCCTCTCATCTCGCGATCGCGCCGCCCGTGAGCGTCGTGATCCCGGCCATGAACGAGGCCGAGAATCTCCCGTACGTTTTCAGGACAATGCCCTCCTGGATCCATGAAGTCGTGCTTGTGGACGGGAATTCCACGGACGACACGGTCCGGGTGGCGCACGAGCTGTGGCCGGGGGTGAAGGTCGTACCGCAGCGCGGCAAGGGCAAGGGCGACGCGCTCATCACCGGATTCGCCGCCTGCACCGGCGACATCGTGGTGATGGTCGACGCGGACGGCTCGGCCGACGGCGGCGAGATCGTCAGCTATGTGTCCGCACTGGTCTCCGGAGCCGACTTCGCGAAGGGGTCGCGATTCGCCAACGGCGGCGGCACGGACGACATGACGCCCATCCGCAAGCTCGGCAACCGCGCGCTGACCTCGCTGGTCAACCGCAAGTTCGGCGCCCGCTACACCGATCTGTGCTACGGCTACAACGCCTTCTGGCGCCGCTGCCTGGACGAGATCGCGCTCGACTGCGCCGGGTTCGAGGTCGAGACGCTGATGAACATCCGGGTGGTCAAGGCCGGCCTGCGGGTCCAGGAGATCCCCAGCCACGAGTACCGGCGCATCCACGGCGTCAGCAATCTGCGGGCCGTCCGCGACGGGCTGCGCGTGCTGCGGGTGATCCTGCGCGAGCGGGGCGCCAAGCGGCACCGCCGCCACCCCGCGCTGGCGCCCGCGGCGGTCAGGGGAGAGCTGTCGTGACGGATCTCCCCGCTCGCCCCTCGCCGCTGCCGCGGCCCCGGATGTCCGTGGTGATCTGCGCATACACCGAGGACCGCTGGGACGACATCCTCGCGGCGGTGGACTCGGTGCGCGGCCAGTCGCTGCCCGCCCACGAGACGCTTCTCGTGGTCGACCACAACCCGGCCCTGCTGCGCCGCCTGACCGCCCATTACGGCGACGGCCCGGGTGCGGCGGGCCGGGAGGACGTGCGGGTGCTCGCCAACGCGGGCCCCCGTGGCCTGTCCGCGGGCCGCAACACCGGCGTCGCGGCCTCCACCGGCGAGGTCATCGCGTTTCTCGACGACGACGCGGTCGCCGAGCGCGACTGGCTGCACCACTTCGCCGCCGCGTACGCCGACCCACGGGTGCTCGCGGTCGGCGGGCGGACCGTCCCGGTGTGGGCCTCCCGCCGCCGCCCGCCCTGGTTCCCCGAGGAGTTCGACTGGGTCGTCGGCTGTACGTACCGGGGGCTCCCGCCCGGCCGGGTCCGGGTGCGCAATGTCCTCGGCGGCAACGCGTCCTTCCGCCGCGAGGCCTTCGAGGTGACCGGCGGCTTCGCGACCGGCATCGGGCGGGACGGCGACAGGCGGCCGCTGGGCTGCGAGGAGACCGAGCTGTGCATCCGGCTGAGCCGCGCCCGGCCCGACGCGGTGCTGCTCATCGACGACCGGGCCGTCATCCACCACAAGGTGCCGCCCGCCCGCGAGCGGTTCGCCTACTTCCGCGCCCGCGCCTACGCCGAGGGCCTCTCCAAGGCCCTCGTCGCCCGCAGCGTGGGCGCCCAGGCGGGCCTGTCCGCCGAGCGCCGCTACGCCGCCCGCGTGCTGCCGGCCGGCATCGCGCGCGGCCTGCGCGACGCCCTCCTCGGCCGGCCGGGCGGCGCGGGCCGGGCCGGCGCGATCGTGGCCGGCGTCGCGGCCGCGGCGAGCGGCTACGCCGTGGGTACCTCCCGCGCCCGCGGAACCGGCGGCGCGCGGTGTGCGGTGGCGGCGCTCCCCGAGGCGGCGCGGCCGCCGGAGCCGCCGCGGGAGAAGACGGCCGGAGGGCCGCCCACCCGGACACCCGAGGGGGCGGCATGACCGGCAGATCCGACGCCCTCGCGCAGCGCCGCACGGTCCACGTGACCGCACCGGCACACCCGCGCGCGACCCGCGCCCGCGCGGGAGGCCGGGCATGAGTGGGCGGGTGCCGATACTGATGTACCACGCCGTGGCATACGCACCCGCGCGCGCGACACGCGCGCTGTCCGTCTCGCCGCCCGCGTTCGCCGCGCAGATGGATCTGCTCGGCGCGCGCGGGTTCACGCCGGTCACCTGTGAGCGGCTGGCCGCAGCCTGGCGGGGCGGGGCGGCGCTGCCGGAGCGGCCCGTGCTGATCACGTTCGACGACGGCTATGAGGGCGTGCACCGGTACGCCCTCCCCTCGCTGGCCTCGCACGGCTTCCCGGCCACGCTGTTCGCCACGACCGGCTGGCTGCGCGGCCCGTACGACACGGGCCGCGCGCTCGACCTGATGCTCGACTGGGACCAGCTGCACGCCCTCGCGGCCGCCGGTCTCGAGATCGGCGGGCACAGCCACACCCACCCCCAGCTCGACCAGCTGGACGACGAGCGGCTGTGGTTCGAGGTGCTGCGCTGCCGGGAGATCCTCACCGACGAGCTCGGCCGCCCGCCGGTGTCCTTCGCCTATCCGTACGGCTATTCCAGCCGCCGGGTGCGCCGCACGGTGCGCGCGGCCGGGTTCGGCGTGGGGCTCGCGGTGGGGAACGATCTCGCCGCGCGCGGTCAGGGCCCGTACGCCCTGCGGCGGGTGACGATCGGCCGCGCCACGCGCATCGCGGAATTCGAGCGGCTGGTCACCGGGCAGGCGGTCGGCCGGCACTTCGCCCGGGACCGGGCGCTCACCAAGGGGTACGCCCTGATCCGCAGATCACGCCGGCTGTCACGACAGCTGTCACGACAGGCATGGGGGAAGGTGCGCTGAGCCCGTGTCCGACACGACCACCCGGGCCGAGATGTCCACCGATCGCCACAGCGACGACCGCGGCCGGCTGTTCCGCAACGCCTACGCGCTGATGCTGAACACCGGCATCTCGGCGGTCCTCGGCCTCGGCTTCTGGCTGGCCGCGGCCCGCTACTACTCGGGGGACGCGGTCGGCCAGGGCTCGGCGGCCATCGCCGCGATGAAGCTCCTCGCGGGGCTCGCGGCGGTGACCCTCACCGGGGCGCTGGCCCGCTTCGTCCCGGTCGCCGGGCGGACGACCGGGCGGCTGGTGTTCCGTACGTACGCGGGCAGCTCGGTGGTCGTAGCAATAGCCGCGGGGGTCTTCCTGCTCACCCTCGATACGTGGGGTCCCTCGTACCGCTTTCTGCACGGGCCCCTCCACGGCCTCGGCTTCATCGCGGCGGTGGTCGCCTGGTCGCTGCTGACCTTGCAGGACGGGGTGCTGACCGGGCTGCGCAGCGCGCTCTGGGTGCCGGTGGGCAACACGGTGTTCTCGGCGGCGAAGCTGCTGCTGCTCGTCGCTCTGGCCGCGGCGATCCCGACCACCGGGGTGTTCGTGTCCTGGGTCGCCTCGATCGCGGTGTCCGTGGTGCCGCTGGGCTGGCTGGTGTTCCGGCGGCTCGTACCGCGCCACGTCGAGGCGACGCGGGGGACGGCACGGCCCGCGGCCTACCGGGAGATGGGGCGCTTCCTCGCCGGGGACTGCACGGGGTCGCTGTTCTCGCTGGCCGTGGTCTACGCGGTGCCGGTGATCGTCGCCTCGCAGGTGAGCGCGGCCGACAACGCGTACTTCTACGTCGCCACCACCATCGGCGGCACCACGAACCTGCTCGCCGTCAACATGGGCGCGTCACTGACCGTCGAGGGCTCGCACGACCCGGCCAGGCTGGCGGAGAACTGCCGCGCGGCGCTGCGCCGGATGGCGCGCATCATGATCCCGGTCTGTCTCGTCCTCTTCGTCTTCGCCCCGCGGATCCTCGGAGTGTTCGGGGACGGATACGCGCAGGAGGCGGCGCCGCTGCTGCGGTGGTTCGCGGTGGGGGCGGCGCTGCGGGTCGTCATCGAGGTGTACTTCGCGGTGCTGCGCGCGCAGAGCCGCACCGCGGGGCTCGCCTATCTCCAGGGCCTGCTGTGTGTGCTGGTGCTGGGACTGACCCTGGTGCTGCTGCCGCGCATGGGGCTGACGGGGGCGGGGGTCGCCGAGATCTCCAGCCTGTCGGTGATCGCGGCCATCGCCGCGGTCAAGCTGCGCGGGGTGCTCAGGGCGCGGCCCGCGGCGGGCCACACCGCTTCCGCCCCGGAACGACCAGACGGGGCGGGACGCGGGCGCGGACGCGGGCGCGGGGTGACCCTGGCGCTGTGGCTGACGCTGGCCGTGGCGCTCGCGCTGTACTGGCTGCCGGTGAGCCGAATGAGCGAGGCCGATCTGGACGGCATGGGCGGCCTCGGGCTCATCTCCGTGCTGCCGCCCGCCACGCTGCTCGGGGCGGCGCTGCTGGTGGTCGCGTTCGTCGCCGCGCTGTGCCCGGCGCGGCCGCGGCGCGCGGTGCTGGCGGTGGCGCTGGTGGCCACGGTGGTGTCGCTGCACGCCGTGCCCGCCGTGGTCGAGGGCGAGCCGCGGTTCGCGACCGCGTGGCAGCACCTCGGGTTCCTGGACTACATCGGCCGGACCGGCGAGGCGGTACCCGACCTGGACGCGCGGTGGAGCTGGCCCGGGTTCTTCGCGGGGGTGGAGTTCCTCGCGCGGGCCGGTGGCGTCGAGGACTTCATGGAGGTGCTGCGCTGGTGGCCGACGGCCGTTCAGCTCCTCTACCTCGCGCCGATGATGCTGCTGGTGCGGTCCCTGCGCGCGACCTGGCGCGCCAAGTGGACGGCGGCCTGGCTGTTCGCGCTGTGCGGGTGGGTGGGCCAGGACTACTTCTCGCCACAGGGCTTCACCTACCTCTTCTACCTGGTCTTCGTCGCCGTCCTGCTGGTGTGGTTCCGGGAGCCGCGCGTGCTGCGCGGCAGACGGTGGCCGGGCGAGGCCGAGGTGGCCGACGCCTCGCGCGGACAGCGCACGGCGCTGCTCGGCCTGCTGCTCGCGCTGTTCACGGCGTCCGTGGCGGCCCATCAGCTGACGCCGTTCATGATGCTGGGCGTGGTGACGGCGCTGGTGCTGGTGCGGCGCTCCGATCTCTACGGGCTGCCGCTGCTGGGCGGGGTGATGGTCGCGGTGTGGGTCGGGTTCCTGGCCGAGCCGTACTGGTCGGGCCACTTCGACGAGCTGTTCGGCGGGGTCGGCGGGGTGGGCGGCAATGTGTCCTCGTCCGTCTCGGGCCGTATCGAGGGCGGCAGCAGCGTGCACAAGCTGGTGCTCTACACCCGGGTGGCGCTGGCCGGCGGGGTGCTGGCCTTCGCCTGCTGGGGGGTGCTGCGGCGGCGCTCGGCCGGGTTCGCGGAGCGGTCGCTGCCGGTGCTGACCTTCGTGCCGTTCCTCGGCTTTGGCATGCAGTCGTACGGCGGCGAGATGGCGCTGCGCGTGTTCATGTTCGCGCTGCCGGGCGCGTGCGCGCTCGGGGCGCTGTCGCTGTTCCCGCGCGTCGTGTCGGCCCGCCGGGGCCTGGGCCCGGTCGCCGCCCTGATGGCGGGGCTCGTGCTGATGTTCGGCTTCCTGGTGGCCCGCTGGGGCAATGAGCCCTTCGAGCGGGTGCGGCCGGGCGAGGTCGCGGCGATGGAGTACGTCTACGGCCACGACCGGCCGACCGCGCGGGTGCTGTGGCTGAGCGACGACACCGTCAACAACGTCACCCCGGCCATGCCGTGGGGGTACCGCGACATGGAGCGGGTCGGCTACCAGCCGACGCTCGCGCCGCGCGACCCCGTCCTCGTCGACGGCCTGGTCGAGGGGTTGCGCGAGGCGGGGCCGAACTCGTACCTCATGGTGGGCCGGGGCCAGTCCGTCTATCTGCGGCTGGACTCGGGCTACTCGGCCACCTGGGAGCGGCGCCTGCTGCGCTCCCTGAACCTGCGGCCCGAACTGCGCCGGGTGGTGTCGAACGACGACGCGGTGCTGTACGAGCTGAAGCGCCGGCCGCCGGGCCCGGTCCCGCGCCCCGCACCGGGCCCAGCCGGACCGCTCATCACCTGGACCCCGTGGTCCGTGCTCGGCGCGCTCTCGGCCGCCGCGCTGATCGCCCTGCTGACGGCGCGCGAGGTGGTGCGGGTCGCGGTCCGGCCGAGTGTGCGGCGGCTGCGGTGGCTCCAGGGCTCGTTCTGGTTCTCGCTGCCGCTGCTCGCCGTGCTGCTGGCGTCGCTCGGGCAGCGCTTCTGGACGATGTCCTAGCCGTCTTGGCCGCCCCGGCCGGCGCCGCGGCTGCCGAGTCAGCCGTTCGGATACATCCGGGCGACCAGCTCCGTCCGCTTCATCTGCCACTGCGCGTTCATGTCGTGCACCAGGTACAGATCGCGGCGCCGGGTCCACGGCTGCCCCGACTCGGGGTCGTAGGTGTCCGGCATGGTGAAGCCCTCCGGCGCGAACGCCTTCATGCCGCGGCCTTCGGTCGTCAGCACACAGCGCTTGATGTGGTCGCGCCATCCGACGACGCCCGCCGTCCCCACGCCGCCCGGGGTGGACTTCCGCTTCTCCGCGATCTGCGCCGCGACGCCGTCCGTGCTCAGATAGGTGATCGTGCCATCGGCGGCGATCACCGGGTTGATGGCGATGACCTGCGACATGTTGTACTTCTCCGTCAGGAAGTGCGCGATCTCCCACTGCGCGTACACCGGCAGCGTGCGCTTGGCCCTGACCTGGGCCACCGTGTCGGCGAGCAGTTCGTTCATCGGGCCGGGCTCGGCGAGCACCTTCGTCGGGTCCCCGCCGTTCGCGGGCGGCCGGTTGCCGAAGGCGTAGGCGATGAGGAAGTCGAACGCGCCGATCGGCGCGGTGGCGGGGGTCCAGTCGAAGCCGATGTCGTAGATCCAGGCGGCCACGGCCCGCGCCGTGTCCCGGTCCTGGAGCTCTGCTTCCAGGGAGGCCACCATGTCCCGCTTGAGGCGCTTGTCGGCCGCCGCGCTCGCCGGGGTGTCGCCGCCGCTCGGCGCCGCCCCCATCAGGAACGGCGCGGCCGCGGCCGCGGAGACAGCGGAGGCAAAGGAACGTCGCTGCATTGCGTTGATCTCTCTCGCTCGTGTCATCGCGAGGCAGGCACGGATGTGCGGTCACGTGGTCGCCCGCGTCGAACGGCCTCAGCATGGGCGGGCGGCATGGCCCTGCGGTGAATGGCCCGGGAAGTGCTCCGTAACCACAGCCGCGCTGGTCTCAGCGCTTGAACCAGCGCACGTCGTACCCGTCCATGTCGAACGACCGCCCGTCGATCCTCGCCCGGATCGGCCGCTTCAGGGTGTTCACGACCAGCAGCGCGTCGTCGTCGGCGAGGACGACCACATTCGGCCGGTCGTCGGCGGCGATGTCCACGGACCGGAAGCGGGTGCCGGGCGGGAACTCGCGGGCGAAGCGCCCGAGCAGTTTCATCATCGGCAGCGCGCCGCCGCCGTCCGCCAGCTCGGTGCTGCGCCACAGGCAGCCGGGGCAGGTGGCGCCGGTCTCCTGCGGGTTCCAGTAGAGCGCCGCGGCCGCACCGCCCTGGGCCAGCCGGGTCATGGCCGTGGCCTGTACGGCGAGGCGGTGCGGCTCGCTCCAGCCGTCGCGGTCGTCGTTCGCGTCGGGCGGCTCGACGTACCACTCGGCCCACCACACCGGCAGCCGCGTCGTCTCGCGCACCCAGCGCGTCACGTCCGTGAACTTGGCGGTGGCGCCGAACTCGTCCGGCAGCAGTTGGTCGCCCTCGCGGGTGTAGCTGGAGCCGTCGACCACGACGAAGTCCGCGCCCGCCTTGTGCTCGTTCCAGTACGTGATCACATCCGCGGACCGCTGGTCGAGCGAGCCCCAGTCCCCGCCGACCTCCGCGGTGCCACCCGCTCCGCCCGGCGGGTCGCTGTCCGCGACCACGTACGGCCCGCCGACCAGATTGTGCTCGTTCTGCCTCTTCAGCTCCGCGAAGACCAGGTTGTAGAGCTTGGTGTAGCCCTCGTAGTTCCAGCGCTTCTTGTCCTCGTCGTAGAAGCCCTTGAGCTCGTTCCAGACGATGAAGCGGCGCACGTCCGGATAGCGCTGGGCGACCTTGCCCGCGAGCTTCGCGAAGTCCGCGTAGTGCTCGGGGGTGGGCGCGGTCTCCAGGGCCTGCTGCGACCAGTCGGTGTCCCCCGGTCGGCCGCCCTTCATCCAGTCGGGGGCGCAGCACAGGGTGAGCACGGGCGTGGCGCCGGTCCTGCGCATGAGGGCGACGCGGCGGTCGAGGTCGGCGAAGTCGTAACGGCCGGGCGAGGGCTCGGGGTTGCTCGCGCCCCAGCCCATGATGTGCTGGTTCTGCGTCAGCGGACGCGCCGAGAGCGTCTCCTCCGCGGCCCGTCTGCCCTGCTCGGTGCCGTGGTCGGCGCTGTACTGGGTGTGGGTGAAGCCCCAGCCGGGCGCCGCCGTGGCCGCCCGCTCGCGCGTCTCGGCCGCGCCCCGCCGCCCGGAGCCCTCGCCGGGCAGGCCCGCGCAGGTGGTCAGCAGCAGGGCCAGGGCCGCCACGCCGATGCCGAGCAGTGCGGTGAGCCGCCACCGCCCGCCGCGCGATAACACCATCCGTCCCCCTGTATGACGTCCCGCAATACGACGCCCCATATCGGGTAAGAGTATCCACGAACGCCCCCATTCGGCGGGCTTCTTCGAGAACAGCTCGGTAAACGACCGTAAACCCGGGTGCGCGACGGCCGCCGGTGCTGAATCATGGCTCGGGTGTGCGCGGACCGACGCACCGTCCCGCTCTTCCAGGAGGCAGGCCCTGCCCACCACACCCCCGGAGCAGTCGCTCCCGGTCCGGCTGACCGTCGACGACAACGACTCCCCGTCCGACATCGTGGACGCGCTCTTCCTCGGGCGGTTCGCCACCGGCGAGCAGCCGTACGCCCGCAGCCACTCCGTCGACCGGGTCAAGTCCGGCCTGACGCTGCTGCCGCCCGCCGCGAAGGTGCTGCGCGCCGCCCGGGACGACGACCGCAGCGCGACCCTCGCCGAGGGCGACGGCTGGACACTGCTGGTGTCCCGGTGGAGCCGGGGCGCGGACGTGACCGTGACGGCCGTCTCCGACGACCTCGCGGAGAAGGTGCTGCGGCAGTCGGTCGACGGCGCGGAGGACGAGCCGGAGCCCCAGCCGGAGAACGTGACGATGGGCTTCTGGTACGTCTCCCCGCGGCGCGGCCCGCACCGCACCACGCGGCAGATCTCCGCCGGGACATGGGAGGAGATCCGGGGCAACTACACCGCCCCGGTCGCCGAGGCCATGGACGGGCTGATGAAGATCACCCCGGACGACATCGCGGGCCGGCTCCTGCTGCTGCACGGCCCGCCCGGCACCGGCAAGACCTCCGCGCTGCGCACGCTGGCCCGCTCGTGGCGGGACTGGTGCCAGGTGGACTGCGTGCTCGACCCGGAGCGGCTGTTCTCGGACGTCGGCTATCTGATGGACATCGCGATCGGCGAGGACGACGGCTCGGCCAAGGGCCGATGGCGGCTTCTGCTGCTGGAGGACTGCGACGAACTGATCCGCGGCGAGGCCAAGCACACGGCCGGTCAGGCCCTGTCCCGGCTGCTGAACCTGACGGACGGGCTGCTCGGCCAGGGGCGGAACGTACTGGTCGGGGTCACCACCAACGAGGACCTGGAGCGGCTGCACCCCGCGGTGGTCCGCCCCGGCCGCTGTCTGGCCAGGATCGAGGTGGGGCGGCTCACCCGCAGGGAGGCCGTCGACTGGCTGGGCAGGGAGTCCTGCGGCCGGGAGGACGCGGTCGCGCGGGACGGGGCGACGCTGGCCGAGCTGTTCGCGCTGCGCCGGGGCACCCGGCCGACGTCGGTGCCCGCGCAGCCGGCGGACACGGACGCGGGGCTGTATCTGTAGGGCGGGGTCGGCTCGAGGTCTCAGGTGTACAGGTCCCGCAGGCGCACCGACAGACAGGTCACACAGCCCTCCATCTTCTCGAACTCGCTGATGTCCACGGGCACCGGCTCGTACCCGAGGTCCGCGAACAGCTCGGCGCTCTTCGGCGCGCTGGCCGCCATCAGCAGCTTGCCGCCGCCGAGCAGCACGACATGCGCGCCGGACTCCTCGGGGACGGAGAGAAAGCGCGGGAACGCCCGTAGGTCGTCGACCAGCGGCGGATAGCCGATGACCGTGCCGTCGGGGAGAGCGGTGACCGCAGACTTGAGATGGAGCACCTTGCTCACCGGGACGGCCACCACCCGGGCGCCCAGCGGCTCGAAGACGGCGCGCAGCTGCCGTACGCCGCCGGCGTCGGTGCGGCCGCCGCGGCCCACGTACAGGGTGTCGCCGATCTTGAGGACGTCCCCGCCGTCCAGGGTGCCCGGCTCCCGGATCCGGTTCACCGAACACCCGAGCGCGGTCACCGCCTCCTCCACGGTGGCGGTCTCGGCGCGGCGGGAGGCGGCTCCGGGGCGGGCGATCAACGCGACGTTCTTGTGGACGACCACGGTGTCCTCGACGAAGACGCCGTCCGGGCAGTCGTCCGCCGGCGGCACCTCCACCGGCTCCCAGCCGTGCGCGCGCAGCGCGACGACGTAGACCTCCCACTGCCGCAGCGCCAGCGCGGCGTCGACCGGCGTGCGGTCGATGTGGGTGACGAGCCCTTCGGCGAGGCGGGGGCTGGGCCGCCGGACGATGGCTTTGGCGCTGGGCATGGGGACTCCATCCTGGTCCTGGTCCTGGTCGGCTGCGGGCCTCCGGCCTCCATGGTGCGGCACACGCCCGGCGGTTCGAGGCTTTGGCTGTCCGCCAGGCGCACGCCGTCACGCGTCCGCGGCGTACACCGCCCGCAGCGCCTCGTCCACGGCGGTCTCCGCGGCCGCCCGGTCCAGGCCGAGCCGCCGCACCCGCTGGGCGTAGGCCGCCGCCGCGCTCGCCGCTTCCCGTGCGGCCGCGTCGCCCGCGGCGGCGACGAAGCTGCCGTGGCGGCCGCGGGTCTCGATCACCCCGTCGGACTCCAGCGCCCGGTAGGCCTTGGCGACGGTGTTCGCCGCGAGCCCCAGCTCCTCGGCGAAGCCGCGTACGGTGGGCAGCTTGTAGCCGACCGGGAGGGCCCCCGAGCGGACTTGGTCGGCGATCTGGGCGCGGATCTGTTCGAACGGGGCCGTCGCCGAATCCGGGTCGACGGTGATCTTCAAGGCCACGGGCTGGGCTCCAGGGCGTGCGGGCGGGTTTGTCGCACCTATTGTGTGCCACGGTCGGCCGGGCCGGGCGCAGCCCGACGCGAATCCTCTTTCCGGACGCCCGGAAATGGGGAGGCGGCGCGGGGCGGCGGGGCCGTACTCTGCGGCACCATGACGCTGATCGTGCGCGATTTCCGTGCCGCGGACGCCGAGGCCGTCGCCGAGGCGCGGCGCTCCGCCTTCCCGTATCTCGTGACGACGCCGGAGACGGTGGCCTGGGAGGCCGCGAGCGCGCCGCCCGGGCGGCATTACCGGCTGCTGGTCGCGGAGGCCGACGGGCAGGTCGTCGGCGCCTGTGAGACCGGTGTGTTCCGCGACAGCGATCAGCCGGGGCAGGCGTTCGCCAACACCATGGTGCGCCCCGACGCGCAGGGCGCGGGGGCCGGGTCCGCGCTGGTGTCGGCCGCCGAGGAGCACCTGGCGGGGCTGGGGGTCGCCCAGGTGCTCTCCTGGACGCTGGACGAGCCGCACTCCGTGGCCTTCGCCGAGCGGCGCGGCTACCGGCGCGGCCGCAGCTCCCGCGTCCAGCGGCTGGACCTGGCCACGGCCCCGCTGCCCCCGCTGGACCTCCCGGGCGGCGTCGAGCTGCGCACCGCGGCCGACTTCGCGGACGGCCCCCTGCCGCTGTACGAGGCGGACGCGGAGTGCTCCGAGGACGAGCCGGATGACGTCGCGTTCGCCCGCCCGCCGTACGCCGAGTGGCTGGCCCTCGCCTGGGAACACCCGGCCCTGGACCGCGAGCTGACCTCGGTGGCCGTCGTCGACGGCGCCGTCGCCGCGTACAGCGTGGCCCACACCGACCGGCGCGGCCGCTACTGGTCGGGTATGACGGGCACGCTGCGCGCCTTCCGCGGCCGGGGCCTGGCCAAGCTCGCCAAGAACGACTCGCTGCACCGCGCCCGCGCGGCGGGCTGCGCGGTGGCGTTCACCGGCAACGACGGAGAGAACCAGCCGATGCTCGCGATCAACAAGTGGTTCGGGTACGAGCCGGCGCAGACGGAGTGGCGGTACGTGCGGGAGCTCGCCGCGTAGGGGTTGTTTGCCCCACCCCGCCCCTTCCCGGCCCCTGTCGATATGCGGCTCCGCCGCGTGGCAGGGGCTCCGCCCCTGGAACCCCTGGGGGCTGTGGCGGAGCCCCTAGTATGGCCGCCGCGGGCGTCACCGTCCGCCGGCCGCTCCGGGTCATTCCGCGATGAGGACATAGCGCTCGTCGGACACCGGGCGGCCCCATAGGGAGCTGTCGGCGGCAAGCTGCTCGACGCGCGTACGGGTCGTCAGCGGCTCGGCCAGCCGCGCGAGTTCCGCGGCGGGCAGGCCCACCGGGTCCGACTCGCCCCAGCGCCCCTCGATCAGCACCAGCCGCCCGCCCGGGCGCAGCAGCCCGGTCCAGCGGCGCAGCACCCGCTCCGGGCCGGGCAGCGCCCACAGCAGATGGCGCGCCAGGACGACGTCGAACCTCCGCTCCCCCACCGGCGGCTCGGCCGCGTCCCCGACGAGGACCGTGGCGCCCGTGCCCGCGAGCTTGGCCCGCGCGAGCTCCGCCATGCGCGGGGCCATGTCGACGCCGGTGACCTGGTGGCCCTGCTCGGCCGCGAGCAAAGCGAGGCTGCCCGTGCCGCACCCGAGGTCGAGCACCTCGCAGGGGCGGCCGGGCAGCCAGGCGCGCAGCCGGGCGGCCCACGCGGCCCGGGTGACCGGGTCGCGCAGGCCGTGGTCCGGCTCGTCGTCGAAGTCGGCCGCGAGGGCGTCCCAGTAGGCGACGGTCGGCTGCTCGGGAATCCGGCTTTCAGAGCTCATACCCCGAGCGTGCCATCGACCACTGACAACGCCCCGGCCTCAGGACGTCAGAGCGTCAGGACGCCTTCGTCTTCGCGCGCCCGCGCAGCACCAGCCCCTTCGCCAACGGCCAGCACAGGATCAGCGCGATGACCACGTACACGGTCACCGAGAAGGGCGTGTTGACCAGCCCCGACATGCTCCCGTCGCTGATCTGGAGGGCTCGCCGAAGCTGCTGCTCGGCCGCGGGCCCGAGGATGACGCCGATCACCGCGGGCAGCACCGGCAGGCCGTAGCGCCGCATCAGCAGCCCCAGCAGACCGATGATCAACAGGATCACCAGGTCCAGCGGCTCGCCGCCCACCGCGTACGCGCCGACCGCCGCGAAGAAGAGGATGCCCGCGTACAGATACGGCCTCGGGACGCGCAGCAGCTTGGCCCATACGGGCGCCAGCGGGAGGTTGAGCACCAGCAGCATCACCATGGCGATGAACAGCGAGGCGATCAGGCCCCACACCAGGTCGGGTTCGCGCTCGAAGAGCAGCGGGCCGGGCTGGATGCCGTACTGCTGGAAGGCGGCCAGCATCACCGCGGCGACCGCGGTGGTGGGCAGGCCGAGGGTGAGCATCGAGACGAGCGTGCCCGCGGCGGACGCGGAGGCGGCCGACTCGGGCCCGGCGACGCCCTCGATCGCGCCCTTGCCGAACTCGTCGCGGTGCTTGGAGAGCCGCTTCTCGGTCACGTACGACAGGAAGGTGGGGATCTCCGCGCCGCCCGCCGGGATCGCGCCGAACGGGAAGCCGATCGCCGGGCCGCGCAGCCAGGGCTTCCAGGTGCGGCGCAGCTCGGCCTTGCCGAGCCAGGGGCGGCCGACCGGGATGGGCTCGTCGGGGCGGCGGCGCAGATGCATGGCCACCCACAGCGCCTCACCGATGGCGAAGAGGCCGACCGCGACGATGACGACGTCGATGCCGTCGGCGAGGTCGAGCGAGCCGAAGGTGAGCCGCTGCTGGCCGGTCATCTGGTCCAGACCCACCAGGCCGATGGTGAGCCCGATGAGGAGGGACGCGAAACCGCGGATGCGGGAGCTGCCGAGCACGGAGGTCACGGCGATGAAGGCCAGCACCATGATGGCGAAGTAGTCGGGGGCGCCGATGTCGACGGCGAGTTCGGCGACGGTCGGGGCGAGGAAGACCAGCAGACAGGTGCCGATCATGCCGCCCGCGAAGTGTCCGATCGCGGCCGCCGCCAGGGCCTGGGCGCCGCGCCCGGAGCGGGCCATGGGATGGCCTTCCATGGCGGCGACGACGGCGGCGGTCTCACCGGGGGTGTTGAGCAGGATGGAGGTGGTGGAACCGCCGAACATGCCGCCGTAGTAGATGCCCGCGAACATGATGAACGCGGCGGTGGGGTCCAGGCCGTAGGTGACGGGGAGCAGCAGCGCGACCGCCATGGCCGGGCCGATGCCGGGGAGCACTCCGATGGCGGTGCCGAGCAGCACGCCGATCGCCGCCCACAGCAGGTTGACCGGGCTCAGGGCGGTGCCGAAGCCGTCGATGAGGGAGGACAGGGAGTCCATCGCGTTACAGCACCTCCATCAGCGGGCCGCCGGGCAGCGGGACCGCGAGCAGCCGGTCGAAGACGAAGAAGGTGGCGGTGGAGAGCACGGCCGCGATCAGCGGATCGCGGTGGAAGGCGCGGCTGCCGAGGGCGTAGGCCGAGCCCCAGAAGAGCAGGGCGCCGGAGATGGGGAAGCCGAGCGGCTCTATGAGGAAGGCGTTGGCGAGGAAGACCCCGGCCAGCAGGAGCACGGTGCGCCAGTCGCCGGGCGCGCTCAGGTCGATGTCCTCGCCGCCCTCGGACTCGCCCTTGCCGCCGCGCAGCACGTCGACGGCCAGCAGGACGGCGACGACCAGCAGGGCGACGCCGACGACGATCGGTACGGTCTTGGGGCCGACGGGGCCGCGCTGGGCGAAGTCGGTGTCCATGGTGAGCGCGTCGGTGAGCACGAGGACGCCGATGGCCAGCAGCAGGGCGCAGACGCCGAGTTCGGAGCGGCCGCGCAGGAAGGCTCTGAGCCCGGTGCCGGGGTCTGTGTTGGTAGCTGTGTTGGTGGCTGTGTTGCTGTCAGTGTCAGTGTTGGTGTTGGTGTCGGCGTGGCTGTCGGTCACAGTCCCAGCTCCTTCAGCACCGTGTCCACGCGCTTGTCCTGGGCGGTCAGGAAGCGCCCGAACTCGTCGCCCGGCATGAAGGCGTCGGTCCAGCGGTTGCGCCGCACCGCCTCCTTCCACTCCTTCGAGGCGTGCATCTTCGTGATCAGTTCGATCAGCTTGTCGCGCTCGGCGTCGGTCAGGTCGGGCGGGGCGACGATGCCGCGCCAGTTGGTGAACGTGACGTCCAGGCCGGCCTCCTTGAGCGTCGGCGCGTCCAGGCCCGGCAGGCGCTTGTCGCTGGTCACCGCCAGCACCCGCAGCTCGCCCGCCTCGATCTGGTCGAGGTACTCGCCGACGCCGGAGACGCCGAAGGCGACCTTGCCGCCGAGCACGGAGGCCAGCAGCTCGCCACCGCCGTCGTACGGGATGTAGTTGACCTTCTTCGGGGCGATCCCGGCGGCCTTGGCCATCAGCATGGGGGCCAGGTGGTCCGGCCCGCCGGGCGAGGAGCCGCCGCCGACCGGGAGTGAGCCGGGCTTCTCGCGCCAGTCCGCCACCAGCTGGCCGAAGTCGCGGTACTTGGACCCCTTGGCCACGACCACGATGTCCGGCTCCTCGGTGAGCCGCGCGATGGGCGTCGTATCGGCGAGGGTGGACGGCGCGTGGTTGGTGTGCACCGCGCCCACCACCCCCAGGCCCATGGACATCGCGAGCTTGCCGTTGCCGCGCTCGGACACCAGGCGGCTCAGCCCGACGGTGCCGCCCGCGCCGGGCAGGTTGAACACTTCGATGTTGCGGCTCAGATCGGCGTCCTCGGCGCTCTTGGCCGCCGTACGGGCCGTGATGTCATAGCCGCCGCCGGGGGTGTTGGGCACCATCAGGCGCAGGCCGGGGATGTGGGTGCCGGTGGCGGAGCCGCTGCCGGTACTGAGCAACGGGGGCCCGAGGAGCACGATCAGAGCCGCAGAGAGCAGGGCGAGCGGGGTACGCAGACGCGGACTTGAGAGCACGGTGACACCGCCTTTCTTTCTTCGTGGGTGTCTGTGTGAGGCGCGCCACATGTTGCCTGTGGGTTAACGCGCTGTCTCTCTTTCGGTATTAAGAGACCTTGTGGTCGTTGCGTACACGGGGAAGGCAACGGGGAAGGCACGTCCGATGACGAGAGTGCTGGTGGTCGACGACGACTTCATGGTGGCCAAGCTGCACAGCCGCTATGTCGCGTCCCTGGACGGCTTCACGGTCGCCGGGGTGGCCCACACGGGCGCCGAGGCGCTGCGCGCCGCCGACGCGCTCCGCCCCGACCTGGTCCTGCTGGACGTCTATCTGCCGGATATGGACGGCATCAGTGTGCTGCGCCGGATGCGGGAGCGGGAGGAACACCGGCAGGTGGACGCGCTGTTCATCACCGCGGCCAAGGATCCGCACGCCGTGCGCGAGGCGCTGCGCGCGGGCGCGCTGCACTACCTCATCAAGCCGTTCGACCGCGCCGCGCTCCAGGAGCAGCTGAGACACGCCGCCGCGCTGCGGGCCCGCCTCGACACGCTCGGCGAGGCCAGCCAGGAGGACGTGGACCAGATCTTCGGCACCCGCCCGCGCGGCGCCCGCTCCCGCGAGCAGCTCCCGAAGGGCCTGGCCGCCCACACCGCGAGCCTCGTCGAGCGCACGCTGCGCGGGCACGCCGAGGGGCTTTCGGCGGCGGAGTGCGCGGAGGCGGGCGCCTTCTCCCGGGTGAGCGCCCGCCGTTACCTCGAGTACTTCGCCGAGACGGGGCGCGTGGAGGTCACCCTGCGCTACGGCGGGACGGGCCGCCCGGAGCGCCGCTACCGCTGGATCGACTGACGGCGGGCGGGAGGCCTGGGGGCATCCCGCCCCGGCAATGTGCCGCTGAGCAGCTATCTTGATGCGCATGTCGTCACAGCAGCCTTCTCCCGCGCACATACCGCCGACCGACGCCCCGGACTCCCCGGCCACCCCGGCGCCGCGCAAGGCCTCCCGGACTCTGGCCGCGGCGCTGATCGGGGGCATCCTGATCGGCGGCGCGGGCGTCGGTGTGGCCTGGGCGGTCAGCGGCGACGGCTCGTCCGCCAACGACGCGGCGGGTGACGCGCGGGACGCGTGCCGTGCGCTGAGCGGATTCGAGCCGTCGGACTACACCGCGAAGGGCGCGAAGGGCGAGATCGCGTTGAACCGCTTCGGCGCCGCCGTCGTGCTCTCCGCTTCGGCGGCCGCGGGCGACGCCCAGTACAAGCCGCTCTCGGAGGCCGTGCTCCTCGCTCGTAACGCGCATGCCGTGACCTACGACTTCAACGACAGCCGGGTGAAGAAGAACCTCGACAAGGCCCGCCAGATCTGCGACGACCTCGACTGACCACGCCGTCTGGGGCCGGACCTGGAGCCGGACGGCCGGGTCAGCCCGCGGGCCGCGCGCCCGTGGCCGCGTAGATCCGCTCCGCGCGGCGCCGGGCCGCCCGGGCCCGGCCGCCGTCCCCGGCCGCCATCCCCTCCTCGCCTGCGGCCAGGTCCGGCACGGCGTCCGGCACCCGGCCGATGACCTCGAGGGCCCGGGCCTCGCCCAGCCGGTGGCCCGACTCCCGCTGCACGGCCACCGCCTCGGCCGCGCAGGCGAGCGCCTCCGCGTACTGCCCTGCGGCGGCGTGGATCTCGCCGAGTTCGGTCAGGGCCTGCCCCTCGACCAGCCGGAAGCCGCTGCGCCGCGCCAGTTGCCGGGCCTCGTCCGCCCGGGCGAGCGCGGCCTCGGCGTGGCCGAGGGCGCGGTGGGCGGCGGCCAGGCCCAGCAGGCTGTCCGCCTCCGCGCGCCGGTTCTGCGCGGCGCGCGCCGCGAGCAGCGCGCGTTCATGGCTCTCGGCCGCCCGGTCGCCGCGCCCGGCGCGCCGGTGCGCCTCACCGATGGTGTTGAGGGCGTCGGACTGGATGCGGCGGTTCCCGGTGTCCATGACGAGCCGCAGCGCGCGCTCGCCGTGTTCCAGCCCCTCCTCGTGGCGCCCGCCCTCCAGATGGATGCGGCCGGTGACCAGGAGCGCCACCGCGTGGCCGTTGCGGTAGCCGACGGCCTCGTTGATGGCCACGGCCTCGGCGAGGACCTCCAGGCCCTCGCGCAGCCGCCCGGCCTCCCAGTACGCGATGCCGAGGTTGTCCAGGTGATTGGCCTCGTAGCGGACTCCGGCCTTGCGCCGGATGTGCAGCGCCGTCTCCAGGTCGCTCACGGCCTCCGGCAGCCGGCCCATGTCCCGGTGGACGAGGCCGACGCCGATGAGCGCCAGCGCCTCCGCGTCGGTCTGCCCGAGCTCGCGCAGGATCGCCAGCGCGGCGTCGAAGTGCCGGAGCGCGTCGTCCAGCCGGGCCTGTTCCCACTCCACGTACGCCAGTCCGCCGAGGGCCGCCGCCTCGCCGGGAGACCAGCCGATGACGCGGTGCAGCTCGATGGCGCGGTTGTGGTGGAGGGCGGACTGGCCGAGGACGCCGAGGTCCCACAGGGCGAAGCCGATGTTGTAGTAGATGGCGGCCTCACCGCGCCGGTCGCCCTCGGCGACGGCGGCGTCCAGCGCGCTCTGCGCGGTGACCTGCCAGGTGCCTCGGGGCAGGCAGAGCCAGAAGTAGCCGAGCAGCGCGTCCGTCAGATGCCATGACACCGCGCGCGGCCCCTGGCGTGCGGTCCGCTCGATCACGGCCAGGAGATTGGCCCGCTCGGCCTCCAGCCACACGATGGCCTCGATCTCGTCGGCGAGCCGCATCGGTGCGTGCACCCTGGGAATGCGTAACGTCTCCGAGCCCGCGGCGAACGGGGCGTACGGCCCATCCTCGGGGTCCCCCAAGGCCGCTTCGCCCATCTCGCGCGGCAGCCTGGGGATCTGCGGATACAGGATGCGCCCCGCGGCGTCCGCGGCGAGCAGATACCACGCGTACAGCCGGTCCCGCGCGGCCGCCGACTCCCCCGCCGGGCCGTCGGACTCCAGCCGCTCCCAGGCGTACTCGCGGAGCAGGTCGTGGAAGCCGTAACGGCCCTCCCCGCGCGACTCGATCAGATGCGCGCCCGCGAGGGTGGCCAGCACCTCCGCAGCCCGCGCCTCGGCGTCGTCCAGCAGCGCCGCCGCGGCCCCGGCGTCGAACTCCAGGCCCGGGACCAGGCCCAGCCGCCGGAACAGCAGCCGGGCCCGGGGGGCGATGGCCCGGTACGACAGGTCGAGGGCGGCACGGACCGCGGACCGTTCGTCGTCCTCCAGCTCCAGCACCGCCAGCCTGCTGCCTTCCGCCAGCTCGGCCGCCAGGTCGGCGACGCGCCGGCCGGGCTCGCAGGCGAGCTGCGCGGCGGCCACGCGCAGCGCGAGCGGGAGGCAGCCGCACAGCCGGGCGAGTTCGGCCACGGCCTCCGGCTCGGCCGCCACACGGGGCTCCCCGAGGACGGCAACCAGCAGGGCGTGCGCCTCCTCGGGGGACAGTACGTCGAGCATGAGGGGGCGCGCGCCCTCCCGCGCGACCAGGCCGCTCAGCCGGTTGCGGCTGGTCACCACGACCAGACAGGAAGGCCCGCCGGGCAGCAGCGGGCGCACCTGCTCGGCGGAGACCGCGTCGTCCAGCAGGATCAGCATCCGCCGGTCCACCAGCAGCGACCGGTAACGGAGGATCATCTCGTCCTCGTCGGCCGGGATCTCCTGCGGCGTGAGGCCCAGCCCGCGCAGCAGCTGCCCGAGGGCGTCGCGCGGGCGCAGCGGCTCGCGGCTGCCGTCGAAGCCCCGCAGGTCCACGTACAGCTGGCCGTGCGGGAACCGCTCCCGCACCTGGTGGCCCCAGTGCACGGCGAGGGCGGTCTTGCCCACGCCCGCGGTGCCGCCGATCGCGGAGATCACCACCGTGCCGGTGTCGGGCGCCGGGCCGTCGGGCGGGACGAGGGCGTGCAGCCGGGCGACGGCCTCGGCGCGGCCGGTGAAGCCGGGCACGGCGCGCGGCAGTTCGGCGGGGATCAGCCGCGGCCCGCTGTGGTCCTGCGGGCCGGGCGGCACGGGGTCGGCCGAGGTGGCCTGGGACGAGGGCTGCGCGGGCGCGGACGGTTGCGCGGGCGCGCGCACATCGAGGTCGCCCACCAGGATCCGCTGGTACAGCGCCTGGAGCTCGGGCCCGGGGTCGACCCCCAGCTCATCGGCCAGCCGCTCGCGCGTACGCGTGTACACCTCCAGCGCCTCGGCCTGCCGCCCGCACCGGTACAGCGTCACGATCAGCTGCCGTACGACCCGCTCGTCCAGCGGGTGGGCGGCGGCCAGGTCGCGCAGCTCGGGCAGCAGTTCGCCGTGCCGGCCCAGCCGCAGCTCCGCGTCGCCCAGCGCCAGCCGGGCCGCGATGTGCTCGCTGCCCAGCCGCTCCCGCATGTTCCAGGCCCAGTCGCCGGACAGCCCGGAGAGGGCCTCCCCGCGCCACAGCCCAAGAGCCCCGCGCAGCAGCCGGGCGGCGCGCGTGGGGTCCTCCTCCATGGCCGCGGCCTCGGCGCCCAGGCCGCGGAACCGGTGGAGGTCCACCAACTCGGGCGCCACCTCCAGCACATAGCCGCCGGAGCGCCGCGCCAGCCGGGCCCCGTCCGGCTCCACCGCCCCCGCCGCGCCCTCTTCCAGAGCGCGCAGCGCCGCCCGCAGCCGCGCCACGTAGCCGTACAGCACGCTGCGCACGGACGCCGGGGGCTCCTCGCCCCACACCCGGTCGATCAACTGCCCTGCGGGTACGACGCGGTTGGCCTCCACCAACAGGACCGCGATCACACTGCGCTGCTTGGCGTGCCCCAGGTCGACGTGCCGGTTTCCGGTCCACGCCTCAACCGGGCCGAGGACCCGGAACTCCATATGAGCCTCTCCCCACCCTTGGTCTCTCCCCCCGCCCCCTGATCTTCTCGCGAATCCGGGACGCCGCGTGCCGTGCCGTCCAAGGTTTCCTCAAGATTTCGTCCAAGTCCGGTACGGCAGAGTGTTCTCAGCGGCTCCGGTTGGGAACGGAGCGGCGCCTCGGGAGCCGCCGACCTGCTTGACGGGGGATGGCAGGTCGGCGGCCTCTGCACGTCGGCGCGTTGGGGGACGCGCCGACGTGCGCCTCCTCCCAAGGGGCCCTGCGGACGCGGATCAGACCGTGGCGGGCCTGGTGCCGATGACCACGGTCGCGCTCAGCTCCTCGCACCCGGCGACCCGCGGCACCAGCCCGTACCGCGCGAAGGTCTCGGCGGTTTGCAGCGCCTGGCGCTCGCTGGTCTCGATCAGCAGTTGACCGCCCGGCGCCAGCCACCGCGTGGCCTCGGCGAGCACCCGCCGCTGGACGTCCAGCCCGTCCGCGCCCCCGTCGAGCGCGACGCGCGGCTCGTGGTCGCGGGCCTCAGGGGGCAGCAGCCGGATGTCGTCGGTGGGCACGTAGGGGGCGTTGGCCACCAGGACGTCGACGCGGCCGCGCAGCGCGGCGGGCAGCGGCTCGTAGAGGTCGCCCTCGTACACCCGGCCGTCCCCGGCGGGGATGTTGCGCCGCGCGCACCGCACCGCGGCGGGCTCGATGTCGACGGCGTACAGCTCGATCGGCGAGGCGGGGCCCAGCGCCGCGAGCAGCGCGGCGCCCACCGCGCCCGAGCCGCAGCACAGGTCGACGACGACGGACCCGTTCCGGGCGAGGCCGACGGCCTGGTCGACGAGGAACTCGGTGCGCCGGCGGGGCACGAAGACGCCGCGGTCCACGGCTATCCGCAGACCGTGGAACTCCGCCCAGCCGATGACGTGCTCCAAGGGGAGACCTGCCACCCGGCGGTCGACCATGGCGGCGAGTTCGTCGGGGGTGCGCGCCGTGGTGACCAACAGCCGCGCCTCGTCCTCGGCGAAGACACAGCCGACGGCCCGGAGCCTGGTGACGATGGTGGAGAGGGGGAGAAGTGACGGTGAAACCGACATGGGAGCCTTTCGGAACGCCTGTGGGCGCTCCCGCGGTCACCTATCCCTGAGGGACCGCACGGCCGTGAGATGAGAGCACCCGACCTGACACAGCGGTAATGGGTCTCACCTCCTCGGTCGTTCGCTACTGAAGCCGCGAACACTTTACCCGAGGCGTTCGGTGGCGCAACCGTGTGCGGGCCCCCGCCCCGAGGGGAGCCGCGGCGGTGTGCCCCGGGCTGCGGCGGATGCCTTGACGGGCGGAATGTTAGCGGTAACACTCCCGTCGTGGACAAGCCTCCGAGCACGCCTCCGCTCCCCCGACCCGACGACGAGACCCCGCTGTTCAGCCGCGCCGCCGTGGTCGCGTCCTGTGTGGGCTTCATCCTGATCGGCGCGCTCCAGGCGCTCTACGGCCCGTCGATCCCCGCCTTCCGCGACGAGTTCGGCCTCTCGCCCTCCACCGCCGGTCTCGGCCTGAGCGCGCACTTCGTGGGCGGGGTCGCGGGCGTCCTCGTCTTCGACCGGCTCTTCGGCCGCGCCGACCCCGCCGCCCCCGCCGCCCGGATCGGCAACCGCAAGCTCCTGGGCGGCTCGTATCTGCTGATGGCCCTCGGCGCGGCCGGCTTCGCCCTCGCCCCCACATGGCCCGCCGCCCTCGCCATGGCGCTGGTTGCCGGGCTCGGCTTCGGCGGCATCGACTACGGCCTGAACCAGCTCTTCGCCGTGGGCTTCGGGCGCCGCAGCACCGCCATGCTCAATATCCTCAACGCCCACTTCGGCATCGGCGCGATCCTCGGCCCGGCGCTGATCGGCCTGGTCGGGGCGGAGCGCTACACCGCGATCTTCCTCGGCTTCGCCGCGCTGACCCTGCCGCTGCTGCTGTGCCTGGCCGGGGTGCGGGACGGGGCTCCCCCGCGCACGGACGAGGCCACGGGGGCGGACGGCGCGAGCCGCGCCGCCGATGTCCGGTCCCGCAGCCTGGCCACCGTGCTGGGCGCCTTCGTCCTGCTGTACGTCCTGCACGTGGGCATCGAGGCGGGCGTCGGCGGCTGGGAGCCCACCCACCTGGAGACCGTCGGCTACGGCGCCACCGCGGCCGCCTCCGCCACCTCCGTCTACTGGCTGATGATGACGGTCGGGCGCTTCCTGGTCGCGCCGCTCGCGCTGCGCTGGCCCGCCCGGTCCATCATCGCGGTCAGCTGCGCGGGCATGACCGCGTGCCTGCTGCTCGCCGCGGTGCCCGCGCTGGCCCCGTACGCGTACGCGGGCGTCGGCCTGTTCATCGCGCCGATCTTCCCGACCGGCCTGCCCTGGCTGAACGACGCGGCCCCGCGCGCCCGCCGGGCCGGGGCGCTGGTCATCGCGGCCTCCATGGTCGGCGGCGTGGCCGCGGGCCCGGCGCTGGGCAAGGCCATCGAGCTGTCCGGCATCCGGTCGGTGCCGCTCATCCTGGCCGCGGTGTCGGCGATCTGCCTGGCCACGACGGTATGGCTGATCCGCGCCACCGCGACGCGCCGCCCGACGGACACCGCCAGGCCATCCCCCGAACCCGCCCGCCCGGGGGCCGGCGACCGGGTGGGCGAGACGTCGTAGCGCGGCGCGGACGCGCTATGCGCGGCCGGGGGCACCCGGACGTCGGCTCCCCGGCGCCGCCCGGCCCGCGTGGCTCACCGCGCCCCTGCGCGAGGCCGCTCGGCGGCCGCCGACACACCCTGCGGGGCCCCGGACCGCAGGGCCCAGGGGTGTCCGGCGGATCTGTTCCCCTCCCCGCCCCTTCCCGCAGTGTCGATCTGCGGCTCCGCCGCGTGGGGGGCTTCGCCCCTGGACCCCGGGTGTCTGGGGCGGCGCCCCCACGCGGCGAAGCCGCAGATGGCCATTGGCCGGGAAACCGTGTCGATGTGCGGCTCCGCCGCGTGGGGGGGCTTCGCCCCTGGACTCCGGGGGCCTGGGGCGGCGCACCAGACACGGCGGAGCCGCAGATCGGCAGGGTGGGAGGAGCCGTTTCGCACTGCGGCTCCGCCGCGTGGCAGGGGCTCCGCCCCAGACCCCGGGGTCTGGGGCGGAGCCCCAGTTGAGGGAAGGGGCGGGGAGGGGAATGATCCATCGGCCACCCCCTAGGGTGTAGGGCAGACACAGCGGACAGGAAGGAAGGCCCGGTATGGCGGAGCCCGCCCGGACACGGCGACGCCGGGCCACGGCCGGCTCGCGGGTCGTGATGGCGGACGTCGCCCGGCTCGCCGGCGTCTCCGGCCAGACCGTCTCGCGGGTGCTCAACGACCACCCCAGCGTGCGGCAGGAGACCCGCGAGCGGGTGCGGGCCGCGATGGCGGAGCTGGACTACCGCCCGACCGCCAGCGCCCGCACGCTGGCCAGCGGGCGCAGCCGGATGCTCGGCGTGATCTCCTTCGACGCGACCCGCTTCGGCCCGGCCGCCATCCTGGCGGGCATCAACGAGGCGGCCCAGTCGGCCGGCTACCTGGTCAGCACGATCGCGCTGACCGCCGCCGACCGGACGTCCGTGGCGGGCGCGCTGGACCGGCTGCTCGGCGAGGGCGCCGACGGCGTGATCGCCATCGCGCCGCAGCGCTCGGTGAGCCAGGCCCTGGTCGAGTCGGGCCATGACATTCCGCTGGTCACTCTGGACAAGAGCTTCGGGGAGCGGGTCCCGGTGGTCGCCGGGGACTCGGCGTCCGGGGCCCGTCAGGCCACCGAACACCTGCTGCGCCTCGGCCACCGCACCGTCTGGCATATCGCGGGCCCGGTCGGCTGGATCGCGGCGGAGGCCCGCCTCGACGGATGGCGGGCGGCCCTGAAGGACGCGGGGGCCGTCGCGCCCGAGCCGCTGTTCGGCGACTGGAGCGCGGACTCCGGCTATGAGCTGGGCCGCCGGGTGGCCGGGCGCCCGGAGGTCACCGCCGTGTTCGTGTCCAACGACCAGATGGCGGTGGGCGTGCTGCGCGCCCTGCACGAGGCCGGGCGCCGGGTGCCGGAGGACGTCAGCGTGGTCGGCTACGACGACATCCCCGAGGCCGCGCATCTGCTGCCGCCGCTGACCACCGTCCGTACGGACTTCGCCGAGGTCGGCCGCCGCTGCCTGGCCCTGATGCTGGACCAGCTCCATCACGCGCCCGAGCCCGGGGTCCGGGTGGACATCCCCACCGAGTTGGTCGTCCGCCACAGCACCGGCCCCGCGCCGGCCCCCGCCCCCGCCGCCGCCGAGAAAGTGACCTGACCGTCGGCCCCGGGCCCCGTATGCTCCGGAACATGGTGAGGTTGGAACGGCTCCGGGCGGATCACGCCCCCGCCCTGCTCGCTTTCGAGCGGGAGAACAGGGAGTACTTCACGCGGTCCATCTCGGACCGTGGCGACGCGTATTTCGCGGAGTTCGCCTCCTACCACCGTCTTCGGCTCGCCGAGCAGGACGCCGGTGTGTGCCACTTCCATGTGGTCCTGGACGAGGCGGGAGAGCTGGTCGGCCGGGTGAATCTGGTGGACGTCGAGGAGGGCGTCGCCGAGCTCGGCTATCGCGTGGCCGAGCGGGCCGCGGGACGCGGGGTCGCGACGGCCGCGGTGGCGGAGGTCTGCCGACTGGCCGTCGAGTCGTACGGGCTCACGGCCCTCAGGGCGATCACCACCCGCGACAACCTCGCCTCCACGGCCGTGCTCCGCCGCAGCGGGTTCACGGGCGTGGAGGACATCGAGATCAACGGGCGCCCTGGGGTCGGCTATCGGCTCCGGCTCACCGCCCCGCGCTGACCACGTCGGAACATCAGGCTCCCACGTACTCCCGCAGATGGCGGGCGGTCAGCGTGTCCGCGCCGGCCACCAGGTCGGCGGGGGTGCCGGTGAACACCACCTGCCCACCGTCGTGGCCGCCGCCCGGGCCGAGGTCGACGAGCCAGTCGGCGTGGGCCATCACGGCCTGGTGGTGTTCGATGACCACGACCGTGTTGCCGTCGTCGACGAGGCGGTCCAGCAGGGCCAGCAGCTTGTCGACGTCCGCCAGGTGCAGCCCGGTGGTCGGCTCGTCGAGGATGTACGTCGAGGACTTCTCGGCCATGTGGATGGCCAGCTTGATCCGCTGGCGCTCGCCGCCGGAGAGGGTGTTCAGGGGCTGGCCGAGCCGCAGATAGCTCAGCCCGACGTCCACCAGCCGCCCGAGGACGGCGTGTGCCTGCCCCGAGGGGAAGAACTCGTGTGCCTCCGCCACCGACATGGCCAGCACCTCGCTGATGTTCCTGCCGCGCAGCGTGTAGGTGAGCACCTCGGGCGTGAACCGCTTGCCCTCGCACTCCTCGCACACCGAGGCCACCCCGGCCATCATCGCCAGGTCGGTGTAGATCAGCCCGATGCCGTTGCAGTTGGGGCAGGCGCCCTCCGAGTTGGCGCTGAACAGCGCGGCCTTGACGCCGTTGGCCTTGGCGAAGGCGGTGCGGATCGGGCCCAGCAGCCCGGTGTACGTGGCCGGGTTGGAGCGGCGCGATCCGCGGATGGGCGACTGGTCGGCCACCACCACCCCGTCCCGCCCGGCCAGATAGCCGTGGATCAGTGAGCTCTTGCCCGAGCCGGCCACGCCGGTGACCACGGTCAGCACGCCGGTCGGGATGTCCACGTCGACGCTCTTCAGGTTGTGCCGGTCCGCGCCCTCGATGGACAGCCGCCCGCGCGGTGTGCGCACCGTCTCGCGCAGCCGCGCCCGGTGTTCCAGGTGGCGTCCGGTGAGGGTGTCGGAGGCGCGCAGCCCGGCCAGGTCCCCGCTGAAGCAGATCTCGCCGCCGCCCGCGCCCGCCCCGGGGCCGAGGTCCACGACATGGTCGGCGATCGCGATCACCTCGGGCTTGTGCTCGACGACCAGCACCGTGTTGCCCTTGTCGCGCAGCCGCAGCAGCAGGTCGTTCATCCGCTGGATGTCGTGGGGGTGCAGGCCGATGGTCGGCTCGTCGAAGACATAGGTCACATCGGTCAGGCTGGAGCCGAGGTGGCGCACCATCTTGACCCGCTGCGCCTCGCCGCCGGAGAGGGTGGCGGAGGAGCGGTCGAGGCTCAGATAGCCGAGCCCGATCTCGACCAGCGACTCCAGCAGATTCCGCAGATTGCCCAGCAGCGGGGCCACCGAGGCGTCTTCGATGGACCGTATGAACTCGGCGAGGTCGCTGATCTGCATGGCCGAGCACTGGGCGATGTTGACCCCGTCGATGGTCGAGGACAGCGCGGCGGCGCTCAGCCTGGTGCCGCCGCAGTCCGAGCAGTCGGCGAAGACGACGGCCCGGTCCACGAAGGCGCGGATGTGGGCCTGCATCGACTCGCGGTCCTTGGAGAGATAGAGCCGCTGGATCTTGGGGACGAGGCCCTCGTAGGTGACGTTGATGGAGCCGACTTTGATCTTGGTGGACTCCTTGTGGAGGAAGTCCGCCCACTCCTCCTCGGTGAAGTCCTTGAGCTTCTTGTCCGGGTCGTGGAAGCCGGACTGGGCCATGACCTGCCAGTACCAGGAGTTCACGCCGAAGCTCGGGACGGTGATGGCCCCTTCGTTCAGCGAGAGTTCGCGGTCCACCAGCTGGTCGATGTCGATCTTCGACGCCTGGCCGAGCCCCTCGCAGGTGGGGCACATGCCGTCGGGGGTGTTGAAGCTGAAGGCGGAGGACGTTCCGATGTGCGGGGCGCCGAGCCTGCTGAAGACGATCCGCAGCATGGTGTACGCGTCGGTGGCGGTGCCCACGGTGGAGCGCGAGTTGGCCCCGATCCGCTCCTGGTCGACGACGATGGCGGCGCTCAGATTGTGCAGCCCGTCCACGTCGGGGCGGTTCAGGTTCGGCATGAACGACTGGATGAAGGCCGCGTACGTCTCGTTGATGAGGCGCTGTGACTCGGCGGCGATGGTGCCGAAGACCAGCGAGGACTTCCCGGACCCCGACACTCCGGTGAAGACCGTGAGCCTGCGCTTGGGGATGTCCAGGGAGACATCCTTGAGGTTGTTCGCTCGGGCTCCGCGGACCTGGATCATATGGTGGCTGTCGGCCGGGCGGGGTCCGGACGTGGTGTTCACGGCTTCTCCTCCTGGAACAGGATCTTCGTACGCTGTACTCTGTACGGCGTACAGAGTACAGCGGGGGAGCATGGCCGGGAGAGGAACGGTAAACATGGCCAAGGAACGCAGCGGCGCGGGCGACCCGGCCCGCACCCTGGCACTGCTGTGGCGCGAGCCCGCGACCGCGGACGCGCCACCCCGCCGCGGCCCCAAGCAGGTGCTCAGCGTCGACGCGGTCGTCCGGGCCGCCATCGAGCTCGCCGACTCCGGCGGCCTGGAGGCCCTGACCATGCGCGCTGTGGCCCAGCGCCTCGGCGTCACACCGATGACCCTCTATACGTATGTCCCGGGCAAGGCCGAGCTGCTGGACCTCATGCTGGACTCCGCCTACCTGGAGATGGAGCGCGCCGAGCGCCCGGCCGACCCCTGGCGCGCCAGGGTCGGGGCCGTCGCACGGGAGAACCTGGGGCTGTGCCGCCGCCATCCCTGGGTGGCGTCCCTGCCCACCGTCCGCCCGCCGCTCGGCCCCGGGGTGATGGCCAAGTACGAGCACGAGCTGGCCGCGTTCGAGGGCCTGGGCCTGACCGACATCGAGATGGACGCGGCGCTGACCTTTCTGCTCCAGTTCGTCCACTCCGCGGTCCGCGCCGAGTTGGACGCCCAGGCGGCCCACCGGGACAGCGCGATGTCCGACGCACAGTGGTGGGAGGCCAACGCACCCCTCCTGGCCAGGGTCTTCAACGCCGAGCGCTATCCCCTCGCGGCCCGGGTCGGCAACGCCGCGGGCGAGGCCCACGAGGCCGCGTACAGCCCCGAACACAGCTTCCGCTTCGGCTTGGAGCGGACTCTGGACGGCCTCGCCACACTCATCGAGTCACGCGGCGGCGGCGCTTGAGGCGGATCCGCCGGACGTAGCATGGCCGCGATGCACACCATCGAGTTCCGTCTGCCGCGACCCCACCGCTTCCATGTCATCGACATCGTCGTGGACGGCACCGGCCTGCTCGACCTCGTACGCGAGGCGGAGCTTCCGTACGCGGTCGAGGAGCAGCGCGAAAGCGCGGCGGACTTCGCCCCCGACCCCGTCCCGCTGCTGGCCGGCGCCTATGCGCTGCCCCGGGCCGACGGCCGCGCCTGGCCCAGCCGCCATCTGCTGGGCGAGCCCGTCGACGGGGCCACCGACGTGTGGCGGGACGACGAGACGCTGCTGCTGACCTGCCCGTGCGGCGTGGACGAGTGCTGGGCGCTGGTGGCCCGGGTCGAGGTGGACGACGCGGTCGTGCGGTGGTCGGACTTCCGCAATGTCCGCCGCGACGACTGGGACCTCACGGGCCTCGGCCCGTTCGTCTTCGCCCGGCGGCAGTACGAGGCGTCCCTGCGCGCCACCGCGCGGGCGGCGCGGGCGGAGCGGACGGCGCGCCGTCTCAGCGCAGCAGCAGCTGGGCGCCGCCCACCACGGTGGCCGCGATCACCAGCCGCTCGAAGAGCAGCTGGTTGATCCGGTCCGCGATCGCCTTTCCGAGGAACGCCCCGGGTATGACGCACAGGGCCAGGCCCGCGTCCAGCAGCAGCGAGCGTCCGTCGATCAGGCCGAGGCCGACGCTGAAGGGCACCTTGGCGACGTTGACGATCAGGAAGAACCACGCCGAGGTCCCCAGGAAACCGAGCTTCCGGAAGCCCGCCGAGAGCAGATACATCGACATGACGGGGCCGCCCGCGTTGGCCACCATCGTGGTGAAGCCGCCGAGCACCCCGTACGACCCGGCCTTGAGCCGCGCGCCGCTCCGCCCCTGGGCCTGACCTTCTTCTGTCGCCTCTTTCTTCTCCCCGGCCGCCTTCTCCCCCGCCGCCCGGCTCGCCGCACGCCGGCGCCAGAGCGTGACCGTGGCCATGACGAGCAGAATCACCCCGATCGAGACGCGCACCGCGGCGTCGTCGGCCCACAGCATGAACACCGTGCCCGCCACCACCCCGACGGCCACCGCGGGAAACAGCCGCACCAGCGTGGCCCAGTCGGCGTGGCGCCGATACGTGTACACGGCGAACAGGTCGCCGATGATGAGCAGGGGAAGCAGAATCCCGGTCGACTCACGCGCCGGCAGTACGGCCGCGAAGATCGCGAGACTGACGGTGTTGGCGCCGCTGACGGAGGTTTTCGAGAGGCCGACCAGCGTCGCCGCCCCGGCGAGCGCGACGAATTCCCAGAGAGTAATGGTGTCCATGCCAGGGGCTTATGCTAAGCCCCCGCTGTTCAGCGCCTTCAGGCACCCGTCCCGACGCGGCCGCCGGAGGGCGTCCGTACGGCGGAGGCGAGGAGCGCCAGCTTGTCGGCGCTGTCGGTGCCGGGGTCCGGGTGGAAGACGATGAGGCTCTGGCCCGCCGTACCGCCGATGCCCAGCCGCTCCCGGTTCAGCCGCAGGAGACCGACCTGGGGGTGGTCGATGCGCTTGGTCTCGCCTTCGCACACCACCACGTCGTGGCGGGCCCACAGCCGGCTGAAGCGGGGGCTGGCGAGGGAGAGCTCACCGACGAGCTCGATGAAGCGGGGGTCGTCCGTGTCGGTCCCGACGGACTCGCGGAGCCCGGCGACCATGCCCACGACGGCGTTCTCCCAGTCCGGGTAGAGGGCCCGCTCGGCCGGGTCGAGAAACGCGTCCCGCAGGCGGTTGCCTCCCACCGTGAGGCGCGGTGACACGGCGGCCGCCAGGGCGTTGGCGGCGAGCACGTCGAAGTAGCGGCCCTCGACGAACGCGGGCAGCGGGAGCGTGGCCACGAGCTTGGCGACGCCCGGAGGGACGGTCTCCTTCCGGCGCGGGCGCCGGTGCCGCCGGGGTTTGTCGGCGCCAAGGCGCAGCAGGTACGCCGTCCCGTCGTCGTCGAGCTGAAGTGCGCTCGCGAGGGACTCCAGGACCTGCGCGGACGGGTTGCGGTCGCGGCCCTGTTCCAGGCGCAGGTAGTAGTCGGCGCTGATGCCGGCGAGCATCGCGACCTCCTCCCGGCGCAGGCCCGGCACGCGCCGTACCCCCACCACCTGGATACCGACCTGTTCAGGAGTGACGAGCTCACGGCGGGCGCGTACGTAATCGCCCAACAGGTTCGGTTCGTCGGTCATCTCGCCACCGTAATGCGCAACAGTGCGCCTGTGCCTGGTCCCGTCACCCCCAGGATCGCGGGGGTCCTGGCTCGGCCGGAGCCCGGGCGGCAGCGTGGTCGGGCGACAAGCCCCACAAGCGACAGCGAGGAGCGAAACCATGTCCACGTATCTGCTGGTGCACGGCGCCTGGCACAGCGGACAGTGCTGGGAGCGGGTGGTCCCGCTGCTGGCGTCGGCCGGACACCGGGTGGCCGCGCCGACGCTGACCGGCTACGGCGACAAAGCGCATCTGCTGAGCCCCGAGGTAGGGCTCGACACGCACGTCGAGGACGTCGTCACCCTGATCACCGAGGAAGACCTCACCGAGGTGATACTCGTGGGCCACAGCTACGCCGGGCTGGTCATCTCGTCCGCGGCCAACCGGATCCCGGACCGCATCGCGCATCTGGTCTACCTCGACGCGATGGTCCCGGAGGACGGCGAGACCGCGGTCGATGTCCTCCCCGTCGCCCAGGCCCAGATCGACCGCGCCCTGAAGTCCGACAGCGGCTGGCGAATCCCGCCGCTCCCCGAGCTGCCGCCGCCCATGGGACTGTTCGGGGTCACCGACCCGGCGGACGTCGCATGGCTGCGCACCATGCTGTCGGATCAGCCGGTGCGCTGCCTCCAGCAGCCGGTCCGGCTGGACAACCCGGCCGCGAACACGATCCCTCGCACGCACATCCACTGCGTTGTCGGCGAGCCGGAAGGCTTCACCCGGCGGCCCGTCCCCGCGATACAGCCCAACGGCACCCCGGCGCGGGTGTGGGAGCTGGCGACCGGCCACGACTGCATGATCACCACGCCGGCCGACCTCGCCGAACTGCTGCTCCGGCTCGGCTGACCCGCGCCACCGCCGGACGCACCCCGAGGCGGGTCAGGCGCCCAGCGCGCCGACGTCGATGCGCGCGAGGCGCTCGGGGTCGGTGAGGATGTCGAGGGCCGTGATCCTGCCGCCCCGGATCGTGAACGCCATGACCGACACCACGCGGCCCTCCGCGATCGCGACCACCCCGGGCGAGCCGTTGACCAGCACCGCGTGCCCGGCCTCCGCGAACCGCGCGAAGGTGATCGCCTGCGAGGCCACATCCGCCGCGCCGCGCCGCAGCAGGCTGGGCCGCAGCGTGCCGCCGTCGGAGCGCGCCACGACGTCGGGGTCGAGGACGGCGAGGAGCGCGTCGAAGTCACCGCCGCGCGAGGCGGTGAGAAAGGCGTCCACGACCTCGCGCCTGCGGGCGAGATCGGTGTCGGCCGCGGGCGCGGCCCCCTCCACCCGGCGGCGGGCGCGGCTGGCGAGCTGCCGGGTGGAGGCCGGGGTGCGGCCCAGGATGGGGGCGATCTCGTCGAAGGGCACGGAGAACAGATCGTGCAGGACGAACGCGAGCCGCTCGGCGGGCGCGAGGGTCTGTAGAACGATCATGAGGGCGATGCCCACCGAGTCGGCGACCAGCATCTCCTGCTCGGGGTCCACGCCGCCCGGGCCGCTGACGACCGGGTCGGGCAGCCGGATCACCCCGTCCTGGTCCTCCAGCGGCTCCTCACGGCGCGAACCGCGGGAGCGCAGCATGTCCAGGCACACCCGGCCCGCCACGGTGGTCAGCCAGCCGCCCAGGTTCCGCACCTCGGACACATCGGAGCGGCTCAGCTTCAGCCAGGTCTCCTGGACGGCGTCGTCCGCCTCGTTGAGCGAGCCCAGCATGCGGTAAGCGACCGCGCGCAGATGGGAGCGGTGCTCCTCGAATCGCTGGGCCAGAAGTTCCTTCTCGCTCACCCGTCACATCCTCGCGGTCCGGTCCGTCGGTGCAGTCCCGCGATGAGCAGCCCGACGAGTCGACGTGCGTCGTAGCGGGGATCGTGTTCGGCGCCGATGCAGAGGTTTCCGACGCCGCGCATGAGCTGGTAGGCCTCCACGTCCGAGCCGATCTCACCGGCGGCGGCCGCGGCGTCGAGCAACTCGGCGCACACGGGCAGGAGGCGGTCGAGGAAGTAGGAGTGCAGTGTCTCGAAGCCGGTGTTGTCGGACTGGAGCACGGCCGCGAGCCCGTGCTTGGTGACCAGGAAATCGACGAAGAGGTCGATCCAGCGCGCCAGCGCGGCGTGCGGCGTCTCGCTGGTGGCCAGCAGGGCCGGACCGGCCTCGGCGCAGGCCTCGACCTGGTGCCGGTAGACGGCGACGATGAGATCCGCCCGGGTCGGGAAGTGGCGGTAGATGGTGCCCATCCCGACTCCGGCCTTGGCCGCGATGTCGCGCACCGGCGCTTCCACGCCTGACGCGACAAAGACCGCGGCGGCCGCGTCGAGCAGCGTCTCCTCGTTGCGCCGGGCGTCCGCCCGCTTGGACCGGGCCGCGCGCCCCGCGCTATCGCCGCTGTAGCCCATCGGGCCGCTCCCTCCTATACCCTTCCTTACCGGAACATAGTTCCGTTTGCTCATGATGCCAGAGCAGGGGCCCGACAGCCACTCCGCGCCGCCACCGCCCGGCCGCAGGACAGGCGCACAGCGGACCCGCGCACTCGGCGGCATGGTTCAATACCGGGCGTGAACGCCCCATCCGTCCTGGCAGATTCGAGTAGCGCATGGCGGAGCCACTAGGCCCCTCGGACCCCCAGCGCGTCGGCTCCTATCGGCTGGACGGCCGGCTGGGCGCGGGCGGCATGGGGCAGGTCTTCCTCGGTACGTCGCCGGCCGGCCGGAACGTCGCGGTGAAGCTGATCCGGCCGGAGCTGGCGGCCACCCCGCGGTTCCGGGAACGGTTCGCCCGCGAGGTGGAGGCCGCGCGGCTCGTGGGCGGCTTTCACACCGCACAGGTCGTCGACGCCGACCCCGGGGCCGAATCCCCCTGGCTGGTCACCGAGTTCATTCCGGGCCCCACGCTTCAGCAGGTCGTCACCGAGAACGGCCCGCTCGCCCCCGACGCCGTGCTGCGCCTCGGCGCGGGACTCGCCGAGGGCCTGGCCGCCATCCACAACTGCGGCCTGATCCACCGGGACTTGAAGCCCGGCAACGTCATCCTCGCCGACGACGGCCCGCGCATCATCGACTTCGGCATCGCCCACACCTCCGAGGCCGGACCGCTGACCCGCAAGGGCGCCATCATCGGGACCTACGCCTATATGTCGCCCGAGCAGGTGCGTTCCACCCCGGTCTCGCCCGCCAGCGATGTGTTCTCCCTCGGCTCCGTCCTGGTCTTCGCGGCCACCGGCCGCAGCCCGTTCGACGCGTCGACCGTCCCGGGGATCATCCACCGCGTCACCAGCGAACCGCCCCGGCTGGACGGTCTCGTCGCGGGCGGCAGCCTGCATTCCCTGGTCAGCGTCTGTCTGGCCAAGGACCCCGCCGGGCGCCCGTCCGCCGCCGACATCCTGCACCGGCTCTCGGTCACCGGACCGGCCGCGCCTCCCGCCGCCGCCACTGCCGCCACCGCGCCACGTACGCGGCGCACCCTGTTGTTCGGCGGGGTCGCGGCCGCCGCCACGGCCGCGGTCGCCGTCCCCGCGTTCCTGCTCTGGCCTGACTCCGGGGCGAAGACCGAGCCGAAGGGCGGCCGCGGCGCGACCCCCGCCTCCGCCAAGGGCACCACCAAGGACACCGCCAAGGACCCCACCAAGCCGGTGGCGCGGCTGGCCGGCCACACCGGCCAGGTCGAATGCCTCGCCTTCAGCCCGGACGGCCGGACCCTGGCCAGCGGCGGCATGGACAACACGGTGCGGCTGTGGGACATCACCTCCGGCCGCACCATCACCACGTACCAGGGCCACACCTCGACCGTCCTGACCCTGGTCTACAGCCCGGACGGCCAGACGCTGTTCACCGGCGGCCTCGACCAGACCCTGCGCCGCTGGGACGTGCGCACCGGCGCGCCGATGGGTGTCCTCGCCTCGTACACCGGCCAGTTCGACGGTGTCACCAGCCTGGCGATCAGCCCGGACGGCACGACCCTCGCCGTCGGCCGCGACAACCACCGGCTGCAACTCGTGAAGACATCCACCGGCCGCCCCACCGCCACCCTCGACGGGCACACCGGCAGCGTTCAGGGGCTCGCGTTCAGCCCGGACGGCAAGACCGTGGCCAGCGTGGCCGCCGACACCGGCAAAGGCCCCGTACGGCTCTGGTCCGCCGACACCGGCCGTCTCGTCAGGACCTTCGCCGCCGACCGGAAGAAGAACTACTCCTGGGTGACGTTCAGCCCGGACGGGAAGACCCTCGTCGCCGCCGGTCCCGGCATCCGGCTGTGGGACGTGGACACCGGACGCCTCACCACGACGCTCACCGACCGTCACCCGTACATCGTCGCGGCGGCGTACCGTCCGGCAGGGAAAGCGGTGGTCGCGGGCGCAGGCGGCAACATCGAGCCCAAGGCGAGCGACACCATCGGCAAGACCATCAGCCTCTGGGACGTGTCCACGGAGCGTGTCGCCACCACCCTGACCGGCGTCATGCCGAAGTCCGACTACACCACCTCGGTCTCGGCGCTGGCGTTCAGCCCGGACGGCACGACGCTGGCGGCCGGGCTCAACCTGAGCGCCGTGTCGGAGGAGTCCGACACCTCGATCCAGCTGTGGAAGCTCCCGTAGACGGTGTCTCCCACGGACCTCCGCCTGCCCCCTTCGCCCTCTTCACTCCTCAACGGACGGTATCCATGGATGCGTTGAAGCCCGACGACCCGCAGTGGGTCGGTCCCTATCGGCTGGACGGCCGGCTGGGCGCGGGCGGCATGGGGCAGGTCTTCCTCGGTACGTCGCCGGGCGGCCGGAAGGTCGCGGTGAAGGTCATCCGGCCGGAGCTGGCGGCCACCCCGCAGTTCCGGGCACGCTTCGCCCGCGAGGTGGAGGCGGCCCGGCGGGTCGGCGGCTTTCACACGCCGCAGGTCGTCGACGCCGACCCCCAGGCCGCATCCCCCTGGCTGGTCACGGCGTTCGTCCCGGGCCCCACGCTGCACCAGGTGGTCACCGGGCGGGGCCCGCTCGAAGCCGACGCCGTGCTGCGCCTGGGCGCGGGGCTGGCCGAGGGGCTGGCCGCCATCCACACATGCGACCTGGTCCACCGGGACATGAAGCCCGGCAACGTCATCCTCGCCGACGACGGCCCGCGCATCATCGACTTCGGCATCGCCCGCGCCGTGGACGCCAGCTCGCTCACGGAGACCGGCACGGTCATCGGTACCTACGCCTACATGTCGCCGGAACAGATCCGCGCCGACCGGGCCGGGCCGGCCAGCGACGTCTTCGCCCTGGGCTCGGTCCTGGCCTTCGCCGCCACCGGCCACAGCCCGTTCGACGCGCCGGACCTGGTGGAGGTCGTCCAGCGGATCCTGGACCAGCCGCCCGTGCTCGACGGCCTCGACGGCGAGCTCCATGCCCTGCTGACCGCGTGCCTGGCCAAGGACCCCGCCGAGCGCCCGTCCGTCGCCGACCTCCCGGCCCGGTTCGCGGGCCGGCCCACGTCCGGCGGCCGTTCCGGTACGGCGGTCCGGCCGCCCGCCGTACCGGAGCGGCCGCCGCTCCCGGCCACCGAGGAGCAGACGCTGCGCGTGGGCGCCGCCCCGGAGGGAACACGGACCGGCACTCCCCCGGAGCAGACGCTGCTCATGGCCTGCCCGGGGCAGTCACGACCGGCGCCGCCGGCCATCCCGCAGCCGCCCGCGCACGCACCCGACTGGCCGGCCCCGCCCGCGCCCGGCGCGGGCACGGACGGGGTGACCCGACGCGGGCTCCTCATCGCCGGACTGGCGGGCGCGGCCGTGGCCGCAGCCATCGGGGTCCCGCTCTACCTGCGGGAGGGGGGCGACTCCGGCACCTCCGGCGACTCAGGCAACTCCGGCAACTCCACGTCCGGCTCCGGATCCTCGTCGGGTTCCGGCGCGGACGGCGTGGTCCTCGAGGGCCCGTCGGGCGTCCAGGCCCTCACCTTCGGCGCGGACGCCAGGACCCTGCTCGCCTCCGGTGACGACGGCGGCATCTGGCGCTGGGACGTACCCGCCAAGCGCGGTACCAGCACCCGCGTCGGCATCCCCCCGTACCTCCAGCCCGCCCTGTTCACCCCGGACTTCAAGCTCCTGGTGCGGGCGGAGAAGAACAAGGTCATCTCGTGGGATGTGGCCTCCGGCCGCATGGTGAAGACCTTCGACGGCCCCCCGACCGGCAAGGCCCAGGAGGGCTTCGTCCACTCCCTGGCCCTCAGCCCGGACGGCGAGACCCTGGTCGCGGGCCTCTCCGAGGGCCTGTATGTGTGGGACCTGGCCTCCGGCCGGCAACTCGACATCATCGAGGGCCAGTACAGCGGGCCGCTGGCCTTCAGCCCGGACGGCAAGCTCCTGGTCAGCGCGTTCCCCTTGAAGCTGTGGGAGATGCCGTCCCGCCGGGCCCTGGTGACCATCGACGAGCACACGTCCCACCGGATCGCGGTGTTCAGCCCGGACAACCAGCTCCTGGCCATCGCGCAGCTGGACGGGACCATACGGCTGTGGAACGCCGCCACCCGTCAGGACGTCGTCACCCTCAAGGGCCACAAGGACTGGGTCAACGCACTCGCGTTCCACCCGAGCGGCCGCACCCTGGCCAGCGCCGGCCGGGACGAGACCGCCCGGCTGTGGGACACGGCCACGGGGAAGTCGACGGCCACCTTCACCTGCCCCAACTCCCTTGAGGCGGTGGCGTTCAGCCCGGACGGCAAGACCCTGGCGGCGGGCCTCGGCAGCGGCAGCAGCCCCGGCACGAAGGACACCGTCCGCCTCTTCGCGGTCCCCTGAGCCCCTGCTCCGGTCCTATGCGCGGTCCGGCAGCCGGCCGGTGTAGTGCGTATGTCGTCCGGATCGCCGCCGAGGCGAGCCGCCCACTCGGCCGGCGTCTCGGGCAAGGAGGCGTCGGCCGGCACGGCGGCGGCCAGGGCGGGCGGCGGGCCGGCGCTCTCGACGAGTTGCCGCCACTGGTCCGGCCGCATCGCCGGATAACGCAGGCCCGGTATCCGGGCGACCACCTCGAGATCCCGCACAACCGCGGCCCGGGACAGATCCAACCCGTACAGCCGGGGGCAGTCCCTCAGCGGGTCCAGTGAAACGGGCTCGTCCGAGCGCACCGTCACGGCTGCCGGCGTGGGATGTCCCGCCAGCGGCGACAGCTCCGCGTCGCACGGTTTTGGCCCGCACCCGACGGGGCGCCGGCCAGAGCGTCTTCCGGGGTCGCGGCGGCGCCGTCTGGGGTGGGATGGAGTCGGCCCACACTGGAGCGGTCGACGGCCCCGCTGACCGTACAGCGCGGCGACAGCCCTGTGGAACACCGCGCAGAGGCAAGGAGGTCAGTTGACCGGCAGTTCGTTGTTCTCCCGTCGGGAGGCTGTGCCGAGCAATGTACGTGCGACGTCTTCCAGTGATCCGAGCAGCGGGTTGGGGTCGTCAGCGCGCGTGACGAGCACGACCTCGCAGGGATCGATGTCGATGACGGGCACCAGCGCGATGTCCTCGCGCACAGCAGCGCGTCGATCGCCGGCAGGGAAGATCGCGACACAGTGGCCGGTGGCGATGAGTTCCAGCTTGTCCTCGTAGCTGTCGTCGATTGCGGGCGGGGGTGGTGCCGGACGGTCGCCGACCGGCTTGGGCGTGCTCCAGACAACCGGAGTGCTGACGCAGGCCACCAGTTCCTCGTCCGACAGAGCCCGCAGGCTGACGGGTTTCTCGTTCGCCAGATGATGACTCGCCGACGTGACGAGTACCCGCGACTCCTCGTGGAGCTTGGTCACCCGGAAGCCGTCCGTGGGCAAGGGCAGGGGTCTGTATGCGACGAGGGCGTCGACCCGCCCCTCGGCGAGGGCGTGCGTGTCCCGCCAGTCGAGGTGCCGGGTGCGGACCTGGCCGTCGGGGTGCCGACGGCGCAGTTCCTGCACACAGGCGGTGATGACCAGTCCTTCGGCGTAGCCGACGGTGATGGTACGGGGCTGGACGGCGGCTCTGGCCGTGTGAGCGGCTTGCTCGGCCTCTTGGAGCAGCATCCGGGCCCTGGGAAGGAAGGCCTGACCGGCGTCGGTGAGGCTGCTGCCCTGCGGCGAGCGGTCGAAGAGCCGGACACCGAGCTGAGCTTCCAGTCGCTGGATCTGGCGGCTCAGCGACGGCTGTGCCAGGTGCAGCCTGGCGGCGGCCCGGCCGAAGTTGCCGTACTCCGCCACGACCGTGAAATAGCGCACGAGCCGCAGATCAACGTCCATTCGCCCAGGGTACGTCGCGCGCCGCCATACGCCTGGGACATGACGACATACGGAACAGGTCTTGGACATGGTGTGCGGGTGGATATTTGGCTGGAGGGCATGACCACTTATGACGGCAAGAAGATCGTGATCACGGGCGGAAGCAGCGGTATCGGCCTGACTACGGCCCGGTTGTTCGCGGACGGTGGGGCGCACGTACTGATCACCGGCCGCACCAGATCCACCCTGGACGCCGCGTTGGAGCAGTTGGGGAACAAGGCGATCGCCGTCCGTAGCGACGCCGCGTCCCTGAAGGACATCAAGGCGCTGGCCGGCACGGTCCAGGAGCGGTTCGGCGCGGTGGACGCGCTGTTCGTCAACGCCGGCGTCACTGCGTCCGCGCCGTTCGACTCGACGACGGAGGAGATGTACGACGAGCTGTTCGGCATCAACGCCAAGGGCCCGTACTTCACAGTGCAGGCGTTGGCGCCGCTGTTGCGCGAGGGAAGCGGCGTGGTCCTCACCACGTCGGTGGTGAACGTCCTGGGCCTCGACGCGCTCAGTGTCTACTCGGCGAGCAAAGCAGCCCTGCGGTCGATGACGCGCACCCTGGCCCGCGAACTGCTTCCGCGCAAGGTGCGCGTCAATGCCGTGAGCCCCGGCCCGATCGACTCGGGCATCCTGGACCGTTCCTCGCTGCCCGCCGACGTCGTCGAGGCGACGAAGGACACCTACCGGAGCACCATCCCGATGCAGCGGCTGGGGACGCCCGAGGAAGTGGCCGCCGCGGTGGCGTACTTGGCGTTCGATGCGACCTTCTCGACGGGAACGGAGTTCCCTGTCGACGGAGGGGCTTCGCAACTCTAGGTGCTCTGACCGCATAGGTTCGTCGGCCCCGGTGTCGTCCAGCTCGAAAACCCGCTGTAGCTGCTTGGGTGTCCGCATGGCCCCGGGGCGTGTCCTGCCGTTCCCGAGAACATTGACCACGCCGTGGCCGCCGATGCCGTGCCGGTCGGCACGAGCGCTGATCGACGCCCGCTGCCACCCGGGGGGCGCCCCCTTGGCCATGCTGTGTGCCACCCGCTGGAGCAGCTCGGTGATCTGCGGTTCTGCGGGCTCTGCGGGCTGGTCATGCGGCTCCCCCGCGGCTGCTCGGTCTCGGCCCCATTCCAGCAGCAGTGACCGACAACTGAGCCCCGGTGCAACGGGATAGGCTCGGTGGCCCCCGGAAAGGAGACGCGGATACGTGACTCCACCCACGACTAAAGTCGCGGGCTTCCTGGATCGGTGGCTACGCACCGTCGCAGAGGACCAGCCCGGCCCTGTGCAGAACGTTCAGCGCGCCCACCGTGTCGGCGTTCTCAACGAACCCGCACTTGACGCACTCGAACTTCGATTGGGTGGCGCGGTTCTCCTTGGCAACGTGTCCGCAGCCTCCGGCGGCGAGCGGGCACGTGCGGGAGGTGTTGCGGGCGTCCACTGCGATCACTCGGCGACCGGCGCTCTCAGCCTTGTTCGCCAGGATCGCGAGGAACTGTCCCCAACCCGCATCCAGGATGCTCTTGTTCAGCCCGGCCTTGGCGGCGGCGCCGTTCGACAGGAACGCGCTGTCGTTGTCGGGGTCGGGCTTGGGCTGCGGGCTCTTGGTCATGCCCGCCATGTTCAGCTTCTCGTGACCGATCACGTCGTTCTCACGGACGAGCGACAGGGCCGTCTTATGGTGGTGGTCCAGACGCTGACGCCGGATCTTGGCGTGCAGCTTGGCGACTTTCCGGGCTGCGGCGCGGTGCTTCTTCGTCCGACGTCGGGTGCGCTTGTGGAACATCGAAAGGTGCTGCTGGGCGGCAGTCAGCTCGTCGGCCATCGCTTCCAGGAAGCGCGGGTTCGGCTTGTGCGCGCCGCCCGAGTCGGTGAAGAAGTGCACCGTGCCCATGTCGATGCCGACGATGCTGCCGGTAGCGGGGAGCGGTTCGGCAGGAACCTCGTCGCAGGCGAGGACGACGTACCAGCGGCGGCCTTCCCGTTTGATGCTGATCGTCTTGACCCGGCCGCGAACAGACCGGTGCTGGTGCACTCGTACATGCCCGACACCTTGCAGACGCACGTGGGTCTGCCGGTCGTTCGGCGTGGAGTCCCAGCGGCAGCCGTCGCCGTCCTTGGGAAAGGCCACCGTGTCGAAGTGCCCCACGCCCTTGAAGCGCGGGTACCCCGGTGTGAGACCGGCCTTCACCCGCTTGAAGAACGCTTGGAACGCCTTGTCCAGGCGGCGCAAGGTCGCCTGCTGCGAAGAGAACGACCAGCGCCCCTGACGCTCCGGATCGAACGCCCGGATCTCCTTGAGCTGGGCGGACTGGCCCCCATACTTGATCGAGATCTTGGAGTTGTGCCGGTAGGCATCCCGGCGCTCCTGCAACGCACCGTTGTAGAGCGAGCAGTGATCCCGGAGCATCTCGGCAAGAGCCTGCTGCTGGCGCACCGTGGGTCGAAGGAGGAACTTGTACGCCCGTATCACGAGGCGTCCCCCTTTTCCTTCTTCCGGGGGCGTTCCCACTGGGTGTTGATGTACCTCTCCACCGTGGCTGCCGATACGGCACCGACCGAGGCGGCGAAGTACGACGACGACCACAGGGTGGGCATCCGCGACTTCAGGTGCGGGAACTCCGCCCGCAGGACGTGGGAGGTGAAGCTCTTGAACTGGTTCGCCACGTACGAGGCGGACGACTTCGGGTCGTGCTTGACGAAGAGGTCCACGTGGTCGGGCATGACCTCAAGGGCCACGATCTCCCAGCCCTTCTCTTCGGCCTTCTGCCGGATCAGCTCGTCCAGGCGTTCCGCGACCCGTCCGCCGAGGACCGGACGGCGGTACTTCGGGCACCACACCACGTGGAGCCCGAGGTCGTACACGCCACCGGAGAACCGGCGAACCTTCCTGGTCACAGTCACGCGATAATTATACACACGCCGCAGGTCTAATGCGGCAGAGAGGGCAGTACAGGTGAACAGTGCAGATCCATGGGCCCCACTGAGGTCAGAGCAGGCCAAAGAAGCCATTCCCCACCCCGCTAAAGCGGGGCGTCCCCTGGCTAGGTCCTGATGGTGGCCGGCTTCCACAGCTTCCATTGGGAAGGCTGCGAACTGCCCGACGCGGAACTGAAGCAGGCGCATCACGAGCTGATGGCTCCGACCGAGGAGCAGGCGTACCTCCGCGCCTTCCGCACCCTGCTCCACAGCGGAAACACCATCGCCGCGGGCATCGCGCTCGACCACTTCCAGTACTCCGGGGCGCTGACCCGGTTCGGTGCCGAGAGCGCGGTCGAGCGGTACGGGGCAGAGGCACTCGCCGTGGCCCGCGAATTGCTCCGCCGGCCGCCGACCCCCGAGGACGAGAACACCTTCACGGGCGCCAACCACGCGAGCGCGCTGAACGCGATGATGAACATCGCCGAACCCGCCGACGCGGACCTCATCGCCGACGCACTGGCCCTCGCCACCAACGCGAATGTGCGCTCCGCCGCCTGTTCGGCCGCCGCCACCGCGCTGGACGCGGCCGAGACGCCGAGCCCGCGGCTGGTCGCCGCGCTCGGCGCCGTGGCCTTTGACGAAAGCCTTGAGGACATGGGGGAACGCACGGAGGCCCTGCACGCGGTGTTCGAGGCGGACGACCCCGAGGCGACGGCCCTCCTGGTCCGCGCCACCGAGTCGGGCGAGCACCGGATGCAGGTCTACGGTGCCCTCGGGCTCACCACAAACGGCCGGTTCCATGACCACCGGGAGCATGTCGAGCGGCTGGCGGCCACGTGGCCACAGGACGCGCAATACCCGGCGAGCCTGGTGCGGGAGGCGCTGACCGGGTTCCACAGCATCTACTGGCTCGGGACCCGGCTGGACAGCGATCCGGAGCTGGAACGCGCCCACGCGGAGCTGATGTTTCCCACCGGCAGCGAGGACGCCTACCACCGCGCATTCCGCACCCTGCTCCACAGCGGAAACCCGGCGGCCGCGGGCATCGCGCTCGACTACTTCCAGAGCTGGCAGGGGCTGGGCAACCTCCTCCACGAGGACGAGATCGAGGCGTACGCGCCCGAGGTGGTCGCCCGGGCCTGGGAGGTGTTGGGCGATCCGCCGTCGCCACCCGAGCTGAGTCCGGATACCGGCGAGGCCGCCAACCACATCAGCGCGTTGAACGCGATCGGCGCCCGCTGGCCGCAACCATCGGACGCGAGGCTGATCGCCGAGGTGCTGGAGCGGGCCACGAGCGACGGGGTGCGCGAAAAGGCTCTCTGGGTCGCGTACGGAGTGCTGGACACGGATGACGCGGACGAAGCAGCCGACCCCGGACCCGATCGTGAACGACTTGTCGACATCGTCAGCCGCTTCGTGTTCGACCCGTCCCGGTCCGGCCACCACGAGACCGCACTTCGCGTGCTGGGCGAGGCTCTGGGCCCCGAGGCCAACCCGCTGCTGCTGCGGGCCCTGGCCGGCGACGACTGGGACATCCACGTCCAGGCGGCCTGGCGGCTGTCCCGCCCGGAGCGCATCGACGAGCATCGCGAACTGCTCGAAGAGACGGTGGAGGGCTGGCCGGTTGAGGTCATGTCCTCGGCGCACGACGCCGACCTGGTCCGCAGGGCGGTGTTCGGGGGCATGCACAGCGTCCACTGGGAAGGCCATCGGCTCGCCGACCCCGGCCTCTACCGCGCGCACCGCGAACTGCGCACCCCCGGCGACGAGGACACGTACCACCGCGCGCTCCGCACACTGCTCGACAGCGGCCAGGAGGTGGCCGTGGGCATCGCGCTGGACCACTGGTACCACGACAAGGGCCTTGAGCGTCACTTCGGCGAGCAGGCACGCGCCGTCGACACCCCGCAGGTGCTCGCCCGCGCCCGCGAGGCGCTGCGCCGGCCCCCGTCACCGGCCGGTGCCAACCACCTGAGCGCGTTGAACGCGCTGCGCGTGGCGCGCTCATGGGAACCGGGCGACGCGGCACTGCTCGCCGGGGTGCTGCGGCAGGCCACCGACCCCGAGGTGCGCAGCTGCGCCCTGTACACGGTCAGCGGGTTCCTCTACGAGACGAACGCGGCGGACACCGAGTTGATCAGCACCCTCGGAGCCCTCGCCCGCGACGAGAGCCTTCCCGTATCGCAGCGCACCAGCGCGCTGGGATCACTGCGGGATGCCCCGGGCAACGCGGCGACCGAGGAGTTGGTGCGCGCCACCGGGTGCGAGGAACTGGAGGTGCAGGCCACGGCCGCCCTGGGCCTCACCGACGAGCCCCGGCTGGCGGACCACCGGGCCCTGATCTCGCGGCTCGTCGCACAGTGGCCCGCCGAGGGAGCCCCTTGGGCGGCCGATTTCGTACGCGAGGCCCTTGAGGCGCAGGACTGACCCTCGGCGCGGCGGAACCAGAACGCGCGGGCGTCACTGCTCGGTTTCGGCGACCACCAGGGCGGCGATCAGGCCCAGCGCCGTCACCGGGTACCAGGCCCGCGTGGTCAGACGGCCGACGGCACCGGCGCCGGACGCCGCCCTTGACGCGGCAACCACCCGCCGCGCACCGGCGGACTCCCCCAGCGCCACCCCCCACACGGCATCCAGCCGCGATCGGCTGCCGTCCGCTTTCCGTTCGGCCACAAAGCGCCGGTACGAATCCACTTGGAGCAACATCGCCGTGCCGTGGGCAGTGCGGGTCTGGAGTTCCCAGCCGCGGAGCCACAGGGCGATGCCGGTGCCCGCGACCACCGCGCCCGCGACGACGGTCGGCCACCCCGCCCCGTTCATCCAGGTGTTGAGCACGCTGCCGAAGGTCGCGACGGCCAGACCCAGCAGCGCGGCGGGGATACCGATCCGCCGCGCCGTCCGGGATCGGCGCTCGCCCTCCGGATCCCAGTGCCCGCTGGTACGGCGCCAGTCCTCCAGTTGATCGCCGAGGATGCGCCAGGCGCTCTGGAAGCGCTGGCCGTGCACGCTCAGGACGAACTCCTCTCGGCCCAGGAAGATGTTGTCGAGCATGGCCTCGGTGGCCGGATCCACCGGTGCGTCACCAGGGCCCCGGCGCCACACAAACGTGAACCGCCGGCCACCGTTGATGGCGACGTGACCGGCGATGGCCGCGTTGAGCAGCCACGCCACCCGTTGCCAGGGCCCGGCCCGCCCGGCGAGCAGGATGCCGGCCTGGATGGGGTTCAAGTCCCCCGGCGGGGCGGAGGCCGGGGTGAGCGGGCCCGGGAGCCGGTCGCGGCCGACGAGGCGCAGCACCCGCGCCACCAGCAGGGCGCTGCACAGGGCGACGCCCGCCGCCACCACGGCCGTCGACGCCGGGTCGACGCGCGCGTCACCGTCGGCCGCTCCGGACGGCGGCCGGGGAGCGGACGCCCCACTGGCGGGTCCGCTCCGCGCACCGGAGGCGTACAGCGTGATGCCGCTTCCCGCCCCGAGCTTGTCGACGGTGACGACGAGGTGGCCCGGCTCCGGCTTCTCGGCCGTACAGCTCCCCCGGGAATCCGTGGTGTCCTGCGCACAGCGCGCGTCGGTGAGGTCGTGCGGGGCCACGACATGGATCTCAATGTTGTCGCGGTCGACCTCCCACCCGGTGCCGATCGCGGGCCAGACGAGTCTGCCGTCCTGCACGAAGCCCTTGAGCGTGTACTGGACCCGGTAGCGATGGAGGCTCACGACCGTGCGGTCCGGGTCGCCCACGGCGATGCGGGTCCGCAACCCGTCGGTCCTCAGCTCGTGCGGGACCGGGACGCCGTCCTCGGTGGCGCTGACCCCGCCCACTCTGCCGAAGGACCGGCCCGGGATGTCGAGGTGGATACCGTTCAGGGTGGAGTCGCGGTATCCGAAGTCGTAGTCGATCACCTCGGTGATCCGGGCGCTGCCGTCCTCGGCGATCTCGGCGCTGATCCACATCCTCGTCACGCGCTCGGTGCTCGGGCCCAGCCCGCCGACTGACATGACGATCAGGTCGAGCAGCAGCACCGCGAGGAACATCCGCATCAGGCTGCCGCGCCGACGCGACCGCTCCCCGGTCCGGTACTTGGCTCTCGTCCTGCCTGTATCTCTCCCCTTGTTCACTCCACCGCTCAAGACAAGTCCCCCCTTGTCTCGGGACACCCCCCGGTCGCCCCATGAGGACCGGCAGCGTACCCGGCCCTGGGGCACCGCACAGCCCGTTGCAGCGGAAATCGAAATCCGCTCGGGTTGCGGGTGTTGCGGGTGTTGCCGCCCACTCGGCCCACTCCTACAGTGGGAGCGCTCCCATGGGTGCACTTCCCATCAACTGGCGTGCCCGGCAGGCGCCTGACTCCATGCCAGTCCAACGGGGCCCGTTGCCGTCGCCACGCGCCTTCCTATGGAGGTCCCCTCATGCGCTTTCATCGATATCGCCCCCGGGCGTGGGTACCCGCGGTCCTCGTGGCCGCCGTGAGCCTGACGGCCACCACCCTCAACACACAGGCAGCAGGCGCCGCCGCGCGCATCGCCCCCGGCGTCGAGGACGACGGCGCCGACTGCGCCGTACAGGACCCGGGCTCCTTGACCGCCAACTCCAAGCTCCCCGACCCCTTCACACGGCTCAACGGGACGCGCATCTCCACCAAGTCCGACTGGCGGTGCCGGCGAGCGGAGATCAAGAAGCTCGCGGAGAAGTACGTCTACGGCGAGAAACGCGCGAAGCCCGCCAGTGTCACCGGGACCGTCTCGAACACCAACATCACGGTGAACGTGTCGGACCAGGGCAAGAGCTCCAGTTTCTCCGCGAAGGTCGAACTGCCCAGTGGCTCCGGCCCCTTCCCGGCCGTCGTGGTCGTGGGCGGATTCGGCGCGGACACCGCCACCATCAAGGCCTCCGGCGCCGCCGTCATCAGCTACGACCCCCTCGCGGTCGGCCGGGAGGGCACGCCACGGAACAACAAGCAGGGCGCGTACTACAGCATCTACGGCGCGCAGAGCAGCACCGGAGTGCTCATGGCCTGGGCCTGGGGCGTGAGCCGGATCATCGACGTCATCGAGCAGTCCGGCGGCAACATCCTCAAGGCGGACGCGATGGGCGTCACGGGTTGCTCGCGCTACGGCAAGGGTGCCTTCGCCATCGGCGCCTTCGACCAGCGGATCGCCCTGACCATGCCGATCGAGTCGGGCACGGCGGGCGCTCCGATCTTCCGCGGCATTCCCGGAGAGAGCGGCTCGCAGCCCCTGAGCAGCGCCTACTCCGAGCAGCCGTGGCTGGGCGACGCGTTCGGCTCCTTCACGGGCAACCCGGCCACCCTGCCGCTGGACACGCACGAGATCGTGGCCATGGTGGCGCCGCGAGGGCTCTTCATCATGGAGAACCCCCACATCGACTGGCTCGGCGCCAAATCCGGGAGCGTGGCGGCCCTGGGCGGAGCGGAGGTCTACAAGGCGCTCGGCGCGGGGGACAACATCACCTACTGGTCGGACATCCAGGACGGCAACCACTGCGCCGTCAGGTCCGAGTGGAAGACCCCTCTACAGCAGAACATCCAGAAGTACCTGCTGAAGACGGGCAGCGCAGCGGGCTCGATAAGGATCTCGGGCAAGAAGCCGGGCAACCTCTCCGAATGGCGGACTTGGACGACTCCGACCCTCGCTGATTAGCCAGCGTCGCGCGGCTGCCCACAGAGGAGGCTCCGTGGGCAGCCGGTCGCGGCTCAGCGGTACCAGGGGGCGTTACGGTCGCGGTGCAGCGGGCACTCGCAGGGCGGGAACTGGCTGGACTGCAAGGGCGCGAGCTTGTCCTTGATCATGACGATCACCTTGCCCAGCTCCTCCGTGACCGCGCCGGTCTCCGGGGACACGCGGTACACGCGCATGGTCATCCGGGGGACGTCCGGCTCGGCCTTCGTACGGCGGGAAATCCCCTTGCGGCGGGGGGTGACGCGCTCGGTAGCTTCATCTATGTCGACCTGCTCCTACTTCGGGTTGACCGCGCCCCGGGGCCGCGCACACGGCCGCCGGGGTCCTTTCCTTCCACGGCCAATTACGGTGAGTGTGCACATCGTTGCGCTCCGATGCGTATGCTCAGAAGAGGCCAGTCGTCCCCGCGAGATCAACGGGACACGGAGGGATACGCCATGCCTTTTCAGCCACGCGAACTCTTCCCCGACCGCTCCGCACGCGACCTCTTCGGCGCGGAGATCCGCCGCCACCGCGAGAAGGCGGATATGTCGCTGCGGCGGCTGTCGGAGGTGCTGAACTACAGCAAGTCGCACCTTGCGAGGATCGAGGCGGCGGAGTGCCTTCCGTACGACGACCTTCCGGCCAAGCTGGACGCGTGTTTCGGGACGGACGGGTTGTTCGCGCGGCTGTACGCGCTCGCGAAGAACGAGCCCTTTCCGGGTAAATACCGGCGGGCCACTGAGGTCGAGAGCCGGGCGATGGTGATCGAGGAGTACTCGTGCGCCACCATCCCCGGGCTGCTCCAGACCGCCGAACTCGCGAGGGCGTCGCTGCGCATCGGACACCGCCATGCTCCGGACGCGGAAATCGAGGCGCTGCTCAAGGCTCGCCTCGACCGGCAGGCACGGCTGAACCAGCCTCTTCCGCCGGAGTGCTGGTTCATCGTGGATGAAGCGGCGTTACGCCGCCCGGCGGGAGGGCCGGAGGTGATGCAGCGGCAGATGGAGTCCCTGCTTGAGCACGGGACACATCCATACGTGACCCTCCAGGTGCTGCCGTTCAGCGCGGGCCACCATGCGGAAGCGGGCAACTCCCTCGTGCTCTACTCAGTGCCGGACGAGCCGATGCTGGCTTACAGGGAAGGCAGTCGCTTCGGGACAGTCATCGAAGACAAGGACGACGTTGCGAAGCTCCGGAAGAACTACGATCTGCTACGGGCCATGGCCCTCTCGCCCCGGGACTCCGAGGCGATGATCCAAGCCGTAATGAAGGACTGGACTCATGGCGACGACACCGGACCTGAGCACCGCCGCCTGGCGTAAGAGCAGCTACAGCAACAACGACGGCGGCATATGCGTCGAGGTCGCCGACAACCTCCCCGGCCTCATCCCCGTCCGCGACTCCAAGAACCCCGACAGCCCCGCCCTCATATTCCCCTCCCGCTCCTGGGCCGCGTTCATAACCACCCTCAAGGCACCCACCGCCTAGTGTTCCAGCCGGTCTTCCCGACACATCGAAAGGATTTCCCGCCCCCGCTCGCCGCTGATCATCTCGGCGAGCATGGGGTCGGCGAACAGCACCACGGGGGCAATGTGGTCCTCATGCAGCGGGCGCCATAGCCGCATCGCCTCCTTCAGTTCGGGCCAGGCCGCGTCAATGAGCTGTCGCTGACGCTCCCGTGCCCGGTCATATGCGCCGAAGGGGTCGTGCACTTCGAAGTCGACCGGCACGCCGTCCTCCGATTCCTCGCTGACGAGGACCGTGGAGACGGAAAGGGTCCGCATTTCCACTCGCATGACGCACTGGTCGCCCACCAACGTCTCTTCGTCGGCCGCGTACCGTCGCTGCCCCTCATACGGGTCCGGAACCTGGAACGCGGGGTCGGCGGCCAGTCGGTCCGTGATGTGGTGGACAGCGGCGTCGAATTCCGGGTTGCCGAAGGAGAGCTGCCAGCCAGGGGCAGCGCGGCGGGCCTCGTGGTCGGAGATGAGCGACCGCAGCCATTCCGGGCCGTTCTCCTTGGAGAATCGCAGCGTCGACCATCCGTACGGCAGATCGCGAGTGCGGTCCTCCTCGAAGGCAAGAGGCAGCAACTCAGTTGCAAATATGGGGTGTTGCAGGATGTCGGGATGGTGTGCGTAGTTCACGACATGACTGATCCCGCCCCTCTGCTCACCGCCGCCGAGCATGGTCAGCATCTGGAACCGCAGAAGCAGAGCCCGCTCGTTGCCGAATGCTTCGGCCTCGGTCAGCACCTTCAACGGGTTGTCTATTTCACCTTCGAGAGCAGCGAGCCGGGCCTCTTCCACCTTCTCGTCCCAGCGGTCCTTGGTCTCCCCCTCCGGTTTCCGCAAAGCATGGAACGACTTGTACTGGTCATACATCAACTCGTGGAAGGAGTCGAAAGGCTCCAGCCCGGCCCCCGACCACGAAGCGAGCCAGTAAGCGGTCCACTCCCCGCGCTCGTTCACGTCCCCGGGGTCAAGGAAGATGTCCGCCGCGTCACCATCGAGCGATACGAGCAGAGAGCGCCTCAGCACCGCTCCCTCGTTGATCACGTCAGCGTCTTCTTCCTCCTCTTCTTCATCCTCGCCCTCCGTGAGTTCGTCGTAGATCTCGATCAGGTAGTCCCGGTCGGAGTCGGCCAGCCACTGCAACTCAGCCGTTCCGGCCAGCCGGTAGATGAAGCAGCCCGCGTCCCGCCAGCCGTTGGTAACCGCCAGGAATTCGCGCAGTGACACCGGCAGAGTGCAGCCCAAGCGGGCCTCGGCCGCCGCGATCTCCTCCTCGCTCGCCGGGGCGAAGCCGAGCCAGCGGTCACGGACCACGGCCTCGTCCAGCTCGGCGTCCTTCTCGGGGTCATGGCTGTCGACCCACTCCTCGCTCCACTGCTGGAGGAACGGACGCCACTGCTCACGGTTCACCGATGTGCTCCCTCATCCCGAGGCCACTGCGACAGGACAAGCACAGCACGGGGGTACGACAACCGCCCGTAACCCCCGCCCCTGCGAGGTCCGCCGAGCGGGTGGCGATTTCGCGCGGAGGCACCGGGCCGTCCGCCTCCAGCGCGGCCCGCCCGGCTCGTCCGCGGCTGCCGTCACAGGCTGAGCAGCAGGTCCCGGACCGCTGCGGGCTGGGACAGGAACGGGTGGTGGCCGGCGTCGAACTCGACGACGCTGCCGGCCCGGCGGGCGAACTCGCGCTGGAGCCGCGGCGGGGTGCCCCGGTCCTGAGCGCAGACGAGGTACGTCGAGGGCAACTGCTGCCATGCGGCCGCCCCGACCGGCTGCCCGGTTACCCGCACGCTCTGCCGGGCAAGGTGGTCCGCCGCCTCCGCCTGAACCTCGGGGTCGCAGTCCTGCAAGAACGTGTCCGCGACCAGCTCGGGGCGGACCCCGAACGTGCCGGCGTCGGGGTCGACGTCGAGGAACGGGGCGGGGCTGCCGTCCCCGAACTCCGACAGGCTCTGCCCGACCTCGGGCAGGTAGCTGGAGATCAGCAGCAGGTGGCGCACCGACCCGATTCCCGCCGCGGCTTCCGCGGTGACGATACCGCCGTAGCTGTGGGCGACCACGACGGTCGGCTCGTCGCCGGTCTGTAGCACCTGCCGCACGACGGCAACATCCTCGGGCAGCCCCGGACCGCCGACGCCGCCGGGCAGGCCCGCCTCGCCGCAGCTCGGCAGTGCCGGGGCCACGCTCGGCACCCCCCGTTCCTGAAGCAGCTCGGCGGTGCGGTGCCACCACCACGATCCGTCCCGCACGCAGGCCCCGTGCACAAACACGACTCTCATCGCCACCTCCACGTCGGACTCGCCGGCCTGCCACCTATGCTCGCCGAACTCGCGGCGGCCCACTCGCGCCGGCCGGGGCGGAAGCGCTACGGACGGGTAGGGCGGCCCCGGGAGCGGCCGTCGGCGGGTCCTGGCCGACGGCCGCCAGGAGGCGGGCGACCAGGGGGTTCGGGTCGTCCTGACGCCAGGCGACGGCGACCCGGGTGCGGGCGGCGCCGGGTCCGATCCCGCGGAAGGCGACCCCCTTGAGGCGCAGCCGGCGGATTCCGGCCGGGGCCAGGGAGACGCCGAGACCGGTCTCCACCAGGGCACAGACGGTCTGCCACTCCACCGCGTGCTGGGCGAGCCGGGGCGTGAAGCCCGCCTCGGCGCACAGGCCGGTGATCCGGTCGTACAGCCCCGGTCCGGCCGCGCGGGGCAGGAGGACGAAGTGCGAGTCCGCCAACTGCCCGACGCGGACAACCCGCTGCGCCGCGAGCGGGTGCCCGGACGGCAGGACGGCCACGAAGGGCTCGGTCAGGACGGTCCTGAAGGCCAGCCCAGGCTCGTCGGCGGGCGGCTCGCGCAGCAGGCCGACGTCGATGGCCCGGTCGTGCAGGGCGGCGAGCTGCGGCGCGGTGGTCATCTCGTGGATGTCCAGGCGCACGTCGGGGAACCGCTCCCGGAAGGTGCGCAGCAGACCGGGCAGGACGGTGAGGGCGAGGGAGGCGGCGAAGCCGATCCGCAGCCGCCCGGCGAGCCCGCCGCCGACCGCCCGGGCCGCGGCCAGGCCGTCCGCGAGGCCGGTGAGGGCCTGCCGGGCGGCGGGCAGCAGCTCCCGGCCCGCCGGGGTGAGCCCGACGCCCCTGGGGGCGCGGGTGAACAGCGCGTGGCCCACCGTGTCCTCCAGGCGGCGGATCTGCTGGCTCAGCGGGGGCTGCGTGATGCCCAGGCGGGCGGCCGCGTGGCCGAAGTGGAGTTCCTCGGCGAGGACGACGAAGGCGTGCAGTTGCTGGAGGGGAAGTTCGGGACGTTCCATACGCCGATGCATATCAGACCGGTCCTGGGCGAGTATTGGACGTATCGGTGCAGGTCACCTAGCGTTCGGCGCATGACAGAGCGACTGCCGGAGCGACCGGCGGAGCGGCGCGCGATCCTCAGCGGTTCGACGTTCGAGGAGCGGATCGGCTACGCCCGGGCCGTGGTGGACGGCGACTGGGTGCACGTCTCCGGGACGACCGGTTTCGACTACGCCGCCATGACGATCTCCGACGACGTGGTGGAGCAGGCCGAGCAGTGCCTGCGCAACATCGAGGCGGCGCTGGCCGAGGCGGGCTGCACCCTCGCCGACGTGGTCAGGGTGCGGTACATGCTTCCCGACCGCGAGGATTTCGAGCCGTGCTGGCCGACCCTGCGCCGCGCCTTCGGCGGGATCCGCCCGGCCGCGACCATGCTTGTGTGCGGCCTCTCCGACCCCCGTATGAAGATCGAGATCGAGGCGTACGCCCGGCGGCGGGCTGCCACGTGACGGCCCCCTCGACCCTGAGTTTGACGAGGCCTGATCGATGACCATCGCCGCTGTCCATGTCCACCGTCTGGTGGCTCCCCTCCACACGCCGTTCGTCACCGCCCTGGCACACCTGACCCACGTCTCGACCGTCGTCGTCGAGATCGTGGACCGCGACGGGCGCTCCGGCTTCGGCGAGGCGCCGGAGGTGTGGACTGTCACCGGATCCTCACTCGCCTCCAGCGAGGCCTGCGTCACCGAGGTCTTCACCCCGCTTCTCATCGGTCGCGACGCCGATGACCTGGTGGAGAACTGTCGCAGGGTCAGCCGCGCCGTGGTCGGCAACGAGCCGGCCAAGGCCGCGGTGGACATCGCGCTCCACGATCTCGCCGCGGTCCGCCTCGGGATCCCGCTGGTCCGACTGCTCGGCGGCTCCCGGCTGGTGGTGCCCACCGACGTGAGCCTTGCGGTCGGCACGGTGGACAGCATGGCCACGGCGGCGAAGAGCCGGGTCGCGGAGGGATTCGACGCGCTGAAAGTCAAGGTCGGCACGGACGCGGCCACGGACATCAACCGCGTGACGGCGGTCCGCCAGGCGGTCGGCCCCGAGGTGAGGATCCGTCTCGACGCCAACCAGGGGTGGACGCCCCGCGAGGCGGTACGGGTCATCCGCTCGCTGGAGGACGCCGGCATGGGGGTGGAGTTCGTCGAACAGCCGGTGGCCTACCGGGATGTGGCGGGCCTGGCCTGGGTGAGCGACCGCGTCGAGACCCCGATCATGGCGGACGAGTCCGTCTTCGACGTGCGCGACCTGGTGGAGGTGATCCACCGGCGCGCGGCGGACCTGGTCAACGTCAAGCTGGCGAAGAGCGGCGGACTCAGCGCCGCCCGTACCCTCCTCGAACTGGCGCGAGCCCAGGGCATGGGCACCATCCTCGGCTGCATGCTGGAGAGCGAGATCGGCACCGGCGCCGCGGCCAGCCTGGTAGCCGCCTACGGGACCACGATGGTGAGCGACCTCGACGCGGTGTGGTGGCTCCAGCGCCCCGCCGTCGTCGGCGGCATGCGGTACCAAGGCGCTGCGGTCGTGCTGCCCGACGCGCCGGGCCTGGGCATCTCCGGCCTGGTCGCAGCAGAAGCCCGGGAACCCACGGAGGCACGGAGGCACGGGCATGACGCTCGCTCCGTCAACTGAGACACGCTCCATTTCGCTACCGCCGGCGCGCCGCCCTCCGGTCCTCCTGACACGGTGGGCCGACGTCATACAGCCATCGACCGCGGCGCCGGTGCCGGGTCGCCTCGGCCGTGGCCGCCGCCGTACGCGTGCCAGGCCGTCGCCAGGCGCCGCACCGCCTCGGTCAGGGTGTCGACGGTGGCGAAGCAGTGGATGCGGATGAACTCCTTGCTGCCCCCGGAGGCGTCCAGTCCGCTGCCGGGAATGACGGCCACACCGTGGCGGAGGGCCGTCTGGGCGAAGGAGTCGCCGTCGCCGTGGGGGAGGCGCACCCACAGGGTCTGGCCGCCGGTGACCGGTAGGGCCTGCCACTGCGGCAGTTGTTGCGCCAGTTCCGCGCGCAGGTGGTCATGGCGGGCCTGGCGGGCCGCCGCCATGTCCTGGCACAGGGTTTCCAGGCGGGGCAGCAGTTCGGCCGCGGCGAGCTGCGCGGGGAGGTTTCCGCCGAGGTCATGGACCGCCCTGAGACGGGCGAGGCGGTCGATGACGGGCCTGGTGGCTCGTATCCAGCCGATGCGCAGCCCGCCCCAGACGCTTTTGCCGAGGGAGCCCACCGTGATGACCGTGTCGCTGTACGCGGCGAGCGGAGGGGGTGTCCGCTGCCCGGGGAAGGCGAGGTGCGCGAGGACTTCGTCGTCGATGAGCGGTACGTCGGCGGTGGCCGCCGCCACCGCGAGTCTCCGGCGCGCCAGCGGTGGCAGTACGGATCCGGTGGGGTTGTGGTGGGTGGCCACGAGGTAGGCGAGCTCCGGGCGGCGGGAAGGGGTACGGACCGCCGCTTCGAAGCCGTCGAGGCCGGTGGGGAGCGTCCGCAGTGCCGCGGCCCGTTCGTGGAACGCCTCCAGCGCGCCGGGGTAGGTGGGTGCCTCGACCAGCACCGTACCGCCGGGCTCGACGAACGCGCGGGCGAGGAGGGAGAGGGCCTGCTGGCCCCCGTTGGTGATCAGGACCTGTTCGGGATCGGTCGGTACGCCACGGCGGGTGTAGTGGTCGGCGACGGCGCGGCGCAGGTGCGGGTGGCCCGACGGGTGGTACCCGATGTCGCCCGTGACCGTGGCCAGCTGGGACAGGGCCCGCTCGTAGGCCGTCAGCAGGATCGGCGGAGGCGCGTCGGGGGCGGCGCACGCCAGCAGGATCACGTCGTCGGCCTGGGGTTCCAGCAGGTGGAGGAAGACCGGCGCCCCGGTGGTCTCCTGAGGTCCGGGGCGGGAGGGTCCGGCCACGCGGGTGCCGCTTCCCTGGCGCCGGACGATCCGGCCCTCCGTACGCAGCTGCTCGTACGCGGCGACCACGGTCCCGCGACCTACCGCGAGCGCGGAGGCGAGGGCCCGGTCGGGTGGCAGCCCGGTGCCGGGGCGCAGCTCGCCCTCGTCGACAAGGCGCCGCAGCCGCGCGGCGAGCAGGAGGTACAGCGGACCGCGGCCGGCCGACCACCGGCCCAGGCGGTCGGCCAGGTCGGCCGGGTCCATGGGCATGATCCAGAGCTTTCATTATTGGTTCGCTGAGCGGACCAATTGTGGCGCATTGGCTCTGTGAGCCGGGCATGGCGACGGCGAGGATCATGGCATGACCACACGACGTGAGAACCTGCGTGACCTTGCCGCGGTATCGGTGGCCGAGGCCATCACCACGCTCCCCGGGCCCTTCCAGCAGCGCAGTCTGGCCATGGTGAACGACACCACCGTCGTGCGCGTGGCCCGGCTGGAGGGCGAGTTTCCCTGGCACCACCACGATGAGGACGAGCTGTTCCTGTGCTGGGACGGCAGCGTTCAGATTCAGCTGGAGGGGCGGGAGCCGGTGGTGTTGCAGGCCGGCGAGTTGTTCGTGGTGCCCAGGGGGGTGCGGCACCGCCCCGTTGCCGAGGAGACCGCCCACATCCTGCTCATCGAGCACCCGGACACCAAGCAGTACGGAAGCTGAAGCACGCTTCGGTGGTCAGCTCGGTGCCCGGGCACGGCGGTGTCAGGATCACGCGGCCGACGGCCGAGCGGTGGTGGCCGCGCCGCCCAGCCACTTCAGGCCGTCGAGCAGGAACCGGTTCTGGGTCTCGCTCGCGAAGGTGGACGACAGGGGCGTGTTGTTCGCGTAGTCCATCGCGTTGTGGCCGAAGTTCGCGTACAGCATCTTGTACGTGGTGTTCGTCCACAGGATCGGGTAGTAGCCGCTGTACCAGCTCTGGTCGGGGTCGGTGCCGAGCGGGAAGCTGCTCGGGTCGACCGAGGCCAGGATCTTGATGTTGGGGCTCTGCCGGAGGTCCTTCGACCAGCTGTACCACTCACTCACCGACGAGGTGAACAGGGCGGGCAGGTTCTTGGTGGCGGGGTGGGTGCGGTCCTCGACCTTCAGTTTGGCCGTGGTCGGGCCCCAGGTGTTGGACTTGAAGTTGCCGCTGCCGAGGAACTGGTTGTGGTACCAGGACCAGTTCTGGGCCTCCGTGGTGAAGGCCGACACATGGAACCCCATCCAGCCGCCGCCGGCCCGCATGTACCGCTCGAAGCCGGTGCGCTGGGCCGCGGTCTGCGGCAGATCGTCGAGGAAGAGGACGACCTGGTAGCCGTTGACGCCGCCGTCCGCGAGCAGGTTCCAGTTGTTGCTGGCGGTGTAGGTGAAGCCGTTCTGGGCCGCCTGCTTGGGGAACCAGTCGTTCGCCTCGTGGACGAAGTTGATGTGCGCGGCGTCCCAGGTGCCGCTGTAGAGGGCCAGCACCTTGAACGGCGCCCTCGGGGTCTTCGGGGTGTGCGTCGTCGCGTGGGCGGCGGGGGCTGCCGTCAGGCCGAGAAGTACGGCCAGCAGGGCCAGCAGCCGCAGGGCCGCGGACACCGTCCGGGACGGTGTGGTGCGTCGCATGTTGGGCATGGGGGCTCCTTCCCGTTGCCGTTACGGATAGCTGACGAGGTTGGCCACGTTCGTGGCTGAGTTGGACGGGCCGCCGCGGTCGTTGACGACGTGGCGGATGGTGCCGGTGCCGCCCAGCGAGACGGTGACCATGTCCTTGAAGCGGACGTTGGGGTTGTTCGGCGCTTCGATGGCGTGCTCGGCGGTGACGCCCGGGTTGACGTTGAAGTAGCAGTAGCTGCCGAAGCCGTAGCCCTGGTGGCTGGTGACGGAGTCGGCGACCTTGTAGGCGGCGTAGCCCTGGGTGGAGCCGTTCATCCAGGCCGCCTGGTTGGGCGGGTCGTAGGGCATCTCGTTCTGGTAGAAGTACGTGCGGCCGCCGTTGCCGTTCCAGATCGTCTGGTGTTTCTGGTAGTGCTCGACGAACAGGCCGTACATGGTGACGTCGTCGCCGTTCACGACGAGCCCGGTGTCCGCGGTGTTGCTGGTCCAGCCGACGCCGCTGCCGTGGTCGGCGCGCCAGATCCACATGTGGTCGCCGATGACGTTGTCGCTGTTGACCACGAGGCTGGTGGTGGCCTTGCCGACGCCGCTGCCGCCGACGCGGAAGTACACGTCGTGCAGGGAGGTCGGGTTGGCCGCGTGGGAGGCGGAGGCTCCGGTGGGCCCGACTTCCATCAGGGTGCGCGAGTTGGTCGTTCCCGCGTCGAAGAGAACGCCCGCGACCTTGACCCCGTCGACGTCGGCGACGGTCATGGCGGTGATGCCGTTGTCCGGGATGAAGGTGGCGAGGCCGAGACCCAGCACCACGGTGTCCGCGCGGGTCACCTTCAGCGTCTCGTTGAGGTGGTAGACGCCGGGGGTGACCAGGAGGTTCTTCCCCGCGGCCAGGGCCGTGTTGATCTGTGCCGCGGTCGCCCCGGGCTTCACGACGTAGAAGTCGTCCAGCGGGAGGGAGGTGCCGGGGGCGTTGCCCGCGGCCCAGCTGGTGGCCGTGGAGTCGGTGCGCGTGGAGGGCACGAACACCTTGTAGGCGCCGGAGCCGTCCACGTACAGGAACGGCTTCTCGCGGGACACCGGGGTCCGGTCCACCGTGGTGTACGGGGGGTTGGGGAAGCTGTTGCCCGGTACGCCCTGGCTGCCGACGAAGACCATGTTCCAGTTGGACCCGGTCCAGCTGCCGAGCTGGGCGTTGCGGGTCAGCCACTGCTGCTGGCTGCCGGACCGCACCTGCCCGTCGATCTTGCTGTCGGCCAGGTAGCCGCCGCTGGACCAGCCGCCGTCGTCCAGGGCGAGGTTGCCGCGCAGATGCATCCGCCGGTACGGGGCGGCCTGGGAGACGGCCCACCGGTCCGTGCCGCCGTTGGGGGTGACCGACAGGTTCTCGGCGCCGCGCCAGAAGTTCTGGGTGGCGTTGCCCTGGAACCAGTCGGCCTCGGCGTGGACCGCGCCGTTGATCGTCACGGCGTCGGGTGACTGGCCGAGCCCCAGGACCTGGGTGTAGAAGCCGACGTTGACGTCGTTGCTGTAGGTGCCCGGCTTGAACATCACCGCGTAGCGCTGGGAACCGAACTGGTTGGTCTCCTGCTGCTGGAAGATGGAGTTCAGCCGGCTCTGGATGGTGGCCGACGGCATGGACGGATCGAAGACGACCACGTTCGGGCCGAGGTCCACATCGCCGCCGGGCGGGGTGGACACAGGCGCCACCTGGAAGCGCTGGGCCGCGGTGCCGTTGCAGGTGTACTGCACCAGTTGCACGCTGTCGGCGCTCGACGCGGAGGGGACGTCCAGGCACTTGCCGCTGTGCCGGTTGACGAAGTGGTAGGCGCCGCCGCCCTCGTCCACGGCCTGCCACTGCTGGTTGTCGCCGCCTCCGTACGCCCACAGCTGGAGGGGGGCGTTGTCGGCGGTGGACACGTCGGTCACGTCGACGACCTGGTTGGCGTCGTTGCGGTTGTTGATCCGGACGTAGCCGTCGCTCGTGGCGGTGAAACCCCACTGCTGGGCGGTGGAGGTGTTGCAGCCGTACTGCTGCACGGCGGTGCCGTTCGCGGTCGCGGCGGACCGGGCGTCCAGGCACTTGCCACTGCCGCTGTTCACGACGGTGGCCCACTCGGTGGGCAGGGCCGCGGCCGCGGTTGCGGCTGCCTGGGAAGGGGTGGCGGTCAGCAGCGACGCGGCCGAGAACGCGACCAGGGTGGCCGCCATCGAGACGCGTGTGGCGCGGACATATCTGAGGCGGCGGCTGCGACTGCCGCTGCCCTCTCTGACCTGACGCAAGATTCGGAGCACAGGTCCTCCTGTCGCCGTGGGGGCAGTCGGCGGATGGCCGGCGGCGATGGGTGAACCTAAAGGTCTGCACCAAAGACGTCAAGAGGTGAAGCAAGCAAAGGGTTTCCCCCGAGGATCACCCCAAAAGACTTGAACGCGCCAGACTGCCCGCCACGACGATGGCCAGGGTGGCGAGGATGACCTGGCGGCGGCGCGGGCCGGTGCCCAGCCGGCCGAGCACGGGGGTGGCGACCGCGCCGACCAGCAGCGGGGCGGTGAGCGTCCACTGCGCGGCGGCCGGCGAGACCTCGAACTCCCCCGCCACCGAGGTGATCAGCGGCGCGCCGAGGCTGCCGACGACGGCGACGACGAGCGCGATGAACATCAGCGCGGGCACCAGCGGCACCAGCCGACGCCCGGTGGCGGCCGGCCGCTTGCGGCGGAATACGGCACCCGTGGAGAGCCGTCAGGCGGGTTCGGTGTTGAGGACGCGCCCGGCGGGGCTGCGGGTGTGCACCCACGCGGGCAGCGCGGTCAACGCCGCGATGGCCAGCAGTACGGCGAGCGCGGCGGTGAGCAGCCACGATCCCGGGGGTGTGACCTGTGTGCCGAAGAGCCAGTACAGGCCGAGCCCGGTCGGAACACCCACCGCCACTCCGGGCACGGCGGGCAGGAGTTGCGCGACGCAGAGCGCCGTGACGACCTGGCCGGGTGTGGCGCCGAGGGTACGGGCGATGGACAGGGCGCGCCGGGCCTGCACGGCGGTGCTCCAGCCGAGGAGCACGGTGTTGAGCGTGGACAGCGCCACCAGCGCGAGCGTGATGGCGAGCAGCACCTGGCCGGTCTGATCGGCCCGCACTTCGATGGGGCCGAACCGCTTGACGTCGGGCCTCGCACCGAGTTCGGTGTGCCAGGTGAGCAGGGCGGTGACCATGAGGGTGGTGGCGGCCGTGCCGGCGGAGGCCAGGACGGCGCGGCCGGGCCGGCGGGCGAGCAGCCGGATGCCGAGCAGGAGCGAGGTGGGCAGATGCGCCGTCATGGCGTTCAGGCGCGGGTGGCGCGTGAGCAGGTGAGCCGGGTCGGCCAGGGCGTGGACGGTGCTGGTGCGGGCGGCGCGCAGGGCGGGGCCGAGCGCACCGGTCAGAGCGACCACGACGGCGAGGAAGATCGCGGCGGTGACGGTGTCGGAGTCCGGAGGGCTGACGCTGTTGAGCAGCCCGGCGCTGGGATCGACCAGGCGGGGCGCGGCCAGCGTCCCGGCGGTCAGTCCGAGCGCGGAGGCCAGGAGGGTCAGCAGCAGGTACTGCGCCAGCAGGACGGCGGTGACGGTGGCGGGCCCGGCGCCGACGGCCTTGAGCAGTGCGGCACGCCGGTTGTCGCGGGCGGCGCGTGTGGTGGCGAGCGCGGCGAGGGTGACGATCGCGGCGATGGCGAGCAGCCAGCCGCCGACGACCAGGGCGGGCTGGGTGTCCTTGATCATGGCCAGGTCCGTCTGGAGGACGTTCTGCCAGTAGTGGACGCTGACCGTGGAGTCGACTTCGCGGTCGCGGCCGAACACGGTGTCCTGCCATCGTTTCGTCGCGGTGGGATCGGTCAGCTTCAGGTGGATCAGGTGGACGCTGAGCTCGTCGCCCGCTGCCGCGCGGGTGTCGGCTGAGGTGAGCCAGATCCTGCCGCCGAAGTCGGACGGCCCGCCCCCCTGCGCGGTGTCGCTCCACGGATACACCGCGGTGGCCGCGCTGATCGCGGTCCCGACGACCGGATAGTCGCGTTTGCTGATGGTGACGCGGTCGCCGACGCGCACGCCGAGTGCTTGCGCGAAGCCGCGTTCGAGCACCGCGCCGCCGGGACGCACCCAGGTGCCGGAGGTCACCAGCGGCCGGTCCACGGCGGATGGTGAGGTCTCGCGCCCCTCGACCGAGGAGTGCGCGGTCTTGCCGTGTGCCTTGATGTAGGTGTCGAACGCGAAGACCGGGTCGGCGTGCGCGGCCACACCGGGCGCGTCCGCCAGGCGTTCGGCCACGCCGGACGGGTCCGTGGCCGTCGTGGTGGCGATGATGTCGGGTCCCGCGGTGGCCGCGCGGGTCTTCGCGTATCCGCTGACCACGGCGTCGTTGGTCGCAAGGCCGAGGGTCAGGCTGGCGCCGGCGACGGTGACGGCGAGCAGGAACATGACGGCCTCGCCGGGTCGGCGGCGCATGTCGCGCAGGACCAGGCGCCATATCAGCAGCAGATGTCCCACGGTCAGTCCTCCCAGCTCAAGAGCGTGCCGAGCCGTGTGGTGCCGCTGTCGCTGCCGCTGTCGGTGTTCAGGAGGGTGTCGTCGGCCGGCGTGCCGTCGCGCAGGGAGACGATGCGGTCGGCGGTGGCGGCGACGCGTTCGTCGTGGGTGACCATGACCAGGGTCTGGCCGGCGGCGCGCAACTCGTCGAAGAGCCGGAGGATGTCCTGGGTCGCGGCGCTGTCGAGGTTTCCGGTGGGCTCGTCGGCGAGGACCACCAGCGGCTTGTTGACCAGGGCGCGGGCGATGGCGACCCGCTGCCGCTGCCCGCCGGACAGCTCCGAGGGCAGATGCCGGGCCCGGTCGGCGAGCCCGACCTGATCGAGGAGTTCGGCGGCACGGCGGCGGGCGGTGCGCGGTGAGGCGCCCGCGAGCAGCGCGGGCAGCTCGACGTTCTCCGCCGCGGTCAGCTCGTCCATCAGGTGGTAGGCCTGGAAGACGAACCCGACGGCGCGGCGCCGCAGCCGGGCCAGCGCCCGCTCGCCGAGGTCGTCGACGCGCCGCCCACCGAGCCACACCTCGCCCTCGGTGGGCAGGTCAAGACCGCCGAGGAGCTGGAGCAGCGTGGACTTGCCACAGCCGCTGGGTCCGGTCACGGCGAGCGTCTGCCCGGCGGGAACATCGAGGTCGACCCCGTCGACGGCCCACACCGCGCTCTCGTCCTCCCCGTACACCCGCGCCAGGCCGACCGCGCGCAGCACCGGCCCGGCCGGCGCACCGGGTGGGCCGCCGGCCCATCCCGCTCCCGGGCTGTCGTCCGCGCCCCTCCGCTGCGATCGGCCCCTGGCCCGCTGACGGTTTCTCGTCATCCGTTTCCTCTGCCTTTCCCACGCGGTGTGCGGGCGGACCAGGTCCGCTCGCACGCCTCCAACCAGCGCAGATCGGCCTGCAATCGGAGCGCGATGCCCTCCAGAAGCAGCCCGGCCTCCGAGCCCGTGTCGTGAGCGAGAGCGGCGTGCTGGGCTTCGGCGAGGCTGCGCATCAGCTCCCGCCGCCGCGCGCCCACGAGCGCGAGCGGATCAGCCAGGCCCGACTCGGCGGCGGCCACCAGCTTCAGGTGGAACTCCGCCACGTCGGCTCTGGGACCGGGGTCCTCGGCCATCCACGCGGCCACCCGCTCCTGCCCGGCCGCGGTCAGCGCGTACACCTTGCGCCGCGGGCCGCGCTGCGACTCGTCCTCACGCTCCTGGACGGCCAGCCCCGCCTTTTCGAGCCGGGTGAGCGTCACATAGATCTGCCCCGCGTTCAGCGTCTCGCCCAACGGGCCGAGCGCCGCCGCCAGCCGCCTGCGCAGGTCGTACCCATGCGATGGCTCCTTGGCCAGCAGCGCCAGCACCACGTCCTGCACGGACCACCCTCTCCTCTGCGACGCCTCAATAGATAGCGGTTAGCCAAACGGGCGTCAAACCGGCACCGGAACCCCTCTGTTGATCGAGGCTCCGTGGCGAACACCGCGCCGGATCTGCCACTGTGAGCGCCCATGACGAACAGGTACTCGCCCGTCCCCGAGTTGAACCTGCTCGCGGAGTTCGAAGCCGGCGCCGACGACCTGTACGCCGCCGGGTTCTCGCTGGGCGAGTTCGGACGCGACAACGGCTTCCTGAAGAACCCGGAGCTCGAAGCCCGCCTGATCCTCTTCGCCGAGGCCAACGCCAGCGGCTCGCTGTACGCGCTGTGGCGCGTCGACGACCGGACCGACCTGGCCACCCTCCCCGTCGCCATACTCGGCGACGCCTGGCTGGAGCGTCACTTCGGACCGGCCCCGGCGAACGACCCCGGCGCCATCGTCGAAGCGGCCCGGGCGGAGCTGGGGGAACGGTTCGGGGCCTGGCTCGCTCCGCGAATCGGCCGCGCCTAACCTTGGCGTTTCACGTGGCCAGCCTTGAGGAGTTGCAGTGAGCCGCCGCCTCGTTTCCCTCGTCACTCCGGTACACGGACCCGCCGTGTCCCTTTTGCCGGAAGCCTACGCATCGCTCGTTCAGCAGAAGCTTCCCGAAGGCTGGGACTGGGAGTGGTTGATACAGGAAGACGGCGAAGGTGTCGGCGCCGCCGCACACCTTCCTGGCGACGACCCCCGAATATCCATCGACTTTTCGCGTCGCGGCGGCCCACAGGTCGCACGCACCATGGCGCTCGCCCGTAGCTGCGTGACCGGGGAAAGCGAGTTCATCAAGGTTCTGGACGCGGATGACCGCCTCGCACCGGGCGCGCTCGCTCGCGACATTGACGTCCTGACCAGCAATCCGAAGGTGGGCTGGACCACGTCGCGCGCGCTGGACCTCCTCCCGGACGGATCGACCGTGGGTTTCGAGGGAGACCCCGAAAACGGCGTGCTGCCGGCGGGAAGTGTCTGGCAGTACTGGCAGGCCAACCAGCGGGCGCAGGTCCACCCCGCGACACTCTGCGCACGCCGCGATCTCATCCTGGCCCTCGGCGGATGGATGGCGTTGCCCGCGTCCGGCGACACGGGCCTGCTGCTCGGGCTCGACACCTTGGCCGACGGATGGTTCCACGACGAGGTCGGCCTTCTCTACCGCAAGCACCCCGACCAGATCACGCAACATCCGTTCCACGCCATGGGATCGGAGTGGGAGGCGCGCATGCGCATCATCGAACAGCACATCCGCGCACTCCGTACCGTCATTCCCGAAGGTGGCGCGTGTCTCCGAGGCTGACGACCTGGCGGTTGTGAAAGAAGTCGTCCTCGCGCAGCACGGTGATACTGCCGGAGGGCGCCCGGAAGCTGACCGAGCCCAGCGACTCGAACGGCATCTTGATCCAGGCGGCCACGACAAACGTCAGCGCGAAACCATGCGTCACGATGATCTGGTGCTCGCATGGCCGCCGCAGGGCCTCGTCCATGGCCGCGTACACGCGCCGCGCGCAGTCCGCCCTGGTCTCGGCACCCCGCACGCCCTCGTGGTGTCCCATCCGATCCCCGGCAGCCGGCGGGGGGACGAACCGCCTGTCCAGCCACTCCTGCGGTCTGCCCTCCGCCTCCCCGTAGGACTTCTCCCGCAGTCTGCGGTCCAGGACCGGTGTCACACCGAACAGATCGGCCACTTCCTCGGCCGTCTGCCGAGCACGCTGGAGATCCGAGGAGACCAGCTCCACCTCCGCGCCGTCGGGGATCATCGCCTGGAGCGCCCGGGCGATGGAGGCCGCCGCGCGCCTGCCGGCGGGCGTGAGGTGCGAGTCGTGCCACCCGCCGACCACCCCCTCGGCATGATGTGTCGCCTCCGGATGTGCGATGACGTAGATGCCGCGCATCAGCCGTGTGTCTCCCTTGTGGTTCTACAACGCGGTGGAGTCTCCGCCCACGTAATGAAAGCCGGGTCGCGGGTGCATCAGGAAGTCGTGGTGCGAGATGTTCCACGCGTACGCGCCCGCCAGCGCGAACGCCACCCGGTCGCCGACCCGTAGCTCCCCGGCCGGCGCCCGCCGCGCCAGGACGTCCTTCGGTGTGCACAGTTGCCCGACCAGGGTCACCGGCTCGTCCCGTACTCCGGGGCGTGGCCAGGGGTGGGTCCAGGTGTCGGCGGGCAGTACGGCGAAGGGGTGGTCGTGGCCCTTCGCGGCGGGGGTGCGCATGTGGTGGGTGCCGCCGCGCAGGACGGCGAAGGGTTCGCCGCCGCTGTGCTTGAGGTCGAGAACCTCGGTGACATACCAGCCGCAGTAGACGGTCAGCGCCCGGCCCGGCTCGATCCGCAGGGTGAGTTCCGGGTTCCGCTCGGCGATTTCGGCCAGTCCGCTGCCGTACGCGGCCCAGTCGAAGCGGCTGTCGGGGCGGGCGTAGTCGACGTTCATGCCACCGCCCACGTTCACCTCGGTGAGCCGCAGGCCGTGGCGGGCGGAGAGGTCGCGCGTCCAGTCGGTGACGCGGGTGGCGACCGCGAGGAGGGCGGGGGCGTCGAGGCCGCTGGCGAGGTGGGCGTGGATGCCGCGCAGGCGGAGGGGGCCGCCCGGCGTCAGCAGGGGAAGGCAGCGTTCGACGATGTGGTCGGGGTCGAGGCCGAAGGGGCTGGGGCGGCCGCCCATGGCGAGGGCGGCGGCGCCCAGGGCGTCGTCGGCGACGGGGAGGTTGGCGCGCAGCAGGATGTCGACCGTGCGGCCCTCCTCGTGGGCGAGGGCGCCCAGTTGGCGCATCTCGTGCTCGCTCTCGACATGGAAGCGCTCCACGCCCAGCTTCAGCGCGCGGCGCAGCTCGGCCTCGGTCTTGCCCGGCCCGCCGAAGGCCAGCGGGTGGGCGGGGACGGCCTCGTGTACGTGCGTCGACTCGCCGCCGGAGGAGACCTCGTAGCCGGTGACGTGGGGGGCGAGGGTGCGCAGGATCTCGGGGGCCGGGTTGGCCTTCGCCGCGTAGTACAGCTCGACGGCGGGCGGCAGCGCGGCCCGTACGGCCTGGGCGTGTTCGGCGAGGGCGGTGAGGTCGTAGACGTACGCGGGGAGGTCGTCGCCGGTCAGGGTGTCGGCGAGGGCGGCGACGGGTGTGGTCGGGGCCGTGGTGGTCATCGGGGGCTCCCGGGAGCTACGACGCAGGCCGCCTCCGACAGCAGGTCCGAGGCGAGCGGGCTGGCGATGCGGACATAGCCCGCGTGGCGGTCGGCCTTGCGGGCCCAGCGGGTGAGGAGGTTGGCCTTGGCGGGCAGCGGGACGCCCGCGATCAGGGCGCGGAGGCCGGGCGGGCCGCCGTGTGCCGCGCCGCGCTCCTCCAGGACCCGGCGGACCGCCGACCACAGCTCGGGCTCCAGGTGCGGATGGCGGTCGGCGAGGGCGGCCAGCATCTCGGCGAGGTGGTTGACCAGCAGGCAGTACACGACGCGGTCCCAGCCGCGCTCGCGGTCGTACGTCATGGGGCCGGCCAGGGCGGGCGGCAGCGCCGCGAGGGCCGCCGCGTGGTGCTCCGGCAGCAGCTTGGTGCCTTCGAGGTCGCGGAAGAGGACCTGACGCGGCAGGCCGGAGGGGTCGACGCCGACCACGACGTTCTGGAGGTGGGGTTCGAGGACGACGCCGTGGTCGAAGTAGGCGGCCAGGACGGGCGGCACGAGCAGCGCCAGATACGCCTCCCACCAGGCGAGCGCGTGTCCGGGCCCGGTGTCGCCGAGGAGCTGGGCGACCCGCGCCCCGCCGGGGGCGGGGTACTCGTCGGCGACGGCCCCCGCGAGCAGCCCGGTGAGCCCGGGGCGCAGCCGGGCGGCGAGCCCTTCGCGCACGATCACCCCGAAGCCCTCGATCAACTCCCGCTCGCCGCCGAGGTCCAGCGTCCGGTACGCGGGCTCGCGCAGCAGCGCGGCGCCCGGGAAGCGGGCGGACAGGTCGGCGGCGACCGGCTCCAGCAGCCGGGTCAGGGCGACCGCCCCGGACAGCTCGTACTCGGCGTTCTTGCGCAGGCAGTTGGTGATCCTGACGTTCAGGCTGAACTTCAGGAAGTCCCGTCCGTCGTAGAGGGTGCGGACGGACGCGGTGGGCGCGAAGTCCGGCCCTCCGGGGCCGAGGTCCAGCACGTCGCCACGGGCGACCGCCGCCCGCAGCGCGGGGTGGTCGAGCAGCATGGCGTACTGCCAGGGGTGCACGGGCAGCAGGCGGTAGCCGTCGGGCACGGGGCGCTGCCGGTCGAGGGGCGCGAGGGCCCCGGCGGACGCCGCCTCCTCGCGTACGTGGGCCTGCCGTACGGCGAGGTGGTGCAGGGGGAAGCGGGCGCCGGTCTCGGGCGCGAAGCGGGCCCAGGAGTCTGCGTTGCCGGAGCGTGCCTTGGGGGTGGGGTGGAAGCGGTGGCCGAACAGCAGCGACTGTTCGGAGGCCAGGTACGTCAGGTGCGGGTCGCCGTCGTCGGTGTTCGGCGGGCCCGTGCGCGCGCGGCTCTCCAGGGCCGCCGTGACGCCCGCGTGGCTGGACGCCACCTGCTCCAGGAACTCGTCGTTGCGCACACCGGTGCGCAGCCGCAGCTCCCGGTGGATGTACTCGGCGAGGGTGCGCCAGGGCACCTCGGCCCACGCGCCGTCCCGCTCCTCGGTGACCGGGCCGGTGAACCGGTGTGCGCCGATGAGGGAGGTGCGGCGCAGCGCGACGCGCAGCAGCACCCCGCAGCGGGGCAGCCGCAGCCGCAGGTGGCCGTCGGCCACGACGGTCTGGTGTTCCGGTCCTGACACCTCGCGGAGGAGGCAGTTGAGGAGGGTGTGGGCGACGACGTGGTCGGCGCGGGCACCTGTACCGGTGTGTGTGTCGGATGGGGAGATGGATGTGGTCATGAGGCGACTCCGGCGGGGGTGGAGGAGGGCGCGGCGCTCATCGGCCGCGGGCAGGGATGCCTGGGAGGCCCGGGAGGAGGTAGTTGGGCCCGGTGACGTAGTGCTTGTTGATGTCGGCGGCCCCGGAGCGCTGCTTGGTGAACAGGCTGCCCGCGGTCACCATGGCCTTGACCGGCAACCGGTCCGCGTCCAGGACGAGGGCGCGCAGCACGGCGCCGGGCGCGCCGGGACCCTGCTCCCCCAGCCGGTCGACGGCCTCGGCGAGCCGGTCGCGGATCAGCCGCAGCAGCGCGTCGAGCGGGGCCCGGCCGAGCCGGGCGAGCTCGAAGGCGAGGGCGCCCGCGCACAGATGCACGGTGATGGTGGCGAAGACATCGGCGACGGGGCCGTCGCCGTCGGTCGTGATCCGGTCGTCGTCGAACCCGCTCAGGAGGCGGGCGGCGTCGTCGCCGTCGCCGAGGGCGTCGGCCAGCCGGGCGGGGTGGACGCGCGGTCCGTCGTGGTCCTTGAGCAGCAGCCGTAGCCGTGGGCGGCCGTGCGCCTCGTCGAGGACGAGGGAGGTGTTCTGCTGGTGTGACTCCAGCGCGAGGCCGTACGCGAAGAGGGTGGTGTGCACGTCGAACAGCAGGGTGAGGTAGGCGTCGAGGAGGGCGAGCAGGTCACCGCCGTAGTAGCGGGCCGCGAGGGCGTCGACGACGAGCCCGGTCCCGGTCCCGGGGGCGGGGGCGAGCAGCGCCGCCAGCGGCACGACCTGGCAGCCGTCGAGACCGGGCGGGTAGCGCCGTACGAGCGTGGCCAGGAACTCGTGTCCGGCGTGCAGATACGTACCCTCGTCGGCCAGCAGCACGCCCCCCGACACCCGCGGCTCGAGCGCGAGCACCGCCTCCGTGAGCCGCTGCCCCGCCGCGCCGTCGGCGAGCGTGCCGGGCTTGATGGTGCGGCGGTTGCGCGCGCCCAGGGTGGCGGTGGCGAGCGGCAGTTTGAGGTGGGTGAGCGGGTCGTCGGTGACGGCGACGGTCCGCATGGAGAGCGTGGGCCGCACGTCGAGCCAGGGGGCGTCGGCGAGGTGGGCGCGGTCCGTGAGGCCGGTGGTGCGCAGGGCGATGGCCAGCATGCGGGGTGCGCTCAGCGGATGGACAGGGAAGGCGAGGTGGCTGTCGTCCAGGCCGTCCGGCAGGCCCAGCGCCTCGGGCCTGGGCCACCACGCGGGCAGCCCGGCCGCGTCCCCGGTGACGGCCTCGCGCGGGAGGGCGGCCCAGCGCAGCCGGAAGGAGGGGTGGAACTCGGGGGCGTGGGCGCGCTGTTCGGCGTCGCTCAGGGCGAGGCGGGTGCGGCCGGTGGGATAGACGGGGTGGTCGCGGAAGGCGGCCAGGGTGTCGTACGCGAGCGAGCCGCGCACCCCCGCCCACTGCTCGGCGGGCCTGTCGCCGTATGCGGCGGCGAGCCGCTCGACGACGCCGGGGCGGACGCGGGCGTGCAGCCGCATGGCGTCCAGCGTGCGGCGGCACTCGACGACGAAGGCGTCGTAGCGGCCCCGGTCGTCGGGGTCGGCTGCGTGGCGGAGGCGGTCGAGGACCGCGTCGAGGGTGGTGAGGGCGGCGCCGCCCGGCGGGGAGTCTGACGCGGCCTCGGCCGCCGGCGGCGGCGCGACGGCGGGTTGGGCGCCGGGCGAGGCGCCGTTCCCGGCGCCGGGCCGGGCGGCAGACGGAGCGTCAGGCCGGGGGGCAGGCCCGGCGGCAGACCCCGCGGCAGCGCGGGGCGCCGCGCCGCCCGCATCGTCGGTCGACAACGGCCCGCCGCCGTGGGGGACGGGCGCGGCCCCTCCGCCGAGCGCCCCCTCCACCAACAGGTGTGCGGGGCGCCGGGCCCGGATCTCGCACTGGAAGCCGTCCGGCTCGACCGGCAGCAGCACTCCCCCGCCGTCCGTGAGGACGACCCGCAGCCAGTCGCCGTCGGCGCGCCGTACGGCCTGGGCGCGGCTGCGCAGGCCGTACGCGTCTTCCCTCAGCAACGTGTCGAGCACGCGCGCCAGCAGCTCCGCCTCGAAGGCATCCGTGGTGTCCGTGGTGTCCGCCGCTGCCTCATCGGCGCGGATCATGGCGCGATCACCCACTGGTTGGCCGCCAGGAACCCGGCCACCGCCTGGTCGATCCGCCGCTGGTCGGTCCCGGTGGCGCGGAGGATGCCGAGGAAGTCGCGGTTGGTGCCGTAGAGCGGGTGTTCCTCGCCGATCGCGCGCAGCGGGCGGTAGTCCAGCCGTACGCCGTCGCGCTCGCCGACGCTCGCGGCGGGGGCGCCGGTCAGGCGGCCGGCGCGGTCCGCCATGACGTACTCCATGCGCACCCTGCCGTCGGTGCGGGCGCCGAGGTCGGCGGGGAGGGGCTCGCCGAGGTGGGTGCGGAGGATGTGCTCGAAGAGCGGGATGGCGAGGAGTTCGGCGAGTACGAGGTCGCACTGGTCGCCTATGGCGCGGTAGTTGACCTCGATGAGGCGGGCCCGGTCGCCCTGGACCACGTACTCGGTGTGGCAGGCGCCGAAGCCCACGCCCAGCGCCCGCAGTTGGGCCAGCACCTGGCCGGTGTGCGGCTCGGGCGGGGCGGGGAGCAGTTCGAGGCGCTCCTCGATGAAGTACGGGGGCGGGGAGATATCGGTGCGCAAGGCGGCGAGGGTGTGCAGCGTGTGGCCGTCCCCGATGGTCTCCAGGGTCTGGAGCGTGCCCTCCAGGAACTCCTCGACCACCAGATACGCCTCGGGCCGCCGGGCCCGTATCTCGCGGCAGCGCTCGGCCAGTTCGTCCGCATCGGCGACGAGCACGACGTCCTCGCTGGCCACGCCCTCGCGCGGCTTGAGGACGCAGGGGTAGGGCACGCCGGGCGCGGCGAGGCGGGGGTGGTCGGCGGGGTCCTGGCCGGGGGCGAGTTCGGCGCACCAGAGAGTGTCGACGCCCGCGGCGGCGAGGCTGCGGCGCAGCTCGGCCTTGTTCTTGGTGCGCAGCGCGGCGCGCCAGTCCTTGCCGGGCAGGCCGAAGTAGTCGGCGGCGAGGGCCGCTTGGACCTGGAGGTGGTCGCTGTTGGTGAAGATCGCGGCGGGGCGGCCCGCCGGGGCCTGGGCGGAGATACGGCCGATGACCTCGCGGAAGTCCCGCACGTCGCAGTACGCGATGTCGAGTTCGGGCAGCGCGCCGCCGACCGGGGCGTGGCGCTCGTAGGCGCTCCGGTGTGCGTCCGGCTGGTCGGTGAGGAGGGTGACGGCGAGGCCGAGCCGGGCCGCGGCGGGGAGGAAGCCCTCGGTGACGGAGTCGGTGGGGTTGAGGGCGAGGAGATGGAGGCGCGTGGCGGTCTCTGCGGGCAGGCCGAATGCCCCGTCTAGATCATTCTCGTTCACGACCCGAGATTAGGTTAGGCATGCCTAAGACCGCCAATTCGTCTCACCCGTCTGCTCCGTTTTGAGCCCGATGCGCCACCAACTCCGCGATCAGCCGGGGGCGGGCGGCCCGGGTCAGCCCGGCAGCCCGATGCGCCGGTGCCGGGCCCGGCGCGCGGCCAGCCGCTCGCCCTGGTCCCGGGCGCGCAGCGCGGCGAGCTCGGCGCCGAGGGTGTCGCCGAGACGGGCGAGGAAACCCTCGTACCCGGACGGTTCCGTCCCCTCCACCCCTTCCGCCCCCTCTTCGACGATTCGGTCGACGATGCCGTGAGCGAGCAGGTCGGCGGAGCGCACGCCCTGCCGGTCCGCTATCTCGTACGCCCGCTCGGTGGTCCGGTAGAGGATCGCGGAGGCGCCCTCGGGCGGCAGCGGGGACAGCCAGGCGTGGCGCGCCGCGAGGACCCGGTCGGCGGGGAGCAGCGCGAGCGCGGCGCCGCCCGCGCCCTGGCCGAGCAGCAGACAGAGGGTGGGCGCGGGGAGGGTCACCATGTCGGCCAGGCAGCGGGCGATCTCCCCGGCCAGCCCGCCCTCCTCGGCCTCCCGGTTCAGCGCGGCGCCCGCGGTGTCGACGACCGTGAGCAGCGGAAGCCCGAGCTCGGCGGCGATGCGCATGCCGCGCCGGGCGGTGCGCAGCCCGGCGGGGCCGAGCGGCTGCCCGCCGCCGGGCCCGTCGGCCGCGGCGTCCCCGTGGCGCGCGGCCCGGTCGTGCCCGAGGACGACGCATGGCGTCCCGCCGACGCGCGCGAGCGCGAGCAGCAGCCCGGGGTCGTGCTCCCCCGCGCCCGTACCGCTGAGGGGGCTCACGTCCTCGGCGGCGGCGCGCAGCAAGTCGCGCACGCCGGGCCGCTCGGGCCGCCGGGACCGCCGGATCGACTCCTCGGCGCTGGGCCCACCAGGCCCGGGGCCCGTCGGCGACTCCCCGCGTCCCGTTGACGCGGGGGCGTCACCCTCGTCCGCGGGGCGACCAGCGGCAGCCTCCTGCTCGCGGCCGACGGCAGGTCCCGCGACGACAGGTCCCGCGACGGCGGGCCCCGCGGGCGACTCCTCGGCGGCGCACGCAGCCGCCGGGGACACGCCCGGGACCGCCTCCGCCACCGGAACAGCCCTGTCCCCGTTCGCCACAGCGGCAGCGGCAGCGTCCCCGCACAGCACCCTCAGCACCCGCGCCGCCACCTCCGACAGCCGCTCGGGCGGCAGGACCGCGTCCACCAGGCCGTGGGCCATCAGGTTCTCCGCGACCTGCACGCCCGCCGGGAACTCCTCCCCGTACAGCGCCTCGTGCACCCGCGGGCCCATGAAGCCGATGAGCGCGCCGGGCTCGGCGGCGGTGGCGTGGCCCAGCGAGCCCCAGGAGGCGAGCACTCCGCCCGTCGTCGGGTGGCGCAGATGGACGAGGTAGGGCAGGCCGGCCGCCTTGTGGTCGGTGATCGCCGCGGCCACCTTCACCATCTGGAGAAACGCGACCGTGCCCTCCTGCATCCGTGTCCCGCCGGACGCGGGCGCCGCGAGGAGCGGCAGGCGCTCCGCCGTCGCCCGCTCGATGGCGCGCGCCAGCCGCTCCCCCGACGCGACGCCGATCGACCCGGCGAGGAAGCGGAACTCGCAGGCCACGACGGCCACCCGCCGCCCCTCGATACGGCCCTCGCCCGTGATGACGGACTCGTCGAGGCCGGTGCGCTCGCGCGCCCGCTCCAGGTCGGCCCGGTAGGCGGGGTCGTCCGTGGTGATGTCGACCGGCTCGTCCCAGCGGTGCCAGCTGCCGGGGTCGACGACGGTCTCGATCAGCTGGAGGGCTGACGTGCGGGGGCTCGTTCCGGTCATGTTCACACCCTGCCACGGGCCGCAGCGCTCTCAATCATTCTCGGCATGTGCTAACTTTTTTTTGCATGTGCAGCATGTGCGGCAACATCCGCGGGGGTTCGCCATGAGCGCCCCGGCGCCCGGCGGCGAGCCCCGCGACCTCAGCGGCGACGAGTTGGTGCGCGTGCTGGCCACGCTGGCCAACCCGCACCGCCTGCGGGTCGTCGCCACGCTCGCGCGGGAGCGCAGGTATGTGAGCGAGCTGGCCCGCGCGCTGGGCATCAGCCGGGCGCTGCTCCAGGTCCATCTGCGCAAGCTGGAGGCGGCCGGGCTGGTGACGGCCCGGGTCGAGGTGTCGGAGGACGGCAAGGCCATGAAGTTCTACGAGGTCAGCCCGTTCGCGATCGAGCTGACGCCGGAGACCGTCGAGGCCGCGGAGCGGACGCTGACCCCGCCGGGCGACGGCCGGGGCGAGGAGACGAAGGGATCGCAGTGATGGACGGACACGACTGGACCGAGGTCGTGGGGGCCTTCGGCCTCTTCGCCCTGGTGACCACGGTGCTCACCACGGTCATCTGGCAGTTCGCGGCGACCCGGCGCGCGAAGGCCCAGGTGGTGCGGGAGCTGGAGTACCGCAAACTCGCCGAGAGCGCGACCGCCGTGCAGCAGGGCACGGAGGAGCGGCTGAAGGAGATCAGCGAGCGCCTGACCGAGATGCAGGTCCGGATGGATTCGCTGGAGCGGATCCTCCAGACCGTCGAATAGCCGGCCGGGTACCAACAGGCCCTGGGCCGTCGAGCGGCAACTCGACGGCCCAGGTGAAGGAAGAAGCATCACCTCGCCCGAGGGCGAGTTCTTGACGGATACGTCCCTTCGTGGAAAGGACAGCAGCTCATGCTGCGCAAAAGCAAGTCGCGGCAGAGGGCGGCCGGACCGGACCGGGGCGCGCTGGTGGAGCGCGTCGCCGGCCGGTCCGTCCGCCATCGCGCCCTGGCGATCGCGGGCTGGTTCGCGCTGGTGATCGTGGCGCTCCTGGCGAGCGCGGTCATGCCGGGCGATACGGCGGACAGCACCGACCCCGGAGATACGGGCCGCGCGGGCCGGGTGCTGGACGCCCAGCAGGTGTATCCGCGGCCCCAGGAGAACGTCCTCGTCCAGGCCCGTACGCCGGACGGGGCGCGGCCCTTCGCCGAGGACCCGGAGCTGCGGCGGGCCACCCAGGACCTGGTCGCGGCGCTGCGCCGCACGCCGGGCGCGGTGGCCGCGGTGCGCTCCCCGCTGGAGCGGGACGGCGGCCGGCTGGTGTCGAAGGACGGCCGCTCCGGCCTGGTCACCTTCGAGGTGGCGGGGCCCGTCGAGCAGACGGCCGAGCACTACGACGCCGCGACCGAGGCCGTGAAGACGGTGCAGGCCCGCCATCCGCGGGTGCGGCTGGCGCAGGCGGGCGACCGGAGCCTGTCGCGCGTGGTGGACGAGGGCATCAAGGACGACTTCAAGCGGGCCGAGTTCTTCTCGCTGCCGCTCACCGTGGTGATCCTGCTGGTGGTGTTCGGCTCGCTGGTCGCCGCCGCGATCCCGCTGCTGCTGGCGGCCACCACCGTCGTCGCGACCTTCGGCTTTCTCCAAGTGCTCGCCCACTGGGTGCCGGTGAACAGCGCCACGTCCTCCATGGTGCTGCTGATCGGCGTGGCGGTGGGTGTCGACTACTCGCTGTTCTATCTGCGCCGGGCACGCGAGGAGCGCGCGGCCGGGCACGGCGTCGAGGACGCGCTGCGGATCACGGCGCGCACCTCGGGGCGGGTGGTGGTGGTCTCGGGCCTGACGGTGATGCTGTGTCTGGGCGGGCTGCTGTTCACGGGTCTCGACAACTTCAAGGGGCTGACGACCGGCGCGGTGCTGGTGGTCGGGGTGGCGATGGTCGGCTCGGTGACCGTGCTGCCCGCCCTGCTGGCCACGCTGGGACACCGGGTGGACAAGGCGCGCATCCCGTGGGTGGGCCACCGCCGGACCACGGCGGACCGGTCCCGGGCCTGGGCGGCGGTGGCCCGCGCGGTGGTGCGGCGCCCGCTGGTGTGGGGCGGCGCGGCGGCGCTGGCGCTGCTGGTGCTCGCGCTGCCCGCGCTGGAGATGCGGCTCCAGGACGCCGCGGTGACCGACAGCCTGTCGCGGAAGGTGCCGACGGTGGACGCGGCGGCCCGTATGCAGGAGGCGTTCCCGGGCGCCCCGGCCCCGGCGCAGGTGGTGATCTGGGGGAAGAAGAACCCCGACGCCGTGGACGACCCGGCGGTACGGAGGGCGGTGGAGAGCCTGCACGAGCGGGCCGCGGCGAGCGACGGGGCGCTGAACGAGCCCATTTCGGCCACCAAGGTCGGCCGGGCGCTGGTGGTGCGGGTGCCGCTGGCGAGCTTCGGCACGGACGATGCGGCGAACCGGGCGCTGGAGACGCTGCGGAAGCGGACGCTGCCCGACGCGCTGGGCGAGGTGGCCAAGGCCGACGGCAGGACCGGGGGGATCGACGGGATCGGCGGGATCGACTACGCGGTCGCCGGCAAGACGGCCTTCGCGTACGACTTCACCCAGCGCATCATCGACCGCACGCCGTACGTCTTCGCCTTCGTGCTTCTGCTGGCCTTTGTCCTGCTGGTCGTCGCGTTCCGCTCACCGGCCGTCGCGCTGGTGTCGATCGTGCTGAACCTGCTGTCGATCGGGGCCGCTTACGGGGCGCTGACCTGGGTGTTCCAGGACGGCCACCTCAGTTCGGCGCTCGACTTCGCCCCGTACGGCGGAGTGATCGGCTGGCTGCCGCTGTTCATGTTCGTCATCCTCTTCGGGCTGAGCATGGACTACCACATCTTCGTCCTCAGCCGGATCCGCGAGCGCCGGCTGGCCGGGGCGGACGCGCGGGAGGCGGTGGTGGGGGGCATCGCGTCCGGTGCGGGCGTGGTCACCAGCGCGGCCGTCATCATGACCGCCGCCTTCAGCGTCTTCGTCGTGCTGTCCGCGATCGAGTACAAGATGATGGGCGTCGGGCTGGCGGTGGCCATCCTCATCGACGCGACGCTGGTGCGCGGGGTGCTGCTGCCCGCCGCGATCGCCCTGCTCGGGCGGCGGGCGTTCCAGGGGTCACCCCAGGGGCCCGATCACGCCGCGCGCGACGTGCCGGTAGACGATCAAGCTGCGGACGTCGCCGCGGCACGCTCCCGACAGCTCAGCTGATCCGGTTCTCCGCGTCCGCCTGCGCGGCGTCGAGCGCCGCCGTCAGCCGCTCCAGGCGGGCGCGCAGATCGACCGCTTCCTTCGGGTCCAGGCCGCTGGCCTGGATGATCTGAAGCGGCACGGTCCGGGCGGCCTCCCGCAGCGCCTCGCCCTCGGCCGTCAGCCGGACCGTCACCGAGCGCTCGTCGTGGAGGCTGCGCTCGCGCTGGACGAGGCCGGCCGACTGGAGCCGCTTGAGGAGCGGCGAGAGGGTACCCGAGTCCAGGCGCAGAAACTCCCCGAGCTTCTTGACCGCCATCTCGCCGTGCTCCCACAGCACCAGCATCACCAGGTACTGCGGATAGGTCAGCTCGGTGTCGCGCAGCACGCGCCGGTAGACGGTGCCGAAGGCGCGCGAGGCGGCGTGCAGGGCGAAGCAGAGCTGGAGGTCGAGGCGGAGCAGGTCGTCGGCGGCTTCACTCGGGGCCGGTTCGGGGGCCGGGGCTGGGGCCGGGCCGGTCTGTTGTGACATGTATCTAGGGTACCTCTTAGTTGTGCACAACTTAATCGTGTGCTCTACTTCTGTCATGACGGAGCGCACGACCGCGCACCGCAGGACCTCGAAAGGGATGGTCTCCATGGACGCGCTCTACACCGCCGTGGCCACCGCCAACGGACGCGACGGCCGGGCGGTGAGCTCCGACAAGCAGCTGGACCTGGCGCTGGCCATGCCGCCGGAGCTGGGCGGCAGCGGCAAGGGCACCAACCCCGAGCAGCTGTTCGCCGCGGGCTACGCGGCCTGCTTCGCCAGCGCGCTCGGGCTCGTCGGGCGCCAGGCCAAGGTCGACACCAAGGACATCTCGGTCACCGCCGAGGTCGGCATCGGCAAGGACGAGTCGGACGGCGGCTTCGGACTGAAGGTCACGCTCCGCGTCGAGCTGCCCGAGGAGCTGGAGGGCGAGACCGGCCGCGGCCTGGTCGAGCAGGCGCACCAGGTGTGCCCGTACTCGAAGGCGACCCGGGGCAACATCGCCGTCGAGCTGATCGCCGAGTAGTCACCCGGCGGCCGGCCGCGGCCACGGCCATAGCGCCTACGCGGCCGGCACCACGCCCTCGGCACCCTCAAGGTTCTCCGCCATGCGGCGGAGCACGCCCACGGTGGCGAGGTACTCGTCGTCCGTCACCCCGTCGGTGATCCGCCGCCGGGCGGCTCCGATCCGTTCCGCCACCGCGGCATGGCCTTCGACGCCGGGCGGGGTGAGCGCGTACGGGCCCTCGGCGCCCTCCCGGGCGACCCAGCCCCGGCGCTCGAGATCGCCCAGGACCTCGTCGAGCGTGACCGCACCCTCGCCCCAGAAGGGGCGCAGCGCCGCGGTGAGTTCCACCCTGGACTTGGGACCTTCCGCCAGCGTGTTCAGCACCTGCCAGTGGCGCCGGACGAGGCCGCTGTCGCTCAGGGTGCGCTCGAAATCGGCCTCGATCAGGCCGTCCAGGCGCTTGAGCCAGTATCCGATCGGCTTCATGGCCTTCCCCTCCGCAGATGCATGTAAAATTGCAACTAGATGTTCTTGATTATGCATGGGGGTGTGATGGCCGACAACCGAGAACCCGTGGACGACGTCGAGCGGGCCATGGTCGCCATCCGGCGCAGCCAGAGCAGGCGCTCGCTGGCGCGGCTCGCCGATGGCGCGGCGGCGAAGGGCGCCGCCTTCGACGTACTGGACGCGATCGAGGCGGCGGAGCAGAGCGGCGCGCCGGCCACGGTCTCCGATGTCGCCGCCGCCCTGGCCGTCGACCAGCCCCGCGCCAGCAAGCTGGTCGCGGGGGCGGTCGGGGCCGGGCTGGTGCGGCGGGAGGCCGACCAGGCCGACGGGCGGCGCGCCCTGCTGGTCATGACCGAGGCGGGGCGCGCCATGACGGACGAGGTCCGGCGGTTCCGGCGGTCCGTGTTCGCGGAGGCGATGGCCGACTGGCCGGAGGCGGACCGGACCGAGTTCGCGCGGCTGCTCACGGACTTCGTCGGCGCGCTCGGCAGGCGGCGCTGAGCGGAGAGCGGAGGAAAGCCGGGCGTCAGCAGGTCGTGGGCGTGGCGTGTTCCGGGTCGAGGGCGTTGGCCGCTTCATGGAAGGCGACCCGGTCGGTCATGGCGATGGTGACGTGCTCGGACAGATCGCTCGGACACAGGTCCTGGACCACGACGTTCTTGACGTCGGACCCGGTCAGGAACTGGGCGCGGTAGGGCGTGGCCACCTCGTCGTACTTGGTGGAGATGACGATGTAGCGCACTCCGGGGACGGTGTCGCCGCCCTCGTTGAGACGCGTGAGGAAGTCCGACCCGACCACCTGGTCCGTCAGCCCGGGCGTGTGCCTGGCGAGGACGTCCGCCGCGCCCGGGAAGTAGTCGAGCAGCCTGGTGAGCCCGGACAGGGTGGTCCCGTGGTTGGTGGGCGCGATCCCGACCAGCGCGTTCACCTTGGCCGCGCCGCCGAGGAACTTCAGGTAGTAGCGGGGCATCATCCCGCCCTGGGAGTGGCCGACGATATCGGCCTTGGCCGCGCCGGTGGCGGTGCGCACCCGGTCGACGTAGGCGGACAGCTGCTGCGCCGACTCGTCGATCGGGCCGAGGCCGTAGAAGACGGGCACGCCGGGCAGCTTGCCGTAGTCGAGGGAGAAGACGCAGTAGCCGCGGTCGACCAGGTACGGGGCGAAGCCGAGCCAGTTGTCGACCGAGTTGCCGAGGGTGCCGTGCACGAGGACGACGGGGCGGGGGTGCTGGGCGGACGGCTTGCACGAGTAGTCGTTCCAGCCACTGCTCGTCGCGCTCTGCGCGGCGGCGGTGTCGCCGGGCGCGGCGGTCGCGGCGGCGGGCGCCATCGCCGCCGCGACCGCCAGGGCCAGGGCGGGCAGTGACCTACGGAGCGAACGGATACGCCTCCAGTGCAACATCACATGAACTCCTCGCAGGTGGGGGAGAGTTGCGCTGACTGTGCGCTCTGCGATCCGGATCACAGGGGTGTCGCGTCCGCCTAAATTACGCGCGAGTAGCAAACGCATCCAGCCGTCCGCCGGTGAAGAAACCCTCACCCATTCCCTACGGAACGTCCAGGAACGCGGTGATGACGGAGGCCGTGTCGGAGGCTGTGTCGGAGGGCTGGCGTACAGTCGAAGGCACGTGATCAAGCGGCGCGACTGGGGGACACTGATGAGTCCGGAGGACCTGGTGGAGGTCTCGTCCGAGGCCGAGCTGCGGGAGCTGGTCGGCGAGCCCAACGAGCAGGCGGCCAACAAGTCCCGCCCCGCGCTGCACGAGCTGGACCGGCGGTGGCTGGCCCGGTCGCCGTTCTGTCTGATCGCCACCTCGGACGCCGAGGGGCGGTGCGACGTCTCCCCCAAGGGCGACCCCGCCGGCTTCACGCTCGTGCTCGACGACACGACCATCGCGATCCCGGACCGCCCGGGCAACAAGCGGATGGACGGCTTTCGGAATGTGCTCGCCAATCCGCATGTCGGGCTGATCTATGTGCTGCCCGGGCGCGGAGACACGCTCCGGATCAACGGCCGGGCGCGGCTGCTCCGTGACGCCCCGTTCTTCGACGACATGGTGGTCAAGGGCAACCGCCCGCGGCTCGCCCTCCTCGTCGAGATCGAGGAGGTCTTCCACCACTGCACCAAGGCGTTTCTGCGCTCGGAGCTCTGGAAGCCGGAGACCTGGCGCCCGGACGAGATGCCGTCGAGGCCCCAGATCTGCAAGGCGCTCGAAAGGCCGGACGCCCCCCTGGAGTCGCTGGAGGAGTACTACGGCCCGCGCTACGCGGAGCGGCTCTACGGCTGAGACTTATCCCGTATGTGCGTACGGGCCAAGTCCTAGCCGAGGGTCCACTTCCCCGTGCGTTTGTCGTCGCGCGCTCCTGCCGCGATCTCCGTGTCGATGACCTTCGCCCCGATGGAGCAGCGACCCTCGTTCCTCACCAGGGGTCGAATCCCCCGGCCGGCCGTATCGCCCGCTCGCCGAAGCGGGCCCGCGCCCGGTCGACGGCGGCCTCGATACGGCGGGCCTTGTCGTCCGTGGGGTCGAATGTCAGCTGGTGGGAGGCCAGTTCGGCGGCGGTCAGCCCCTCGGCGCGCAGCGCCAGGGACCGCACCCGGGCCCGCTGTAGCCCGAGCGCGGCGTGCAGGGCGTACGCGGTGGCGGTCAGCGCCGGGGTGTGGGCGGTCGGCTCGGCCAGGGTCCGGCTGCGGGTGGTCGTGGAGCGGTCGGCGTATCGGACGGTGAGCGTGAGGGTGCGGGCGACCTGCCCGCTGGTGCGCAGCCGGGTGCCGAGCCGGTCCGCGAGGGTGAGCAGCGCGCGGCGTCTGCGCTCCGGGTTCAGCTCGTCGTGGCCGAAGCGGTGTTCGGCGGCCATGGAGCGGGCCGGGGCGTTCGGGGTGACGGGGACGGGGTCGATTCCGCGCGCCCAGTCGTGCACCCGGCGCGCGGTGGCCGCGCCGAGGATCCGGCGCAGGGTGGGCAGCGGCACAGCGGCGATCCGGGCGGCGCTGTCGAGGCCGTACGAGCACAGGGTGCGGGCGGTCGCCTGGCCGACGCCGGGCAGGGCGGTGGGGGGCTTGTCGGCGAGGAAGGCGGCGACCGCGTCCGGGTCGTCGGGGACGGTACGGACCGCGCCCGAGGAGCTTCCGGACCCGGCGCCGTGCGCGCCGGAGGGGCCGGGCGCGCCGGAGGGGCCGGGCGCGCCGGAGGGGCCGGGCGCGCCGCCGGACGACCGGCCGGATCGGCCGGGCCCGGCGGGCCCGCCGGGTCGGGTGTCCTGCGCGGCCATGCGGGCGAGCAGCGGGTTGGCGGCGACGCCGACGGTGCAGTCGACGCCGTACCGGGCCAGCGCCCGGACCCGTACGATCTCCGCCAGCCCGGCCGCGTCCCGGTCGAAGTAGCGCAGCGCGCCGGCGACATCGGCGAGCGCCGCGTCGGGCGGCACCGCCTCGACGACGGGGGTCACCTCGGCGAGCAGGGCGAGCAGGCCCTCGTAGGTGTCCGCGCCGATGGCCTCCGCCGCTCGCTCGGCGGGGTGGAAACACACATACAGCACATGCGGTTGCTCATTGCTCGGTCGGGGAGTCATCCCGCGCTCCCTGGGCTGGAGTGCCACAGCTTGCGGCCGGTGGCGGCCTGTTCGCCCGCGGGCCGGAGGTCGGCCCACGGGTGCATGGCGTAGCCGGTGGGCAGGTGGATGCGGCGCCCGGAGTCGCCGCCGGGCTCGCTCCCGGCTTCGGCCTCCGCGCCGGCCGGGGCCCCGGCGGGGGCACCGGGCTCGGGCTCCGCCCGGCCCGCGCCCGCGAGTTCGGCGGCGACCGCCTCCAGGCCGCCCTCGCGCCGGAGTTCGGCCAGCTCGGCGAGGTTCCAGACCGCCGAGCCCACGACGCTGAGGCTGCGCGGCCCGCGCCGCTGGACCACGCCGCGCACCAGCAGCAGCCAGGAGTGGAAGACGGTGTGCGCGCACGCGGCGTGGCTGTCGTCGAAGAAGGCGCAGTCGACCAGCCCCGTGCCGTCGTCGAGCGTGGTGAAGATGACGCGCCGCCCCGAGCGGATCGGCGGGGTCTGGGTGGCGGCCTTGGCCCCGGCGACCAGCACGGTCTCGCCGTGCCGCGCCTCGCGGAGCCGCTTGGCCGGGACCGCGCCCAGCTCCTCCAGGAAGGCCCCGTGGTCGCCCATCAGATGGCGCGAGACGTCCATGCCGAGGATGCCGAGCTCGGCGCCGAGGCGTTCGTCCGCGTCGAGGTCGGGCAGCCCGGCAGGGGCGGGCGGCGCGGTCTCGGCCAGCGGGAGCTGGCCCTCACCGGTGCCGTCGCGCCGGGCGCCCCGCTGCTGCCGGTGCAGTTCGGCGATCTGGAGCAGCAGGTCGCGGCGGCCGGTGCCGAACGCGTCCAACGCGCCGACCTGGGCGAGCCGTTCGGCGACCGGCCGCCCGGGGTGGGCGCGCCGCCACAGGTCCTGGAGCGAGGAGTACGGCTGCCCGGCCGCGATCCGCGCGGTTTCGGCCTCGCTGATGCCGTGGACGTCGCTCAGCGCGAGCCGGATCCCGAAGTCCGCGCCCGTCGCCCGGGCCGACCGCCCGGCCGGATCCCCGCCTGACCCTCCATTACCAGACATCAGTTCGATTCGATAATCCGCGCCCGACCGGTTCACATCCAGCGGCAGAATCGGCACCCCGCGCCGCCGCGCGTCCGCCAGCAGCAGCCGCTTCGGGTACATCCCGGGGTCGTGGGTGAGCACCCCCGCGTAGAAGGCCGCCGGGTGGTGCGCCTTGAGCCAGGCGGACTGGTAGGTCGGCACCGCGAAGGCCACGGCGTGCGCCTTGCAGAAGCCGTACGACCCGAACGCCTCCACGATCTCCCAGGTGCGCTCCAGCACCTCCGGCCGGTAGCCGCGGTTCGCCGCCTCCGCGTGGAACCAGGCCCGCACCCGCCCCTGCCGCTCGGGGTTGGACAGCGCGCGCCGCGCCTCGTCGGCGAGGTCCCGCTCGCAGCCGGTCATGATCGACAGGATCTTGATGATCTGCTCGTGGAAGACGACCACGCCATAGGTCTCGCGCAGCGCGTCCTCCAGGTCCGGATGCGGATAGCGGGGCGGCTTGCGGCCGTGCCGCGCCTCGATGAAGGGGCGCACCATGTCGGCCGCGACCGGGCCGGGACGGAACAGCGAGATGTCGACCACGAGGTCGTGGAAGGAGGTGGGCTGAAGCCGGCCGAGGAGATCGCGCTGGCCGGGCGACTCGATCTGGAAGCAGCCCAGCGTCTCGGTGGAGCGGATCAGGTCGTAGGTCGCCGGGTCGTTCGGCCGCACCACCTCGGGGTCGTCCAGGTCCAGCGGCCGGCCCGTGGCCCGCGCCACCTCCGCGGCCGCGTGCGCCATCGAGGACTGCATCCGCACCCCGAGGACATCGAGCTTGAGCAGCCCGAGATCCTCGACGTCGTCCTTGTCGAACTGCGACATGGGGAAGCCCTCGCCGCTGGTGGGCACGACGGGCGTACGGGCCCGCAGCCCGGCGTCGGAGAGCAGCACCCCGCAGGGGTGCATGGCGATGCCGCGGGGCAGCCCGTCCAGCGCCTCGACCAGCTCCCAGAGCCTGCCGTAACGTTCCTGCTCGGCGGCCACCGCGCGCAGCTCGGGCAGTTCGGCGAGCGCCGCGCGCGCGTCGCGGGCGCGAATGTGCGGGAAGGACTTGGCGAGCCGGTCCACCTCGGCCGGGTCCATACCGAGGGCCGCGCCCACGTCCCGTACGGCGTGGCGCACCCGGTAGGTCTCGGGCATCGAGACGGTCGCGACCCGCTCCGCCCCGAAGCGGTCGAAGATCGCGCGGTAGACCTCCAGGCGGCGCGCGGACTCGACGTCGATGTCGATGTCGGGCAGCGCGGCCCGCCGCACCGACAGGAAGCGCTCCATCAGCAGGCCGTTCGCGACGGGGTCGGCGTGCGCGATGCCGAGCAGGTGGTTGACGAACGAGCCCGCGCCCGAGCCGCGGGCGGCCACCCGGATGCCGAGCGTGCGGGTGTCGTCGACGACCTGGGCGACGGTGAGGAAGTACGAGGCGAAGCCGAGCCGCTCGATGGTGCGCAGCTCGTTCTCCAGCCGCCCCCACCGCTCGTGGTCGCGGTCGTAGCCGCGCAGCACCATGGCGGCGTCGCAGCGCGAGCGCAGCACCCGCTCGGCGCTCCGGTGCCCGGCCCCGACCAGATGCGGCTCGGGGAAGTGGATGCTGCCGAGGCCGATGTGGTCCTCGGGGTCGACGCGGCACTCGGCGGCGGTGCGCTCGGTCTCCTCCAGCAGCCGGTACGCGGCGTCCCGCCGCCCTCCCGCGGCCTCCGCGATCTTCTCGGCGATCCGCGCCATGTCCCGCGGGCCCTTGAGCCAGCGCTCGCCGCTGTCGAGCGCCGCGGGGTCGCGCGGGTCGATCGGGACCAGCCTGCGGGCGGCGTCCAGCACATCGGCGACCGGGCCCTGCTCCGGGTCGGCGTACCGTACGGCGTTGCTCAGCACGGCCCGTACGCCCTGGTCGGCGGCGAAGCCGACGGTACGGGCGGCGAGCCGCAGCGAGCCGGGGCCGGTGCCGGTACGGCCGTGCCACACGGCCTCCAGGCGCAGCGCGTCGCCGAACAGCTCGCGCCAGGGGGCGATCAGCTGCTCGGCCCGGTCGGGGCGCCCGGCGGCCAGGGCCCGGCCGACGTCGGAGTCCGGGCCGAGGAGCACGGTGAGCGGGGCGAGGGCGGTGGCGCCGCCGCCGCTTTCGAGGTCCGGCCAGTGCAGCAGGGGGTGCGCGGCGCCGCCCGGGCGGGCTCCCGCGTGGGCTTCGGTATGGATTCCCGCGCGGGTTTCCGCGTGCGCGGCGGAGACCAGCCCGCACAGCGCGGCCCAGCCTGCCGCGCCGTCCCGCGCGAGGAACACCGCGCGGGGCGCGGACTCGTCGATGAACGCCCCGCCGCGCACCGGCGTGCGCCGCCGGACCGTACGCCCCGGCTCCGGGGACCGCGCCAGTACGGCGAGGTCCACCCCGAAGAGCGGCCGCACCCCTGCGGCCGCGCTCGCCTTGGCGAACCGGACCGCCCCGGCGAGGCCGTCGCGGTCGGTCAGCGCGATCGCGTCCATGTCGCGCTCGGCGGCACGCTGAGCCAGCCGCTCCGGGTGGGCGGCCCCGTACCGCATGGAGAACCCGGAGGCGGTGTGCAGATGCGTGAACCCTGGCATCCACACCTCCCACTGCTGTGTCGCACCCCCTGCCGTCCCTGCTCACCACGCGGCGGAGCCGCACGAGTGCAGCCCCCGGCCCCACCTTAAACCAATTCTCGAACACTCGTGCGAAATGGAGCGCCTCCCGCGTGACCTGCGGAAATGACACCTCTCCCCTTTCACCATAAAGGACTTAAACCCCAATAACCCCATAACGCGCAATGGCTTGCCCATACCGGCCCGGTGGCCGACCGCGTAAGGTCACCGCCATGACCGACCGACCCGGCAACCCCACGGAATCCGGTGACGGCAGCCTGCTCGGCCTGCTGCGGGAGCAGCGCACCGGCGCGCTCGTCACCCTCAAGCGCGACGGCCGCCCCCAGCTGTCGAATGTCGCCTTCGCCTACGACCCCGCGGCGCACCTCATCCGCATCTCGGTCACCGACGGCCGCGCCAAGACCCGCAATCTGCGCCGTGATCCGCGCGCGAGCTTCTACGTCACCAGCGGTGACCGCTACTCCTACCTGGTCGCCGAGGGAGACGCCGAGCTGACCCCGGTCGCGGCCGACCCCCACGACGCCACCGCCGACGAGCTGGTCGAGGTCTACCGCGCCGTCGCGGGCGAGCACCCGGACTGGGAGGAGTTCCGCGCGGCGATGGTCGCCGAGGGGCGGCTGGTGGTCCGGCTGCGGGCCCAGCGGGCGTACGGGTGGGGCCGGGAGAGCGGCCCGCTGAGCGGCCCGGTCGGCGGCTAGCCCACGGCCGGGGGCTTGAGCCTGCGGCGGACTCCCCTCCCCGCCCCTTCCCACAACCGGGGCTCTGCCCCAGGGCCCAGGGTCCGGGGGCCGGAAGCCCCCGCCCCGCGGCGGAGCCGCGCATCGGCTGGAACCGGGAAGGGGCGGGGAGGGAAAAATCCGCCGCCCTACGGGCGCAGGATGAGCTTGCCCCGGGTGTGACCGGTCTCGCTCTGCTCGTGGGCCTTCGCGGCGTCGGCGAGCGGGAAGCTCTGGGCGATGAGCAACCGCAACCGGCCGGCGGCGGCGAGTCGGGCGTGGTCGGCGAGGGCCTCGGCGGAGCGGTCGCCGCCTCCGGAGAAGGTGACACCGAGATCCGCGGCCTGGATGTCGGCGATGGTGACGATGCGGTCGGTCGTGCCGCCGCGCAGCTCGATCGACACGGGCAGGGCGCCTTGACCCGCCGCGTCGTAGACGGCGTCGATGCCGCCCGGGGCGGCGGCGCGGACCCGGTCCGCGAGACCCTCGCCGTAGGCGACGGGGATGGCGCCGAGCGAGCGCAGATAGTCGTGGTTGGCGGGCGAGGCGGTGCCGATGACGGTGGCGCCCCGGGCCACGGCGAGCTGGACGCCGACTGCCCCGACCACGCCGGCGGCCCCGTGCAGCAGCAGGGTCTCGCCGTCCGTCAACTGGAGGAGGTCGAGGACGCGCGCCGAGGTCTCGGCGGCCACGGGCAGCGCGGCGGCGGACTCCCAGTCGAGGTCGGCCGGTTTGGGGGCGACGACGGTGGCCAGGGCGTATGTGGCGTAGGACCCGGTGTCGGTCCAGCCCAGCACCTCGTCGCCCACGGACAGTCCGGTGACCCCGGCACCGACCTCGTCGACGACCCCGGACGCCTCCTGGCCGGGGATCGCCGGGAACTCGGCGGGGCCCATCTGGGGCATCCAGCCACGGCGGATCTTGTAGTCGAGGGGGTTCACGGCCGCGGCCATGACCTTCAGCCGGACCTGCCCGGGGCCCGGGTGCGGCTCCGCCATCTCCTTGAGCCGCAGCACCTCGGGGCCGCCGTACTCCTCGTAGACGATCGCCTTCATATCTCTCACTCCAGGAATTCGCGGATTCGGATCAGGATTCGGATCAACAACTCCATGCTCGGACCTGGCCGAAAGACCAGGCAGGACACGGAGCGTGCTGATGACGCCGGCGGCCATGGGCCTCACCGCCGCAGTGGAGGTGCGCAAGGCGCCCCCCGACCAGATTCCGCCGCGCCTGCCCGCCGCGCTCGCCGAGGCGATTCCGCACCGCGCGCGGTGGCCGAGCCGTCCAGCGATCTGGCCGCCGCGCACCGGGAGTGGACGGCCTCGGAGGCCGTGCCGGGGCCGCTGGTCCAGTCGCGGGCGGTGGCCCCGGCGCAGACCGTGCCCTGCTCGGCGTGTTGCGCAGGCGCGAGCCGGACGACCCCACCGCCCGGGCCCGGGCGGTCGACCCGGCCGACGCCGCCCCGGTGGATTCCGGTCGAGCCGATCCGGCCGGGGCCGGACCCCCGCCACGCGGTCCCGGCCAGGCCACCTTCGCGCGCTCCCGGGGAACGCGCTTCCCCCGCGCAACAATGAGCCACCGAATGATTACGTGTTGCGACCGGAACTGATCGATCGGCGTGCGTCCCTGACATGCATCGCACAAGACTCCGTCCGGTATCCGCAACCACGAGCAAGGGAGTGTTCGAAATGCGGAAAACCGCAGGGGCGATCGCTCTGGGCGCCGCCCTGACCTTCAGCAGCGTGGTGGGAACGGGAGCCGGCGGCGTCGCGAGCGCCGCGCCCGCACAGCCGAGGAGTCAGTACCCGCCCTCGGCGCTGGTGCTCAGCTACGCGGAGGGGGAGGACTCGGGCTCGGCCCCGGTGCGCCGCGCGGTGACGCTGAGCTGTGCCCCCGCCCCGACCGGCACCCATCCGACGGCCCGTCGGGCCTGCGCCGAACTGCGCGCGGTCGAGGGTTCGTTCCGGGCCCTGACGGCCAGGACAGAGTCCGGCCGGATCTGCACGCGGGAGTGGCGCCCGGTCACCGTCACCGCGGAGGGGGTCTGGGAGGGCAGCCGGGTCTGGTACGAGCACACCTTCCCGAACCCCTGCTTCAAGAACGCCGTCCGGAGCCAGGTGTTCGAGTTCTGAGCGCGTTCAGTGCTCCGGCGGGGCCCCGGACACCATCGCGGTGTCCGGGGCCCCGCCCCGTCAGCCCGTCGGCCCGTCAGCCGATCTCGGCTCCGTACGTCTGGAGCGCCTCCGGAACCGGCTGGAAGAAGGTCTCGCCGCCCGAGGAGCAGTCGCCGCTGCCGCCCGAGGTCAGCCCCAGCGCGGTGTCGTCCGCGAACAGCGAGCCGCCGCTGTCGCCGGGCTCCGCGCACACGGTGGTCTGGATCAGCCCCTCGACCGTGCCCTCCTGGTAGTTGACCGTCGCGTCGAGGGCGGTGACCTCACCGTCGTGCACCTGGGTCGTGCTGCCGCTGCGCCGCACCTGCTGGCCGACCGTCGCCTCGCCGGCCTTGGTGATGGCCTGCGTGCCGCCGTCGTAGAGGTCCACCTCGCTCGGGTGCGCGGTCTCACCGGTGTACTTGACCAGGCCGTAGTCGTTGCCGGGGAAGCTGCTGCCCGCGTTGGCGCCGATCTCCGCGCCGCCCTGCGTTTCCGACCAGCTGCTGATCGCCTCGGTGCAGTGACCGGCGGTCAGGAAGTACGGCTCGCCGTCCTTGACGACGTTGAAGCCCAGCGAGCAGCGCCCGCCCTGGCCCCAGATGGCGTCGCCGCCCGCGATGAACGTCCGGTACGTCCCGGCCGAACGCCTCACCTCGACCTTGTCGCCGAGCCCGTCGGCCACCTCGTTCAGCCGGTCGAGACGGGCTCCGCGGACCGTGCTGTCCGCCGTGACGACGACCTTGTCGGTCCGTGGGTCGACCGACCACGCGGTGCCGGGGATGGCCGCCTTGTTCTTCAGTACCGCGCGCGCCTCGCCGAGCTGCGCCAGCGAGTACTTGACCACTCTGGCCTCGGCCCCGGCCGCGCGGACCCGGCCCGCGGCCGCCTGGTCCAGGACGTTGACCACCAGCTTCTTCGCTTCGGCGTCGTAGTACGCCCCGGCCGCGCCGCCCTCGAGGGCGGAGGTCAGGGCGGCCGCCGTCTTCCCGGCCTCGGCGGCGGAGAGCGAGGAGGGGGGCGGCGGCGGGGTGGGGGCGGCGTTGGCGGTCTGTAGGGAGAGGGCCCCGGTGGTGAGGGCGACGGCGGCGGTGACGGTGACGGCCACGCGGCGCCGGGATATGCGTCGGTGCTTCAACTCAGGCCTCCTGTGGGGGGTTGGGCCCGGCGGTGAGGTACGACGGGCCCGGAGGACTCATGGCACAGGCGCGCCTGCCCGCATGGGGGCGCGTCCATGCCAAATCGCGCCGATGAGTATTCCGGGGTGCGCGGGGCGCGTACAAGGTCGCGTACGCGTCGCGCGGAAGATCATGGAAATGCGCCCCTGGCGCGGGGAACGGCTGTGCGTGCGCACAGCCGTTCGCGGTCTCTCCGCGGCCCGCGGTCTCTCCCTCACCCGCCCCTTACCGGACCAGGGGCTTCGCCCCCGGCGCCATCGCAGGGGCCGGCTTCGGCCGGTCGCGGCCTCGGGGCGTCAGCTACCGGACGGCCACTGGAGACGGGGCTCGGGCGCCTCGACCGGCTCGGGTGCGCCAGTGGAGGACGCCGGCGCACCGGTGGACGCCTCGCCGGCGGGCAGGCTCGCGGCCTGGTGTTCCGGGGGTGGCGGGGGGCCGTCGGGGTGGGGCGGCTCCGGGCGCCGTTCGAGGAACCGCAGCAGCTCCACGGGGATGGGCAGCACCAGCGTGGAGTTCTTCTCGGCGGCCACCGCCATCACGGTCTGGAGCAGCCGAAGCTGTAGCGCGGACGGCGTGGCGGACATCTGCTCGGCCGCCTGCGCCAGCTTCTTCGACGCCTGAAGCTCCGCGTCCGCGTTGATGACGCGGGCCCGCCGCTCCCGGTCGGCCTCGGCCTGGCGGGCCATCGAGCGCTTCATGGTCTCCGGCAGCGAGACGTCCTTGATCTCCACCCGGTCGATATGCACGCCCCACCCCACGGCCGGGCTGTCGATCATGAGCTCCAGGCCCTGGTTGAGCTTCTCGCGGTTGGACAGCAGATCGTCCAGGTCGCTCTTGCCGATGATCGAGCGCAGCGAGGTCTGGGCCATCTGGGAGACCGCGAAGCGGTAGTCCTCGACCTGGATGATCGCCTCCGCCGGGTCCACGACCTTGAAGTAGACAACCGCGTCGACCCGCACGGTCACATTGTCCCGGGTGATGCCCTCCTGGGCGGGCACGGGCATGGTCACGATCTGCATGTTCACCTTGCGGAGCCGATCGAAGCCCGGAGCGATCATCGTGAACCCGGGGGGACGGATCGCCGACCGCAGCCGGCCGAGCCGGAAGACCACGCCCCGCTCGTACTGCTTGACCACGCGCGCCGCCGCCATCGCGTAGACGGCCCCACACGAGACCACGACCGCGCCTGCTGCCACAAGCTCCTCGACCATCACGGCCACCTGCCTGCCGTATCGCGAGCAATGCCCCGTCCGGAGCGCTGTTGTCCACGATAGTCCCCATATCGACGCACCGGGGAGGGGGCACGCAGGAACCCCCGCCCGGCGGGCCGGGCGGGGGTCACGGGGCTCAGCCGGAGGACCGGCCGCGGGTCGGTACCGAGCGTGGGGTTCGGTACCGGCCGTGGATCAGTAGACGCTCACTCCGTAGGCGTTCAGCGCCTCGACGACCGGCTGGAAGAAGGTCGTGCCGCCGGAGGTGCAGTTGCCGCTGCCGCCGGAGGTGAGGCCGAGGGCGGTGGAGCCGGCGTACAGCGGGCCGCCGCTGTCGCCGGGCTCGGCGCACACGGTGGTCTGGATCATGCCGTAGACGATGTCACCGTTGCCGTAGTTCACGGTGGCGTTCAGCGCGGTGACCCGCCCGCTGTGGGTGCCGGTGGTGGAGCCGCGCCGGGTGACCGTCTGGCCCACGGTGGGGTTGGCGGCGCTGGTGATGTCCTGGCCGCCGACGGTGCCCTCGGGGGTCACCGAGCCGCTGTACCGGACCAGCCCGTAGTCGTTGGTCGGGAAGCTGGAGCCGGCCGTCGGGCCGATGGTCGTGGTGTGACCGGAGTTCGACCACCAGGTGCCCGCACCGTCGGTGCAGTGACCGGCGGTGACGAAGTAGTTGGCTCCGCTGCTGTTGCGCACGTTGAAGCCGAGGGAGCAGCGCCAGCTACTCGCGTAGATCGCGTCTCCGCCGGAGATCAGCTTGTTGATCTTGCCCGGGGTGCGCTTGACCTCGATGGCGTCGGCGTTCGCGCCGGCGGTGCTCTTGATCTTGGATATCTCGGCCTGCGAGACGGTGCTGTCGGCGGTGACGACAAGAGTGTTGGTCGCCTTGTCGACATACCAGGCGGTGCCCGCGACATCGGCCTCGAGGACGGCGCTGCCGGCCGCCTTCGCCTCGGCCGCGGTGAACTTGGGGGTCGCGTCGTTACCGGCATAGGCGGCGGGCGCGGCGAGCGCCGTGCCGGCCACCAGGGCCGAGGTGGCGGCGAGCAGCCCGAGGCGTCTCGCGTGCTTGTTGTGGGGGGCGTTGCGCTTGATCCTCAACTCTTCCTCCGCAGGAATCGGGGGTCCGCTTGGGTGGGCAGGCCCGTGAGGCGCAGTCATCGAGCACGTCGACCCGGGTTTCCGACGTGCCCCTGACAAGCGCTTCCGGAAGTATTCGTGGAGTCAACCGCAGCGCGCAAGAGGACAATTGAAAAAGTCACCGGCACAAGTCGCATGGCCCCGGCGGCTTCCGGCCACCGGGGCTGTGCACCCATCCCCTCGGGTACCTGGTACGACGAGTGATCGGGGGATCAGGTTCCACTCCGGGCCCACGACTTCGCCCCGGGACGCGCGAGCCCCAGATGTTCGCGCAGCGTGGTGCCCTCGTACCGGGTCCGGAACGCACCGCGCTCCTGGAGCAGCGGGACGACGCGGTCGACGAACTCGTCGAGCCCGCCGGGGGTCAGATGCGGCACGAGGATGAAGCCGTCGGCGGCCCCGGCCCGTACGAAAGCGGCCATCTCCTCGGCGACCGCCTCCGGGGTGCCGATGAAGGACTGCCGTCCGGTGACCTCGATGACGGTCTGCCGGATGGACAGCCCCTTCTCCTCCGAGAGCGCCCGCCACTTGGCGGCCAGGGCGAGCGGATCGCCGTGGCGCACCCGGCCCTGGACGATCCCGGAGTCGGGGTCCGGGTCGATGTCCGGGAGCGGCCCGTCCGGGTCGTATCCGGACAGATCGACGCCCCAGATCTGCTCCAGGGCGAGGATCGCGGTCTGCGGGGAGACCTGCTGCCGGCGGATCTCGGCGGCCTTCTCCCGGGCCTCGGCCGCGGTGTCGCCGAGCACGAAGGTCACCCCGGGCATGATCTTCAGGTCCTGGTGAGCGCGGCCGTAGCGGGCCAGCCGCCGCTTGACGTCGGCGTAGAAGGCGCGGCCGGCCGCCGACGTGCCGTGCCGGGTGAAGATGATGTCGGCGGCGGACGCGGCGAACTCGCGGCCCTCGTCGGAGTCCCCGGCCTGGATGACCACGGGGTGGCCCTGGGGGCCGCGCGGCACCGCGAACCGGCCCGAGATCCGGAACTGCGGCCCGGTGTGGACGACGGTGCCGGGGGCGCCGCCGTCCGGCCAGGAGTCCCACAGCTCGCGCGCCGTGGCGACGAACTCGGCGGCCCGGGTGTAGCGGTCGGCCCGGTCCAGATAGCCGCCGCGCCGGAAGTTCTCGCCGGTGAAGGCGTCGGATGAGGTCACCACGTTCCAGGCGGCGCGGCCGCCGCTGAGGTGGTCGAGCGAGGCCAGCCGGCGGGCGAGTTCGTACGGCTCGTTGAAGGTCGCGTTGACGGTGGCGGCCAGGCCCAGCCGCTCGGTCACGGCGGCCAGCGCGTTCAGCACCGTGATCGACTCCGGGCGGCCGACCACGTCGAGGTCGTGGATGCGCCCGTTGTGCTCGCGCAGCCGCAGCCCCTCGGCGAGGAAGAAGAAGTCGAACAGACCGCGCTCGGCGGTGCGCGCCAGGTGCTCGAAGGAGGAGAACTCGATCTGGCTCCTGGACCGAGGATCAGCCCAGACGGTGGTGTTGTTGACGCCGGGGAAGTGCGCGGCCAGGTGCATCGTGTGCGCCGTCCCGTCGCTCAGCGTCATCGGGCTGCCTCCCTCGGCTGTGCGTACCGGTTGGCCGGGCGGGTCAGGCCCAGGTGGTCGCGGAGTGTGGTGCCCGGGTAGAAGGTGCGGAAGAGTCCGCGGTGCTGAAGCAGGGCCACCGTGCCGTTGACGAACCGCTCCAGGTCGCGGCGCGGTACGGCGGGGGTGATGTGGAAGCCGTCCGCGGCCCCCGCGCCGTGCCAGCGCGCGATCAGCTCCGCGAGGTCGACCGGGCCCCCGCGGTACAGCGGAAGCCCGTCCGCCCGCGCCGCGAGCGGGCCGCTGGGCGGGGGCAGTTCGGCGGCCGGCTCGCCGTCGGACAGGTCGACCGCGACGGCGGCGAGCACGGTGAGCGCGTCCTCGTCGCGGCCGTACCCCGCGGCGCGCCGCCGCAGCTCCTCGCGGATCACGCGGGCCGCCTCCGGGCCGGTGGCCTTGACATACGCCACATCGGCGTGGCGGGCCGCGGTCGGCCGGGCCACGGGGTCGGTGGCGTCGACCGCGACGACCGGGTGGCCCTGCGGCGGCCTGGGCACGATGGACGGGCCGCGCACGCTGAACCGGGCGGACTCGAAGTCGATGTAGTGCAGCTTGTCGCGGTCGATGAAGCGGCCCGTGGCCACGTCGCGGATCTCGGCGTCGTCCTCCCAGCTGTCCCACAGCCGGGCGGCTACGTCCGCGACCTCCCCGGCCTCCTCCCACAGCTCCTCGGCGGGGGCCGCGGCCCGGCGGCCGATCAGCCGGGCCTCCGCCCCGGTCGTCGACACCTCGGCCCGCCAGCCCGCCCGGCCGCGGCTGACCCAGTCCAGGGTGGCCACGGCGCAGGAGAGGTGGAACGGCTCGGTGTGGGTGGTGGTGACGGTCGGCACCAGGCCGATCCGCCCGGTGTCGGGCGCCACGCGGGAGAGCACCGCGAGCGCGTCGAGCCTGCCCCGCCCCTCCCCCGGCGGACCCAGCGAGTCGTCCAGGGTGACGAAGTCGAGCCTGCCGCGCTCGGCGAGGCGCGCGAGCTCGACGAAGTACGGCGCCCGGTACTGCCCGGTGCCGTCGATGGCGGCGGCCAGGTGGAGCAGCCGGGGCCGGGGCGCGGGGCGCGGTTCGGGGGATGGCTGGGATGCGGCCATGGTCAGGGGCCTTCCTGGGGGGCGTCGAGGATGCGGTGGGCGCGCGCTCAGGCGGTGAGCTGGGCGGCGTGGTGTGGCGAGAGGGGGCGGAGCAGTGACAGCAGGGCGCGCGCCGTCGCGTCGTTCTGGCGGAAGGCGGGCGCGTTCGTACGGGGCCGGGCGAAGCCCCCGGAGGCGCGGGCGTCGGTGTGCGGGCCGAGCGCGAAGCGGCGCGGGTGGGGGCGGCCGGCCCGGTCCAGGATCCGGGCGTCGTCGGGGCTGACGGCGAGCAGCCCGGCCGGGGTTGCGGCCGCGCCGTCCCGGTGCAGCGAACGCAGCAGCGGGTCGCGGCTGCGGTTCACGGTCGGCTCGGGCAGCCGGGCCTCGACCAGCGCGCGGGCTTCCACCCCAGGGCCCGGCACCCCGGCGCCGCTCGCCCGGAAGACCTTGCGCAGCGGGTCGGGGGCGACCCGCGTCTCCGGGCCGAGGAAGCGCACCACGCCGGCGCGGGAGAGCGCGAGCAGTTGGCGCAGCCGGGGGCCCGGCGGGCCGGAGGCGAGATAGCTGAAGAAGCCGTGCCACTGGCCGCCGATGTCGCCGAGCCTGATCAGCTGGCCGTATACGGACAGCAGGGCGTGGAACACCGCGAGGTCGGGGCTGTGCGCGGGGTCGTGGCGGCGGGCGAGGTCGGCCTCGATGTGCGCGCGCAGATCCCGCTGGAGGGCCTCGTGGCCGTCGAACCGCCGCCCGGCCAGGGGCCGGTCGAGGGCGTCGAGGTCGAGCCGGTCCGCCGGGTCGGGGACGGCGGCAGCGGCCAGGGCGAGCAGTTCGGGGCCGCCGGGCGGGCAGGCGGCGTATGTCTCCTCGAAGTCGGGCCAGGACATGGCCGTGCGCTCCGGATGGGCGGTGAACAGCCGGTGGTAGTGGGCGAAGCCCAGCTCCTTGGCGATCAGCGGCAAGATGTCGCGGCGGTAGTCGGGGCGGCCGGGGCGCCGCAGCAACTCCTCGACCTGGGCCGGCCCGAAGAAGCGGGGCAGCGGCGAGCGTTCGCCCCACCACCGGTAACCGATCTTGGAGCGGTACGGGACGCCGCGCCGCGAGCCGACGTGGAGCACGGGCTCGCGGCCGGAGGGCCGGTACGTCAGCTCCCCGGCACCGTCGCCCCGCTCGTCGTAGCGCCCGCCGCGCCCCTCGGTGAGCAGCACCATCAGGTCGATGAAGGCGAGCCCGAAGCCGCGCACGATGACCGGCTCGCCGGGGCGCAGCCGGCTCAGATCGCTGTCGGCGGTGAACTCCGGGGGCAGGTGCACGAGTCCGTGTTCGGCGGCGAAGGCGGTGAGCGCCCGCTGTTCCGGTTCGCGTTCGGCGTCGAGGTGGCCGAGGGCGAGCACCACGGCGTCGGCGGCGAGCGGGGTGGCCCGCCCCTCCAGCCACACCTGCTGCACACCGTCGCGCGGTCCGGTGATCCGTACGGCGCGGCACTGGTGCCGGTGGACCGTGACGGCGGGCGGCAGGGCGGCCACCGACCGCTCGTATGCCCAGGCCAGATAGGCGCCCTGGAGCCTTCTGCTGGCGAAGCCGCCGCCGGTCAGCGCGGCGGCCTCGGCGGCGAGTTCGGAGGACAGCTCGGGGGCGGGGCCGTCGGGGAGCGCCCCGGAGCGGACGTGCTCCGCCCACTCGGCGAGGGAGGGGCCGGGGCGGAGCGGCCCCTCGCACTCGACGGTGTCGTCCGTGAACAGGGTGACGTCCTCGGCGATGGAGTTCATCCAGAGCAGCGGGGACTGGTCCGGGCGCCAGATCCGGCCGCCGCCGGGCGGGTGCGGATCGACCAGGTGCAGATCGAGCGGGGCCGTGGCGCCGTACAGCTCGGGGGCGTTGGCGGCGAGGCGCTCCACGAGGCCGGTGCCGCGGGGGCCCATGCCGACGATCACTAGGGCGGGGGGTCGGGAGGAAGGCGAGTCCGGACGCACGGACATGCGGAAGGCTCCGTCGGTTCGTGAGTGAACACGCCACTGGCCTTCACACCCGGCCGCGCCCCTCAGCACGGCCTGTCGCCGAGGCTAAGCCGTCCCCACGACCCGTTGTCAAGGTTGTCCGCACTGTGAACGGCGCGTCTCACGGCCAGTTGACGCGGAACCGGATGGCTGTTCCACTTGGGCCATGCAGCCACGTCAGCGACTGATCACGCGCGGACACATCGACTTCGGTCGGGTGTGGTCCGCGTCCTGTTCGGGTTCCTGTACGGGCTGACCGCCGCCTCCGCCGTTCCCGGCGTTCCGAGGCCCTGACCTGCCGCCTTCCGACCGTCCCGGTCCGCCGCGGCCTCCCCGAAAACCCTTGAGTTCACGCCGTACGCGCCTTCACCCACGCCTCAGCGCTCTCCCCCTCCCCTCGCGCTTCCAGCTTCCCGTCCGGCAACCCCGCCCAGCAGTCCCCGCCCAGGTCGTGTCCGCAAAGTCCCGCCGGGCCCGCGACGCCTGGCACGCGCGCTCGCTGCGTTGTCGGGCTCGCCCAAGTACGCCCAGTACGAGGGCGACCCTCCGCCTTGCGATCGCACGCACCAGACGCCGCGGGCTGATCCGACGCGACTTTGCGGACACGACCTAGCAATCGCAGCCGCAGTCGCAGCCATCACAGCAGTCGCAGCTACAGCAGTTTCCACAGCAATCGCAACAGTCACAGCAGTCGCTACAGTCATCGCACTTGTGGCACCAGCCCTCGCGCGGCTCGCCGGTCCACGGGTCGTGGTACGGGTCCTTGCAGCACACCTGGCAGGTGCAGAAGAGCCCGGCCCACACCGCGCATCCGGCCATCAGCCCGCGCCGCCTGCGGTTCGGCGGCTCGGGCGGGGTGCCGGGGCCGCCCGGGCCCGGCCCGTAAGGGTTGTTGATCCACGGCGACTGCGGCGGCGGTGCGCCCTGCGCGGCGTGCGGGGCGTGCGAGTCGTGCGCGGTGGACGGCCCGTGCGAGCAGCTGGTCGTGCCGAACGCCCGGTCCACCGCGCGCCCCAGCTCATGCGCCAGCAGGACGTGCGCGAGCTTGCCGTTCTCGAACTCCACGTCGCGCAGCGCCAGCCGCACCCCGTGCACCGCGTCGTCGCACAGCCTGCGCACCTCGGCCAGGTCCGCCCCGGTGGCCGTGATCGGGTTCCAGGCCCCGGACTCGGCGTCCTCGGCCAGGTCCTCCACCGCGTCCAGCAGATGCGCGAGCCGCCCGAAGAGCCGCCCCGCCTCCTCCAGCGGCGCCCGATTGCCGGGGCGTCCGGCCAGCACGGCGGTGTGTCCGAAGGCCGCGGCGGTCGCGGTCTCGGTCGGCTCGGTGACGGCCGGCAGCGAGGTGCCCGGGCCCGCGGCCCGCTCTATCCCCTCCTGCCGGTCGACCGCGTCGAGCAGCACGGCCGTGTCGAAGCCGAGTTCCGCACCGCTGAGCGCACCCGCCCGGTCCCACCCGGCGGCGACCCGGCGGGCGGCCGCGGCGACCGGCCGGCGCGCCAACGCCCCGTCCCCGTCGGCCACATGGTCGCGTATCTTCGCCGAGGCCAGCACCAGAGAGACGGTGGCCGCCAGCCGCGCGCCCTCGCCCTGGGCGACCGACGCGGTCCGCATACCGCGCAGCGGGCAGGGCCCGGCGGTCCGCCGCCAACCCTCCGTACCCCGCGACTGGGCCTCCACGAGCACCGAGATGACCAGTCCGTCGTAGTTGGTGGCGACCCTCGCGAACTGACCCCGGGCTCCCCGCAACGCGAGGCACAACCCGCACAGATGCGCCATCCACTCGGAGCGCAGTTTCTCCGACAGCCGGTGGCGGCAAGGGCGGATAATGCCAAACAACTTTCTCCCCGTTCACCCATACGTCCCCGGCGTCACCCGTCCGGCCCGGCGGAGTCTACCCATCACCTCGTCAGGGCCTGTCAGCAGGAGGAACTCTGATTCGCCGCCAAGCGTTGTGCACCAGTACCGTCACGAATCCCCTGTGCGGCCGCAATCCACGTGGCACACCTTCCGCATCATGGACGACGATAGAGGACGATAGAGGGGGCAGGTGCAGTACAGAGAGCGGCAGTGAAAGGAGGCGTCCATGGGATCGGTACGCAAGGCGAGTGCCTGGCTTGGCCTCGTCGACGACAGCGATGACGAGCGCTACTACGACGATGACTACGCCGAGGGACCCGAGCCCGGCGACGCCTGGGTGACCGACCCGCGGGTGCGGGTGGCCGACCAGGCCGCGCGGGACGAGGGCACCCGTATCGCCACGGTCACCCCCGAGAGCTTCCGGGACGCGCGCGGCATCGGTGAGATGTTCCGGGAGGGCGTGCCGGTCATCGTCAATCTGACCACCATGGAGCCCGCCGACGCCAAGCGCGTGGTCGACTTCGCGGCCGGGCTGATCTTCGGGCTGCGCGGCTCGATCGATCGCGTGGCCAATCGTGTCTTCCTCCTGACGCCGCCCGACTACGAGGTGCTCAGCGCCAACCGTAACCACGCCACGGGCTTCTTCAACCAGAGCTAGGCAGGCCGCTCACCGGAACGCGTCGAGTCCGGTGAGCGCCTTGCCGAGCACCAGTTGGTGCATTTCCACGGTGCCCTCGTAGGTGAGCACCGATTCCAGATTGGTCGCGTGCCGCATCACCGGGTACTCCAGGGAGATCCCGTTGGCGCCCAGGATGGTCCGGGCCGTGCGGCAGATCTCGATCGCCTCGCGCACATTGTTGAGCTTGCCGAAGCTGACCTGCTCGGGGCGGAGCGTTCCGGAGTCCATGCGCCGCCCCAGATGATGGGCGAGCAATACGCCCTTGTGCAGTTCCACCGCCATATCGGCGAGCTTGGCCTGGGTGAGCTGGAAACCCCCGATGGGCCGGCCGAACTGCTCGCGGGACCGGGAGTAATCCAGCGCCGCCTCGAAACAGGCCCGGGCCGCGCCCATCGCGCCCCAGACAATGCCGTAGCGGGCGTGGCTCAGACAGCTCAGCGGGCCGCGCAATCCGGTGACCTCCGGCAGTACGGCGTCCGCGGGCAGCCGCACCTCGTCCATCACCAGCTCGCTGGTCACCGAGGCGCGCAGCGACCACTTGTGCCGGATCTCGGGGGCCGAGAAGCCGGGGCTGTCCGTCGGTACGGCGAATCCCCGGATGCCCTCGTCCGTCCTGGCCCACACCACGGCGACCCCGGCCACCGAGCCGTTGGTGATCCACATCTTGCGGCCGGTGAGCACCCAGTCCGAGCCGTCCCGCTTGGCATGGGTGCGCATCGCGGCCGGGTCCGAGCCGTGGTCGGGCTCGGTCAGCCCGAAGCAGCCGATGACCTCGCCCGTGGCCATCCGGGGCAGCCACCGCTCCTTCTGCTCGTCGGAGCCGAAGCGGTGGATGGCGTACATGGCCAGGGAGCCCTGCACGGACACCAGGGAGCGGATCCCGGAGTCGGCGGCCTCCAGCTCCAGGCAGGCCAGCCCGTACTGGACGGCGCTCGCGCCCGCGCAGCCGTATCCCGTCAGCGACATGCCGAGCGCCCCGAGGGAGCCGAGCTCGCGGGCCAGCTCCCGGATGCCGGGCAGCTCGCCACGCTCGTACCAGTCGGCGATGTGCGGCAGGACGCGGTCGGCGGCCCATTGGCGCACGGTGGCGCGGACGGCGAGGTCCTCCGGGGCGAGCAGGTCGTCGATCCCGAGCGGGTCGGCGGGGTCGAACGGCGGCAGGCTGCGGGTGGGGCCCTCGGACATGGTTCGCCTCCGGTTCCGGTGCGGTGCGGTTCGGCTGCGTCGGGGTGCGATGCGGTTCGGCTCGCGGCCGGTGTGATCGTTCCGGTCCGACGCTACGGCCGGGTAATCCCCGCCGTCCAGACCGCGCGGGTCCGCCCGCCGCCGGGCCGGGGACCGGGGTCAGCCGGAGGACTCCGCGCCGACCGCGGCGCGGTCGGGGCGGGGCGCGCGCGGGGCGCCCACGCTCGGCGCCGCGCCATGGGCCGCGTCGGGGGCGGTATCGGGGGCGGCGGCCGGCTCCGCCTCATGCGCGGTGTCCGCCTGATGCCCGGCGTCCGCGTCACGCACGGCGTCCGACCCGCGCCCGGCGTCCGTGCCGTCGCCGTTCTCGTCGGGCGCGCACTCCATCGACTTGGGCAGCCGCAGCGCCGCCAGCGCCCCGACCAGCAGCAGGCCCGCGCTGACCACCAGCGTGACATGCAGACCGTGGACGAAGGACTGCCGCGCCGCCGCGCGCAGCGCCCCGCCCTCCGAGCCGCCGAGCCGGTCAGAAACCTTGTAGGCGGCGCCGAGCGACTGGCTCGCGGCCTGCCTGGCGTGCTCCGGGACACCCTTGGCGGAGGTGACCCCGGGCGCGTAGGCGGCGTTCATGACACTGCCGAGGAAGGCGATGCCGATACCGGCGCCGAGCTGGTAGGAGGTCTCGCCGATCGCGGCCGCGCCGCCCGCGGTCTTGACCGACGCCTCGTTGAGCATCGATTCGTAGGCGCCGAAGAGCGTGGTCTCCAGGCCGAAGCCGAGGAAGAGGAAGGCGCCGACCAGGACCCCGGGCCGGTCGGACTGGCCCATGACCACCAGCGACAGCACGGCGGCCGCGGTGAGCGCGAAGCCGAAGGCCACCATGATCCGGGGGCCGAGCCGCTGGAGCATCCGGGACCCGGCGAGCCCGGCGGCCATCGCGGCGAGGGTGAGCGGCAGCAGCCGCATGCCCGTCTCGAGCGGGGTGAGGCCGAGGACGAGCTGAAGGTACTGGGCGGCTATGAGCTCCAGGCCGACGAGCGCGAGCAGCGCGAGCACGATGCAGCCGACGGAGATGCTGAAGGCGCTCCTGGAGAACAGCCGCAGGTCGACGAGCGGGTGCTTGCGGCGGCGCTGGCGGCGTACGAAGAGCGCCAGCAGGACCACGCCGAAGAGGGCCGGGGCGGCGGTGAGGGGCGCCAGCAGGGCCGCGCCGCTGCCCACCCGCTTGACGCCGAAGATCACGCAGAACAGCCCGCAGGCCGCCATGACCGCACCCAGCACGTCCCAGGGCCCGTCGCGGTCGCCGGTGGACTCCGGCAGCAGCCAGCGGCCAACGGGCAGGGCGACCACCATCAGCGGGATGTTGATGAAGAAGACCGAGCCCCACCAGAAGTGCTCCAGCAGGAAGCCGCCGAGCAGCGGCCCCGCGGCCGCGCCCACCGCGGCCACCGCGCTCCAGACGCCGATGGCCAGGGCCCGCTCGCGGCGGTCCGGGAAGACCTGGCGCAGGATCGACAGCGTCGCGGGCATGATCATCGCGCCGCCGACGCCGAGCAGGGCGCGGGCCACGATGAGGATCTGCGGGGTGGCGGCCATGGCGGCGAGCGCCGAGGCCGCGCCGAAGAGGCCGTAGCCGAGCAGCAGGACCCGGCGGCGGCCGACCCGGTCGCCGAGCGTCCCGAAGAGGATCAGCAGGGAGGCGCAGACCAGCGGGTAGGCGTCGACGATCCACAGCAGCTCGATCGCGCCCGGCCGCAGGTCCTCGGAGACGGCGGGAACCGCGACGTGCAGGACGGTCGCGTCGACCGCGACGAGCAGCAGGCTGACGCAGAGCACGAGGAGCACGACCCAGCGGTTGGACCCGCCCGACGCGTCGGTGCGGCGCCATTGCCGGGGAACGCCCGCCGTCCGTCGATCGCCGGCAGTGGTCGTCCCGGACATAAACCGCACCTCCCTGTCGTGCGCTCGCGGCCCCTCGGGCGCGGGATGTCGCATGCTGAGGACGTCCGGCGACCCGGCGGCGAGGGCGAGTGGATGGTCAGCGTACGCGAGTCGTCACGCGGGCCGTGTGGCCCATCCCATGTTGAGACCCACGTCGCAGGGGTGAACGCAGGCGTACGTTCCGGTGTCCCCCATTTGTCCCTCCCGTCATCCCGCGCCGCCCCCGACGCATCCGCGCCATCTGTCCTGAACCCGTCTCTGAAGCCGTCCCTGCGCCCGTCCGCCCGTCGTCCGGAGCCGGTCCGGCGCCCGTCCGGAGCCGGTCGGTTCACCCCGATCACGCCTGGATAATCGGGTCCGTGACCGAACTGCTCCGAGCCGGCACCCCGGCCGGAAAACACGACGAACGGGCAAGCCGCCCGGTTCCCGCCGCCCTGCGCCGGGCCGCTCCGGCGCTCCTGGCGTATGTGGGGACGCGGCTGCTGGGTGTCGTGGTTCTCTCGGTCTGGGCCGCGGTGGCGGGCAAGAGCTGGCACACGCTGCTCTCCGCGCGCTGGGACTCCATCTGGTACTCGCGCATCGCCGAGGAGGGCTACGGCTACACCCTCCGGCTGCCCGACGGTTCGGTCCACTCCGATCTGGCCTTCTTCCCGCTGCTGCCCTGGCTGGAGCGGCTGATCTCGGCCGTGACCCCGCTGGACGCACCGGACGCGGGCCTGGCGGTGAGCTGGGTCGCGTCGCTGTTCGCCGCGTGGGGGATCTTCGCGATCGGCGACCGGCTGCACGGGCGGCGCGCGGGCACGGCGCTGGTCGTGCTGTGGGCGGTGCTGCCCGTCGGCGTCGTGCAGTCGATGGCGTACTCCGAGTCGCTCTTCACGGCGCTGGCCGCCTGGGGGGTGTACGCGCTGCTGACCGGGCGGTGGGTGTGGGCCGGGTCGCTCGCGGCGCTGGCCGGGCTGACCCGGCCGGTGGGGGCCGCGGTGATCGCGGCGGTGTGGATCACGGCGGCCGTGGCCCTGTCCCCCGACGGGCGGTGGCGTCGCCCGTGGCGCCCCGAGCACCGGCGGATGCTGCTGGGCGTGGCCCTCGCGCCGCTCGGCTGGCTGGGCTATGTGGCCTGGGTGGGGGTGCGGACCGGCAGCGTCACCGGCTATCTCGACGTCCAGGCCGGCTGGCGGAACGGATTCGACGGCGGCGTGGCCTTCGTGCGCTTCGTGTGGGGCCTGCTGGCCGGGCCGGCCTTCCCGGCCGGGCTGGGGCTGCTGGTCGGCGTGGCCCTGCTGATCTGGCTGTTTCTGCGGTGCGTACGGCGGGGCGAGCCGCTGCCGGTGCTGGTGTACGCCGGGGTGGTGCTGGCCCTCGCGCTGACCGCGAAGGGCTACTTCGGCTCCAAGCCGCGGCTGCTGCTCCCCGCCTTCCCGATCCTGCTGCCCGCCGCGGCCGCCCTGGCCCGCCTCCGTACGTCCAGGGCCGCGCTGATCCTCGCGTGGGTGGGGCTGGCCTCGGCGGCGTACGGGGCCTTCTGGCTGAACGGGACGGGCCCGCCGTAACCGGAGTCCCCGAGGGCCGGCCCCGACCGGTCGGAGCCACTGGGCGACGGGCGGGGAAACTGCGCGGAACGCCTCGGCTAATCGCCGATAAACGACGCTGTAAGAATTCCATAAAGAAGTCGGGGAGCCGCTTCGGGAAGGCGGCTCTCGGAAAAGCCGCGGCCACCCGCGGATTTCCGTCGGAATGGCGCGCCCTAAAACCCGGTACGAGACCGACTCCACATCACATCGTCATCACAAAGCGACCTGATCGACCGAAGTGGCCTGTCACGCAATGTAACGTCGATTGAGTGCGTACCGATGACAAGCTCCCTCAGGTGGTGGGGCGCCCGACCGATCTGGTGCGACCGCGCATGACCCGGACACGCCGCTGGCTGCTCGGGTCGACCCTCGCGGTATACGCGGCGACCGTGATCGGGGTGCTCACCACCTCGTGGCTGGTGCAGTTCGACTGGCAGGTCATGCTGTTCCGGCCGTACAAGCAGTGGCCGCAGTTCCACACGTTCCTGGACTACTTCGTGGTCATGGGCCAGCGCGGCCCCACCGCGGTGGCGGTGACCGCCTGGCTGGGCTGGTGCTGCCACAAGCAGCGCACCATGCGCCCGCTGCTGGTGCTGGGGACGTCCCTGCTGCTGCTGAACATCACCGTCGGCGCCGTCAAGCTCGGCTTCGGCAGGCTCGGTCCGCACTACGCGACCACCGTCGGCTCCAGTGAGATGTGGGGCAACGGCGATATATTTCCTTCGGGTCACACCGCGAACGCGGTGGTCACCTGGGGTGTGCTGGCCTATCTGGCGACCACTCCCCGGGCCCGCAGGGTCGCCTCGGTCATCGCCGCGGTCTTCGCCTTCGGCGTCGGCATGACCACCGTCTACCTCGGCACCCACTGGGTCAGCGATGTGGTGCTCGGCTGGGCGGCCGGGGTGCTGGTGCTGCTGGCCCTGCCGTGGCTGGAGCCCTCGATGGCCCGCGCCGAGGTGCTGCTCCGGGCCCTGCTCCGCAAGGTGCGCGAGCGCCAGGTGCCCAAGCTGCCGCCGGTCTCCCTGCCGGTGGCCGGTTCGGCCCTGGCCGCGCCGCGCGTGGCGCGCGACGACGATCTGCCGACCCGCGAGACGGTGGGCGTCGCCGCGGCGCATGTGGCCGAGGCCCGGCCGCACCACCCGCTGCGGCCCCATCCGCTCCGCGCGGAGCGGGTCGTCACCCCGGGCGGCAGCCGCCGCCCGCCGCACGCGGACCGGCTGCCGCACACCGAGCGGCTGCTGCCGCACACCGACCGGCTGAGGCCGCCCGCGGGCCGCGGGCGCACGGCCACCGGCGGCTGAGCCGCCGGCAGGCCCGCGGGGGCGGTACGCACACCTCTCCCCCCGGCCCCGCCACGCACCGACGGCCCCGGACGCTCTCGCCGAGCGTCCGGGGCCGTCGCCGTGTCGGCCACCTCGGCCGGCGTCCCGGTGGGGCGTGGGGCGTGCCGGCCGTCAGCCCTTCCAGCAGCGCTTGACGGTGTCGTCGGCCACTTCGAAGTTGATCCGCCCCCGCAGGTACTCCATGGTGATGATGGCGCCCGTCGGGAGTGTGCGCACGGTGGTCCAGCCCCGCTCACGGGCCCGCTCCTGGGCGGCTCGGGCGTCGAGGCCCACATAGCTGTCGAAGTCGTCGTCGGGTTCGGCAGAGGGTGTCGGTACAGGTGCCATGACGCCACCGTATGCGGCGGGACACGGCGGTGGAACCCGGCTCTCCACGACCCGCCGACACGCTCTCACCCGTATCGCGTACCTCACTCGTCACACTTGTGTCACAGAAAACACGCCCGGGTTTCCTTCCTTCTCTGTCACTCGTACGTGGCCCCTGTTGACGGCGCGAAGGTGACGCCGAGTTTTCTTTGTTATCCCGTGTATTGCCGCCACTCGAATATTGGTGGAGACCATCTCGCGGCAACTCCCGGGGAATTCCCGACCCCCGGCGGAAATCCGCCACCCACGCTCGCGGAGCACACAATTCCGCCACAAACCGACCGGGTTCCGAACCTCGCGTTTACCTTCGGCCGACGCGGTACCCGGAACAGCAGCCGACGCAGCTGGACGCGCGTTGAGCCACTCGGGACGGCCTTGCCGCCGAGAGGGTGACGCTCGGGGCGCACCCCCGCGCCCGCCCGCGCCCGTGCGCCCGCCGTGCGCATCATGGCCACAGCCCAAAGCCCGCCGAAGCCATGCAAAAGGAGCACAGATGGGGTCGGAGACCGCGCAGGCGGCTGCCGGACCGACACAAGAGCCGCGCGTGGGCCGGGTTCTGGTGGACTGGCTGACCACCACCGACCACAAGAAGATCGGGCATCTCTATCTGATCACCGCATTCGGCTTCTTCCTGGTGGCGGGGGCGCTGGCGATGGTGATGCGCGCCGAGCTGGCCAGGCCCGGAATGCAGTTGATGTCGAACGAGGCGTACAACCAGGCGTTCACCATGCACGGCACGATCATGCTGTTGCTGTTCGCGACTCCGGCCTTCGCGGGTTTCGCCAACGAGATCATGCCGCTCCAGATCGGCGCGCCGGACGTGGCCTTTCCGCGCCTGAACATGCTCTCCTACTGGCTCTTTCTGTTCGGCGGGGTGATCGTGATCTGCGGCCTGGCCGTGCCCGGCGGCGGCCCGGACTACGGCTGGACCGCGTACGCCCCGCTCAACAGCGCGGTCCGCTCCCCCGGCGTGGGCGCCGACATGTGGATCATGGGGCTCGCGATGGCGGGGTTCGGCACGATCCTCGGCGCGGTGAACTTCCTGACGACCATCATCACCATGCGCGCCCCGGGCATGACGATGTTCCGGATGCCGATCTTCACCTGGAACACCCTCTTCACCTCGGTCATGATCCTGATGGCCTTCCCGGTGCTGGCGGCGGCGCTGCTGGTGCTGGAGGCGGACCGGCGGTTCGGGGCGCTGGTCTTCGACGCCCGGTTCGGCGGCGCGCTGCTGTGGCAGCATCTCTTCTGGTTCTTCGGCCACCCCGAGGTGTACATCATCGCGCTGCCGTTCTTCGGCATCATCACCGAGATCATCCCGGTCTTCTCCCGCAAGCCGGTCTTCGGCTATGTGACCCTGATCGGCGCGACGATCGCCATCATGGCGCTGTCGATGATGGTGTGGGCCCACCATATGTTCGCGACCGGCGCGGTGCTGCTGCCCTTCTTCTCGCTGCTGTCGTTTCTGATCGCGGTGCCGACCGGGGTGAAGTTCTTCAACTGGATCGGCACCATGATCGGCGGCTCGCTGTCCTTCGAGTCGCCCATGCTGTGGGCGGTGGGCTTTCTGGTCAGCTTTCTCTTCGGGGGCCTGACCGGGGTGATCCTGGCGTCGCCGCCCATGGACTTCCACGTCACCGACACCTACTTCGTGGTGGGCCACTTCCACTACGTGGTCTTCGGGACGGTCGTCTTCGCGACGTTCGCGGGGTTCTACTTCTGGTGGCCGAAGTTCACCGGCAAGCTGCTGGACGAACGGCTCGCCCGGATCCACTTCTGGACCCTGTTCGCCGGCTTCCACCTCACCTTCCTGGTGCAGCACTGGCTGGGCGTCGAAGGCATGCCGCGCCGCTACGCCGACTATCTGGCGGCCGACGGCTTCACCGCCCTCAACACCGTCTCCTCCATCGGCTCCTTCCTGCTGGGCATGTCGACCCTGCCGTTCCTCTACAACGTCTGGAAGACCACCAGACACGGCGCCGTGGTGACCGTGGACGACCCCTGGGGGTTCGGCCGCTCCCTGGAGTGGGCCACCTCCTGCCCGCCGCCCCGGCACAACTTCCACGCCCTGCCGCGCATCCGCTCCGAGTCCCCCGCCTTCGATCTGCACCACCCGAGGTTCGCCGCGGCCGCGGCGGCCGAGCGGGGACCGGGCCCGCGGGGCCCGATCAGTCCAGGGCCCGGGTCAGCCGGTCCCTGAGCTCCCGGACGTGGTCGGTCAGCTCGACCGGCTCGCGCACCTCGAAGTCCAGGCCCATCAGGGCGATATGGATCACCATGACGTCCAGGCTCCCGGCGCCGCAGTGCAGCAGACAGCTGTGCTCGTCGACCGGCTCCAGCACCCCGGCCGCCGGCGGGACGTGCTCGGCCGCCCGCTCGGCGGACACCCGCAGCAGCACGGTGGCCCGCGCCGCGTACGCGGTGGTGGACACGCCCTCGCGGACATACGCGGCCAGGTCCTCGGCGGGCGGGCGGCGCGGGTCGAAGCGCGGGCCGTGCGGCGGCGTCGGGGTGATGCGGTCGGCCCGGTACGTACGCCAGTCGGCGCGGTCCACGTCCCAGGCGACCAGGTACCAGCGGCGCTGCGCGGCCACCAGCCGGTGCGGCTCGGCCGTACGGCGGCTGACCGCGCCGTTGTGGTCGCGGTACTCGAAGCGCAGCCGCCGGGAGTCCCGGCAGGCGTTCGCCAGCTCGGTCAGCACCGCGGGGTCGACCGTGGGCCCGCGGAATCCCCCCATCAACGGCACGGTGAAGGAGCTCAGCGCGCTCACCCGGCGGCGCAGCCGGTCCGGCAGCACCTGTTCCAGCTTGGCGAGCGCGCGCACCGAGGTCTCCTCGATGCCCTCCACCCCGCCGCCCGCCGCCTGGCGCAGCCCCACCGCGACCGCCACCGCCTCCTCGTCGTCGAGCAGCAGCGGCGGCAGCTGGGCGCCCGGCCCGAGCTGATAGCCGCCCGCCGTCCCGGGGCTGGAGTGCACGGGGTAGCCGAGTTCGCGCAGCCGGTCGATGTCGCGGCGCACGGTGCGGGCGGTCACCCCGAGGCGGTCGGCCAGCTCCGCGCCGGACCATTCGCGGTGCGCCTGGAGCAGTGAGAGCAGACGGAGCAGACGTGCTGAGGTCTCCAACATGGCGCCGAGTGTGCCAGCCGTCGAGGACGAAGGCTGTCCTCAACGGCCGGGAAGACGGCGTCAGCCGCTGATGCCGTCTCTCACCAGCGGTACCAGTGCGTCCGGCGCCCGGTCGCCCCGGTGCGGTGGAACAGGAAGCCGAGCAGCCAGACCACCAGAACCGCGAGGGCGATCCACCACAGCGCCTTGACGACGAATCCGATTCCGAACAGGACCACCGCGAGGAGCAGGACCAGAAGGACAGGCATCATCGTTCACACCTCCACAGGTGCGAGTTGCACTTATGTCCAGATTAGTACCGCTCCGCCCCCGGGGATCCCCCCATCCCCGGGTCCACTCGGCGTCGGCTGGGCGCTGATCAGGCGCTGTCGACGCGTACCGCCAGATCGTTGTTGGTGGTGTAGTACGGACCGGCCTTCGCAGCGCCGTGCGGGGCGGCGACCGGCTGGGCCGGGTAGGTGAAGATGTCCTTCTTGTCCGGGACGTCGTCCAGGATCCGCGCCAGCCGCACCGGGGCCGCGTCCGGGTCCGCCGGGCGCAGCCACAGGTCCCAGGCCTCCTCACTGCCCGTCCAGCCCTCCGCCAACTCCGCGAGCGGCAGCGTGAAGGAGAACTCCGCGCTCTCCGCGCCGCCCACCGTCAGCGGCCCGGTCCACACCCGGGACGGCTCGCGCCGGCAGCGGGCCTCCGCCACCGCGCCGGCCAGCCACTCGGACGGCCGCTCCACCCGGTACAGCACGCCGCGCACCGCCAGCCGGCCGCCCTCGACCCGCAGCTCCCCCGCCTCGGCGTGCGGGGCGCGGCGCCAGCTGCGCAGCGAGAGGTTGCCGTGCTTGGTCGGGTACGGGATGCGGACGGACAGCGGCGAGGTGCTGGGGCCGGGCCTGCGGTCGACCAGCGAGCGCAGGTCGTTCAGGCCCGGGGCGAGCCGCTGCGGCTCAACCTCGCCGTGGGCCACATGGACGTCCCAGCGCCCCTCGGGCAAGGACACCGTGCTCGGCAGCGCGGCCTGGAGCCTGCCGTCCTCGGCGGGCGCGAGCGGCAGCCGCACCTCGCTCCCGGAGCCGGGGTCCGCGCCCCGGCGCACCAGGACCAGCGCATCGGCCGACCCGGCCTCGTCGGGGCCGCCCCCGGGCCCGGAACGAACCCAGTCGGAGACATGGAAGGTGAGCCCGCCGGCGGAGTCCGCCATGCAGTCGGCGCGCGGCGGAGCGAACTCGTCGGCCGTGTCGAGATCCTCGTTCATGCGGTACGCGCCTTTCCCAGCATCGAGCGGCCCGCGTCCTTCGTCGCGAAGACCCCGCTGAGGAGGGCGCCGCGGGCGCGGTGCAGGGTGCCGCGCAGGCTGCCGCGCGCCACGAGGTCGGTGAAGAGCGACTCGTACCGCCCGGCCACGCGGGACGGGTCGAAGCGGGCGGAGCCCTCCAGCGCGGCCCGGCCCATGCGCTGCCGCAGTTCGTCGTCGTTGATGAGGTCCAGCAGGGCCGCGGCGATGGAGTCGACGTCCCCGGTGGGGACCAGGCGGCCGTCCACGCCGTTGTCGATGATCTCGGCGGGCCCGTGCGGGCAGTCGGTGGAGACCACGGGGAGACCGCAGCGCATCGCCTCGACGATGGTCATCCCGAACGACTCCATGCTGGAGGTCACGGCCGCGATCGAGCCCTTGGCCCACTCCGGGTCCAGGGGGTTGGCGGGGCCCATCAGATAGATGTGGTTGTAGAGGCCCAGGCGGTCTATCAGGGCGCGCAGCTTGGCGTGCTGGGCGCCGCCGCCGTAGATCCGCAGCCGCCAGTCCGGACGCTCCGCGCTGACCTTGGCGAACGCATGTATCAGCAGGTCGTACCGTTTCACCGGGGCGAGCCGGCCGGCCGCGACGACCCACTTGCCGCTGCCGTCGGCGGGCCTCAGGCCCGGCTCGGGCACGCTGTTGGGCACCGCCTCGAGCCGTACGCCCGGCAGCCGCATCTGGTCGCGGTAGGTCTCGGCGTCGGCCCGGGTGACGGTGGTGACCGCGTCGAGCCGGGGGTAGGCGCCGCGCAGCGCCCGCTTCAGCGCGTTGGAGTGGGTGCTCAGGGTCAGGTGCTCCTGACCGACGCGCGCCGGGCCGCGGCGGGCCTCACGGGCGATGTGCACATTCAGGCCGGGGCGGGTGCCGACCACGACATCCGCGTCCAGGTTCCTGAGGTGCTCGGCTATCCGCCGGTCCGTGAGCCGGCTGTACTGCTTGTACCGGCCCTCGCTCTTCGGGAAGACCTGAGCGGGGCGGGCGTGGTCAGGGTCCGCCCCCTCGTAGGTCGGGCTCTTCTTGCGGAGGTCCACAAGATGGCTGATCCGCACGTTCGAGCCGGGGTCGAAGACCGGCGCGTCACGGTGGCGGAACACCGAGACGATCTCCACGTCGTGCTGTTCGCCCAGCGTGCGGGCGAGGTTGTACGTGGTGCGGATCGTCCCGCCGATCCCGTAAGCGTTGTGAATCAGGAATGAGATATGCATCCGTCCCGCTATCCAACCGTTTCCCGCCGTTTTCCCGCGGACAACCGCACTCGTCCGCCTATCACTGGGTCAGACCGGCGAAACGGTTGCTGGGTTGGGCTCCATCACCGTCTTGTTCTTGAACGTATGTCAAATCGGTAGCGAACGTGCGGAACTTTTACCGTCTTTAGCTCATCAGAGCCTCAAGTGCAGTGACCACGCCGTGGATGGCCCGTTGACTACATGGAGCCGGGAACCGCCCGGCCCACGGACCGATACGAGGAGCCACCCGTGCCGCGCATGCTCGACGTCAGCGATGACGTACGCGCCGAGATCGGAGACGAAGAAGCCGATCGGCTGCTGGCCGGCGAGAACGCCCCGGGCAGCTACGACTGCACCTCCTGCCGCACGCCCGGGAACACCGAGCAGGAGCGCACCAGCACCGTGCTCTTCGTCGGCCAGGAGACGGCGGTGCTCGCGTTCGCGCACGCCACCTGCGTCCCCTCCCAGGTCGTGCCGGTCTCCGAGGAGCAGCTGCGCGGCGCCGTGCGGTCCATCACCGCCGAGGACACCGCGCCGCCCGCCCCCGAGCCGCCGGTCGCCGACACCCAGGCGGTGCTCGGCGTCACCAGCGGGGTCGTCCTGGTGGGCGGCGAGGCCCGGCCCGCGCTCGTCGTCGAGCCGACCGAGCCGATCGCCCGCCCCGGCACCGGCGGCCCGGGCGACGACTTCCTCCCCCTCCTGACCGAGCAGGGCTTTCTGCCGGTGTACGACCTCGGCCGGCCCCCGGCGCCGATCCCCGGCTGGTCCGTGCTGCTGGCCGCGGGGCAGCTGCACGCCGTGCTGATGCCGGCCGCGGGCGGCCCGCCCGTGGCGTGGTGGCAGGCGCACCAGCCGATGCCGGTGAGCGAGGGCTGGCAGGCCGCCCTCGGCAGGTCCCAGCAGGTGCTGGTGTACGCCGCGCCGGCCGGCACCATCGGCACCCAGCCGCGCGAGGACCAGCTGCGCGTCGCCCTGGACCGGGCCGCCGCGCGCGGCGCCCTGGTCGGCGCCGCCATGCCGCTCGCGGGCACCTGATCCCCATGGCCGCGCCCGCACCCCGCCGTGCCGACCTCGTACACGCGGCCCATTCGCCGCCGATCCCGCATCCGACGGGCGGCCGGGTCGTTGGCACATACGTGCACGCATACGACCCACCCTCCCGATCCTCCCTTCCCCCACCCTCCCGATCCCCGTATGACCCGCCCGCCCGGTCAGCCCTTCCCCCGGCCTCCCGCTACCCGTATCCGGTCCAGCACGCCCACATTCCGGCGATGCGCCCGGCGCAGGACACCCTGAGCGACCACCGGCGCCCCTCCGCCACGCCGATCTACGACGCGCTGTACGCGGAGTACCGGATGATGTTCCGGGCCCTGCCCGGCGACCGCTCGGACGAGGAGGATCTGGGGTTCACGGCGTTCAGCGCCATCGGTCAGCCCGCCCAGCCCCGCGGGCTGACCAGCGGAGGCCACGGTCATGCGGGCCACACCGGCCACACGGGCGGCTACTCGGGCCACGGCGGCCACGGCCACCCGGGCGGCCACACCGGGGGCTGGGAGCCCATCGGGCGCCACCACCGCACGTATCTGCCCGCGCTGCCGCCCGGACAGCGCGACGGGCGGGGCCACGGATACTGAACCCGTGACCCCGCCCGCGGACGGAAGCTACTTCTTGCGGCCGCGCTTCTCGCGCACCCGCACCGAGATCTGGAGCGGAGTCCCCTCGAAGCCGAACTCCTCGCGCAGCCGGCGCTCGATGAACCGGCGGTAGCCCGCCTCCAGGAAGCCCGAGGCGAACAGCACGAAGCGCGGCGGCTTGGTCCCGGCCTGCGTCCCGAAGAGGATGCGGGGCTGCTTGCCGCCGCGGACCGGGTGCGGGTGGGAGGCGACGATCTCACCGAGGAAGGCGTTGAGCCGCCCGGTCGGCACCCGGGTCTCCCACCCGGCCAGCGCGGCCTCGATCGCCGGGACCAGCTTCTCCATGTGGCGGCCGGTGCGCGCCGAGACATTGACCCGCGGCGCCCACTGGATCTGCCCCAGCTCGGTCTCGACCTCACGCTCGAGGTAGTAGCGGCGCTCCTCGTCGAGCGTGTCCCACTTGTTGTACGCGACGACGATCGCACGCCCGGCCTCGACCGCCATCGAGACGATCCGCTGGTCCTGGACGCTGATGGATTCACTCGCGTCGATCAGCACGACCGCGAGCTCGGCCTTCTCCACGGCGGCGGCGGTGCGCAGCGAGGCGTAGTAGTCCGCGCCCTCCTGGAGGTGCACCCGGCGGCGGATACCGGCGGTGTCCACGAACTTCCAGGTCACCCCGCCAAGTTCGATCAGCTCGTCCACCGGGTCGCGGGTGGTGCCCGCCATCTCGTTGACGACCACGCGCTCCTCGCCCGCCACCTTGTTCAGCAGGGACGACTTGCCGACATTCGGGCGGCCGATGAGGGCGATGCGGCGCGGACCGCCGACGGCGGCGCCGAAGGTCTGGGCCGGGGCCTCGGGCAGCGCCTCCAGCACGGCGTCCAGCATGTCGCCGGTGCCGCGGCCGTGCAGCGCGGAGACCGGGTACGGCTCGCCGAGGCCCAGCGACCACAACATCGCGGCGTCCGCCTCTGCGCTGGGGCCGTCGACCTTGTTGGCGCACAGCACCACGGGCTTCCCGGCCCGGCGCAACAGCTTGACGACGGCCTCGTCGGTGTCGGTGGCGCCGACCGTGGCGTCCACCACGAAGACCACCGCGTCGGCGGCCTCGATGGCGAACTCGGCCTGCGCGGCCACGGACGCGTCGATGCCGAGCACGTCCTGCTCCCAGCCGCCGGTGTCGACCACCTTGAAGCGGCGGCCGGACCACTCCGCCTCATAGGTCACCCGGTCGCGGGTGACGCCCGGGCGGTCCTCCACGACCGCCTCCCGGCGGCCGATGACGCGGTTCACCAGAGTCGACTTGCCGACATTCGGGCGGCCGACGACGGCGAGGACCGGCAGCGGGCCATGCCCCGCCGCGGCCAGGTCGCCCTCGACCTGCTCCAGGTCGAACCCTTCTTGCGCGGCGAGCTCCATGAACTCCGCGTACTCGGCGTCGCCAAGCTCACCGTGCTCGTCGCCGCCGGTGTGGATCTGGTCGTTCATGAAGTCATTCCTCGTCGTCCTTCGCTGCTGCTCGCAGCTGCCGCGGGCCCGTACGGCCCGCGGCTGTCACGTCGTTATGGGTGGCCGACGCGGCCGGTGAACCGCCTGGCGTCGGCCAGATGCTCCCCCAGCCGCTTCTGGATGCGCACGGTCGCCTCGTCCAGGGCCGCGCGGGTCCGCCGGCCGCTGCCGTCGCCCGCCTCGAAGGGGTCGCCGAAGACCACGTCGATCCGGCTGCGCAGCGGCGGCAGCCCCGGCACCACCCGGCCGCGCCGCAGCGCGGTGCCCAGCACCGCCACCGGGACGATCGGGGCGCCCGACCGTACGGCGAAGTAGGCGAGCCCGGCGCGCAGCGAGGCGAAGTCCCCCTCGCCTCGCGTGCCCTCCGGGAAGATCCCCAGCACTCCGCCGCGCTCCAGCACGCCCAGCGCGTCCGTGATCGCTGCCCGGTCGGCGCTCGCACGGTCCACCTTCAGCTGCCCGATCCCGCGCAGGAACGGGTCCAGCGGACCGACGAACGCCTCCTTCTTGACCAGGAAGTGCACCGGCCTCGGCGAGGTGCCGATCAGCATCGGGCCGTCGAGGTTGTGGGAGTGGTTGCCCGCGAGGATCACCGGCCCGTTGGCCGGGATCCGCCAGGCACCCAGCACCCGCGGCTTCCACAGCCCGTACATCAGACCGATGCCGATCCGGCGGCCGACCGCGGCGCCGCTCTCGCTGGGCAGCGTGGCGGAAGCCTTGGCGGCCTTGTCGGGGCTCTGGGTCACGCGGACCGCTTCTCCTCGACCAGGGTGACCACGCACTCGATGACCTGCTCGAGGGTGAGGTCGGTGGTGTCCACCTCGATCGCGTCGTCCGCCTTGGCGAGCGGCGAGGTCTTGCGGCCCGAGTCGGCGGCGTCCCGCTTGGCCAGCGCGGCCTGGGTGGCGGCCAGGCCGGCGGCGTCCTTGCCCTTCAGCTCCCCGCTGCGGCGGGCGGCCCGCGCCTCGGCGGAGGCGGTCAGGAAGACCTTGACGTCGGCGTCGGGCAGCACGGTGGTGCCGATGTCCCGGCCCTCCACCACGATGCCGCGCGGCGCCTCGGCGGCGATGCTCCGCTGAAGCTCGGTGATCCGCGCCCGCACCTCGGGGACCGCGCTGACCGCGCTGACCTTGGAGGTGACCTCCTGGGTACGGATCGGGCCGGAGACATCCACCCCGTCCACGGTGATGGTGGGGCCGGACGGGTCGGTGCCGGAGACGATGACGGGCTTGGCGCTGGCGTCGGCCACGGCGGTGGCGTCGTCGGCGTCGATCCCGTTGTTCACCATCCACCAGGTGATCGCCCGGTACTGGGCGCCGGTGTCGAGGTAGCCGAGGCCGAGCTTGGCCGCGACGGCCTTGGAGGTGCTGGACTTGCCCGTGCCTGCTGGGCCGTCGATCGCGACAATCACTGCTGCCGGGGCGGTCCGGTCGGCGGTTTCCACGGTGGCAGACACCTTTCTCGTGCACGGGCGGTTGCGCGGGCGCTCCATGGAGCCCCGCACAAGGTTACTGCCGGATCGACCAGCCCCGGACCTCCCTCACACCGCCACCCTCGCACCGCTCGGCGCCAGAGCGCCTCCCAGGCTCCGGGACGGCCGCGCCGGAATCCGTCCGCCGACTGGTCGGTCACTGCCGGATGGACCAGCCGCGTTCCCTCAGGGCCGCCGTGAGGCCGGGCGCGGCATGGGGTTCGACGAAGAGCTGGATCAGGCCGGACTGCTGGCCGGTCGCGTGCTCGATGCGAACGTCTTCGATGTTGACCCCGGCACGGCCCGCGTCGGCGAAGATACGGGCCAGCTCGCCGGGCTGGTCGCCGATGAACACCGCGACGGTCTCATACGCGGCGGGGGCCGCGCCGTGCTTGCCCGGCACCCGCTCGCGACCCACGTTGCCGCGCCGCAGCACGTCCTCGATGCCCGCCGCGCCGTCGCCCCGCTTGGCCTCGTCGGCCGACTGGAGCGCGCGCAGCGCCCGTACCGTCTCGTCGAGGTCGGCGGCGACCGCGGCGAGGATGTCGGCCACCGGGCCCGGGTTGGCGGAGAGGATGTCGATCCACATCCCGGGGTCGGAGGCGGCGATCCGGGTCACATCGCGGATGCCCTGCCCGCACAGCCGCACCGCCGTCTCGTCCGCGTCCTCCAGCCGCGCCGCGACCATGCTGGAGAGCAGCTGCGGGGTGTGCGAGACCAGGGCCACGGCCCGGTCGTGGGCGTCCGCGTCCATCACCACGGGCACGGCCCGGCACAGCGCGACCAGCTCGAGCGCGAGGTTGAGCACCTCGGTGTCGGTGGCGCTGGTGGGGGTGAGCACCCACGGGCGGCCCTCGAAGAGGTCGGCCGTCCCGGCCAGCGGCCCGGACCGCTCGGCGCCCGCCATGGGGTGCGTGCCGAGGTACCGGGTCAGATCGCAGCCGAGCGCCTCCAGCTCGCGGCGCGGGCCGCCCTTGACGCTGGCGACGTCCAGGAAGCCGCGCGCGACGCCCCGGCGCATCGCCTCGGCGACGGTCCGGGCCACATGCGCGGGCGGTACGGCGACGACCGCCAGGTCGACGGGCCCCTCCGGCTCCTCCGCCGTACCGGCGCCCAGGGCCGCCGCGGTACGGGCCCGGTCCGGATCCTGGTCGCTGAGGTGCACCCGGACGCCGCGGCCCGCCAGGGCGAGCGCCACGGAGGTGCCGATCAGGCCGGTGCCGATGACGAGCGCGGTTCTCACTGGGCGATGTCCTTACGGAGGGCGGCGGCTGCGCCGAGGTAGACATGGGCGATGTCGGCCTTGGCCAGGCCGGACTCGACATGCGCGAGGACGCGGACCACCCGCGGCATGGCCCCGGCGATGTCCAGCTCCTGGGCGCAGATCAGCGGCACGTCGGTGATCCCGAGCTTGCGGGCGGCGACGGCGGGGAATTCGCTGTGCAGATCGGGGGTGGCCGTGAACCACACGCTGATCAGGTCGTCCGGCGTCAGGGCGTTGCGTTCCAGGATGGCGGTGAGCAGCGCGGAGACCTGCTCGTGCATGTGCTGTGGCTCATCCCGCTCCAGCTGGACTGCCCCGCGGACCGCTCGTACCGCCACGTCTGTGCTCCCTTTCCGTACCGCCCCCGGCGTCCCCCGGTCAGCCTAGCGAGGCCGACCGGGCGCGCCGCGGCCGCGACCACCTTGCGGACATCCGCGGTCGCCGGGGGCCGGGGAGCCGGGCCGGCTAGAGCTCGACCTCGCGCATCAGCATGCCGACCTCGGTGTTGGTCAGCCGCCGCAGCCAGCCGGACTTCTGGTCGCCCAGCGCGATCGGGCCGAAGCCCGTGCGCACCAGCTTGTCGACCGGGAAGCCGGCCTCGGCGAGCATGCGCCGCACGATGTGCTTGCGGCCCTCGTGCAGGCTCACCTCGACCAGGTAGTTCTTGCCGGTGTTCTGCACGACCTTGAAGTGGTCGGCGCGGGCGTAGCCGTCCTCCAGCTGGATGCCGTCCTTGAGCCGCCTGCCGAGGTCGCGCGGGAGGGGGCCCTGGATCGCGGCGAGATAGGTCTTGGTGACGCCGTAGCGGGGGTGGGTGAGGCGGTGGGCCAGCTCGCCGTGGTTGGTGAGCAGGATGATGCCCTCGGTCTCGGTGTCGAGGCGGCCGACGTGGAAGAGCCGGGTCTCGCGGTTGGTGACGTAGTCGCCCAGGCACTGGCGGCCGTCCGGGTCCTCCATGGTGGAGACCACGCCCGCGGGCTTGTTCAGCGCGAAGAAGAGATACGACTGGGTGGCGACGGTCAGCCCGTCGACCTTGATCTCGTCCTTCTCCGGGTCGACGCGGAGCCCCTGCTCCGTGACGATCTTGCCGTTGACCTCGACCCTGGCCTGGTCGATGAGCTCCTCGCAGGCGCGGCGCGAGCCCATGCCGGCGCGGGCGAGGACCTTCTGGAGCCGCTCGCCCTCCTGCTCGGCTCCGGGGAACGTCTTGGGCAGATTGACCCGCGGCTTGTCGTGCCGGGCGCGGTTGCGCTCCTCGATCTGGGCCTCGTACTCGCGCGGCCGGGCCGGGGCCGCGGGCTTGCGGCCGCGGCCGCCGCTCTTCGGGCCGCCCGCCTTGGCGCCGCCGGCCCCGGCGCCGGACGGGCCACCGCTCCCCCGGCCACCGCTCTTCGAGCCGCCGGGCTGGCCGCCGCCCACGTCGTAGCGGCGCTCCTCGGGACGGGGCCGGCCCGCGCGCTTCTGCTTGTCGTCGCGCCCGTTGCCCGCGCCCCGGTAGTTCTGCCCGCCGGTGCCCCTGCTGTTCCTGCCGCTGCTTCGCATCAAGATTCCGTCTGAGAGTGGCCGTTGTCGCGGCCGTTGTCGTGGTCGTCGTCCGGGTCCGGGGCGTCCGGGTCGAAGGATGGCAGCCCTTCCTGCGACTCGCCCTCGACCGCGTCCGCCTCCGGGAGGAACGGGGCGAGCTCGGGAAGCTCGTCCAGGCCGCGCAGGCCCATCCGCTCCAGGAAGTAGTTCGTCGTCCTGTACAGGATCGCACCTGTTTCCGGTTCCGTTCCCGTCTCCTCCACGAGGCCGCGCTGAAGGAGGGTCCGCATCACGCCGTCGCAGTTCACCCCGCGCACGGCCGAGACGCGGGAACGGCTGACCGGCTGACGGTACGCGACCACGGCGAGGGTTTCCAAAGCGGCCTGGGTGAGCCGGGCCTGCTGGCCGTCCAGGACGAAGCGCTCGACGGCCGCGGAGTAGGCGGGGCTGGTGTAGAAGCGCCAGCCGCCCGCGACCAGCCGCAGCTCGAAGCCGCGGCCCTGGCCCGTGTACTCGTCGGCCAGCTCGCGCAGCGCGCCCCGGACCGCCCGGCGCGGCCGGTCCAGGATCTTGGCCAGGTGCTCCTCGGTGGCGGGCTCGTCGACGACCATGAGGACGGCCTCCAGGGCCGGCTTGAGGTCGAGCTCGGAGAGGTCCGAGGACCCGGACGGGGCCTCGGCGGTGCGGGATGGCTGCTGCTCGCTCACGTCTCCGCCTCCTTCTCGGGCTGTTTCTCCCCCTGCTGCTCTTCCTGGTCGAACTCGTCGGTGACCAGCGGCTCCCGCCCCTCCGCGCCCGTCCAGCGCACCATGAGCATGCCGAGCGCCTCCTCCTGGTCCAGGTGCACCGCGCGCTCCCGGTAAAGCTCCAGCAGCGCCAGGAACCGCGCGACGACGGTCAGCACATCGGGCGCGTCCTCGGTCAGCGTCCGGAAGCTCGCCTCCCCCAGCTCCCGCAGCCGCGCCACCACGACCTCCGCCTGCTCCCGCACGCTGACCAGCGGGGCGTGGATGTGGTCGACGTACACCTGCGGCTTGGGCTTGGGCTGCATCGCCTTCACGGCCAGCTTCGCGAACCCCTCCGCGCCGATGCTGATGACGACCTCGGGGAGGAGGTCGGCGTGGTGCGGCTCCAGGCCGACGGTGCGCGGGTAGCGGCGGGCCTCGGCGATCAGCCGGTCGTTCAGGATGTCCGCGATCTGTTTGAACGCGCGGTACTGGAGAAGGCGCGCGAAAAGCAGATCGCGGGCCTCCAGCAGGGCCAGGTCGGCCTCGTCCTCGACCTCGGCGGCGGGCAGCAGCCGGGCGGCCTTGAGATCGAGGAGGGTCGCGGCGACGACCAGGAACTCGGTGGTCTGGTCGAGGTCCCAGTCCGGTCCCATGGCCCGGATGTGCGCCATGAACTCGTCGGTGACCTTGGAGAGGGCGACCTCGGTGACATCGAGCTTGTGCTTGGAGATCAGCTGGAGCAGCAGATCGAAGGGCCCCTCGAAGTTGGCCAGCCGCACGGTGAACTTGCCCTGCGCGTCGGCGGGGGCCTCGGCGCCACTCCCGACTTCGGAGGGCTCAGTGGGCTCAGAGGGCTCAGCCGGCCGCGCATCGACTGTGTCAGCCGTGTCAGCCGTGTCGACCGGGGCCTCAGGCTCAGGGCCCGGGACGGACCCGGCCTCGGGCTCGGGCTCGGGCTCTGGCTCGGGCTCTGGCTCTGGCTCGGCGGGGGCCACCGCCTCGTCGGGCGGGATCGCAGGGCCGGGGATCTGCTCCCCCGGCTCGGTGCCTGCCGCGCGCGGGCCCGTGCCGGGGCCCCGGCCGAGGGTGCGGCGGGGTGGGCGAGGGGGCGGGGCGGGGGCGGGGTTCTTCGGCATCGCGGTCCAGGGAGCGGGGGTCGGGCGGCGCGGCCCTACGAGCGGGCAGGCTATCGCCCGACCCCGTCAGCGACCGCGCAGGCGGCGCACCAGGATGCTCGCGTCGCCCCGCGACTCGAGGTCGGCGAGGACGACCGCGACCGCCTCGCGGACGATCCGGCCGCGGTCGACGGCGAGGCCGTGCTCGCCGCGCAGCACCAGCCGGGCGTGCTCGAGGTCCATCAACTCCTCGGCGGAGACATAGACCGTGATCTTCTCGTCGTGGCGCTCGCGGCCGCTGGGGCGGCGGTTGGCCGCGCGGCCGCGGCGGCGGGCGGGGCCCGCCTGGGCCGACGCGGGCGGTCCGTCCTGCGGCTGACGGCTCTTGGGCCGCTCACCGCCGCCCGCCGGGCGGCGGTCGGCGATGGCGTCCGCACGGGCACCGGCCTCCCGGCCGCTGTGCTCGGCCGCGCCGGACTGCTCCGCGTCCTCCGCCCCCCGTCGCTCTCCCGGGCCGCCCTCGGCCCCGTCAGCGGCCGTGTCGGGGTCGCCGGCCGGGGCGGGCACCCGCGCCTCGCCGCCGTTCTGACGGCGGGAGGACGCGGGGGAGGACGACTGGAGCGCCGTTCCTCCGGTGGTGCGGAACAGTTCGTCGGCTCCCGGCAGACTCACTCGGCGTGACACCGGGCGAGCACCTCCCTGGCGAGCTGACGGTATGCGGCGGCACCCACGGAGTTGGACGCGTACGTGGTGATCGGCTCACCCGCGACCGTGGTCTCGGGGAAGCGGACCGTACGGCCGATGACCGTGTGGTAGACGTGGTCGTCGAACGCCTCGACCACGCGGGCCAGAACCTCACGGCTGTGCACGGTGCGCGAGTCGTACATCGTGGCGAGGATGCCGTCCAGTTCGAGCTCGGGGTTGAGCCGCTCCTGGACCTTCTCGATCGTCTCCGTGAGCAACGCCACACCGCGCAGCGCGAAGAACTCGCACTCGAGCGGCACGATCACCTTGTGCGCCGCGGTGAGCGCGTTCACGGTGAGCAGGCCGAGCGAGGGCTGGCAGTCGATGACGATGTAGTCGTAGTCCGCCATCAGCGGCTTGAGGGCGCGCTGGAGGGTGGACTCCCGGGCAACCTCGCTGACCAGCTGCACCTCGGCAGCCGACAAGTCGATATTGCTGGGCAGCAGGTCCATGTTGGGCACGGCCGTCTTGAGCAGCACCTCGTCGGCCGACATGCCCCGCTCCATGAGCAGGTTGTAGACCGTGAGGTCGAGCTCCATCGGGTTGACGCCGAGGCCGACCGACAGGGCGCCCTGCGGGTCGAAGTCGACGAGCAGGACCCGGCGGCCGTATTCGGCGAGCGCCGCGCCGAGGTTGATGGTGGAGGTGGTCTTGCCGACGCCGCCCTTTTGGTTGCACATCGCGATGATCTTCGCGGGGCCGTGGTCGGTCAGCGGTCCGGGGATCGGGAAGTACGGCAGCGGCCGCCCGGTGGGGCCGATGCGCTCGCGTCGCTGGCGGGCCGCGTCGGGCGCGAGCGTGGCCGCGTACTCGGGATCCGGCTCGTACTCGGCGTCCGGGTCGTAGAAGTGCCCGTCGGGGAGGTCGTCGTAGTCGGCGAAGCGGGCGGGATCCATGCCCCCCTGGTCGCCGGCCATGGCGTTCACGTGATGGCCGTCCATGCTCTGACTCTGGTGGGCTGTCGTCATGTTCTGGTGCGTGGCGAAGGTGCGGACAGCGACAGAGCCGACAGCCTCGAGCCCCGAGGGACCCTGGCCCCGCGCAGCCGATCCTGGTAGACCACCCCCGGGAGAAAATGTCGACTCATTCACAAGTCGTCCTACCTCCTTGGTGACCAGGAAATTTCTAGATAGGTCAGCGTGACACCATGCCGACGGTTGGCGACTCTATGGCGTGTCGGCGGTTCGCAGCAACACAATCCACCGGACACGGCACGATGTGTCGGCAATCGAACACCCCGCTGTCAAGGGCGTATGGGGTGTGAAGCGAGGATTCCTCGACGGGCAAAGCGTCTTAATAGTTACTTTTAGGGCGAGTTGACCGAGCAGCCTGTCATCCGCGTTACGGGTCGTATCGGACACATCAACGGCCGGACCCCGCCTTACGGCAAGACCCGGCCGGATGCCCGTTATTGACCTGTTGTTGACGGTCGGAGTTGACCGCCGGGCCGGTTTCAGGCGATCAGCGAGCTCAGTTCGACGGCCGACAGGCCGTGCGCCTCGGCGACCGGGCCGTAAACGACCTCGCCCTCATGGACATTGAGCCCCTTGGCCAGCGCCGCGTCCCGGCGCAGCGCGTCCCGCCAGCCCCGATTGGCCAGCTCCACGATGTACGGGAGCGTGGCGTTGGTGAGCGCGTGGGTGGAGGTGTTGGGCACCGCGCCCGGCATGTTGGCCACGCAGTAGAAGACCGAGTCGTGCACCGTGAAGGTCGGCTCCGCGTGCGTGGTCGGCCGGGAGTCCTCGAAGCAGCCGCCCTGATCGATCGCGATGTCGACAAGTACACTTCCGGGCTTCATCCGGGACACCATCTCGTTGGTGACCAGCTTGGGCGCCTTGGCGCCGGGGATGAGCACCGCGCCGACGACCAGGTCGGCGGCGAGCACGGCCTTCTCCAGCTCGTAGGCGTTGGAGGAGATGGTCTGCACCCGGTTGCCGAAGATCTTGTCGGCCTCGCGCAGCTTGTTGATGTCCCTGTCGAGCAGGGTGACGTGGAAGCCCATGCCGAGGGCGATCTGCACCGCGTTCCACCCGGAGACCCCGCCGCCGATGACCACGGCGCGCGCCGCGGCCACGCCCGGCACCCCGCCGGGCAGCACCCCGCGCCCGCCGGCCGACCGCATCAGGTGATACGCGCCGACCTGCGGCGCGATCCGGCCCGCCACCTCGGACATCGGCGCGAGCAGCGGCAGCGCGCGGCTCGCGGTCTCGACCGTCTCGTAGGCGATGGCGGTGGTGCCGGACTCCAGCAGCGCGTCCGTGCACTCCCTGGAGGCGGCCAGGTGGAGGTAGGTGAAGAGGGTCTGGTCCTTGCGCAGCCGGTGGTACTCCTCCGCGACGGGCTCCTTGACCTTGAGCAGCAGGTCGGCGGTGGCCCACACATCGTCCGCCGAGCCGAGGATGCCGGCGCCGGCGGCCGTGTACTCCTCGTCCGCGATGGAGGAGCCGAGGCCGGCCCCCCGCTCCACGAAGACCTCATGGCCGCCGCGGACCAGCTCATGCACACCGGCAGGCGTGATGGCCACACGGAACTCGTTGTTCTTGACCTCGCGGGGAATACCGACCTTCACGTCGATCACGGTCCTTGAATCGTGGGGATATCCGGGCTCTAAGCAGACAAACCGGAATGCGTCCGCATGCCGGAGACGACCGCACCAATCGCGGTACACCCAGTCTAATGAAGGATCCCGCGCTGTCTAGCCTTGCATTGCATCAACCTTTCGCCGATCCGCTGCCGGTTTCTTAGGCCCCTATGCCTCTTCTGTCTCCGTCATCGCCCCGCTGCCGCGCCCCTTCTCCCCCGCCCCGCTGCCGCGCCCCTTCTCCCCCGCCCCGCTGCCGCGCCCCTTCTCCCCCGCCCCGCTGCCGCCCCGTTGTTGCGCCGCCAGCCGCCGCGCGGCGCGGCGATGTGCCTCCGCCGCGCCCGGATCGCCCAGCCGGTCCAGGGCCTCCGCCGCCCGCAGCGCGCCCTGCGGATTGCCCGCCCGCCGGAAGGCGGCCCCGGCCGCCCGCCAGGCGCGCAGCGCCTCGCCCCACTGGCCGGTGCGGGAGTGGACCGTGCCCAGCCGCTCGTACAGCCGCGCCTCCCCGATGCGATCGCCCTGGGACAGCCGCAGCTGGAGCGCCCGCCCGTACCAGTCGGCCGCCCGGTGCCAGTCCCCCAGGTCCTCGTAGGTGCCGCCGATGGACTCCAGCGAGCGCCCGGTGGTGTACGGGTCGCCCGCGTCCCTGGCCGCGTCCAGCGCGTGCTTGTAGCGCACCAGCGACTCCTCCACCCGGCCCGCCCGCGCGTCCAGGTCGCCCAGGTTCAGCAGCGCCGCGGCCTCCTCCGCCGGCAGATCGCGGCGGCGGGCCACATCGAGCAACAGCCGGTGCAGCCCGTACAGCTCCGGGGCGGCCTTCTCGGCGCTCCGATGGGCACCCAGCGCAAGCGTCAGCCCGGCCACCAGCCGGCGCGCCAGCGTGTCGAGCCCGCCGTCCTCGACGGCCAGCCGGGCGGCCTCGAGCAGCGCCGGCAGCCGCGACTCCAGCCAGCTCGCCGCGGCCCCCGACGACGTGAACCGCAGCGACCGCGGCATCCCCGCCAGCTTCTTCCGGGCAGGCGAACCCGCCGGCTGGGCCGCCAGCCGGCACGCGTGCAGCTGCCGCACGGTCCGCTCCAGCATCCGGGCCCCGGCCAGCTCCACCTCGGCCCGGCGCTCCTGGGCGCGCAGCGCCGCCCGCAGCATCGGGTCCAGGCAGCCGGGCACCAGATACCGGCGGTCCGGCAGCGGGCGCAGCAGCCCGTGCGCGACAAAGCCCTCCAGCGCGGCCTCGGCGTCCGACACCGAGCAGCCGGCCAGCGCGGACGCTGTCTGCGCGTCGGCCCACCCGCCCGGCGCGAGCACCAGCAGCCGCAGCAGCCGGGCGGCGGCCGGCGGCAGCGCCTCGTACGCCAGCCGGAAGGCACGGGCCAGCGGGCGCGCGCCCCGGTCCTGGTCACCGGTGCCCGGCGGCAGCTCCCGCAGCCGGTTCACCACGTCGGCCACGGACGCCTGCGGACGAGCCGCGAGCCAGCCCCCGGCCAGCACCAGTGCGGCGGGCTGGCCGCCGCACTCCTCGACCAGGGACTGCGCGGCCGTCGGGTCGCAGGTGATGCGGGTGGTCCCGGCGTACTGCGCGAGCAGCCCGATCGCCGCGCTCACATCGAGCCCGCCGAGCGTGCACGGGCGCACATCCGGCACCCCCGTCAGCGGGCCCCGCGACACGGCGACGACCAGGCCGTCCGGCGCGTCCGGCAACAGCGCGTCCACCTGCTCGGCACCCACGGCGTCATCCAGCAGCAGCAACACGCGCTTCCCCGCCAGCGCGTCGCGCAGCGCCTCGCTGAGCTCGTCCTCGTCCGCCCCGGCCGGGACGGACACCCCGACCACGGCCAGCAGATCGCGGGCGGTCCGCTCGACGGGCACCGGATCGCCACCGGACATGGCCAGCCGCGCGCGCAGCACCCCGTCCGGATAGTCGTCGGCCAGCCGCCGCACCAGCTCCTCGGCCAGCGCGGTACGGCCCGAACCTGGGCGGCCCGCGATCAGCAGCACCCGGCTGCGGGGAGGCTTGCGGCCGGCGAGGGTGTCCAGGCCGGCCCGGTCGATGTCGGCCCGCAGCGACAGCAGTTCGCGCCGCCGCCCCGCGAAGCCGCTCCCCACGGACGCCGCCGCCGCGAACAGCACCGCGCGCGTCGCGCCGCTCCACAACCCGCCCGCCTCGTCCCCCCGCCCGGCGGAAGGCGCCGCGGGCCCGGCCTCGGCCTGCGGCGGCGGACCAGGTCGGCCGTCGACAGGCGGCGGCAGCCGCTTCCCGGGGACCGGCCCCCCATCGGTGTCGACCACCTGCTCCGCCACTTGGCCCCATCCCCGTCCACCTGCGCGTACGAGCCCGCCGCGGGTGCGGTCGGGATCCCTCCGAGCGTAGTTGACCCGGCGTCATGGCTTCGGCACTCCCGGCCGATGGGGTGGGTCGAAAATCACCTGATCGGATGCGCGGATGTTCGGATTGCGGTGGTCTTCCCCTCCCCGCCCCTTCCCGATTCCATGGGGCTCCGCCCCCTGACCCCCGGCGCCCTCGGGTGCCCCAGCGGGCGGGCCCGGCCTGCGGCACCACCGCGGAGACCGCCCGCGCGGCCGAAGGGGGCTCTCCCCCACCCCGCCCCTTCCCGATTCCATGGGGCTCCGCCGCCTGGCCCCCGGCCTGCGGCGCCGCTGACGGGCTGGTGGTTAGGGCCCCGGGCGGACCGGAGCCGACTCCGGCGGCGGGGCACCGGGCGGAGGGCCGCCGACGAGACGGGAGGGGGTGGGGGTGCAGGGGTGGTGCCCTGGACGCTTACGCATATGTGTGGCGCCAAGTTCCGGGCAAGGTCTCGCTTCCGGGCACCGGCGCCGTAAATATGCGGTCCAGGGTGACAGCCCCGGAGGCCCCGCCCCCGGCACCCACCACGCACACCAGGCGCACCACCCACGAACAGCAGCAGGCCGTCAGGCCTCGAAAGGCCGCGCCGGCCAGGGGGCGTCCGCCGGGCGCAGGGACTCGAAGCCCGCGCCGGACCGCGCGGCGTGGGCCGCCAGAACGCCGGCCGCCAGGCACGTGTTGTGCAGCTCCCCCGCCAGGATGCCCGCGATCAGCTCGTCGAGAGGGACCCGGGCGCGCTCCATGTCGGCCTCCTCGTGGTCCCCCTCGTACCGCTCGCCCTCCGCCTCCGAGATCCCCCGGGCCAGAAAGATCCGCACGGCCTCGTCGGAGCCGCCCGGCGACGTGTAGACGTCGGTGAGCACCCGCCAGTCCTCGGCCTTGACGTGCGCCTCCTCATACAGCTCACGCTGCGCGGCGTGCAGCGGGTTCTCCCCGGGGATGTCCAGGAGACCGGCCGGGATCTCCCACAGCCGCTGCCGCACCGGATGGCGGTACTGCCGCACCACGATGACGCGACCCTCCTCGTCGAGGGCGACGATGGCCACCGAACCGGGGTGGACCTGGTAGTCGCGGGACGTCCTGGAGCCGTCGGGCATGACGACCTCGTCGGTGCGCACGCTGGTCTTGTTGCCCGTGAACGGCGTCGCGGTGGCGGTGACCCGCCACTCCTCGGGGGTGTCCTGGATGCGCATGCTCGACTCAGCGTCCTCTCGTCGACGAACGGCCCGGGAACGAGGGGCCCGGGCGGGGCGGCACGAGCCGCTCCCGCCCAGGTCAACCGTATCCCTCGGTATCCCTCAGCCCTCCGCGCGCCGCCCAGCCGCCGCGCCCCGCGCGGCCACCGCGGCCGCCGCATCCGCCTGCCGCGCCACAGCCGCCTTCACCAGCCCCGCGAAGAGCGGGTGCGGACGGGTGGGCCGGGAGCGCAGCTCCGGGTGGGCCTGGGTGCCGACCAGGTACGGGTGCACCTCGCGCGCGTACTCGACGTACTCGACCAGCTTGTTGTCGGGCGAGGTGCCGGAGAAGACCAGCCCGGCCTTCTTCTCCAGCTCCCCGCGGTAGGAGTTGTTCACCTCGTACCGGTGGCGGTGGCGCTCCTCGACGTACGGCTGGTCGCCGTACACCTCGCGGACGATCGAGCCCTCGGCGAGCTTCGCCGGGTACATGCCCAGCCGCATGGTGCCGCCCATGTCGCCCTCGCCCGCGACGATGTCGAGCTGCTCGGCCATGGTGGAGATCACCGGGTCGCTGGTGGCGGGCTCGAACTCGGTGGAGTTGGCGCCCTCGATGCCCGCCAGGTTCCGCGCGGCCTCGATGACGATGCACTGGAGACCGAGACACAGGCCCAGCAGCGGGATCTTGTTCTCGCGGGCGTAGGTGATCGCGCCGACCTTGCCGTTCACCCCGCGGTCGCCGAAGCCGCCGGGGACGCAGATCGCGTCGACGTCGCCGAGCTGCTGCCGGGCACCGGCGGCCGTACGGCAGTCGTCGGAGGTCACCCACTTGATCTTGACGCGGGCCTTGTTGGCGAAGCCGCCCGCGCGCAGCGCCTCGGTCACCGACAAATAGGCGTCGGGCAGGTCGATGTACTTGCCGACCAGGGCGATGGTGACCTCGTGGTCGGGCTGGTGGACCCGCTTGAGCAGGTCGTCCCACTGGGTCCACTCGACGTCGCGGAAGGGCAGGTCGAGGCGGCGCACGACATACGCGTCCAGGCCCTCGGAGTGGAGCACCTTGGGGATGTCGTAGATCGACTTGGCGTCGATCGCGGCGACCACGGCCGCCTCGTCGACGTCGCACATCAGCGAGATCTTGCGCTTGATGGAGGTCGGGACCTCACGGTCGGCGCGCAGCACGATCGCGTCGGGCTGGATACCGATGTTGCGCAGCGCGGCGACCGAGTGCTGGGTGGGCTTGGTCTTGAGCTCGCCGGAGGGGCCGATGTACGGCAGCAGCGAGATGTGCACCACGAAGACGTTGTCCCGGCCGACCTCGTGGCGGACCTGGCGGACCGCCTCCAGGAAGGGCAGCGACTCGATGTCGCCGACGGTGCCGCCGACCTCGGTGATCACGACGTCCACGTCGTCGGTCGCCATGCGCCGGATGCGGTGCTTGATCTCGTTGGTGATGTGCGGGATGACCTGCACGGTGTCGCCGAGGTACTCGCCGCGCCGCTCCTTGGCGATCACGGTGGAGTAGACCTGGCCGGTGGTGACGTTGGCCGAGCCGTCGAGGTCGACGTCGAGGAACCGCTCGTAGTGGCCGATGTCCAGGTCGGTCTCGGCGCCGTCGTTGGTGACGAACACCTCACCGTGCTGGAACGGGTTCATGGTGCCGGGGTCGACGTTGAGGTACGGGTCCAGCTTCTGCATGGTCACGCGGAGGCCGCGCGCCTTGAGCAGGGCACCGAGGCTGGAGGCGGTCAGGCCCTTGCCGAGTGAGGAAGCGACACCCCCGGTGACGAAGATGTGCTTGGTCGTCGTGGGCTTAGCGGCAATGGCCAAGAGGGGGCTCCCGTGGTCGCGAGGTGAAGGGCGAGGTCCGGCAGCTGCCCCGGTTTTCCGGGGGCGCCGTCGATGAGGTTCGGGGGTTTTGCGCCCACCGGTCCACGGGCTACCAGGGTATCAGTGCCCCGCCCCGACTACCGTTGGGCAGGGGGCGGCTCCGTACCGTGGCCCCGGAAGCCCCCGCGGCCGCCGCAGTCACATCTGCGCAGCCGTCCGGATACCATGCGTGACCTGGCCACCCGATCGGCCGCTGGGATCCGAGCCACGATGTGGGACGACTCAAGCGGATCACTGTTCTCCGTCGTATCCTGCTCGGACGCAATGCTGCGAGCCGGCCGGCAAGGGACCACCAGCACGCCCCCGGAACAAGCGCTCGTCGAGAACTTCAGAGACCGTGGAAAAATGCCTTTCGAGGGCACCACGGCCGTTCGAATGGGGATAGTACGTGGCCGGGCGTATTGAGGACTACGCACTGATTGGTGATATGCAGACCGCCGCCCTGGTCTGCAGAGACGGCACGGTCGACTGGCTCTGTCTGCCGCGCTTCGATTCGCATGCCGTCTTCGCCGGGCTGCTGGGCACAGAGGAGCATGGCTACTGGCGCCTGGGCCCCGCGCAGACCGCGGGCAGCACTCCGCCGGCCGCCGACCGCCGCCGCTACCGGGGCGATTCGCTCGTCCTGGAGTCGGAGTGGGACACCCCGCGCGGCACGGTCCGCGTGATCGACTTCATGCCGCCCCGTGACGGGGCCCCGCAGCTCGTGCGGATCGTCGAGGGCGTCAGCGGCCGGGTGCCGATGCGCTCGGCCCTGCGGATGCGGTTCTCCTACGGCTGGGTCGTGCCGTGGGTGCACAAGATCGATGGGCGGACGGTCGCCGTCGCCGGACCCGACTCGGTGTGGCTGGACACCGAGGTCGACACGTACGGCAAGGACCTGACCACCTACTCGGACTTCACGGTCGCCCCCGGCGACCGGATCGCCTTCACCATCAGCTGGCAGCCCTCCCACAAGGAGCCGCCCGCGCTGCCGGACCCGGAGGGCGCCCTGGAGGCGACCGAGGTCTTCTGGCGCGAGTGGGTCGAGCACTGCACGTACCACGGCCCCTACCGGGACGCGGTGGTCCGCTCGCTGATCACCCTGAAGGCGCTCACCTACGCCCCCACCGGCGGCATCGTCGCCGCGCCCACCACCTCGCTGCCCGAGGAGATCGGCGGCGTCCGGAACTGGGACTACCGCTACACCTGGCTGCGGGACGCGGCGATCACCCTGTCCTCGCTGCTGCGCACCGGCTACCGCGAGGAGGCGCGCGCCTGGCGCGAGTGGCTGCTGCGCGCGGTCGCGGGCGACCCGGAGAACCTCCAGATCATGTACGGCATCGCGGGCGAGCGCGAGCTGGGCGAGGCCGAGCTGCCCTGGCTCCCCGGCTACGAGGGCTCGCAGCCGGTCCGGGTCGGCAACGGCGCGGCGGGCCAGCTCCAGCTGGATGTGTACGGAGAGGTCACCGAGGCGCTGCACCTGGGGCATATGACCGGTCTGGCCCGGAACGACTACGCGAGCGTGCTCCAGCTGAAGCTGATCCGCTACCTCGAGGAGCACTGGGACGAGCCGGACGAGGGCATCTGGGAGGTGCGCGGGCCGCGCCGGCACTTCGTGCACTCCAAGGTGATGGCCTGGGTCGCGGTGGACCGCACCGTCAAGCTCATCGAATCGGGCGACGTGGACGGGCCCTTGGAGCGCTGGCGCGAGCTGCGCGACGAGATCCACCGGGATGTGTGCGAGAAGGGCTACGACCCCGAGCGCAACACCTTCACCCAGTCCTACGGCTCCCGGGAGCTGGATGCCTCACTGCTGCTGATCCCGCAGATGGGCTTTCTGCCGCCCGACGACAAGCGGGTCATCGGGACCATCGAGGCCATCCAGCGGGAGCTGTCGACCTCGGACGGCTTTGTGCTGCGCTACCCGACGGCGGGCGAGGACGCGGGCGTGGACGGCCTCGAAGGCGACGAAGGGGCCTTCCTGGCCTGCTCGTTCTGGCTCGCCGACGACCTGGCGATGATCGGCCGGGTCGACGAGGCGCGCAAGCTCTTCGAGAAGCTGCTGGCGCTCCGCAACGACCTGGGGCTTCTGGCGGAGGAGTGGGACCCGCGGCTCCAGCGGCAGGTGGGCAACTTCCCGCAGGCCTTCAGCCATGTGCCGCTGATCGACACGGCGCTGCGGCTGACCGCGTCCGGGGCGTACGGAGGGTAGGCCCGGCCACGTCCCCGAGCATGCCCCCGGACGGGCCCGGGTCGCAGAACCCCGGGCCTCAGGGCCCACAGGCCCCCACCCCTCACCCTCAGGGGACGATCACCGTGGCGCGGGCCCTGGAACTCCCCGCCCTGCGCCGCGGGCTCCCCGAGGTGGTGGCCGCCGGGGACGGTCTCGACCGGCCGGTGCGCTGGGTCCACGCGTGCGAGGCGCCCAATATCGCCTCGCTGCTCAAGGGCGGCGAGCTGCTGCTGACCCAAGGCCTCGCCGTGGGCCCGCGCCCGGCCGAGCAGCGCGCCTTCGTCCGCCGCCTCGCCGAGCGCGGGGTCGCGGCGCTGGTGGTGGAGCTGGGGTCCCGGTTCACCGCGCTGCCGGCCGCGGTGGTCGACTCGGCGCGCTCGCATGGGCTGCCGCTGGTGCAGCTGCACCGCGAGGTGCCGTTCGTGGCGGTCACGGAGGAGATCCACACCGAGATCGTCAATGAGCACTACGCGGTGCTGCGCCGGGCGGAGGTGGTGCACCGCGAGTGCACCGAGGTGCTGCTGCGCGGCGGCGGGGTGCCCGAGATCCTGCGGCTGCTGGCCCGGTTCGCGGGCAATCCGGCGTTTCTGGAGTCCCCCGACGGCCGGCTGCTGTACGCGGCGGGGCCGGGCGCGGCGGGGCAGCCGGCCGGCGCCGAACCGCTTCAGGTGTGGGAGGGGCTGCGGTCGCGGCGCGCTGCCCGGCGGCCCGAGCCGCCCGCGGGCAGCGTGGTGGCGGACGTCCCCGGCGGCGGGCCCGGCCCCGGCTCCGTACGGGCGCGGCTGACCGTACTGCCGGTGGCGGGGCTGCTCGCGCCCGTACACCGGCTCGCCGCGGAGCGGACCGCGGATCTGCTGGCGGTCGTGTTGCTGAGGGCCCGCCAGGAGGAGGAGCTGACCGCGCGCGGGCGCGGGGACTTCCTCACCGAACTCGCCGAGGGCCGGATCGCGGCGGCGGACGCCCCGGCCCAGGCCAGGGTGCTGGGCTTCAGACCGGGCGAGGGTCCGCTGCTGCCGGTGGTGATGCGGCTGGCAGAACTGTCTGCCCCGTCGGGCCTCGCCGCGCTGGAGCCGGGGCGGGGCCTGGGCACGGGGCCCGCCGAGAGCTGGGCGGCGCTGGCCCATGCGCTCCAGGAGGAGCTGGCGGGGGTGGGGGCGCCGGTGCTGCTGGGCGTACGGCTCCCGGAGCGGCGGGTTCCGCTGCTGGTGGGGCTGCGGGAGGCGGCGGAGCGCGGCGCGGTGGCCGAGCGCGTCGCGGCGGCGCTGCGCGCCGGGGTAGAACGGGCCTGGCCGGACCGGGCCGGGGCGCACCCGCCCGTGGTGGTCGTGGGGCTGCCGGGCGGCTGGGACGCGGTCGGCGGCGAACTGCGCCATGCCGCGCAGGCGGCGAGCGCGGCGCGGGGGCCGGCGGAGCGCGCATGGCACGACGTACGGAGTCTGGATGTCGACCTGTTGCTGTGGCGACTGCGGGAACACGGGGATCTGGCGGCTTTTGTCGACAGGGTGATCGGCCCGCTGCTCGCCCACGACCGCACGGCCCGGCCGCCGCTGGTCCCGACGCTGGAGGCGTATCTGCGCCACGCGGGCCGCAAGGCGGAGACGGCGCGGGCGCTGCACCTCAACCGCCAGACCCTGTACGACCGGCTGGCGCGGATCGGCCGGCTGCTGGGCAGCGACCTGGAGGACCCTCGGACGGTGCTCGCGCTGAGTCTGGCCCTCCAGGCCCGCCGCCATGTGCGGTCTCAGGACATCTGAGGTCCTGAACCGAGCTACTGGAAAGGCGTGAGGGTGAGCGTGACGCCCGTCGGAGCGGTGTCCTGGATGTACGACGCGAAGTCGGCGACGTCGTCGAAGGCGAAGCCGTACGCCTTGCCGTCGGCGGTCGCCGCGTGCATGGCCTTGGCGTAGTGGTTGGTGACCTGGGGGGTGTAGAAGGCGGCCGGGTCGGTGGTCGGCTGGGCGGCGGTGCTGTGCAGGGTGGTGCGGTTGAAGCCCGCGCCGAGGACGGCCGCGACCGGGCCCGTCGTGCCGTCGTTGGGCGCGGCGAGCGCGCCGTCGCAGAAGAGCACGTCCCTGGTGGAGGGTTTGCCGAAGGACACGGAGCCGGGGCCGGTGAAGGACAGCCTGCCGCCGCTCACCCGGCCGGTGAAGGTGCCCGCGTTGGTGGTGACTTTGAGGTCCTTCGCGGCGTAGGCGGACCAGACCTCGTCGATGTAGCCCGCGAGGTAGTCCTTGGCGAACAGCCCCGCGTCCAGGCCGTGTCCGGGGGCGATGACCCGCAGGCGGTCGCCGAGGACGAGGGGCGCGAAGGCGTCGACCGCGGCGAGGTCGGCGAAGACCTTGGCGCGGGCGCCGCTCTTGAGCGTGCCGGTGGTCTGGTCCTTGGCCCCGGTGAGGCGGATCGACATCGGGACGCTGAACATGTCGACCATGGTGGTGTTGCAGAACATCCCGGCGGAGTTGAAGGTGAACTCCGCGCAGTCGTGCAGGGTGTTGTAGTTGGGGTCGCTGGACACCCAGCCCGCCGGGTACTGGAGGGCCGCGTTGCCCGCGCCGTCGGTGACCGCCTTGAACCTGAGCTTGGAGCCGAGCGCGACATAGATCCGGCCGGACATATTGGGCAGGGTCAGCCTGGTGTCGCCGCTCGCGGCGAGCGGGATGGCGTAGTCGGTCCAGCCGTCGGGGCCGTTGTCGGAGAGCGCGATGGGCGCGATCCCGCCGTCCGGGGTGACCCGGACCTGCCGGCCGCCCTCGTTGCCGACGATGTAGAGCCATATCGACGAGTTGCCGAACTGACCCGTGTGGTTGACGACCGTGAGCGGCATCGTGGCGGCGCGCTCCGCGCCGTCGGCCCGGCCGCCGGCGAGGGTGAGGCCCGAACCGGCGGCAGCGGCGGCGGCGAAACCGCCGAGCAGCCTCCTGCGGCTGAGCGTTCCGCTCTTTGTCCCGCTTTTTATCCTGCTCATGACATGTACTCCTCGGCGTAGTGGGGGGTTTGCCGGGATATGGGGGGTGGTGGGGGGTAACGGGAGCCATCGCGGTGAGAGCGCTCTCTCCCGCCCTTCGCCCAGCACACTGCCCATCAGCCGCCCCACGCGTCAAGGACTTCGTCGCCCCGGAGCCGAATTAGGTCTGAACCAATTCGTCGTAGACGCTGAGGACATGGGCCACCGTGTCGTCCTCCGTCGGCCAGCCCGCGGTCCGCGCCCGCCCCGCCGCGGCCAGCTCCACCCGGCGCACCGGATCCCCGAGCAGCCGGATCACCGCGCCCGCGAGGGCCTCCGGCGCCCCGTACGGCACGAGTTCGGCCGCCTCCCCCACCAGTTCCGGCACCCCGCCGACCGCCGTGGCCACCAGCGGCACCCCCGCGTGCAGCGCCTCCTGCGCCAGCAGCGACCGCGCCTCCCACCGGCTGGACAGCACCGCGACATCGGCGGCCGCCAGCAGCGAGGGCACATCGTCCCGGCGGCCGAGCAGCCGCACCGGCAGCCCCTCCGCGTCGATCCTGCCCTGCAACACCGCCCGGTCCGGCCCCTCCCCCGCGACCGCCAGCAGCGGCTGGGGGTCCAGCGCGCGCCACACCCGGGCCGCGTCCAGCAGCGGCCCGAAGCCCCGGTCCGTCATCAGCCGGCCCACCGCCAGCAGCAACGGCCGCTCCACGGCGCCGAGTTCGGCCCGCGCCTTCTGCCGCCAGCCGTCCTCCCTGGGGGGTGTGCCGCGCGGCGCGGGCACCGCGACCGGCGCGAGCCGCGCATCGCGAGCCCCCCGTGCACGAGCCCGATCCACCAAGTCCGACGACGCGCCCAGCACGACCGTGGCGTTGCGCGCCACCCTGCGCTCCAACAGGCGCACGGCATGAGCCCGCGCGCCCTCGGCGTGCGGCTTGCCGTGCCAGGTGACGATCAGCGGTACGCCCCGGCCGCGCAGCGCCAGCACGGCCAGCAGCCCGGACCGCAGCCCGTGCGCATGCACCAGCCCCGCCCCCGCACCGGCCGCGCGCAGCGCCGCCACGGTCCCCGCGTCCGTCCTGGCGTCCAGCCCGACGAACCACGCGCCCGCGTCCGTGAACCCGTACCCCCGCTCCGCCCCCCACGGCCCGCACACGGTCACCCGCAGCCCGCGCGCCACCAACCCGGCCGTCAGCGACCGCACATGCACCCCGCTGCCGGAGCTCCCGCCGCCGAGCACTTGGAGGGTGTGCAGAGGCGGCTGCCCGTGCGGGTTCCCTTGCGGGCTCCCGTGCGGGTTCCCTTGCGGCGGGACCGGGGTGCTGCTCACGGTGCTGCTCACGCGGGAGGGGCTCCTGAGGGGACGGCGTTCGGGCGTGGGAAGTGGGCGCGCGGCGGTACGGGTGCGCTCCGCCCAGGATGCCAGCACCCGGACCACCCCCGCCGCCATGCCCCCACCCCGCGCCCGCCGTCGACTCGCCCGTACGTCCGCGGGTTCACCCATACGGAGTACACGTCGGGTGCCGTGCAAACCGCGCGTGGGCCGACCCCGGTTCGGGGACGGGCCCGCGCGTGCAGACCCGCGCCCGGCCCCGCCGCGCGACCGGTACGGGCCCGGCGGACCGGGAGCGCCCCGGCCCGGCCGAGCCCCGGCAGACCCTGCCGGCCGAGGCGGCCGAGGCGGCCGCGCGGCAGCGACCGGAGGCCGAGCCCGTCCAAGGGCCTTGCACAAGCGGGCGCGGGGACAGGGACACGACCGACCCCGGTCGCGGAGCCGGGCCGGGAGCGCTCCGGCGGGTCCCCGCCACGCCGGACGGGGTCCGGGGGCCGAGGTCGGGGTCCGGGGCGTGGCTCCGGTTCGGGAAGGGGCGGGGTGGGGGCTCTGCCGATACGCGGCTCCGCGTGGCGCCGGAGGCGGTCAGCGGGTGGCCCGGGCGGCCTCCAGGAGCTCCTCCGCGTGGGCACGGGCGAGTTCCGAGTCCTCCTGGCCCGCCAGCATGCGCGACAGCTCCCGCACCCGGTCCTCGCCCTCCATCGCCTTCACACCGCTGCGCGTGACCGCCCCGTCGTTGGTCTTCTCCACCACCAAGTGCCGGTCGGCGAAGGCCGCGACCTGGGGCAGGTGGGTGACGACCACGACCTGCGCGGTCCGGGCGAGCTTGGCCAGGCGCCGGCCGACCTCGACCGCCGCCTTGCCGCCGACGCCCTGGTCCACCTCGTCGAAGAGATAGGTCGGCACGGGGTCGGAGCCCGCGAAGACCACCTCCACCGCCAGCATCACCCGGGACAGCTCACCGCCGGACGCCCCCTTGGCGATCGGACGGGGCGGGGCGCCCGGGTGGGGGGCGAGCAACAGCTCGACCTCGTCGGCCCCGTGCGGCCCGAACAGCACCGCACGGCCGCCCACCTCGATGCCCGCCGTCTCCTCCGCGGCCTCGGTCTGGCCGATCGCGAAGGTCACCCGGGCGTGCGGCATCGCGAGCGAGGCCAGCTCCGCGGTGACCGCGCCGGCGAAGCGCGCCGCCGCCTCCGTACGGGCGTCGGTGAGCGCCTGCGCGAGCTCGCCCAGTTCGGCGCGGAGCGCGTCGCGCTCGGCGGTCAGCTCGCCGATGCGGTCGTCGTCGCCGTCCAGTTCGGCCAGCCGGGTCGCGCCCTGCTCCGCCCAGGCCAGCACGTCCGCGATGTCCTGGCCGTACTTACGGGTCAGATGGGCCAGCGCGGCCCGGCGCTCCTCGACGGTCGCCAGCCGCCGCGGATCGGCGTCCAGGTCGTCCGCGTAACCGGCGAGCTCCCCGGCCACATCGGACAGCAGGATGCCGACCTCGGCGATCCGGTCGGCCAGCGCGGCGAGCGCCGGGTCATGGGAGCGGACGCCCTCCAGGGCCCGGTGCGCGCCCGCGACCAGAGTGGCCGCGTCCACGCCCTCGGGGTCCTCCGGGTGCCCGGCCAGGGCGGTGTGCGCGGCGGTGGCGGCCGAGGCGAGGGCCTCGGCATGCCCGAGGCGCTCCGCCTCGGCGGCCAGTTCGGCGTCCTCCCCCGGCTGCGGCTCGGCCGCGGCGATCTCCTCGAGGCCGAAGCGCAGCAGGTCGGCCTCCTGCGCCCGCTCCCGCGCGCGCGTGGTCAACTCGTCCAGCTCGGCCGCGACCGCGCGCAGCCGCCGGTAGGCCGCCGCGTACTTCTCCAGCGGCCCGGCGACCGCGGCCCCCGCGTATCTGTCCAGGGCCTGGCGCTGCCGCGCCGGGCGCAGCAGCCCCTGCTGATCGGTCTGGCCATGGACGGCCACCAGGTCGTCCGCCAGCTCGCCCAACAGCCCCACCGGCACCGAGCGGCCGCCCACATGGGCGCGCGAACGGCCTTCGGCGGAGACGGTGCGGCTGATCAGCAGCGCTCCGTCGTCGAGTTCGGCCCCCGCTTCCTCGGCCCGGACGGCCACCGCCGACCGGGCGTCGACGGTGATCCGGCCCTCGACGACCGCCGCCTTGGCACCGATCCGCACGAGCGCGGCATCAGCCCGCCCGCCCAGCAGCAGGCCGAGACTGGTGACGACCATGGTCTTGCCCGCGCCGGTCTCACCGGTCACCGCGGTGAAACCCGGCGACAGTTCGACGGCGGCGTCGTCGATGACGCCCAGCGCACGTATCCGCATCTCCTCCAGCACGACCACGACCATACGAGGTTTCGCGGGCGAGATGCGATGGGGCTCCCCCTCTGGGGTACGTCACCCACCCGCCCATCCCTATATCCGGGCGCCATCCCGCACCCCGGTCAGGGGCCGCAAAGGCTCTGCTCCCGGACCTCGGGGGCCCAGGAGCAAAGCCCCCGCCGGACAGCCCTTAGTGCGGCGCGCCGCGCCAGCCCGCGACCGGGAGGGCGAACTTCGCCACCAGCCGGTCGGTGAACGAGGCGTGGTGCAGACGTGCCAGACGGACCGGGACCGCGCCCCGCCGGACCTCCACCCGCGCACCCGCGGGCAGTTCGACGGTGCGCCGCCCGTCGCACCACAGCACCCCGTGCGGGGTCTGCGGCTGCACCTCCACGGCGAGCACCGAGCGCGGCGAGGTGACCAGGGGCTTGGCGAAGAGGGCGTGCGCGCTGATGGGGACCATCAGCAGCGCCTCGACCTCGGGCCACACCACCGGCCCGCCGGCCGAGAAGGCGTAGGCCGTCGAGCCGGTCGGGGTCGCGCAGACGACGCCGTCGCCGCCGAAGCGGGAGACGGGGCGGCCGTCGACCTCGGTGACGACCTCGAGGAGGCGTTCCCGCGCGGCCTTCTCGACCGAGGCCTCGTTCAGCGCCCAGTCGGTGTGCACGATCTGCCCGTCCGTGCGGACCAGCACATCGATGGTCATCCGCTCCTCGACCTCGTAGCTGCGGGTCACCACCCGGTCCACGACCTTGTCCAGGTCGTCCCGCTCGGCCTCGGCGAGGAAGCCGACCCGGCCCAGGTTGACGCCGAGCATCGGCACCCCGGAGATGCGCGAGAACTCGGCCCCGCGCAGGAGCGTGCCGTCACCGCCGAGGACGATCAGCAGCTCGCAGCCGTCCAGGACGTCCGGGCCCGCGTCGACCAGCTCGACCGCGGCAGGCAGCGGCAGGTCCGCGGCTTCGGCGGCGAGCACCCGCACCCCGATGCCGCAGCGCAGCAGGCCTTGCACGACGAGCTCGGCGCTGCGGATGGCCGCGGGGCGGCCGGTGTGCGCCAGCAGGAATACGGTGCGCTCCGCCGCTGCCGAAGCCGCTGCCGTAGCTGCTGCCGTAGCTGCCGCTGAAGCTTCTGAAGTGGTCAACTGGGCCCCTCCGCCACTGCACGGTCGACATCGGCCGGGTCGAGTGCCGGCGCCCCGGCGCGCATCCACAGAAAGTACTCGACGTTGCCCGACGGGCCGGGCAACGGGCTCGCGGTGACCCCCAGGACTCCCAGTCCCAGCTCCGCCGCCCGCTCGGCGACCGTACGGACGGCCTCGGCGCGCAGCAGCGCGCTGCGGACCACCCCGCCGCTGCCCAGCCGCTCCTTGCCGACCTCGAACTGGGGCTTGACCATCAGCACCAGGTCGGCTTCGGGCGCGGCGCAGCGCACCAGGGCAGGCAGCACCAGCCCCAGCGGGATGAAGGACAGGTCACCGACGACCAGGTCCACGGGGTCACCGCCGATCTGCTCGAGCGTCAATTCACGTACGTTCGTACGGTCCATGACGGTGACGCGTTCATCGCTCTGCAAAGACCACGCGAGTTGTCCGTATCCGACGTCCACGGCGACGACATGGGCGGCCCCGGCGCGCAGCAGGACGTCGGTGAAGCCCCCGGTGGAGGCGCCCGCGTCCAGGGCGCGCCGCCCTGCGACCCGCAGACCGCCGCCACCGGCGGGGGCGGGGGCGGGGGGCGCGTCCGCGCCGCCCGTCCGCCCGCGGTACTCCTCGCTGAAGGCGAGCAGCGCGCCCGCGAGCTTGTGCCCGCCGCGCGAGACATAGTCCGGGTCGCTGTCGTCCTTGCCGACCACGAGCGCCGCGCTGGTCTCCACCTGGGTGGCGGGCTTGGTCGCGATCTGTCCGCCGACGGTCACCCGGCCCGCGGCGATCAGCTGGCTCGCGTGCTCGCGCGAGCGGGCCAGCTTGCGGCGCACCAGCTCGGCGTCGAGTCGTACGCGTCGTGGGCGGGTCACAGCCACGGGTGGTTCAGCTCCTGTCGTCCTACGAGGTGCGGGTTACCGGGTGGGCGGGCGGGGGCTACGCGCCGGGGGTCGGCGGGGCCGGTGGGCCCGGCCGCCGGTCCAGGGCGGTCAGCGCGTCGCGCAGGCCCCGGTGCACATCCTCGTACACCTCCAGGTGGCCGCTCGCGGCGAGGTGGTCGGCGTCGGCCAGCCGCTCCAGCTGGGCGTCGACCTCGGCGACGCCGGTGGGCGTCCGGGTGACGCCGAGCGGCACCGGATCCGCCGGGCGCGCCGGTTCCGACGACCGTTCCGACGGCGGCTCCGGCACGGTCCCCGGCGCCTCCGCCACGGCGGCCGGCGCCCCAGGACCCGGCTCAGGCTCGGGCCGCGCGCCCTCCATCGGCTCACTCATGGTCCCGACGCTACCGCGAACCGCGCATTCTCCGACGTACGGGACCTGGGGTACCGTCTGTCGCGATGGCGACCATGGAGGAGTGCCGCAGCGCACTCGACAAACTGGCGGAGAACCTGGCGGGCGCGAACGGGGACCTCCGCAGCGCCGCCGCGCTCGACCGCTCGGTGAGCTGCCGGATCACCGACCTCGACATCACCTTCCTCGGACGTCTCACCGATGGCCGCATAGAGGACGTGACGGTCGTGCCTGGCCTGCCCGACGAGCGCGCCGAGATCCGGCTGACCATGTCAGGCGACGACCTGGTGGCCCTGGTCGACGGCGAGCTGCACTTCGCGCGCGCCTGGGGCAGCGGCCGGGTCAAGCTGGAGGCAGGCTTCCGCGATCTGCTGCGGCTGCGGAAGCTGCTGTAGCCGAGCCCACCGCCGTCGCGGCCGCCATCTCCGCCGTACCCGCCTCCGGCGCGTCCTCTACCGTCGCGTCCTCCTCCGGCGCGTCCTCCGTTGTCACGTACGCCGCGGCCGCGGGCGTACGGGGCCGGCGCGCGGCGGGCACCACCAGCGGGGTGCCGGTCTCGGGGTCGTCGATCACCTGGCAGCGCAGCCCGAAGACCCGCTCCACCAGCTCGGCCGTCACCACCTCCCCGGGCGCGCCCTCGGCGACGACCTCCCCGCCGCGCATCGCGATCAGATGGGTGGCGTAGCGGGCGGCGTGGTTGAGGTCGTGGAGCACGGCGACGAGGGTGCGGCCCTGCTCCTCGTGGAGCTGGGCGCACAGGTCGAGCACGTCGATCTGGTGCTGGATGTCCAGGTAGGTCGTCGGCTCGTCGAGGAGCAGCAGCGGGGTCTGCTGGGCGATGGCCATGGCGATCCACACCCGCTGCCGCTGGCCGCCGGACAATTCGTCGACATAGCGATCCGCGAGCTCGGCCACGCCGGTCGCCGCCATCGACTCGCCGACGATCCGCTCGTCCGTCTCCGACCACTGCCGCAGCAGCCCCTGGTGCGGATAGCGGCCGCGCGCGACCAGGTCGGCGACGGTGATCCCGTCGGGCGCGATCGAGGACTGCGGCAGCAGCCCGAGGGTGCGGGCGACCTTCTTGGCGGGCAGCGAGCCGATCGCCTGCCCGTCGAGCAGTACGGACCCGACGGTGGGCTTGAGCATCCGGGACAGCGCGCGCAGCAGGGTGGACTTGCCGCAGGCGTTGGGCCCGACGATCACGGTGAAGGAGTTGTCGGGGATGGCCACGGACAGGCCCTCGGCGACCGTGCGCCGGTCGTAAGCGAGGGTGAGCCCTTCGGCGGTGAGCCGCTGTGTCCGAGTCCCCTTGTCCGTACCGCGCATCCCGCCCGTACCTCCCATGATCGCCATACCGTCCATGCCGCCCGCTGTGTCTCGCGTCTCGTCCGTGCTCATCCGGCCCGCGCCGCCGTCCCTCGTCGCGTCCCTCGTCGCGTCCCTCGTCGCGCCCGCCGTCATATCCGCCCCGCCCGGCGCTCGGTGATCAGCAGCCCCAGCAGATAGCAGCCGCCCAGCACCCCGGTGACCACTCCCACCGGCAGCTGGTCGGCCCCGAAGAGCCGCTGCGCGGACCAGTCGGCGGTGACCAGCAGGGCCGCGCCCATCAGGGCGGCGGGCAACAGGTTGGGGCCGGCCGCGCGGGTGAGCTTGCGGGCCAGCTGCGGCGCGACCAGCGCGACGAAGGCCACGGGCCCGGCGGCGGAGGTGGCGACCGCGGTCAGCATGACGGCCGCGAGGACCATCACCAGCCGCGTCCGCTCGACCCGCACCCCGAGGGCGTACGCGCTGTCGTCGCCCATCTCCAGCATCCGCAGGCCCCGGGCGTTCCCGAGCACCACCGGCAGCAGCACCGCGCACGCACACGCCAGGGGCCAGACCTGCTCCCAGTCCCGGCCGTTGAGCGAGCCGGTCAGCCACACCGTGGCGCGCGACGCGTCCACCAGGTCGGCCTTGGTCAGCAGATAGCCGTTGACGGCGCTGAGCATGGCGGACGCGCCGATGCCCACCAGCACCAGCCGGTAGCCGTGTACGCCCTGCCGCCAGGCCAGCGCGTAGACGCCGAGCCCCGTCACCAGGCCGCCGGCCACGGCTCCGATCGCGACCTGGTACGGCTCGCCCTGGAACAGCACGATGACGGTGAGCGCCCCGGCCGCCGCCCCCTGCCCGAAGCCGACCACGTCCGGGCTGCCCAGCGGGTTCCGGGAGACACTCTGGAAGAGCGCGCCGGCCAGGCCGAGGGCCGCGCCGACGAGCAGCCCGACCAGCACACGCGGCAGCCTCAGGTCGTTGACGATGAAGTCCTGGGCCGGGGTGCCGCCGCCGAACAGGGTGCGTACGACGTCGCCGGGCGCGATCGAGAAGTCGCCGGTGCCGATCAGCACCACGCCCATGGCCAGCGCCACGGCGGCCAGCAGCAGCCCCGCCAGCGCCGCGCGGACATCCAGCCGGAGCGAGAGCCCGCCGCGGGTCCGCAGCACGGCTCCGCGCGCCCCGGGCGCGTTGCCGCCGCCGTTCCTGATCTTGCTCGCGCTCGCGTTCGCGTTCACAGCTGGGCCATCCTTCGGCGCCGGACGAGGTAGATGAAGACGGGCCCGCCGATGAGCGTGGTCACGACGCCGGCCTGAAGCTCCGAGGGCCGGGTCACCACCCGGCCGAGCACATCGGCGCCCAGCAGCAGGACCGGCGAGAGCACCGCGGCGTACGGCAGGATCCAGCGCAGATCGGGCCCGGTGAGCGCGCGTACGAGATGCGGCACCATCAGGCCGACGAAGGCGATCGGCCCGCAGGCGGCGGTCGCGGCCCCGCACAGCAGGGTGACGGCGACCATGGCGAGCAGGCGCGTGCGGTTGAGGTTGGCGCCGAGGGCGCGCGCCGTGTCGTCGCCGAGCGCCACGGCGTTCAGCGCCCGGCCGAGCGCCAGGGCGAGGACCGCGCCGACGACGAGGAACGGCGCGACCTGCTTGACGACCGTCATGTTCGCGGAGGCGAGCGAACCGACCGTCCAGAAACGCATCTTGTCCAGAGCCGCCGTGTCCAGCAGCTCAACGGCGTTGACATAGCCGTAGAGCGCCGCGTACACCGCCGTCCCGGCGAGCGCCAGCCGCACCGGCGTGGCGCCCCGGCTGCCGCCGAGCGCGTACACGAGCACGGACGCGACGGCGGTGCCGAGGAAGGCGAACCACACATAGCCGGTCAGGGAGGTGACGCCGAAGAAGCTGATGGCCGAGACGACGGCGGCGGACGCGCCCGCGTTCAGCCCCAGCAGCCCCGGGTCGGCGAGCGGATTGCGGGTGAGCGCCTGGATCACCGCGCCCGCGAGCCCGAGGGCCGCGCCCACCAGCAGCCCGAGCACGGTGCGCGGCACCCGCACGTCCCGGACCACCACGTCGGTGTCGGTACCGCTGTAGTGGAACAGGCCGTGCCACACCTCGCCCAGCGGGATCGGCTTGGCGCCGATCGCGACGCTGGCCGCCACGATCACCAACAGGACCACCAGGGAGGCGGCGAGCCCGGCGGCGCGGCGCGCGGAGCGCCGCCCGGGTGGCGCGGTCGCTGGTTCGGTCCCGGCTCTCGCCGGACTGAGCAGGGTCACGCGGAACTCCACCTCGCAGCAAGGCCAATCACAACTGAGGTTAGGTTAACCTAACCTACCTTGCCGCGTCTCGGGAGGGTGCCGTCAGCCCGGCAGGGCCGTCACAGCCCGAGACAGCCCGAGGGGCCGCCCGGGGGTCCGCCCGGGGGCCGCACGAGGGGCCGTCACAGCCCCAGCATCGCCAGCGCCTTCCCCGCGTCCGCGTCACACGCCCCGTCCCCCGCCTCGGTCCACGCCGCCGCGCACAGCGCCCGCAGCCCGTCCAGCGGGTCGTCACCGTCCCCCTCCAACACCAGCGCGCCCTGCCGCACCCGGGCCAGCCGGCCCCCGCACCGGAAGCCGTCCTCGTCACCCGGCCCCGCGGGCTCCACCGCGGGCTGGGGCGCCAGCAGGCCCCTCAGGTCGCGGTCCACATACGTCGGCCGGTACTTGGGCTCGGCGGCCAGCAGCTGCGCGGGGGTGGTCACCCCGGTCAGGACCAGCAGCGAGTCGACGCCGCCCGCGTACGCGCCCTCGATGTCGGTGTCCAGCCGGTCCCCGACCACCAGCGGCCGCCGCGCGCCGGTCCGCAGGATCGTCTCCCGGTGCATCGGCGGCAGCGGCTTCCCGGCGACCTGCGGATACTGGCCCGTGGCGATGCGGACGACCTCCACCGCCGCGCCGTTGCCCGGCGCGATGCCCCGACCGCTCGGAATCGTCAGATCCGTGTTGGAGGCGAACCACGGCACGCCCCGCGCCACCGCGTACCCCGCCTCCGCCAGCCGCCCCCAGGGCAGCTCGGGCCCGCCGTACCCCTGAACCACCGCCGCCGGGTCGTCGTCCACCGACTCCACCGGCACCAGGCCGCGCTCGCGCAGGGCCACCCGCAGCCCCTCGCCGCCGATCACCAGCACCCGGGCCCCGGCCGGGACCTGCTCGGCGATCAGCCGGGCCACCGCCTGCGCCGAAGTGATCACATCCTCGGCCGTCGCGGGCACCCCGAGCCGCGTCAGATGCTCCGCCACCGCCTCGGGCGTCCGCAGCGCGTTGTTCGTCACATACGCCAGCCGCATCCCGCCGTCCCGCGCGGTGACCAGCGACTCCACGGCGTGCTCGACGGCCTCGCCCCCCGCGTACACCACCCCGTCGAGGTCCAGCAGGGCGGTGTCGTACGCCTCGCTCAGCGGCCGCTCTCCGGCCGCCGGACGGGTGCGGACGTTCTGGGTCACGGGGGGATTCATAGAGGGACACGCTCCTCGCATAAATGTGCGTCTGTCCATCGATCATCTCTGATCGCGCCGGACGGCATAGCATTCACTGATGAGCATTCCAGGGCCTGTCGGGCAAGGTCTTCAGCTCGCCCCGTTCCGGGGATTGCGCTACGTCGCGGAGCGCGTCGGCAGCCTGGCTGCCGTGACCTCCCCGCCGTACGACGTCGTGGTGCGCCCCGACGGGCTGCGCGCGCTCGAGACCGCGGACCCGTACAACATCGTCCGCCTCATCCTCCCGCAGGCCGACACCCCCGCCGACCGCCACCGGCAGGCCGCCGAGACGCTGCGCCGCTGGCAGGCCGACGGCATACTCGCCCCCGACCCCGAGCCCGCGCTCTACGTCTACGAGCAGCGTGACGGCCATCTGCTCCAGCGGGGCATCATCGGCGCCCTGCGGCTGAGCCCGCGCGAGGAGGGCGTGGTCCTCCCGCACGAGGAGGTCATGCCGCATGTGGTCGAGGACCGCGCCGCCCTGATGCGCGCCACCGCCGCCAACCTGGAGCCGCTGCTCCTCGCCTACCGCAGCGACGGCTCGGTCACCGGCGCGGCCAGCGTCGTCGAACGCACCGTCCGAGGCCGCCCATTGCTGTCCACGACCACCGAGGACGGCTTCAGCCACCACCTGTGGCGGGTGACCGACCCCGCCGACCTCACGGAGATCGCCGCCGACCTCCGCCACCGGCAGGCCCTCATCGCCGACGGGCACCACCGCTGGGCCACCTATCTGCGGCTGCGCGAGGAGCGGGCGGAGCCCGGCCCCTGGGACTTCGGCCTGGTCCTGCTCGTCGACACCGCCCGCTATCCGCTGCGCGTCAGGGCCATCCACCGGCTGCTGCACCAGCTGTCGCCGAGGGAGGCGCTGGCCGCCCTGTCCGGCCCGGGGAGCGCCGGCGGGACCGGCTCTGAAGGCGCCGCCTTCCGCGTACGGCCGGTCGACGGGCCGCTCCCGCAGGCGCTGGCCACGCTCGCGAAGGCCGCCGACGAGCCGAGGGCCGGAAACGCCTTCCTGCTCGCCGGGCACGGCGGCTTCCACCTCCTGGACCGCCCCGATCCGGCACTCCTGGCCCGTACGGTCCCCACCGGCCGGCCCGAGGCATGGCGCACCCTCGACGCGACGGTCCTGCACTCCCTGCTGCTCGAGCACCTCTGGAAGGTCCCGGACACCCCCGCCCACATCGGCTACATCCACGACGCGGCGGCGGCCGTGGAGCAGGCGGAACGGCACGGCGGTACGGCGGTGCTGATGCACCCGGTGCGGGAGGGGATCGTCCACGACCTGGCCCGTCAGGGGATCGCCATGCCGCACAAGTCGACCTCCTTCGGGCCGAAGCCCGCGTCGGGCCTGGTCCTGCGCAGCCTCGCGCTGGGCTGACACAGACGACAGAGGGCGGAACCCCGGGCCCGGGGTTCCGCCCTCGCTGTCCGGCCGCGTCAGCTGCCGTTCGCCTCGCCCTTCGGCTGGTCCTTCGGCTCGTCCTTCGGCTCGTCCTCGTCCGCGGACTCGTCGTCGATCTCGTCGCCGACCTGCTCGGACTCCTCTGCCTCCTCGGCCTCCTCGAACTCCTCGGACTCCTCAAACTCCTCGGGGGCGAGCGCGTCCACGAACTCCACGCCGTCCAGCTCCGCGAGCCGGTCGGAGGCGTCCGTGGTCCCGCCCTGGTCCGCCTCCAGGGCCTTGGCGAACCACTCCCGCGCCTCGCTCTCACGGCCGACGGCCAGCAGCGCGTCGGCGTACGCGTAGCGCAGCCGCGCGGTCCACGGCTGTACGGACTGCGAGGCCAGCTCGGGGCTCTGCAACGTCACCACGGCGGCGTCGGCCTGCCCCATGTCGCGCCGGGCGCCCGCCGCGACCAGCCGCATCTCGACCTGCCCAGCCCGGTCCAGCTTCTGCACCTCGGGCTCACCGGCCATCGCCAGCGCCCGCTCCGGACGGCCCATGCCGCGCTCGCAGTCGGCCATCACCGGCCACAGATCGACGGTGCCGGTCATCCGCCGGGCCGCGCGGAACTCCGCCAGCGCCTCCGAGTACTTCGCGACGGCGTACGAGGCGAAGCCCGCGGCCTCGCGCACGGCCGCGACACGGGAGGCGAGCCGCAGCGCCACGCGCGAGTACTCGTACGCCCGCTCGGGCTCGTCGTCCAGCAGCTTGGCGACCATGACGAGGTTCTTCGCCACGTCGTCGGCGAGGGTCTTCGGCAGGCTCATGAGCTCCTGCCGCACGCTCTTGTCGATCTCGTCCCCGGTCACGTCCTCGGGGATCGGCAGCCGCTTGACCGGCTCGCGGTCACGGTCGCGGGCGCGCTCGTCCCGGCGCCCGTAGCCGCCGGACCGGTCGTCCCGACGCCCGTAGCCGCCACCGGGGCGCTCGTCGCGCCCACGGCCCTGCCCCGCGTACGAGCGGCGCGGCCCACGGTCGTCACGGCCGTCGCGGCCGCGGAAACCGCCCTCGCGATCGTCCCTGCGCGGGGCGCGCGGGCGATCGTCGCGGCGGTCGTCACGACGATCGTCACGACGGTACGAGGGCCGGTCGTCACGACGCTCATCACGCCGGTCGTAGCCGCCGGTACGGGCGCCACGGTCCCGGTCGTCACGACGGGGCCCACGCGGCCGGTCGTCCCGGCGGTCATCGCGGCGGTCATCGCGACGGAAGCCACCGCGGTCGTCGTCACGTCGGTACGAAGGCCGGTCGTCCCGCCGTTCGTCCCGCCGCCGGTCATCGCGGCGGTCGTCACGACGCTCGTCGCGCCGGTCGTCACGGCGGAAGCCGCCACGGTCGTCGTCACGCCGGAAGCCGCCGCGGTTGTCATCACGGCGGAAGCCGCCGCGATCATCGTCCCGCCGGAAGCCCGGCCGGTCGTCACGCCGGAAGCCGCCGCGGTTGTCATCACGGCGGAAACCGCCACGGTCGTCGTCCCGCCGGAAGCCCGGCCGCTCATCGCGGCGGTCGTCACGACGCTCGTCGCGCCGGAAGCCTCCCTGGCGGAACCCGCTGTCCCGGTCGTCACGCCGCGGCCCGCGGGGACGGTCGTCCCTGCGATCGTCACGGCGCTCATCCCGGCGGTCATACCCACCGCCGGGCCGCCCGCCGCGGTCGTCACGACGCGCGTACCCTCCGGGCCCGGGCCGTCCACCGCGGTCGTCGTCGCGGCGCGGCCCACGCGGCCGGTCATCACGGCGATCGCCGCGCGAGGCCTCCCGCCGGTCGTCGCGCCGGTCGTCGCGCCGGTCGTCACGGCGGAACCCGCCGCGGTTGTCATCGCGACGGAAACCGCCACGGTCGTCGTCCCGCCGGGGACGGTACGGACGGTCGTCCCGCCCGCGCTGGAACCCGCCACGATCGCCGTCACGCCGCGGTCCGGACTCACGGAAGTCGCGCCGATCACCGCCGTCCCGGCGCCGCGGCTCGCGGTCCGACCGATCGTCGGGGGAGTTGGTGGACATCGACGTGACTCCTGTCTTGAGGTACTACAGCCATTCTCGCGCATCGAACTTGCCGACGCGTTTCAGGGAAAACAAAAGGACCCTTGGTCCCAGCATGAACGCTGGGACCAAGGGTCCTTCAAAGATTGTTCGGCGGCGTCCTACTCTCCCACAGGGTCCCCCCTGCAGTACCATCGGCGCTGAAAGGCTTAGCTTCCGGGTTCGGAATGTAA
>NZ_JBIRPV010000014.1:0-263219 GCF_044332865.1 Streptomyces sp. NPDC021225 | reverse complement strand
CTTTGAAACCGTTTCACCGGTTTCTCCGGGCGCTTCCCTTCGGTGTTTCCAACCTTACCAGATCCGTTTTCCGGTCCGTTCCCGGTCCGAATTCCGTTTCCGGCCCCCTGTTGGAGCGGGGTTTTTCGCGCCTTCCGGCGTGTTCACTACTTTAGCGGATTTCCTCCGGGGCTCATAATCGAGCTCCGGGGACAGAATTCCGGGCACGCCGAAATCCATCCCGATGAGGGGCCGTGCTGCAGTGGTTTGCCGCCGGTGCGGCGCGAGTGGCTGTCGAAGAACCGCTACGGCTCCGTGACAACTCGAAGGACTGTACACGACGCTCCGATGACGATCAACCACGCGGCCCCGTGGTCATTCGGGCCCCGAGGGAGTACGGTCCGGAGCCATGACTACGCGTGCGCGCAGTAAGCAGTGGTGGCCCGTCTGACCGGCGGCCCACTCAGCGCGCATCGCATCCACACGGCCGCCGCTCCGGCGGCCGTTCATGTGTCCCGTCCCGCACACAAGTCGGCTCTCCGGTCCGCGGCGGTCCCGACCTGACGGGAAGCGGCACAGACATGGCGATCGCACAGGCACAGGCACAGGCACAGGCGAAGACACAGACACCCGCACAGACGCGCTCACGCAGGCGGATCTTCAGTGGGGTCAAACCCACCGGCCATCTGACGCTCGGGAACTACCTCGGAGCCGTGCGGCGGTGGGTCCAGGAGGACCAGCACGGCGCCGATGCGCTCTTCTCCGTCGTCGATCTGCACGCTCTCACCGTGGAGCACGATCCGGCCCGGCTGCGGAGACTCAGTCGGCAGGCGGCCACGCTGATGCTGGCCTCGGGGCTGGACCCGGACCGGTGCACGCTGTTCGTGCAGAGCCATGTGGACGAGCACGCACGGCTGTCGTACCTGATGGAGTGCACGGCCACGGACGGCGAGATGCGGCGGATGATCCAGTACAAGGAGAAGACCGCGCGGGAGCGGGCGGGCGGCGGCAGCGTACGGCTGTCGCTGCTCACCTACCCGGCGCTGATGGCCGCCGACATCCTCGCGTACGGCACGGACGAGGTGCCGGTCGGGGACGACCAGGCGCAGCATGTGGAGCTGGCCCGGGTGCTGGCGCAGCGGTTCAACCAGCGATACGGGGCGGTCTTCACCGTGCCCCGGATGACGCGTCCGCCGGTCGCCGCCCGGGTCATGGATCTACAGGACCCGACCTCGAAGATGGGCAAGTCGCACGCCGAGACGGCGGGCATCGTCTATCTCCTCGATGAGGAGGACACGGTCCGCAGGAAGGTGATGCGGGCGGTGACGGACAGCGGGAGCGAGGTCGTGTACGACCGGGAGGCCCAGCCCGGGGTGGCCAATCTGCTGGAGATTCTCGCGGCCTGTATGGATGGCTTGGATGGCGCAGATGGCACGGATGGCACGGATGGCAAGGCGCCGGAGGAGCTGGCCGGTGAGTACTCGTCGTACGGGGCGCTGAAGAAGGACACGGCCGAGGCGGTGGTGGAGCTGCTGCGGCCGATCCGGGCCCGCCACGCGGAGCTGTGCGCCGACCCGTCGTATGTGGACGGGGTGCTGCGGGCGGGGGCGGAGCGGGCGCGCGGGCTGGCGCGGCCGCGGGTGGACGCCGCGTACGAGGCGGTGGGGCTGCTGCCGTCGGCCGGCTGAGCCCCTCCCACCCCGCCGATCCGGACCCCTCGGCTGTTCTCAGCCGTTGCCGGAGGCGAGCTCGCGGCTGCGGTCGCGGGCCGCCTCCAGGGCGGCGATCAGCGCGGCGCGCACGCCGTGGCTCTCCAGCTCGCGGATGGCGCTGATGGTGGTGCCCGCCGGCGAGGTCACCGCCTCGCGCAGCTTGACCGGGTGCTCTCCGCTGTCGCGCAGCATCACGGCCGCGCCGATCGCCGCCTGGACGATCAGGTCATGGGCCTTGTCGCGGGGCAGGCCCAGCAGGATGCCGGCGTCGGTCATCGCCTCGACGAGGAAGTAGAAGTAGGCGGGGCCGGAGCCGGAGAGGGCGGTCGCGGCGTCCTGCTGGGTCTCGGGGACGCGCAGGGTCTTGCCGACGCCGCCGAAGATCGCCTCCGCGTGTGCCAGGTGTTCCTCGGTGGCGTGGCTGCCGGGCGAGATGACCGACATGGCCTCGTCGACCAGGGCGGGGGTGTTGGTCATGACCCGGATGACCGGGGTGCCGGCGGCCAGGCGCGCCTCGAAGAACGCGGTCGGGATGCCGGCCGCGCCGGAGATCACCAGCCGGTCGACGGGGACGTGCGGGGCGAGCTCGTCGAGCAGGGCGCCCATGTCCTGCGGCTTGACGGTGAGGATGAGGGTGTCGGCGATCTTGGCGGCCTCGGCGTTGGAGACGACCTCGACGCCGTAGCGGGTCCGCAGCTCTTCGGCGCGCTCCGCGCGGCGGGCCGTGACCAGCAGGTCGGACGGGGACCAGCCGCTGCGGATCATTCCGCTGAGCAGGGCCTCGCCGATCTTTCCCGTGCCGAGCACGGCGACCTTCTCCGTCATGGTGCGGCTCACCTCGCGAGTTGCTGTGTGGAGCTGTTGTGCAGAGCTGTGTGAAGGGATGGGGACGTACGGGGCCATCCTCGCACCGGGGCGGGGTAGGTGTGTGGAGTGTCCAGGTGGCGGTACGGGGAGCCCGGCGCGTCGGGGGGTCGCCTCCGCGCGGGCGTCCGCCGGGGTAATCGGAGCTGACCGCTCCTGTTAGATGACTCCGCGTTCACAGATCGGTTACATAGCGACTTGCAAATGGTCACGATCCTTTGGACATAATGGAGTTCGGTGTCCAACTCGTGACCAGAGGGGGGGCGATGGTGAGGACCGTCGGGCATGCCGGCCGTGTGCTGTTCGCCGCGGTGTCTGTACTGCTCGCCCTCTTCATCGCCGCCGATTGCGCATCTGCGCAGGTCACCCACCCGCAGAGGATGGTCACCGCTCCCGTGGCCGAGTCCCGTCCGGCCGTCAAGGTCACCCCGTTCGCGCATCGCGACGCCGGGGCCGACGACTGCAAGGGGCTGCGCGGCGCACGGGCACCACTGACCGCGCCCACCACCACCGGCAAATCCGGATGTGTGTGCGGTTGCGACGCGGGCCGCCTGGAGCCGCGCTCCACGGCCGTCGCGCCTCTCACGGGACGGCAGGCCGTCCCCGTGTCGAGATCAGGCGAGCTGCCGGTCTCCCTCCAGATCTTCCGCTGCTGAGAAGCGCACCGCCCGCAGTGGCGGTCGACCACGCTCTCTCAGCTCATTCAGCCGGCGAACTCATCAGCTAGCGACCGATTCCATCGATCCCAACTGACGCAGCGCTATGCCGCGCCCGCGCCTGCCCATGTGCCGGTGCCGGGGCGCACTGGAGGCAACCCTCATGCCATTTCAAAAGACTCTTCTCAACCGTTTCCGCGGGGCGGGAGGCACCGACGGCTCGTCCGCCGGTGCCGGGACCTTCCGCGCCGACTTCACCGCGTCTCTCGTCGTCTTCCTGGTCGCCGTGCCCTTGTGCGTGGGCGTGGCGGTCGCCTCGGGTGTCCCGGCCGAGCTCGGCCTGATCACCGGCATCGTCGGCGGCCTGATCACCGGTCTTCTGCCCGGCAGCAGCCTTCAGGTCAGCGGACCGGCGGCCGGTCTGACGGTGCTCGTCTACGAGGCGGTGCAGGAATACGGCCTCGCGGCGCTCGGCGTCCTGGTCCTCGTCTCCGGGCTGCTCCAGCTGGCGATGGGCGCGCTGCGCCTGGGCCGCTGGTTCCGTGCGATCTCCGTCGCGGTCGTCCAGGGCATGCTCGCGGGCATCGGCCTCGTACTGATCGCCGGACAGCTGTACGCGCTCGCCGACACCAAGGCGCCGAGCAGCGGCCTGGGCAAGCTGGGCGGGCTGCCCGGTCTCGTCGTCGACGTGGCCGGGTCGAGCGCGGCGCTCAAGGCGGTGGCCATCGGCGCGGGCACGATCGCGGTGCTGGTGTTCTGGCCGCGCTGGAAGCGGGGCGCGCGGGTGCTGCCCGCTCCGCTGGCGGCGGTCGCGCTCGCCACGGTGGCCACGGTGGGGATGGACCTGCCGGTCGCGCGGGTCGAGGTGAAGGGTCTGCTGGACGCCGTGCAGCCGCCCGGCGGCGGTGAGTTCGCGCAGCTCGCGGAGATCGGCGTGCTCGGGACCGTGCTCGCCTTCACGCTGATCGCGTCGGCCGAGAGCCTGTTCTCCGCGGCGGCCGTGGACCGGCTGCACGACGGCCCGCGGACCGACTACGACAAGGAGCTCATGGCGCAGGGCGCGGGCAACGCGGTGTGCGGCGCGCTGGGTGCCCTGCCGATGACCGCGGTGATCGTCCGGAGCGCCGCCAATGTGCAGGCGGGCGCCAGGACGAAGGCCTCGCGGGTGCTGCACGGCGTGTGGCTGCTGGTCTTCGCGGTGCTGTTCCCCTCGGCGCTCGGCGTCATCCCGGTCGCGGCGCTGGCGGGTGTGCTGGTGCACGCGGGCTGGAAGCTGATCCCGGTCAAGGACCTGGGACCGCTGTGGCGTACGCACCGGGGCGAGGCCGTGGTGCTGATGGTGACCGCGACCGCGATCGTGGTGACCAATATGTTCGAGGGCGTGATCATCGGCCTGCTGATGGCGGTCGCCAAGTCGGCCTGGGAGACCTCGCATGTGCATGTCGAGGTGGCCGGGCTGAAGGGCGCGCCGGAGGACCACCCCGTACGCGTACAGGTGCTGGGCAACGCCACCTTCCTGCGGCTGCCCAAGCTGCTCGACGAGCTGGAGGCGCTGCCCCGCAAGCGCGAGGTGCGGCTGGATCTGAGCGGGCTGCGGCATGTGGACCACGCGTGTGAGATGGCGCTGGCCACCTGGGCCGAGCGGCACAACGCGGTGGTCAGCCGCGGCACCGAGAGCGGGCCCAGCAACTCCGGTGCGTCGGATTCGGCCGACACCGAGGACGCCGCCGACGAGCGAGCCCTGGCCTAGCCGCCGCGGCAACACGGAGGGGACAGACAAGGCCGACACGGTCGGTGCGGGCCCCCGACGCTCTGTGCGCCGGGGGCCCGCACCATGTGGTCCTCGGGGACGGCGGGCGCCCGGTGTCACTCGATCGCTTGCTTCCGCTTCTCCAGCGTCTCGATGGACAGCCGGGCCTGGGTCAGCTCGTCGAGGGTGCGGCGGTGCAGCTCCAGGTTGTCCTCCATGAGCTTCGCGTACTTCGTCGCCAGCTCCTTGTACTGCTCCTCGCGCGCGCTCAGCATCCGGGCCCGCCACGTCGCCGCGATCTGCCAGACGACCACGATGAGGAGCACGAAGACGCCCCCCGCGCCGACCACTCCTGCGGCTTCGCCGTTCATTCGGAAGTCTCCTTGAGAGGTTTCGCCCACGCTCGATACTCATCACGCTGGCAGCGCCGTGGACGCGCGTCAAAGGAAACCGGCAGACCTCGGGGGCGGTTGGGGGTGCGTCAGGGGTGACTCAGGGTTTTCCCCGACGGCCCGGAGGCCCGGGCCAGAGCGCCCTGCCGCCCGTACTGACCGCCCTTTAGGCTGAGGCAGCTTCATACGTACGTCATGGCACGTGCCGACGGGCACATGGGGAGGGGTGCGCGGTGCCGCTGAGCGCCGGTGATCCGAAGACCATAGGCGACTACCGGCTGCTGGACCGGCTCGGATCCGGCGGCATGGGCGTCGTCTATCTGGCGCATTCGGCCTCGGGTCGGCAGGTCGCGGTCAAGGTGGTGCACGCGCAGTTCGCCGAGGACGAGGAGTTCCGCACCCGCTTCCGCCAGGAGGTCGCGGCGGCGCGGCGGGTGAGCGGCGCGTTCACCGCCCCCGTCGTGGACGCCGACCCCGACGCCGAGCGCCCCTGGATGGCGACCCTGTACGTACCGGGGTCGACGCTGTCCGAGCGGCTGACCGAACACGGCCCGCTGAACGCCGCGGAGCTGCGGCAGCTGGCGCTGGGCCTGGCCGAGGCGCTGCACGACATCCATCGGGTGGGGGTCGTCCACCGCGACCTCAAGCCCGCCAATGTGCTGATGGCGGAGGACGGTCCGCGCGTCATCGACTTCGGGATCTCCCGGGCGGCGGACAACCAGGTGCTGACGGTGACCGGACGGGTCATGGGGACGCCTCCCTTCATGTCGCCCGAGCAGCTGAGCAGGCCCCGTGAGGTGACCGGCGCCTCGGACGTTTTCTCGCTCGGCACGCTGCTGGTGTACGCGGCGACCGGCAAGGGGCCCTTCGACGGCGAGAGCCCCTATCTGACGGCATATCAGGTGGTGCACGAGCCGCCCACGCTGGACGAGGTCGCACCGCCGCTGTACGGCATCGTCGAGCGCTGCCTGGCCAAGTCCCCCGATGACCGGCCCGGGATCGGCGAGCTGCTGCGGATGCTGGACGAGCTGCCGAGCAAGGGGGATGTGCGCACCGTGGGCGGCGGCTCCGCGAAGAAGAACGGGAGCGCCGACGGGGACGGGAAGAAGAAGGGGAAGGGGAAGGGGAAGGGGAAGGGGAAGGGGAAGGGGAACGGAGAGGGGAAGGCGGGGGCGGACCAGGGCACCTGGCCGACGTGGAGCGGCGTCCGGCGGCGCCGCCCCGTGCTCGCCGCCATCGTCGCCGCCGGGGCGCTGGCCCTCGGCGGCGGCGCCTTCGCGCTGTACACGCCCGGCGACGACGGTGGCGACGGGGTGCGTACGAGCGGCCATCCGGCCGACGCGCCTCGGGAGATCCCGCTCCCCCAGGGCTGGCGGCCGTGGCAGCTGCCCCTCCCCGAGGCCGCGAACTCCGGGCGGGCGGCGGGCGAACTCGCGGACTTCGGCAGCGAAGTCGGCGCCAGCTGCGTACGGCAGGAGACCAAGCTCTACTGCGGTGGCACCGGTTTCCCGACGACCCGCGTGGACGCGCTCACGGGGCGCGTCGACTGGACCACCGACGCGCTGGCCAACAGCAGCCTCTCCGGGACCGGCTCGGAGCCGATCGGGATGCGCGGCGGGCTGGTCTTCGTCCACGACAGCCCGTCGGACACGACGCTCCGGCTGCTCGCCCTGGACGCGGAGTCCGGTGACAAGAAGTGGGCGCGGGAGGTCAGTTCCAGCACCGATTCGGCGCTCTTCGACAGACTGATCCTGTCCAGCGCCTCCGACGACCGGTCCCTGATCGCCCGGGACGCGGCGACCGGCGAGACCCGGTGGGCGTACCAGGTGCCCCAGGGCCAGCAGTGCGGAGCCATCGTGTACGGGAACGCGCCGTACGGCCTGTGCTGGGACGACAACGAGGAGGAGGTCCTGTGGTCCACCCTCGTGCGGCTGGACAAGCGCGACGGCTCCGCCACCGAGCTGGCCCGGCTGAAGGACACCCAGGACGGTCTGGGGGTCGACGGTGACGACCTGCTGATCCTCCCGTTGGTGTCCGACGCCGAGGGCGACCGGTACCCCTATCTCCTCCGGCTGGACACCCGCACCGGGAAGCAGCGGCGAGTCCCGCTCCCGGACGCCGCGCAGGGCACGGGGGCGCTGGTCGACGGCCGGCTGTTCTTCGTCCAGGAAAGCGGCCGGGTCACGGCGGTGGACGCCGACAGCGGCAAGCAGCTGTGGAGCCGGCAGACGACAGTGGAGCGGCTGGGCAGGCCGATGGTCTCGGCCGCCGAGGACACCGTGTATCTGTGCAGCGGCAGCGGGCGGCTGTTGGCGCTGCACCTGCGGACGGGCGAGGAGCTGTGGCAGTCCGCGCCGCGCAGCGAGTACAGCGGGTCGGGCATCAGCCCCGTTCTGCCGCAGCTGCTCCGGGTGGGCGGCGCGATCGTGGCGGTGTCGAGCGACGGAACGCTCTTCTCGGTCGACCCGCGCCACCCGGAGGCCAAGCCCGCGGACTCCGCCAAGGCGACGAAGTCCGCGGCGTCCACCGCGTCCACGACCGCGCGGCCCTGACGGCTCCGACCCCGGTCGTGTCAGCCGCAGACGACGGTGACGAAGCCGTCGCTGCCGGTCTTCACATACGCGTCGGAGACGTACTGCCCCGGCGCGATGCTGTCCCAGATGTCCGAGGTGCCGTACGGGCCCGTGACCTTCTGCCCGCGGCGCTGGCAGCGGATCGGGACGCGGGTGTTGTAGGGCAGCACCTTGATCAGCTTGCTGGTCGTGCTGGGTCCGCTGCGGACGTTCACCTGGTAGCCGGGCGCGATCGGATAGGTGACCGTCGTCGCCTCGGCCGTCTCCACCTCGACCGTTCCCGCCTCAACCGTCCCAGCCTGAACGGTTTCCATCTCTTCCGTGGCCATCAGCCCACCCCCGTCGAACTTCATTCCGATCTTGTGCATATCTTGTGCACATGTCGCGTTACGTGACACGACCAGCGGAGGCTAACAGGGCTCGCACGTGTCATCGACTAGGCTCGCCGAGTCGCGACTGCGGCCGAATTCACGGGGGTGGGGAATGCCGCCGGTGCGCAGAGCCGGGACGGGCCCGGAAGCGGAGGATCCGGAGTACGCCGGTCAGTACCGGCTCGAGGCGCCTCTCGGCTCCGGCGGCATGGGCGTGGTGCACCTGGCGCGTTCGGCCTCGGGGCGGCGCCTCGCGGTGAAGGTCATCCATGCGGAGTTCTCCGAAGACCCCGAGTTCCGGGCGCGGTTCCGGCAGGAGGTGGCGGCCGCCCGGCGGGTCAGCGGGGCGTTCACCGCGCCCGTCGTGGACGCCGACCCGGACGGCGAGCGGCCCTGGATGGCCACCCTCTACATCCCCGGCCCCACCCTCGCCGAACACGTCAAGCGGAGCGGCCCGCTGCCCACCGGCGACATGGTGCGGCTGGCCGCCGGACTCTCGGAGGCGCTGCGCGACATCCACCGCGCGGGCGTGGTGCACCGCGATCTGAAGCCGAGCAATGTGCTGCTCGCCGCGGACGGGCCGAAGGTCATCGACTTCGGCATCTCGCGCCCGTCGGACAGCGAACTGCGCACGGAGACGGGCAAGCTGATCGGCACGCCGCCGTTCATGGCGCCCGAGCAGTTCCAGCGGCCGCGCCATGTGGGGCCCGCGGCCGATGTGTTCGCACTCGGGTCGGTGCTGGTGCACGCGGCGACCGGGCGCGGGCCGTTCGAGTCCGAGAGCCCGTACATCGTGGCCTACCAGGTGGTGCACGACGAGGCCGATCTGGCGGGCGTGCCGCACGTACTGCTGCCGCTCATACAGTGCTGCCTGGCCAAGGACCCGGACGAACGGCCCACGCCGGACGCCCTGATGACGGTCCTGCGCGCCATCGGCGGCCCCCATCCGCCCGCCCTGCGCGGGCCGCTCCCGCGCGTACCGGCCCAGCGCGGGCGTGGCACGGGCCCGCTGTGGGGCGATGACGACGACGGTGGCCCGTACGACGAGCGGGACCCGGCCCCCGAGGCGGGTCCGGACGCGGACCCTCAAACGGAAGCGGAGGGGGAAGCGGAGGCGGCTACGGCTGCGGAGGCCGAAGCCGAGCCCGATGTCGAGGACGAGGACGAGGACAAGGACAAGGACAAGGATGGTCCGGCCGGTGCCGACGACCGCGCCCGGTACGGCGGGCCGGACGCGGACACCCGGATCAGGGACGGCTCGGCCCACGGTGAGGCAGGGCGACGGCGGAGCCGAACGGCGCGGCGGTGGGTCGCCGTCGGGGTGCTGGCCGCCGTGATGCTCGGCGCGGGCACGGTCTGGGCGCTACAGCGGGACCACGGCGGACGGCGCTCGGCGCACGGCCAGCCGGCCGGCGCCACGAAGGCGGCGGCCTGGCGGCCGTGGAAGGGCACGCTGTCGGCCGAAGCATCCGGCGCGGAAGGCGAGGGCATCCGGGCGGCGTTCTGCTCACACGGAGACGGCGCGCTGTACTGCGCCGGGCGCGGCGTCGAGGCCGCCCGCCTCGACCCGGCCGACGGCGAGGTGGTGTGGTCGCGCCCGGCCACGGCGAGCCGCCCCGACGACGGCACGCCGACCGCCCCCGCGCTCTCCGGCGGCCTGGTCCAGGTGGTGTCGCCGGACGGGACGCGGCTGCGGGCGCTCGACCCGAAGACGGGGCACGTCCGTTGGAGCCGTGACGTCGCCTCGTACCAGGGCCGGGTCTACCCCTCGGGCGACACCGTGCTGATGGTCGCGGCGGACGGTGTGGTCACGGCGGTCAGCGGGGCCACGAACAAGCGGCGCTGGAGTCACACCGTCCCCGGCCACACCCGCCCGGCCTTCGTCTCGTACGGCGACGGCCGCACCGCCTACGCGCTCACCGCGTCGGCCGACGGCTCCCACACGCTGGTCACGGCGATCGACGCGGAGCGCGGCACGGTCCGCTGGAAGCGGTCGTTCAGCGGCAATCTCACCCCGGCGGGGACGAGTTCGGCCGGTACGAGTTCGGCCGGTACGAGTTCGGCCGGTACGGATTCGGCGGAGGTCCTGTACCTCACCGGCGCCGACGAGCAGACCCGCACCGCCGAGGTCGTCCGGTACGACCCGGCGCGCCACGCCGAGCACCGGGTCGCGCTGGCCGCGCCGGTCTCCTCGACCAGCGTGGCGGTGCGCGGCGACACGGTCTATCTGCTGTGCTCCGACGGCGGTCTGGTGGCGGTCGACCCGCGCCGTACGGATCCGGCCACGGCGCAGCGCTGGCGGCTGGAGACCTCGGTGGGCAATGCGTCGCCGCTGGTGGCGGCGGGCGACCGGCTGTACTTCTCGGCGGCCGACGGGCGGCTGCTCGCCGTGGACGCGGTGCGGGGCGAGGTGCTGGGGCAGACCCCGCCGCGTACGGGCAAGGCCGGGAAGAGCTATCTGGAGTTGGTGCCCGCGCCGGTGGCGGCGGACGGCAAGGTGTTCGGATCGGCGCCGGACGGCACGGTCTTCGGGGTGGCGGGACGGGACCCGGCCCGCTGGTGAAGACCCCGGTTACGCCGCGGCGCACGCGGTTAAAGTGATGCCGCACTGTGTGCCGGCCGGGCCTGCCCCGGCCGTGAGTTGGTCCGGCCGGGGCTCGATCCGGCCCGGCTTCCGGGCGGTTGGTGCGCGCCGGACACGACCTGGAGAAGACGGATGGCACTGCGCGCAGGGGATCCGGAGTCCATCGGCGGCTACACGCTGGAGCGCCGGCTGGGGGCCGGCGGGATGGGCACCGTGTATCTGGCTCGGTCGGAGTCGGGGCGGCGGATCGCGCTGAAGGTCGTCCACCAGCAGTTCGCCGATGACGACGAGTTCCGGGTGCGGTTCCGTCAGGAGGTGGCGGCGGCGCGGCGGGTGAGCGGGGCGTTCACCGCGGCGGTCGTGGACGCCGACCCCGAGGCCGAGCGCCCCTGGATGGCCACCTCGTATGTGTCGGGCCCCACCCTCTCGGAGCGGATCGGTGCGGGCGGCCCGCTGCGCGGCGAGGAGTTACGGAAGCTGGCGATCGGGCTCGCCGAGGCGCTGCGCGACATCCACCGGGTGGGCGTGGTCCACCGGGACCTCAAGCCCGCGAACATCGTGCTGTCGGACGAGGGCCCGCGCGTCATCGACTTCGGCATCTCGCGGGCGGCGGACCACCAGACGCTCACCATGACGGGGCGGGTGATGGGCACGCCGCCCTTCATGTCCCCGGAGCAGTTGCGGACCCCGCGCGAGGTCGGCCCGGAGTCGGACGTCTTCTCGCTGGCGGCGGTGCTGGTGTTCGCGGTCACGAGCCATGGCCCGTTCGCCGCGGACAGTCCGTACATCGTCGCGTATCAGGTCGTGCACGAGCAGCCGTCGTTGGACGAGGTGGCGGAACCGCTGCGGGGCTTGATCGCGGACTGCCTCGCCAAGGACCCGGCGGCCCGGCCGGGGATCGACCGGCTGCTGGAGCGGCTGCGGGCGCTGCCCGCCGCGGACTACACCGGCATCGGTACCGCGAAGGGAACCACCAAAGGAACCGCGAAAGGCGGCGCGAAGGGCGCCGCCGCGAGCACCCTGACGGAGAGCCGCCGGGCGCGCTGGGTGCGGGGAGCGCTGGTCGCGAGCGGCTTGGCCGCCGCCCTGGCCGGGACCGTCCTCGCGGCGCTGACCGCCTTCCGCCCCGGCACCCCGGGCGATGACGACGACGGGCCCGTCCCGGTGGCCGCCGCCTCGCTCCCGTCCGGCTGGCGGCCCTGGGACCGTGAACTCCCCTCTTCGTCCCTCGGTCCGGCCGTCGACGACCCGCGGTACGACAGTCGCTGCCTGGTGTCCGACGGCGACCTGTACTGCGGGGCGAGCGGGGTTCCCGTCACCCGGCTGAACGCCGCCACGGGGCGCACCGTGTGGCGCCATCCGGCCGGCGAGCCGACCGCCGAACTCGTCGGGGTGTCCGAGGGACTGGTGCACGCCGCGGTCCAGTTCGACAGCGGCCGGCAGCGGCTGGAGGCATACCGGACCGGGGACGGCGAGCGGGTGTGGCGGACCGACATCGGCGACACCGCCCAGGGCGCCACGTTCGCCAGGGGCCGCGGCCATGCCGTCCTCACCCAGAGCTGGGACGACGAGACGTTCCAGGCGGTCGACGCGCGCACCGGCGACATCCGCTGGACGCGCCGGATCAGCAAGAGCCTGAGCTGCCAGCCGAACGTCCTGGGCGGCCGCCCCTACGCCAAGTGCCACCCTGTGGACGATCCGTCACTCGAGCAGATCGAGATCTACGCCCTCGACCCCGGCTCGGGCAAGCCGAAGCGGATCGTCTCCCGCGCCACCCGGCTGGACTCGCTCGGCGTGGGGTCGGGCAAGCTGATCTACCTGGAGGGCGGGAAGGAAGACGACAGCTACACCGCCGTCCTGTCGATCGACCCGGACAGCGGGGCCGTCCGGCGCGCGCCGCTGCCCTCGGGCCTCCACTCGCTTCAGCTGAAGGTCTCCCTGGCGGGCGACACGATGTTCTTCATCCGGCAGAACGGCGAGGTCATGGCGGTCACGACCGGCGGCAAGCGGCTGTGGACCAAGGCCACGCAGGTGGAGTGGCTGACCGGCGCCGCCGTCTCGTCCCGGCGCGGCGCCGTGTATCTCGCCACCGCCAGCGGCCGGGTGGTCGCCCTGGCGCTGGCCGGGGGCCGGGAGCTGTGGCGGGGGGAGGCGCGTACGGATCCGGGCGGGGCGCCGGCCGATGTGATGCTGATCGGCGACGCGCTGTACGGGGTGTACGGGTACGACAGCCTGTCGGTCTTCAGCCAGGACGTCACCAAGCACCCGCTCACCGAAGAGCGGGACTGAGCTGACTGCCCCGGAGAAGCGGGGCCGGGCAAAGGAAACGGCCGAGGCGGCCCCCGGACGGCTCGCGTCGCGTCCAGGAGGCCGCCCCGGCCGAACAGCCGAGGCGCGGGGTGGCTAGCCGAGCTTGCTGACGTCCCGCACGGCGCCCTTGTCGGCGCTGGTGGCCATCGCCGCGTACGCCCGCAGCGCGGCGGACACCTTGCGGTCGCGGTTCTTCGGCGCGTACACGCCGCCGAGGGCCGCGCGCCGGGCCGCCAGCTCCTCCTCGCTCACCAGCAGCTCGATGGTGCGGGCCGGGATGTCGATGCGGATCCGGTCGCCGTCCTCGACCAGGGCGATGGTGCCGCCGGAGGCCGCCTCGGGCGAGGCGTGGCCGATGGACAGGCCCGAGGTGCCGCCGGAGAAGCGGCCGTCGGTGATCAGCGCGCAGGCCTTGCCCAGGCCCCGGCCCTTGAGGAAGGAGGTGGGGTAGAGCATCTCCTGCATGCCGGGTCCGCCCTTGGGGCCCTCGTAGCGGATGACGACGACGTCGCCCTCCTTGACCTGCTTGCCGAGGATCTTCTCGACGGCCTCTTCCTGGGACTCGCAGACCACGGCCGGGCCCTCGAAGGTCCAGATGGACTCGTCGACGCCGGCGGTCTTCACCACACAGCCGTCCTCGGCGAGGTTGCCGTGCAGGACGGACAGGCCGCCCTCCTTGGAGTAGGCGTGCTCGTTGTCGCGGATGCAGCCGTTCTCGGCGTCGGTGTCGAGGGTGTCCCAGCGCTCGGACTGCGAGAAGGCGGTCGCGGAGCGCACACAGCCGGGGGCTGCGTGGAAGAGCTCCACGGCCACGGCGGAGGGCGAGCCGCCGCGGATGTCCCACTGCTTGAGCCAGTCGGCGAGCGACGACGAGTGCACGGTGTGCACGTCCTCGTTGAGCAGACCGGCCCGGTACAGCTCGCCCAGGATCGCGGGGATGCCGCCGGCCCGGTGGACGTCCTCCATGTAGTAGACGCCGCCGGGGGCGACGTTCGGGGCGACCTTCGCCAGGCAGGGCAGGCGGCGGGAGAGCCCGTCGATGTCCTTCATGTCGAAGTCGAGCCCGGCCTCCTGGGCGGCGGCGAGCAGGTGCAGGATCGTGTTGGTCGAGCCGCCCATGGCGATGTCGAGGGCCATGGCGTTCTCGAACGCGGCGCGGGAGCCGACGGCGCGCGGCAGGACGGTCTCGTCGTCCTGCTCGTAGTAGCGCTTGGTGATCTCCACGACGGTGCGGCCGGCGGTCTCGTACAGCGCCTTGCGGGCGGTGTGGGTGGCCAGCACCGAGCCGTTGCCGGGGAGGGACAGGCCGATCGCCTCGGTGAGGCAGTTCATGGAGTTCGCGGTGAACATGCCGGAACAGGAGCCGCAGGTCGGACAGGCGTTGTCCTCGATGCGGGCGATGTCCTCGTCGGAGACGCTGTCGTTGACGGCCTCGGAGATCGCGGTGATCAGGTCGAGCTTGCGGACGGTGCCGTCGACCAGGGTCGCCCGGCCCGACTCCATGGGGCCGCCGGAGACGAAGACGGTGGGGATGTTCAGCCGCATCGCGGCCATCAGCATGCCGGGCGTGATCTTGTCGCAGTTGGAGATGCAGATCAGCGCGTCCGCGCAGTGCGCCTCGACCATGTACTCGACCGAGTCGGCGATCAGGTCGCGGGAGGGCAGCGAGTAGAGCATTCCGCCGTGGCCCATGGCGATGCCGTCGTCCACGGCGATGGTGTTGAACTCGCGCGCGATGCCGCCCGCGGCGTGAATCGCCTCGCTCACGATCCGGCCGACCGGCTGGAGGTGGGTGTGGCCGGGCACGAACTCCGTGAAGCTGTTGGCGACCGCGATGATCGGCTTGCCGAAGTCCTCGCGCGCTACGCCCGAGGCCTGCATAAGGGCTCGGGCGCCCGCCATGTTGCGGCCATGGGTGACGGTGCGGGACCTCAGCTCGGGCACGGTGCTCCACTCCCTCGTTTCCGGGTTGTCCCGGTGGTACGGGTTCTTGAGTCTTCTGAGCGTACGCCTACCACCGGGAAACGGACGGACCGTCCGGATCCCAAGACGCGCGGCTCAGTCCTCGGGCAGCCCCTCGTACTGACCCCGGGCTGCTCAGCGCATCGAGGTGGCTCAGTCCTCGGCCATGTAGCGCTGGAGCGTCGGCCCCACCATGGCGATGATGTCCTCCACCGGCGCGGAGGCCATCGGCTCCATCCGGACCACGTACCGCAGCATCGCGATCCCGATGATGTGCCCGGCCGCCAGCTGCGCCCGGAACTCCGGGTTCGGCACATCCAGCTCGTCCGCCATCCGCAGCAGCAGCCGCCGCTCGATCATGCCCCGCAGGACCGCGGCCGCCGCCTCGTTGGTCAGCGCGGAGCGCATCACGGCCAGCAGCGGCAGGCGGGTGACGGGGTTCTCCCAGACGCCGAACATGAAGCGGGCCATCCGCTCGCCCGCCCCGTCCCGGCTGCCGCCTTGCACCGCGTCAGGGGCGCCCATGGTGGGCGCGAAGATCAGCTCGACGGCCGCCCCGAAGATCTGGTCCTTGGTGCCGAAGTAGTGGTGGACCAGGGCCGGGTCCACCCCCGCGGCCTTCGCGATGCCGCGGATCGAGGTCTTGTCGTAGCCACGCTCGGCGAACTCGTTGCGCGCCGCGGTCAGGATCCGGTCGCGGGCGGCGGGTACGTCGGCGGCGCCCTCGGCACGGGGCGGACGGCCGCGGCGGCGCGGAGCGGGGGACTGCGCGGGCAGGGCCGGGGTCACGGGCCGGGCACCGCCCCGGTGGACGAGGCGGGCGAGTCCGGCGCGGCGGCCGGGCCCGCTGAGCCGGCCGCGCCCGGTGCGGCGGCCGCGTTCGCCGAGGCGAGATGGAGCCGGGTGAAGGCCAGCGCCTCCGCCAGGTCGGCCTCGCGCTCGGCCGTGGACATGGCCCGCCGGGTGTTGACCTCGACCACCACATTGCCGTCGAAGCCCGTGGCGGCCAGCCGCTCCAGCAGCTCGGCGCACGGCTGGTTGCCGCGCCCCGGCACCAGGTGCTCGTCCTTGTTGGAGCCCATGCCGTCGGCGAGGTGGAGGTGGGCCAGCCGGTCGCCCATCCGGTCCACCATGCCGAGCGCGTCCGTACGGGCGGTCGCCGTGTGCGAGAGGTCGATCGTGAAGTGGCGGTAGTCGTCGTGGGTGACGTCCCAGTCGGGCGCGTACGCGAGCATCTCCCGGTCGCGGTAGCGCCACGGGTACATGTTCTCGACAGCGAACCGCACGTCCGTCTCGCCCGCCATCCGCCAGATTCCGCGTACGAACTCCCTGGCGTACGCGCGCTGCCACCGGAAGGGCGGGTGGACGACGACGGTGGAGGCGCCGAGCTTCTCGGCGGCCGCCTTCGCGCGCTGTAGCTTCACCCACGGGTCGGTCGACCACACCCGCTGAGTGATCAGCAGGCATGGCGCGTGCACCGCGAGAATCGGCACCTCGTGGTAGTCGGAAAGCCGGCGCAGCGACTCGATGTCCTGGCTGACCGGATCGGTCCACACCATGACCTCGACACCGTCGTAGCCCAGGCGTGCGGCGATCTCGAAGGCCGTCGCCGTCGACTCCGGATAGACCGAGGCCGTGGACAGCGCGACCTTCGCATCCGGGATGCGCACCACTGGCTCTGTCACGAGGGACAGGGTACGGCGCTCCCCCGGACGGCTAAACCGCCACCGCTCGCGACGGCGCGAGCGGTGTGAGCGGCATCACCCCGGGAGGTGGTCCAGACGGCGCAGGATGACGCCCTCGCGCAGCGCCCACGGGCATATCTCCAGCGCGTCCACCCCGAACAGATCCATCGCGCCCTCCGCCACCAGCGCCCCCGCCAGCAGCTGCGGCGCCCGGCCCTCGGAGACCCCCGGCAGCTGCTCGCGCCTGTCGACGGGCATGGCGGCCAGCTTCGGCACCCACTGCTCCAGCGCCTGGCGGGTCAGCCGGCGCTGTATGTACAGGCCCTCGGTGGAGCGTGCCGCGCCCGCGATCCTGGCCAGCTGCTTGAACGTCTTGGACGTGGCGACCACGTGGTCGGGGGCGCCGTGGCGGCTGAAGTCGCCGACGATCCGGGCGATCTGCGCCCGTACGTGCCGTCGCAGCGCCCGTACCTCCTCCGGGGCGGGCGGGTCGCCGGGCAGCCAGCCGGCCGTCAGCCGGCCCGCACCCAGGGGCAGCGAGACAGCCGCGTCCGGCTCCTCGTCCATCCCGTACGCGATCTCGAGCGAGCCGCCGCCGATGTCCAGGACCAGCAGCTTTCCGGCCGACCAGCCATACCAGCGGCGGGCCGCGAGAAAGGTGAGCCTCGCCTCCTCCTCACCGGTCAGGACGCACAGCTCCACCCCGGTCTCCTCGGCGACGCGGGCCAGCACCTCGTCGGCGTTGGCGGCCTCCCGGACGGCGGAGGTGGCGAAGGGCAGCACATCCTCGACGCCCTTGTCCTCGGCGGCCTGAAGCGCCTCCTTGACCACCGCGATCAGGCGGTCGACGCCGTGGGAGCCGATGGCCCCGCCGTCGTCGAGCAGCTCCGCAAGCCGTAGCTCCGCCTTGTGCGAGTGGGCGGGCAGCGGGCGTGCGCCGGGGTGCGCGTCCACCACGAGCAGGTGGACCGTATTCGAACCCACATCCAGGACACCGAGTCTCATGGCCAGAACGCTACTGCGCGGATCGCCTGGTCAGGTACGGGTCCCGGCCCTGACCCGCTCCTCGTAAGCATCCGCGTGGGCATACGCTTGGCCCGTGGCAAAGACGAAAAAGGCGAAGCAGGACAAAGTCCGGAAGCGGCGTCCCGAGGCCGGGCAGCAGGCCGTGGCCGACGCTGCCGAGGACGAGCCGGTCATCGCGTTCGCTCCGGACCTCGCGGACACGTCGGGCGGCCCGGTATCGGGCGGCCCGGCGTCCGCCGACCTTGCGTCGGACGCCGATGACGAGGTCGGCCTGGACTTCGCCCGCGCCTGGGTCGAGTTCCCGGACCCCGCCGACGACGAGCAGGTCTTCCGCTGCGATCTGACCTGGCTGACCTCGCGCTGGACCTGTGTTTTCGGCCAGGGCTGCCAGGGCATCCAGGCGGGGCGCGCGAGCGACGGCTGCTGCACGCTGGGCGCGCACTTCTCGGACGAGGACGACGAGAAGCGCGTCGGCCGCCACGTGGCCCGGCTCACCCCGGACATCTGGCAGTTCCACGACGTGGGGCACGAGACGGGCTGGACCCAGTCCGGCGACGAGGACGACGAGCGCCAGACCCGCCGCTACGAGGGCTCGTGCATCTTCCAGAACCGGCCGGGCTTCAAGGGCGGCGCGGGCTGCGCGCTGCACATCCTGGCGCTCAACGAGGGCCGCGAGCCGCTGGAGACCAAGCCGGACGTCTGCTGGCAGCTGCCGATCCGCAGGTCGTACGCCTGGATCGACCGGCCCGACGACACGCGCGTGCTGGAGATCACCATCGCCGAGTACGACCGGCGCGGCTGGGGCCCGGGCGGCCATGACCTGCACTGGTGGTGCACCTCGGCGACCTCCGCGCACGGCGGCGGGGAGCCGGTGTACGCCTCGTACCGGGCGGAGCTGACGGAGCTCATGGGCAAGGAGGGCTACGACCGGCTGGCCGAGCTCTGCGAGCAGCGGCTGGCCTCCTCGCTCCCCCTGGTGGCCCCGCACCCCGCCGATCCGGTGGGCTAGGCCGGCGGTCGGGTGAGCCGGGTGGCCTAGGGCTTCGAGTGCTCCGGTCGTGGGCCGGAGGGGGCCCGGGACGGGTCGCTCGTCGGCGGCGTGGGCCCGCCGGGCGAGTCCGAGGGCTCGGGTGTGGGCTCGGGCTCGGCGCCGCGCCCCTCGATCACCACCACCGCCGCCGCCGGCCCCACCCTGACCCGCGCGCTCCAGTGCCCGGGCGGCTCGCGGTCCCCGTCCACGGACACGTTGATCGTCGTCGTCTCGCCGGGCCGCAGCACCCCGGCGGTGTGGCTCAGCTGGAGCCAGGGCGCGTCGGCTGCCGCCGACCAGCGCACCGGGGCGCCGCCCGAGGCCCTGAGCCTGATGACCGTGACCTCGCCACTGGGCTGTGCCTCGACCGTCAGCCGCCCCGGGCCCGGCTCGGTCCGCCCATGGCCCGATCCGGACCCGGGGCCGGACCCCGGCCGGCCGCCCGCGCCGCCGGGCGTGCCTCGCGGGCCCGGCGCCCGCTCGCCCGGCGCGGTGCCGGACCGTTCCGCCTTCCCGTCTCCGTCCCGGTCGCCCTTCCCGTGGCCCTCCCCGGCCCCGCCGACGACCTCCGCGGACGCGTCCGGCGACTGTTTACCCGCGGTGCCGCCGCGGCCGGGTTTCAGCCGCGAGCGGGAACGGTCCTGCGCGCTGCCCGCCGGGCCGTACGGGCGGCCGGTCTGCTCGCCGCGGGCGTCGCCTGACCGGTCGGGGGTGCGCTCGGCCGTGCCGTCCGCGTTGGCGGCGGCCACGGAGTCCGTGTCGTGGTCGTCGCCCGCCGTCGGGGTGCCCCGATAGGCGGCCCACAGCGCGAGCACCGGGGCCGCCACCACCGAGGCGACCACCGTCGTGGTGAGCACGCGGCTGCGCAGCCGGCTGCGGCGCGCCGCCTGCTCCTTGGGATCCATGGGGAAGCCCCGCCGGTCGAAGCGCGGCCGGGCGCTCAGGGCGCGCGCCGGGCGCGCGCCGGGCGCGCCCACCATCGCGGCGTGCACGGCGGCGCGCGGCGCCTCCAGGACGGGAAGGGCCGCGGGCGCGGCCGCCGTACCGGGCCAGGGGCCGCCCGCGGTAGCCCGCTCGGCCATCCCGCGGCACTCACGGCAGTCGTCCACATGACGTACGAGCTCACGGCGCAGCGCGGCGGAGAGCAGCACCTGGGTGTCGCCGGCCAGCCGGGAGACGACGGGGCAGTGGCCGAGCTCGACCACGGCGAGCGCGGCGCGCGTCCGCTCCACCTCGCACGCGGCGCTGGCGAGCAGGGCGCGGGTCTCATCGCGCTCCTTGCCGAGCGCCGCCGCGACCTCGTGCGGGCTGAGCCGGTGGCGCACGGCGAGCTCCAGCGCCTCGCGCTGCTCGGGAGTGGTCCCGGCGGCCTCGGGCCACGCGAGCGCGGCCAGCTCGCGGCGGCGCCGCGCGGCGGTGGACGAGGCCGGTCCGGCCGGGGGCGCGGACGCACCCGGGACGCGCCGGTCGCGGTGGCGCCGCTGGGCGGGCACCTCCGGCGGCCGGGGCCGGCCGACGGCGCGCTCGTGCTCCTCGGCGCCGGTGGGCCCGTCGGGGACCTTGGCCTCCTCCCGGTCCCCTCGGTCGCCGGGACCTCTCAGATCCTTCAGCTCGGTGAGCTTGCGCAGGCAGGCCCAGCGTGCGAGGGCGTAGAGCCAGGGCCGCCGCAGATCGCCCTCGGCGGCCACGCGCCCCCGCCCCCGGCCGTGCTGCCGCTCGGCGACGGCGAGCGCCTCGCCGAGGGCGGCGGTCGCGGCGTCGTGCTCGCACAGGACCGACAGGCAGTACGTGAACAGGCCGTCCAGATACGGTTCGTAGCGCGCCGGGGGATGCTGCGGGCGCGCGGCGGAGGCGCGCGACGCGCGGCGCGGCGCGCCGGATGCGCGGGACGCACCGGATGCGCCGGGCGAGTGTGTCGAGTGCTCGGGCCTGCTGCTCATCACTCGGCGACGGTAGGCGGATGATGCAGGCTCCCTCGCGCTTCTTGCGCTGTTTTAACCCTTACGGGTGACCATCTCCCTCATAAGGGGACAGGTGTCCTCCCAACGCGCCCCGGATCTGCTAAGCGCGGCCCGCCCACGCGTACCACCCGCCCCCGCCCGTGCACACGGCTGTCGGTGCCCGGCGCTAGCGTTACGGCATGGCTGCCCGTAGCTCCTCCCGTTCGTCCGCCAAGGACCGGCCCTCCTACCGCTGCAAGGAGTGCGGCTGGACCACCGCCAAGTGGCTCGGCCGCTGCCCGGAGTGCCATGCGTGGGGCACGGTCGAGGAGTTCGGCGCGCCCGCGGTGCGGACGACCGCGCCCGGCCGGGTCACCTCGGCGGCCCTGCCCATCGGGCAGGTGGACGGCCGTCAGGCCACCGCCCGCTCCACGGGTGTGGACGAGCTCGACCGCGTCCTGGGCGGCGGCCTGGTCCCGGGCGCCGTGGTGCTGCTGGCCGGGGAGCCGGGGGTCGGCAAGTCGACGCTGCTGCTCGACGTCGCCGCCAAGGCCGCCAGCGACGAACACCGGACCCTCTACATCACGGGCGAGGAGTCGGCGAGCCAGGTGCGGCTGCGCGCCGACCGCATCGGCGCGCTGAGCGAGCATCTCTACCTCGCCGCCGAGACCGACCTGTCGGCCGTCCTCGGCCATCTCGACTCCGTCAAGCCGTCCTTGCTGATCCTGGACTCCGTCCAGACCGTCGCCTCCCCCGAGATCGACGGCGCGCCCGGCGGCATGGCCCAGGTCAGGGAGGTGGCGGGGGCGCTGATCCGGGCGTCCAAGGAGCGCGGGATGTCCACGCTCCTGGTCGGCCATGTGACGAAGGACGGCGCCATCGCGGGCCCCCGCCTCCTGGAGCACCTGGTGGACGTCGTGCTGCACTTCGAGGGCGACCGCCACGCCCGGCTGCGCCTGGTGCGCGGTGTGAAGAACCGGTACGGGGCGACGGACGAGGTGGGCTGCTTCGAGCTGCACGACGAGGGCATCACCGGTCTCGCCGACCCGTCCGGGCTGTTCCTCACCCGCCGCGACGAGCCGGTGCCCGGCACCTGCCTGACCGTCACGCTCGAAGGCCGCCGGCCGCTGGTGGCCGAGGTGCAGGCGCTGACCGTCGACACCCAGATCCCGACCCCGCGCCGCACCACCTCCGGCCTGGAGACCTCGCGGGTGTCGATGATGCTCGCCGTCCTGGAGCAGCGCGGCCGGATCAGCGCGCTCGGCAAGCGCGACATCTACAGCGCCACGGTCGGCGGCGTGCGGCTCTCCGAGCCCGCGGCCGACCTGGCCGTGGCGCTCGCGCTGGCGAGCGCGGCCAGCGACACCCCGCTGCCGAAGAACCTGGTGGCGATCGGCGAGGTGGGCCTGGCGGGAGAGGTCAGGCGGGTCACGGGCGTGCAGCGGCGGCTGTCCGAGGCGGCCCGGCTCGGCTTCACCCACGCCCTGGTGCCCGGCGACCCGGGGAAGATCCCCGACGGCATGCGGGTGGTGGAGGTGTCGAACATAGGGGACGCACTGCGCGTACTGCCCCGCCGTAAGCGGGCCGAGCGGCCCGAACGGACGCCGGAGGAGGCGCCGCGCGGCTGAGGCCCTGCCTGGTGAACGCGGGCGCGGAAGCCGCGCTCCCGCCCCTGCCCACAGGCGTACGCCGGGAGACCCGGCGGGAGGGCGGTGACCGCCGGTAGACTTTGCCCTGGTCTCGCCCGTACGTAGCCCGCGCACCGGCACAGCAGGGCGGCCCGCGGCAGCGAATGACCTTGCGACGGAGGAGTGCAGTGGCAGCAGGCGACCGGGCAGCGGCTCCCGGCAAAGCCGACGGTCTGATGCGCGCCTCTCTGAGCGCCGTCGCCCCTGGCACGGCGCTGCGCGACGGCCTCGAGCGCGTCCTGCGGGGCAACACCGGCGGACTGATCGTGCTCGGCACGGACAAGACCGTCGAGTCGCTGTGCACCGGCGGCTTCGTGCTGGACGTGGAGTTCACCGCGACGCGGCTGCGCGAGCTGTGCAAGCTGGACGGAGCGCTGATCCTCGACAAGGACATCGCGAAGATCGTGCGGGCGGGCGTGCAGCTCGTTCCGGACGCCGCGATCCCCACCGAGGAGACCGGCACCCGCCACCGCACCGCGCAGCGCGTCTCCATCCAGACCGGCTTCCCGGTGGTGTCGGTCAGCCAGTCGATGCGGCTGATCGCCCTGTATGTGGACGGTCAGCGCCGCGTCCTGGAGGACTCGGCCGCGATCCTCTCCCGCGCCAACCAGGCGCTGGCCACCCTGGAGCGCTACAAGCTCCGCCTCGACGAGGTCGCGGGCACGCTCTCCGCCCTGGAGATCGAGGACCTGGTCACGGTCCGGGATGTGACGGCGGTCGCACAGCGGCTGGAGATGGTCCGCCGTATCGCCACCGAGATCGCCGAGTACGTGGTCGAGCTGGGCACCGACGGCCGTCTGCTGTCGCTCCAGCTGGACGAGTTGATCGCGGGCGTGGAGCCGGAGCGCGAGCTGGTGGTGCGGGACTACGTGCCCGAGCCCACCGCCAAGCGCACCCGTACGGTCCCCGAGGCGCTGGCCGAGCTGGACCGGCTGACCCACGCCGAGCTGCTCGAACTGGCCAATGTTGCCCGCGCCATGGGCTACAGCGGCTCCCCCGAGACCCTCGACTCCGCGGTGTCGCCGCGCGGTTTCCGGCTGCTGGCGAAGGTGCCGCGGCTCCCCGGCGCCATCATCGAGCGGCTGGTCGAGCACTTCGGCGGGCTGCAGAAGCTGCTCGCGGCGAGCGTGGACGACCTCCAGATGGTGGACGGCGTGGGCGAGGCGCGGGCCCGCTCGGTGCGCGAGGGGCTCTCGCGGCTGGCGGAGTCGTCGATCCTGGAGCGGTACGTCTAGCGGGCGCCTCGGTACGTCCAGCGGGCGCCCCGGTCCGGCGCCCGGCCCCTCCCTAGGCCCCGTCCGGGCCTAGGCCGTGTCCGCAAAGTCCCGCCGGGCCCGCGACGCCTGGCACGCTCCCCCAGCTACCGCTGGGGGTGCCCCCGCGCTGCGTTGTCGGGCTCGCCCAAGTACGCCCAGTACGAGGGCGACCCTCCGCCTTGCGATCGCACGCGCCCCCAGCTACCGCTGGGAGGTGCCCCCGCGCCGCGGGCTGATCCGACGCGACTTTGCGGACACGACCTAGCCCTTGTTGAGCACGAACGACACGCGCGCGGTGCCCAGCCCCTCCACCTTCGCCTCGACCAGGTACGTACCGGGCTTGGCCGACGCGTCGCCCGACGGCTTGGCGCAGTCCTCGGCGCTGCGCTTGCGGTCCCAGTCCACCGTGCGCTTGGTCTGGCCCTTGCCGGCCACCTCGACCAGCACGGACTTGCTGCCCTTCGGGCAGTCGTCGGACGCCCACACATGGTCGTTCTCGGCGTCCGTGATGGTCAGTGACGCCGCCGCGCGGCCGAAGTCCACCTTGCAGGCGGTGTCCGAGGAGTTCTTCACGATGATCTCGAACGTGGGTTCCTCGCCCGGCTCGTAAGTGTTCTTCACCCGCGAGTCCTTGACGCTGCGCACCGTCAGCTCGACCGCGCCCGGGGTGCAGGCGGCCAGGCTGGACCCGGCCGGGACGCTCTGCCCGTCCCCGATGCCGAGGGAGCCGCCGGTCCCGCCGCCGTCGCCGTCCGATCCCGCGGCGGACCCGTCACCGCCGGCGCCGCCCGTGTCGGTGCCGTCCCCGCTGCCGCCGCTGTCGGCGCCACCAGTGTCGTCGCCGCCGGTCCCGGCGTCGTCCGACTCGTCGCGCCCGCCCGGCCGTTGGCTGTTGACGGGCGTGGAGGAGGTGGGCCCCGGGGTGATGGTGCTCGCGGCGCCACCGCCGCCCGACCCCTTGCCCTCGTCCTTTCCACCGCCCCCGCCGGAGCCACCCCAGCCGAAGGCCCAGATGGCGAGCAGGAGGACGAGAATCAGAAAGGCCAGCGCAACAGCCCTCCGCCGCCAGTAAATGGAGGAGGGAAGCGGCCCGATCGGATTGCGCAGAGATCCCACGCGGAAACTCTACGAGAGATCCGCTCCGGTGCCCGCCAATAACCGCCGCTAGCTGCCCTACTTTTCTCATCATCCGACCGGATCCCGGCCGGACCCCGACCGGATCCCGGCCGAATCCACGGGAGAAGCGCGTCCTATCCGCCGTCTCCCGCGTCGGCGACCAGCCCCGCCTCGTACGCCACGATGGCCGCCTGGACGCGGTTGCCGACCTCCAGGCGGTCCAGGACCGCGCTGACGTACCCCTTCACCGTGCCCTCGACCAGGTGCAGCCGCCGCCCGATCTCCGCGTTGGACAGGCCCGCGCCGACCAGGGCCAGCACCTCGCGCTCCCGTGTGGTCAGGACCTCCGTGCGGGCGCGGGCCGCGGCACCGCGCGTCAGGCGCTCGCCGCCGAGTTCGGTGATGACGTGGCGGGCCACCTTGGGCGACAGAAACGCCGCGCCGCCCGCCACCGCCCGTACCCCCGCGATGAGTTCGTGCGGGTCGCCGGACTTCAGCAGAAAGCCGGTCGCGCCCCCGCCCAGCGCCCGGGAGATGTACGCGTCCTCGGAGAAGGTGGTGAGCATGGCGACCGCGGTGTCCGGCAGCGTGCGGCGGATCTCCTCGCACGCGGACAGCCCGTCCAGCCTGGGCATCCTGATGTCGAGCAGCGCGACGTCGGGGCGGTGGGCGCGCGCCGCCTCCACCGCCTCCCGGCCGTCGGCCGCCTCGGCGACGATCTCGATGCCGGGGCCGGCGGCCAGGACGGCCCGTACCCCGGCGCGGATCATGGCCTCGTCGTCCGCGAGCAACACCCTGATCGTCGGCTCGTTCCCCATCCGCATCCCCATCGGCGCCCGCCATCCCTATTCACTGCCGTTCAGCGGACTCAGACGCTACAAGCGGACGTACGCCGCCGCCCCTGACGAAAGTCAGGCCCGCCGGCCGGGCCTGACACGCCCCGAGCCGGCCCCGTGGTTTCCGGGGCGGGCGGCCGGCGTGCCAGGATCGTGGGTGACATGACTGCCATCCCCGCCGATTCCAAGCCCTCCGCCGACTCCGCCGAGACCGCGGGCGCAGGCGGCCCGGCCGGCCCCAGCGGGCCGGTCCTCCACAGCGCCGTCATCGACTGGTTCGACGGCCACGCCCGCGATCTGCCCTGGCGCCGCCCCGATGCCGGTCCCTGGGCCGTGATGGTCAGCGAGTTCATGCTCCAGCAGACCCCGGTGAACCGGGTGCTGCCGGTGTACGAGCAGTGGCTCGCCCGCTGGCCGAGCCCCGCCGACCTGGCCGCCGAGCCGCCCGGCGAGGCGGTCCGCGCCTGGGGGCGGCTCGGCTATCCGCGCCGCGCGCTGCGCCTGCACGGCGCGGCGGTCGCCATACGGGAACGGCACGGCGGCCGGGTGCCGAGCGACCACGCGGAGCTGCTGGCGCTGCCGGGGGTGGGCGAGTACACCGCGGCGGCCGTGGCCTCGTTCGCGTACGGGCAGCGGCACGCGGTCCTGGACACCAACGTCCGCCGCGTCTTCGCCCGGGCCGTCAGCGGCCGGGAGTTCCCGCCGGACGCCACGACCGCCGCCGAGCGCAAGGTGGCCCGCGCCCTGCTCCCCGACGACGAGCCGACCGCCGCCCGCTGGGCCGCGGCCACGATGGAGCTGGGCGCGTTGGTGTGCACGGCGCGCACGCCCCACTGTGTGCGCTGCCCGATCACCGCGCAGTGCGCCTGGCGGGCGGCCGGTTCCCCGGCGCACGACGGACCGCCGCGCCGCGGCCAGACCTACGCGGGGACGGACCGTCAGGTGCGGGGCAAGCTGCTCGCCGTGTTGCGGGAGGCGGTCGCGCCGGTTCCGCAGGCGGCGCTCGACAGGGTCTGGGACGAGCCGGTGCAGCGGGCCCGCGCGCTGGACGGGCTGGTCGCCGACGGCCTCGTGGAGCCGCTCGACGGCGGGCTCTACCGGCTGCCGCTGAGCTGACCCGCGCGGGCTTCCTTTCCCCGCCCCAAGTCGTTTCTGTGACAAGGCTGTGACAGGGCCACGACCCGACTCTGACACTCCGTCCGAACACCCCCGGCTGTTACACAACCTATGGGTAGCTGTGCATTCGCCGCAGGTCAGATGCACATGGTGTCGCAACAGCCGCTCCGTAGCGTCCTCTTCGTGCTCGGTGACCGCCGGGCACACAGGGTGGGAAAACGGCGGGATGGAGGCTGGCGATGTCCGGCAGCGGCAAGGTTCTGGATTTTGAAGAGTACGTACGCAACCGGCAGGACGCGCTCCTGCGCAGCGCCCGCCGTCTGGTCCCCGACCCGATCGAGGCACAGGACCTCCTCCAGACCGCGCTGGTGCGCACGTACGGCCGCTGGGACGGGATAGCCGACAAGTCGCTGGCCGACGCGTACCTCCGCCGCGTCATGATCAACACCCGCACCGAGTGGTGGCGCGCCCGCAAGCTGGACGAGGTCCCGACCGAGCAGCTGCCGGACGCGCGGGTCGAGGACGGCACCGAGCAGCACGCGGACCGCGCGCTGCTGATGGACATCCTCGGAGTGCTGGCTCCCAAGCAACGGAGCGTCGTGGTGCTGCGACACTGGGAGCAGATGACCACGGAGGAGACCGCGGAGGCGCTCGGGATGTCGACCGGCACGGTCAAGAGCACGCTGCACCGGGCGCTGGCCAGGCTGCGGCAGGAGTTGGAGAGCCGCGAGCTTGACGCCCGCGCGCTCGGCCGCCCGGAGGCCCGGGGCGGCGGCCAGGAGGGCGGCCAGAAGGGCGGTCGGGAGAGCAGCCGCGAGGGCGTCCGGGATCCACGCCCGCGCCGCCAGATCCCCCGGAACCACCAGATCCGCCAGACCCCGCAGGACCGGCGCCGAGGCCACGAGCGGGGGCAGGATCGGTGCGCGGCCTGATCAAGGCCTCTTCCAGCAAGGAAGCTCCCCGTAAGGACGCTCCACACAGGGTGGCTCCCCGCAGGGCCGCCCTGATCACGGGCGGCGCGGTCGTCGGCTTCGCCGCCGTCGGCGGGCTGGTGCTGGCCGGATGCGGCGACGCCGGCCAGGGCGTGCGCAAGGAAGGGCCGGCGCGTACGTCATGGGCCCCGGACAGCACCGACTCCCCGGAGTCGTATGTCCACGGCACCACCCCCTCCTCGACATCGACCCAGCAGAAGGTCGACGCCGTCGCGCTGGTCAAGAAGGACCCGAAGGTGAGCGAGCACCTGAAGGCGAGCCTGAAGCCGTGCAGCGCGAAGAGCGCCAAGAAGAGCGCGAAGAGGTCGGGGGGCTACCCGGTCGACGTGGCGTACGGCCGGCTCACCGGCTCCACCGCGTCCGATCTGGTGATCAACGTCATGACCTGCTCCGAGGGTTTCGGCATCGGCTCGTACGTGTACCGCAAGGTGGGCGGGACGTATGAGAACGTCTTTATGGACGAGCGCCTGCCCGTCTACGCCGACACCGTCAAGGGCAGCCTCCGCGTCACCAAGTTGATCTACGCCTCGAGTGACTCGGTGTGCTGCCCCTCGCGCCAGGATGTGACGACGTACCGGTGGGCCGACGCGCGTGGGCAGTTTCGCGTGGCCGACCACAAGGTCAGCAATGTGAACGAGGACGAGCTGCCCACGCCCGACGACGGAACGGAAGGCTGAAGTAAGGCCGTGGCCGAAACCCATGTGCTCTTCGTCGAGGACGACGATGTCATCCGCGAGGCCACCCAGCTCGCTCTGGAGCGCGACGGCTTCGTGGTCACCGCCGCGCCGGACGGGCTGACCGGGCTGGAGCGGTTCCGGGCCGACCGGCCCGACATCGCGCTGCTCGACGTGATGGTTCCGGGGCTGGACGGGGTGAGCCTGTGCCGCCGGATCCGCGACGAGTCCACGGTGCCCGTGATCATGCTGTCGGCGCGCGCCGACTCGATCGACGTGGTGCTCGGCCTGGAGGCGGGCGCCGACGACTATGTCACCAAGCCCTTCGACGGCGCGGTCCTGGTCGCCCGGATCCGCGCCGTGCTGCGCCGCTTCGGGCATGCGAGCGGACCGGGCCGGGGCGCGGAGCCGGAGCCCGAAGACCCCGAGGGCGGGGTGCTGCGCTTCGGCGACCTGGAGGTGGACCCGGAGGGGATGGAGGTCCGCCGGGCCGGTCAGCAGGTCGCGCTGACGCCGACGGAGATGCGGCTGCTGCTGGAGTTCTCGGCCGCGCCGGGCACCGTGCTCTCCCGCGACCGGCTGCTGGAGCGGGTGTGGGACTACGGCTGGGGCGGCGACACCCGGGTCGTGGACGTCCATGTGCAGCGGCTCCGGGGAAAGATAGGCCAGGACCGGATCGAGACGGTCCGCGGCTTCGGCTACAAGCTCAGGGGCTGAGCCCGGATGGTGAGGCTCGCTCTGCGCTCCGGACTGCGCTGGAAGGTCAGCCTGGCGATCGCGGCCGTGAGCGCGCTCGTCGCCATCGCGCTCAGCCTCGTCGTGCACAACGCCGCCCGCGTCTCGATGCTCGACAACAGCCGTGCGGTGATGGACGACCGGGTACAGGCCGCCCAGAAGTGGTACGAGAAGTCCGGATACCTCGGCTTCGGCGCGAAACTCGACGACCAGCGGCTTCCCGAGCAGCTGAAGAAGGAGGCCGCGCGCGGGCTGCGCGCCACCTACCTGGGAGATACCGGCGCCGCGGGCCCCGAGGTCTGGGCGTCGGTGCCGCTGCGGGACGGCCGGGTGCTGTCCGTGCACGCCCAGTTCAAGGACCGCGCCAAGATCCTGGGCGACCTGGACCGCGTCCTCGTCCTCGGCTCGGTGTCGGTGGTGCTGGGCGGTATCGCGCTGGGCGTGCTCATCGGCGACCAGCTCTCGCGGCGGCTGCGCAAGGCCGCCACCGCGGCCCGCAAGCTCGCCGAGGGCGACTCCGAGGTCCGGGTGCGGGACGCGATCGGCGGCCGGGTCCGGGACGAGACCGACGACCTGGCGCGCGCGGTCGACGGCATGGCCGAGGCGCTTCAGCAGCGGCTGGAGGCCGAGCGGCGGGTGACGGCCGATATCGCGCATGAGCTGCGCACCCCCGTCACCGGACTGCTCACCGCCGCCGAGCTGCTGCCGCCGGGGCGCCCGACCGAGCTGGTACGCGACCGGGCGCAGGCGATGCGCCAGCTCGTCGAGGACGTCCTGGAGGTCGCCCGGCTGGACGGCTTCGCGGAGCGCGCCGAGCTCCAGGAGATCGCCCTCGCCGAGTTCGTCACCCGCCGGGTGCGGGTCGCGGCCCCCGACGCCCAGGTCAGCGTGTTGCGCGACGCCCATGTCTCCACCGACCCGCGCCGCCTGGAGCGGATAATCGGCAACCTCCTGGCCAACGCCGCCCGGCACGGCAAGCCGCCCTTCGAGGTCACGGTGGAGGGGCGGGTGCTGCGCGTCCGCGACCACGGGCCCGGCTTCCCCGAGGCGCTGCTGAAGGACGGGCCGAGCCGCTTCCGCACCGGCAGCAAGGACCGGGCCGGGACGGGCCACGGCCTGGGTCTGACCATCGCGGCGGGCCAGGCGCGCGTCCTGGGCGCCCGGCTGACGTTCCGCAACGCGGAGCCGACGGCGGAGGGGCGGGAGGGCGCGGTCGCGGTGCTGTGGCTGCCGGAGTCCGCGCCCACGAACACGGGCAGCTTCCCGGTCATCGAGGTGCTGGACTGACCGGCCGGGCAGGGCCGTAACGCGTGAGGCGCGGCCGGTGCATCTCGCACCGGCCGCGCCTCACGCCGTTCGGGCTTCTCGCCCGTACCGCCGGGTCAGACCGCCTCGACCACCGGCGTCTGGTCGGCCGGGGCCTGGGCGTCGGCCTCCTTGGCCTTGGGGCCCGCCCCGCGCAGCGGGACCTCCTTGATGAACCAGGCCGCGAGGAAGCCGGCGATCGCGATCACCGCGCCCCACAGGAAGACCTGGTGCGCCCCGTTCGCGACCGCGTGGGTGTACGCGTCCCGGATCTCCGGGGGCAGCTTCGGGAGCATCGCCGGGTCGAGGTTGGCGCCGCCGGAGGTGACCGCCGCGCCCTTCTCCCCGGCCCGCTCGGTCATCGTGTCCTTCACCTGGTTGGTGAAGAGCGCACCGAGGATGGCGACACCGAAGGAGCCGCCGAGGGTGCGGAAGAGGGTGGCGGAGGAGGAGCCGACGCCCATGTCCTTCATCTCGACGCTGTTCTGCGCGATGAGCATCGAGGTCTGCATCAGGAAGCCCATGCCGGCGCCGAGCACCGCCATGTAGACGCCGGAGGTCAGGCGGGTGGTGCCGGTGTCCATCTGGGCCAGCAGGAACATGCCGGCCACCATCAGGCCGCCGCCGAGGATCGGGAAGATCCGGTACTTGCCGGTCTGGGTGGTGACCCGGCCCGCGATCAGCGAGACGACCAGCATGCCCAGCAGCATCGGGAGCAGCAGCAGGCCGGAGTTGGTGGCCGAGGCGCCCTGGACGGTCTGCTGGAAGAGCGGCAGGAAGGTCATCGACCCGAACATCACAAAGCCGGTGAGGAAGCCGATCACCGTGATGAGCGAGAAGTTGCCGTTACGGAATATGTGCAGCGGCAGCACGGGCTCGGCGACCCGGCGCTCGACGCCGACGAAGGCGATGAGCGAGGCGACCCCCAGCGCGCCGAGACCGATGATCTGGGCCGAGCCCCACGCGTACTCGTTGCCGCCCCAGGTGGTGATCAGCACCAGCGAGGTGATGCCTATGGTGAGGAGCGCCGCGCCGATGTAGTCGATCCGTGCCTGCGCGCGCTTCTTCGGCAGGTGCAGGACGGCGGTGATCGCGGCCAGGGCGATCGCGCCGAGCGGGACGTTGATGTAGAAGATCCAGCGCCATCCGAGGTGGTCGGTGAGGGTGCCGCCGACCAGCGGTCCGCCGATCATGGCCACGGCCATGACACCGGCCATCATGCCCTGGTACCGGCCGCGCTCCCGGGGCGGGACCAGATCGCCGATGATCGCCATCACACCGACCATCAGACCGCCCGCGCCCAGGCCCTGAAGGGCCCGGAAGCCGATCAGCTGCCCCATGTCCTGGGCCGCGCCGGACAGGGCCGAACCGGCCAGGAAGATCACGATGGACGTGAGGAACATGCCCTTACGCCCGTACATGTCGCCGAGCTTTCCCCAGATGGGGGTGGAAGCGGCGGTCGCCAGGGCGTACGCGGTGACCACCCAGGAGAGGTGTTCGAGCCCGCCGAGATCGCCGACGATGGTCGGCATCGCGGTGCCGACGATCATGTTGTCGAGCATCGCCAGCAGCATGGCGATCATCAGTGCGAAGATCACGACGCCGGTGGAACGGGGCTTGCGACCGGGCGGGGTCTGCGAGCCGGCTTCGGCCGCCTCCGCGCTGGGCTCTGGCGACGCGGTCGACGCTCCGCCTCCGGACTGATTCTGGGACATGATCTCCACTTCCCCCTGGGGTGCGGCGCTTTGTTGTGCCCGGCTACTTACTTGCCGCCCGGCTAGTTAAGTACAGTGGAGAAGGTACGACGCTAACTAGCCGGGCGTCAAGTAAGTTTTGTTCGGCCGCGCGCGGCCCCAGGACCACAGGAGAGCACCATGGGCAGCACACCGCAGGCGCGCCGGGGCGACACCCGGCAGCGCATCCAGGACGTGGCCATGGAGCTGTTCGCCGAGCAGGGCTACGAGAAGACCTCGCTGCGCGAGATCGCCGAGCGGCTCGACGTCACCAAGGCCGCGCTGTACTACCACTTCAAGACGAAGGAAGACATCCTCATCAGCCTGTTCCAGGACCTGGCCCGGCCGCTGGACGAGCTGCTCGACTGGGGCCGGCAGCAGCCCCGCACCCTGGAGACCAAGCAGGAGCTGGTACGCCGCTACAGCGTGGCCCTACAGAGCGCCCTCCCGCTGTTCCGCTTCATGCAGCAGAACCAGGCCGCGATGAGCCATCTGCGCCCCGGCGAAACCCTCAAGGACCGCATGATCGCCATGACGAACCTGCTGAGGGACCCCGACGCCGCGCTGCCCGACCAGGTCCGCAGCCTCAGCGCGCTCTTCGTCATGCATACGGCCATCTTCGCCATGCAGCACATCGAGGCCGACCCCGAGGACAAGCGGAAGGCCGTCCTCGAAGTCGCCCTCGATCTGCTGGCGCAGGCGCACCCGGGCGAACAGGCGCACCCGGGCGAAGGGGTTGGCGACGCCCCGGACGCGTCCTGACGGGCCCGCGTCCGGGGCGTGACTTGGGGGGGCCGGCGCCCGTGCGGCGACGCGTCAGATCTTGACGCCGTGCGCGCGCAGGAAGGCCAGCGGCTCGACGGCCGAGCCGTAGTTCGGCGTCTTGCGGATCTCGAAGTGCAGGTGCGGGCCGGTGGTGTTGCCGGTGTTCCCGGACAGGCCTATCAGCTGACCGGTCGTCACGGTCTGGCCCACCCACACCTTCACCTGCGACAGGTGGGCGTACTGGGAGTACGTGTTGTCGGCGTGCTTGATGACGATGGCGTTGCCGTACGCCGGGCCGTCACCGGCGCCGTTGCCGCCGGCCTTGACCACGACACCGCCGTGGACGGCGCGCACCTGGGTGCCGGACGGCACGACGAAGTCCTGTCCGCTGTGGTTGTGGGACCACAGGTTGCCCGCGAGGCCGAAGGCGGCGCCGATGTGGTACGAGGCGACCGGCGTCTCCCAGGAGAGGGCCTTGGCTTCTGCGGCCTTCTTGGCGGCCGCCGCGGCCTTCGCCGCGGCCTCCTGCGCCGCCTTCTTCTTCGCGGCCGCTTCCTCCGCCGCCTTCTTCTTCGCGGCGGCCAGCTCAGCGGCCTTCTTCTGCGCCGCGGCCTTCTCGTCCGCCGCCTTCTTCTTCGCCGCGGCCTCCTTGGCGGCCTTCTCGGCCGCCGCCTTCTTCGCGGCCGCCTTCTCGGCGTCGATCGCCTTCTGGAGGGCGTCGGCCTGCGCCATCACCGACTTGCCGACCTCACCGGCCGGGGTCACCGACAGCACGCTGTTGCTCTGCGACGTGTCCGCGGCGAGCGCGACCCCCGCGCTCAGCGCCAGCGAGGCACCCATTCCCGCGGCCAGCACGGCGGCGCGGGTACGCAGAACGGACTTGCCAGTTTTACGGGATTTGAGGTGCCGGGATTTGGCGCGCGGGGACATAGGGGGACTACCTCCAGAAACATGGGTGAGTCCCGGCCGGGGACCGGAACAGACGTTCTTTGGTAACCCGCCCGGGCCACGAGGCCAACCCCTGTCACTACTAATCCACGCCGTACGAAAAGCAGTCGCACCCGCAATTCGACCAGGGCCACGGACCCCGTCCGATATCCGTGATCACCCACCCAAGAATCCGGAACATCCACCTCCGCCCACCCCTCTGACCTGGCCAGACGCCACGTCCGGTGATCACATCGGGAATCTCGTACCACCGCGCGCGCCGTACGCGCGCCCCATAGTCGAAGGCACTCACTATTTTCCGTAGTAGGGCGCGAGTGATCTGTGGGCCATATCACCGCGCCATAAGATCGCCGATCGTCCGTCCCGGCCTTTCGATGTCCGTTTCGGGACCAAAGACCTTACGGCCCCGGTACGCTGTCCGATCAGAAGCCGTCGGCCGTCGCGCCGCACCAACCATCGGGGGGATGGGGACGTGGATCCCGCAACCATTGGCGCTCGCCTCACCTCGGCCGCCGTCACGCCGCTGATCAAGAAGCTCTTCCGGCAGGAGGGGCCCGGCGCGGGTCTGGTCGACAGGCCGGTCCGTGTCTCGGGGCTCGTCTCGTTCAAAGGCGAGAAGCGCACCCTGACGGAGAAGAACCTCCAGAAGATCGCCGCCGAGCTCGTCGCACAAGCCGTCCAGCACGCCGGACCGGGGGAACGGCCGTGCCCCGCCGACGAGGACGAGATCGTCGCCATGCACCTGGCGACCACGCTTCAGGCGCTGGGCGACCTCGACATGGACGATGTGCAGGCCGTGCGGCTCGGCCATGAGGCCCTCGCCCGGATGCTCATCGACGCCACCCTGGCCAAGGGCAACAAACTCTTCCTCAGCCAGGCCGCAACGGTGCTCTACCGACGTCTCGTGGACACCGCCTGCCTGCACATCCTGCACTTCTTCACCCAGCGCTCGACGTTTGTACCCCGCACCCTCGTCGAGCAGAGCGGCCAGCTGACCGACCTCATCACCAAGATCGACATCCTGATCGAGCGGATCCCCTCCCAGTCGGCCGAGGACGCGGGCTTCGAAAAGGACTACGCCGATTTCGTACAGAAGAAGTACGGGACGCTGACCATCGTCGGTATCGACCTCAGCCAGGCAGAGGCCAGCTGGCCCCTGGACGCGGCGTATCTGAGCCTGGAGGCGATCACCGCGGCGCGCGACCGGGCCCCGGCGGCGCTCGGCAGGGAGGTCGCCGCCCTCGACGGGGAGATCTCCGCCGGCCCCGAGGCCCCCATCCCCGCCGACCAGGCCCTGTCGGGCCACAGCCGGGTCCTGCTGCGCGGCGTCGCGGGCTCCGGCAAGACGACCCTCGTCCAGTGGCTCGCCGTCTGCGCCGCCGGCCAGGAGCCGCCGCGCGGCATGGAGCAGCTGATCGGCCGCGTCCCCTTCGTCCTGCCCCTGCGCACCATCGCCCGCCAGGACGCCCTGCCCACCCCCGACCGCTTCCTCGCCGCCGTCCACAACCCCCGCCACGGCGCCCAGCCCGCCGGCTGGGCCGATCGCGTGCTGACCGCCGGGCGCGGGCTGCTGCTCATCGACGGCATCGACGAGATCCCCGAGCCCGACCGGGAGCGCACCCGCACCTGGCTGGGCGATCTGCTCCTCGCCTACCCCGACAACCTCTGGCTGGTCACCTCGCGCCCCTCCGCCGTGGCCGACGACTGGCTGGGGGCCCAGGACTTCACCGAGTTCGCCCTGGCCCCCATGAGCCACGACGACCTCGGTGCCTTCATCGACCGCTGGCACGACGCCGCCCGCGCCACCTGCCGCAAGGCCGGGGAACGCGCCGCCCTCGACGGCTACCAGTCGGCCCTCCACACCGCCGTACGCACCAAGCCGGACCTCGGCCGACTCGCCACCAACCCCCTCATGTGCGGTCTGATCTGCGCCCTGCACCGCGCGCGCAACGGCTATCTGCCGCCCGGCCGCAAGGCGCTGTACGACGCGGCGCTGTCCATGCTCCTCACCCGGCGCGACACCGAGCGCCATATCTACACCCAGGGCGACGTCCAGCTCGACGAGGAGCCGCAGGTCCAGCTTCTCCAGCGGCTGGCCTACTACCTGATCCGCAACGGCGAGGCCGAGCTCGACCGCGCCCGGGCGGAGCGCATCATCGCCGACGCCCTCTCCTCCGTCCCCTCGGCCACCGCGCTCGGCGACGCCCCGCGCATCCTGAACCATCTGCTGTTGCGCAGCGGTCTGCTCCGCGAGCCGACGGTCGGCACGATCGACTTCGTCCACCGCACGTTCCAGGACTTCCTCGGCGCGAAGGCGGCCGTGGAGGAGGAGGACTTCGGGCTGCTCGTCGAGCACGGCGCCGACGCCCAGTGGGAGGACGTCATCCGCATGGCGGTCGCCCACGCCCGCCCGCGCGAACGGGCCAAGATCCTCAGCAAGCTGCTGGGCCGGGCCCGGGAAAACCCCCAGTCGGAGCTCCGCGTCTCCCTGCTCGCCCTGGCCTGCCTGGAGCACGCGCCCGATCTGAACTCCGAGGTGCGCGACGCCGTCACCGCGGACGCCCAGCGCTTCATCCCGCCCCTGAGCGCGTCGCGCGCCCGCGAGCTGGCCACGGTGGGCCCGCTCGTCCTGGAGCTGCTGCCGCCACCGGCCGACCTCACCGACGACCGGGCCTACTCCTGCGTGGTCGCCGCCTCCCACATCGGCACCGACGCAGCCATCCCCTATCTCTCCCGGTTCACCAACCACCCCGCGCTGCTCGTCCGTTCACAGCTCACCGCGAGCTGGGGGCGGTTCGACACCGAGCGCTACTTCACCGAGGTGATCGCGCGCCTCGCCCCGGACGATCTGTACTTCACGGCGGAGACGTGGGAACACCTGCGCCTCCTCGACAGCATGGGCGGCGTGTCCAAGCTCCAGCTGCGCGGCGACTTCGGCGAGGAGGAGCTCCGCACCAACCGCTCGCTCGCCCAGGTCACCCATCTGAGGCTGGACCGGAACGGTGCCCTCACCGACCTGAGCGCCCTGAGCCATCTGTCGGGCCTGCGCACCCTCGTCCTGACCAGGTGTTCCGGGGCCCATGACCTGACGCCGCTGTCCGCGCTGTCGCTCCGGAGCCTCGACTTCGCCCAGTCGCCGGCGAGGGGAGGGCCGTTCCCCAACGGTCTGAACACGCTGACGACGCTGAAACACCTGAAGATCGACATCAGCGTCGGCCGTCTCCCGTCGTCTCTCTTCCCCCACCAGATCACCTGGCTCGACCTGCACGTCTTCACACCGAGCCTGGACGCGGCCTGGATCGCCGAGGCTTTCCCGGAACTCCGCCAGCTGGGCATCACCTTCCGAAGCAGCGGCCCGGGCAGGGCCCGGCTCGACCTGACCCCCCTGGCCGCCCTTCCCGCCCTCGAGGCCGTCACCGTCGCCCGCGCGGAGATCACCGGCGCCGAATCGCTGACCGATGTCACCGTCACGGCACTCGACACCGTGCCATTGAGCACGGGGCTCCCAGCCGACCCCGCGGGGGCGGCTGAGGACTGACACCACGCTTCTCTGACTAGAGTCAGAGAATGGATGTGGCACAGATCGACCAGGTGCGGCGGTTCAACCGCACCGTCACCGAACGCGTGGGCGTGCTCCACGACCACTACCTGGGCCGCGACCGGCCCATCGGCGAGGCCCGGCTGCTCTGGGAGATCGGCGAGCAGGGCCAGGACGTACGGCGGCTGCGCGAACGCCTCGGGCTCGACTCGGGGTACGTCAGCCGGCTGCTGCGCGCCCTGGAGCGCGACGGCCTGGTGACGCTGGAGCCGCACCCGGAGGACAGACGCGTGCGCACCGTCCGGCTCACCGACGCGGGCCGCGCGGAGCGCGCCACGCTCGACCGCCGCAGCGACGAGCTGGCCGGCTCCCTGCTGGAGCCGCTCAACGACGCCCAGCGCGCCCGGCTGGTGGCGGCCATGGCCGAGGTCGACCGGCTGCTGACCGCCGCGACGGTCACCCTGGACGCGGTGGACCCGGACCACCCCGACGCCCAGCACTGTCTGCTGGCCTACTTCACCGAGCTTCAGGAGCGCTTCGAGACCGGCTTCGACCCCGCGCGGAGCCTGCTGCCCGACGCGGGCGAACTCCGTCCGCCGCGCGGCCTGTTCCTGGTCGCCCGGCTGCACGGCGAACCGGTCGGCTGCGCCGGCCTGAAGCTGCCGCCCGGCGCCCCGGCCGAGATCAAACGGATGTGGGTCGCGCCCCACACCCGTGGCCTCGGCCTGGCCCGCCGTTTCCTCGCCGAACTGGAGGCGCGGGCCGCCCGGCACGGACGCGACGTACTGCGCCTGGACACCAACAAGGCGCTCGACGCCGCGATCGGCCTCTACCACTCCGCCGGCTTCGCGGAGGTCCCGGCGTTCAACGACGAGCCGTACGCCCACCACTGGTTCGAGAAGCGGATCACCAAAGGCTGATCACCGAAGCCCACCGCCCTGCTCAACGGCTTCTACAGCCGGACCGCCCCCTCCCCGACGCCTGACGGCCGTCTCCGCGCCGGGCGGTGCTAGCCGGCTGTCCGGTGGTGTGCGAGGAGATACGGCTCGTCGAGGCGCGCGTCGTCGACGCGGTCTCGCGCGTCGGTGAGGAGCCAGTCCAACAGCTCCGGGGTGGCGTGGTACTCGTCGTAGAAACCCATGTGCAAGTCGGTGATCTCGAACTCGAACATCACGTCGTCGACGAGGTCTGCCAGGTGGGCGTCGGCGGCTGGGGTGCGGGTGGCGGTCCACAGGTCCAGCCAGGGGCGCAAGGTGTCGGTGGCGACGGTGATGAGGCTGAGGGTCTCCCTGACGGAGACGGGGCTGGGGTGGGTGTGCAGGGTGGTCCGCCACCAGGCGGACCAGACGTCACGGAGGGCGTCGGCCAGAGGCGCGTCCCATGTGGTCCAGCCCGCCTCCCGCAAGCGGGAGGCGATCAGGTTCTCGTCGACGTGGAACTGGCCGGTGACGACGGGGCGGATGATGCGTGGGGTCAGACGGCGAAAGAGCCTGGGGAAGTCGTCCCAGTGGCTGGGCACCTCCATGGCCACGGAAGTGACCATGTCGTCGGATATCAGGTGCAGGGGTCCGGAGAGCTCGGCGAGGTCCTGCTCGCCGTAGCAATACGTGCATCCCTGGACGGGGAAGGGCTCCTCACCGGCAAACGCACGGTCCAGGGCGTCGAGGGCTGTCGTGAGCTGCTGCTGGAAGTGGGACATTGCGACCTGCCGGGACTCCGTCCGGGCAACCGGCGAAGATCGCAGGGTATCAGCGGGGCCGCGTTGGACTGACGGGAAGCCCCCGCTCAGCGCGGCGAACTCGTCCCGGACGGCTGCCCGCCGAACACCGCCGCCGCCTCGACGAAACCGCCTGACGGGCGGGCCGGCCGACGTATCGTGAAAAGCCGACGTCCGCAGGGATGAGGGGGGCAAGGGGACACATGGAGCCGCAGATCGCAGATCTGGCACGGACAGCCGGGTCCACCGTGGTGGCCCTGATGGCCACCGACGCATGGCAGCGCGCCCGGGAGCGGATCGTCGCGTTATGGCGCCGGGCCCAGCCGGACCGCGCCGACGGGATCGACGGCGAGCTCGAGACCACGCGCGACGACCTGCTGGCCGCGCGTGACGCGGAGGACTCGGAGGACGAGGAGACCCGGCGCGAGCTGAGCGAGGAGTGGGCGGGCCGTATGCGGCGGTTCCTCGTCGCGCATCCGGAGGTCGTCGAGGAGTTGCGCCGGGTCCTGGACGAGTTGAGCCCGGCCCTGCCGGGCAACGATCAGGCGATGAACACCACCATCCATATGCGAGCCGAAGCCTCCGGCAGCGGCCGGGTCTACCAGGCGGGCCGCGACCAGCACATCACCGAGCGGTGAGCGCCGAAGGCCGAGCCTCCGGGCACGGACGGGTCTTCCAGTCGGCCGGCGACCAGCACATCGCCGAGCACCATCACCACTACGCGCCCGGCGCCTCTCTGTTCGCCGGGGCACCGACCCCGGGGCTCGGCGGCCCGGACACCGTACGCGTCCCCCCGGTGGGCCGTACCCCGGCCGTCCTGCGGGACCGGGCGGACCTGATGCGGCGATTACGTGCGGCGGTCGAGGGCGGCGGACAGATCCACGTACTGCACGGCATGGGCGGCTGCGGCAAAACGGCGGTGGCCCACGCGCTGTTCACCGAGGCCGTACGCGACCGGGCCAGGGTCGGCCTCTGGGTCAACGCCTCCGAACGGCTGTCCCTGCGCGCGGGCATGCTGGCCGTCGCCGCCGACCGGGGCGCGGGCCCCGGCGAGTTGGCCGCCGCGCACAGCGGGCAGCGCGCCGCCGCGGACCTCGTCTGGCACCACCTGGACCACTCCGCCGAACCCTGGCTCTTGGTGATCGACAACGCCGACGACCCGGCGATCCTGCAAGAGGGCGCCTGGCTGCGCCCCAGCCCGCGCGGCACGGTGCTGGTCACGACCCGGTACGCCACCTCGCGCGCCTGGCGGGGCGCGGTCCTGCACCCCGTCGGGGTGCTGCCCACCGAGGACGCGGCCCAGGTCCTGTGCGACCTCGCACCCCACGCGGGCACCCCGGCGGCGGCCGAACAGGTCGCCCTCCGCCTCGGCTGCCTCCCGCTCGCCCTGACCCTCGCGGGGTCCTACCTGCACCACCAGCTACTGGAGTCCTGGTCCATGGACGAGTACCGAAACCGCCTAGAAGCCGACCCGACCGGCCTCATCGACCAGGGCGCGGCCTTGGATTCCGGCCGCCCCGAGTCCCGCCACCTGGTCAGCCGCACCTGGCACCTGTCCCTGGATGCCCTCGCCGACCAGGGCCTCCCGGAGGCGACGACGCTGCTACGGCTCCTGTCCTGCTGGAGCCCGGACCCGCTGCCGCTCGCGGTGCTGAGCCCGGCGTCGCTGGGCGCGACGGGCCTGCTGGACGCCGCCCGCGTAGAGCCTGCTTTGCGCGGGCTGCTGGATCATTCCCTGGCCACGATCGTCTCCGCGCCGGGCGGTACGGATGGGGACCAGCCGGTGCGCTGCGTCCAGGTGCACGGCGTACTCCTGGACAGCGTCGCCTCGGGCACCCCTGCGGAGCAGCGTGCTGCTCTCGCGGAGGCGGCAGTCGCCCTGCTGGAGGCCGCGCTTCCGGCGGACGGCGGGGTCGGGGACGGGTTCGTTGCGCTGCTTGTGCCGCATGCGGTGCGGTTGCTGCGCGAGGGAGACGTTAGGACGGCGGAACGGGTGGTGGGGTTGGCCGTACGCCTCGCTGAACGCGTTCATGAGACGGGTGACTACGCCGCCGCCCTGGACCTGGCCCAGGAGGCCGCGGGGGCGGCGGAACGGGTGCTCGGTGCTGAGCACCGGCTGACGTTGAGCGCGCTGCAGCGCGCGGGGCGCTCGTTGTTCCGGCTCGGTCGCATCGCGGAGTCGGAGGAGGTTCACAGCCGGGTGCTGCGCGTCCGCGAACGCGTCTTGGGGCCTGACCACCCCGACACGCTCGAGTCGTGTCACGGGCTCCAGCAGCCGCTCTTCAGACTGGGGCGGCGGCCTGAGGCGCTGTCCTTGCTGCGTCGTGCGGCGGAGGGGCTGCGGAGCGCTTTGGGGGTGGAGCATCCCAGGGGGCTACGCAGCCGGGCGATGCTGATTGAAGGTCTTGCCGTGTGCAAGGAAGAGGCAGAATTCGACCGGACGTCTCCACAGACCGTCGAAGACTGCGCGCAGTACCTGGGCTGCGACCATCCCACAACGCTTGCGGCCAGGCATACGTACGCCTTCGGGGTCGCCCACTTCGGCAGAGCGGAAGAGGCCGAACCACTCGCTCGACGCGCACTGGCCGACCGCAAGCGCATCCAGGGGCCGACCCACCCCAAAACGCTCGCCGTCACGGCCCTGCTCGGCTACGTCACGGCGTCGCTCGGCCGTTGGGACGAGGCCATCCAGCTAACTCGACGCTGCATCGAAGCACGAGAGCGAGTACTCGGGCCCGAGCACCCCTTCCTCGTGGAGAACTACTCGGAACTGGCCGACTACCTCGCTCGCGCGGGGCGGACGGACGAGGCCGAAAGACTGGCGCGTGAAGCCTTCCCGCTGTGTGAGCGAGTTCTCGGCCCCGATCACCCTGCAACCCTTCGCGCTCTCCGGGTTCTGGAAGCCTGAGCGTGATCTAGCCAGCCTCGATGCCAGTGACTTTGCGGTGAGTATGGGACAGCGACACGCCGTGGTATCGGCGTGTCGCTGTCCCATACTCACCGCAACTCAGGCTTCGGGCGCGAATTGAGGCTGACCCCTCTGCCCTGACCGGGCTCGCTCAGCCTTCAGCAGCCGCTTGTAGTCCGCCAGTACGCGCAGCATCCCGAAGCCTGTCCCCAGCGGGACCGTCCCGATGACCAACAGCGGCCGCTGCGGCTCCCGAAGGTCCGCACGTATGTCAGGCAGCCACACGCCCAGCGCGGCGAACTCGTCCCGAACGAGTTCGGCGACCCGCTCGCCGGGTGCCTGAGCGTTCACGTCTTGACCCCGGGCGGGAGTCCGAGCTCGAACCACACGGCCTTGCCTGTGCCGTCGAGTTGTTCGTCGACCGTCAGGCCGCATACGTCCGAGAGCGCGGTGACCAGGAACAGGCCGCGCCCGTGCGTCTCGTCGTTCGTCGCGCGGCGGGGCGACGGCAACGCGGGGCCGTCATCGTGGATTGCGACCCGCACGCGGGTGCACTCAATGGTGGCGGCGAGCCGCACGTCTCCCTTGCCGTGCTGATGCGCATTGGTCACCAGCTCTGATGTGCACAACGCTGCCGCGTCGGCGAGTTGGCCCAGTCCGGAGGCCACGAGCAGGTTGCGTACGAAGTCTCGGCACAGCCTGGGCGCGATAGGGATGCCGGGGGCGGACAAGGTGTATCGGTGCGGAAGTTGCTCGGTTCCGCCGATGGAATTCCCGGGGTCAGCCGCCCCCGGTTCGGTACGTACTCCCATGAGACGCCTCCGTGGCGTTCCGTAGGTGAGGGATCTGACGGATCCCCTACGTGATTCAGCCAACACACACTGTAGGGATAGACTCATCAGATCTGCAACCTACTCCCCCTATCGAGTGGACCGAGCCCACACCCGCAGGCAGACTGTGGGCGGAACCTCCAGGAGGCCTCGTCTTGGCACTGCGAACCGTTATCACTGAGCGGCAACGCCGACTCGGTTCAGAACTCCGAAAGTTGCGCGAGCAGGCTGGCTTGTCCATCAACGAGGCAAGTTCGCGGGTCGGCATGGGCGCCACACATCTGAGCCACGCAGAGGCGGCCCGCACCGCAATCGCGTTCGATCGGCTGCGCGCCTTGATGCAGGCCTACGAGGTCAGAGATGAGCCCTACGCCGACGCCCTTGCCAGCCTCTCGGAGGACAAGGGCAAGGGCTGGTGGAGCGGCTACAGGGGCGGCCTCTCGCCAGCTGCGTTGGACTTGGCCGAACTCGAATCCCGGACCTGCAGCATCCGTTCTTACGAGTCACTGTTCATCCCGGGCATCCTCCAACTCGAGGACTACACGCGTGCGATCTTCCGAGCCAACGACACGGTCACCACTCCGGAAGGCATCGACGCAGCAGTCAACTTCAGGCTGAGACGCCAAAAGGTCCTCACCAGCGATGATCCGCCGGAGGTCCACGCCGTGATCCACGAGGCTGCGCTACACATGCGCTTTGGCGGTGCGTCAGTAGCTCGCAAGCAGCTCCTGCGCCTCGTAGAGCTGGCTGAACTACCGCACGTGAGGATTCAGGTCCTACCCTTCACGGCAGAGGGGGTGTCCGCCGTGAACACCCCGTTCTGTCTCCTCACCTCGCACGGGGGAGCGCTTGAGACCGTGCAGATGGATCACGCGGACCAGTCCATGTTTCTGCACACCCCAGATTCAATCGCCCAGTACCAGAAACAGTTCGACCAGCTCTGCTCGATCGCTCTTCCTCCGGTGAACGCCAAGGTCACGTCCTCCCTCGATCGCGAGGGGCGGGATTCACTGGGGCTGATCCAATACGTCCTCTACAGCCACTATTAGGAATCGCGATCATGCCCATACGCAACTGGCGTAAGTCTTCCTTCAGCACCTCCGGGGCCAACTGCGTGGAACTCGCCACCGCCCACGACCGCATACACATCCGGGAGAGCGACGAGCCCGACACGACGCTCCGCACCACCCCCGCCACCCTCCGCTCCTTCATACGGGCCGTGAAGACCGGCGGACTCGACCACACCACCTGACCCGCCCGGGCAACCACACGCCCTCCAGGGCGCAACCAGGGAGAGTAGTGGCATATGGACGAATTTCTGGTGGAGCTATGCCGAAGCGGAACATTCGACCCTCTGGTTTTGGGCATGCCCCCCCCCGAAGCACTCGTCAGGGTGGTCGGCGACAGGGACGGGTTCGTGTCGCAGACGGAGCTCAGCTGGTGGCCCAGGCCCGGCGGCTGGTTCTACTCCGAAGAGAACGAGTCGGGAGTTTGGGTAACCGGCCCCCCTGGGCCGTAGCGCCGGCGCGGGGGCCGCAGTCGCTAGGGGCGGACCTGCTTGGGATCGGCGTCGAGCGCATCGAGCATTGCGTCGCCGTTCGTCCTCGCCCACTCGGTCAGCATGTGGATCGGATCGTTCAGCGCCGCTCCGAGCGGAGTGACCGGCCGAAGTCGCCGAGGCCGCCGCCTGGCTGCTCAGCGACCGTGCCTCGTACGTGACCGGCGTGGTCCTGCCGGTCGACGGCGGTGCGCTGGCCTAGCCCGCCACCGTCGCCGCCACCGGAGACCAGGGTTCCGCCGGGGGCGAAGGGCTTGGCGATAGAACATCCGTACGCCCAGACTGGCCGCATGCGCAGCCTCGTTGTGATCGATGCCCCGTCCAACCTCGGCCTCAGGCCGCCCGCCGAAGGCACCGTGCCCGGGTGTTACAAGCTCGCGGGCGCGCTCCGCGAGCAGCGGCTGCCGCAGCGGCTCGGGGCGCACGAGGGCGGGGTGGTCGTGCCGCCCCGCTACGACCGGGGCGGGTGGCGGGAGGGCGACGGCGTGTTCAACGCCGGGGCCATCGCCGCGTACACCCGCAAGCTCGCCGACCGCATCGAGCACCACGTCCGGGCCGGGAACTTCCCCGTGGTCCTGGGCGGGGACTGTTCCATCCAGCTCGGCGCCTCGCTCGCGCTGCGGCGCATCGGGCGGTACGGGCTCGCCGCCATCGACGCCTCCGCGGACTTCCGGCACCCCGGGAACTCCGAGCGGGTCGGCGCCGCGGGCGGCGAGGAGCTGGCGCTGGCGACCGGCCGCGGGCAGGCGGACCTGACGGACCTGGAAGGGCTGCGGCCGTATCTCAAGGACGAGGACATACGGATCCTCGGCATCCGCGACTACGACGAGGACCGGGTCGAGCTCTCCGAGCTGAAGATCATGAACGCGTCGGTCGGGGAGATCAGGGAATCGGGCCCGGAGGAGCTGGCGCGCGAGGTTCTGCGCTCCCTCGAAGCGCCCGTGACCGAGGGGTTCTGGGTGCATCTGGACGCGGATGTGCTGGACCCCTCCGTCATGCCCGCCGTCGACAGCCCCGACCCCGACGGGCTGCTGCCCGACGAACTCGCCGCCGTACTGCGCATTTTGGTGCGGTCGAAGCGCTGCGTCGGCCTCAACGTCACCATCTACGACCCCGATCTCGACCCCGAGGGCTCCTGCGCCGCCCTCCTCGCCGACCTCCTCCACACGGCGTTCACCTCGCCCTGAACCGGTCACGGGCCTTGCCCGGCCGCAGTAGCAGCGCAGCCAACAGGGCCGTCAGGGCCAGGGTGGCCGCCGCCACGAGGGTGACCACCGTGAAGCCCCGGTCGTACGCGTCGCGGGCCGCCGCGCGCAGCAGGTCGGCGGCGGCCGGGGCGAGGTGGTCGGCGGCGGTGTCGGCCGCGCCGATGGACTCGCGCGCGGCGGCGTGTTCGGCGGGCGGCACGCCGGGGACGGAGGAGGGCAGCGCCGTGCGGTAGGTGGCGGCCAGGACGGTGCCGAGGGCGGCGACGCCGAGGCCCGCACCGAGTTCGAAGGAGGTCTCCTGGATCGCGGCCGCTTCCCCGGCGCGATCCGGGTCCGCCGAGGACATGATGGAGTCCGCGCCGAGGGTCATCACCACTCCCGCGCCGAGGCCCGAGGCGAGCAGGGCGGCAGACGTCACCCCGTGGTGCGCGGGGCCGCCGCCCGCGTACAGGAGGAGCAGCGCGCCGGAGAAGAGCGCGAGCGCCCCGGTCAGGGCCCGGCGGTTGCCCCAGCGGCGCGCCGCCGACGGGGCGGCGACGGCGCCCACCGCGTTGGCCACGGCCAGGGGCAGCAGCGCGAGCCCGGCGCGGAGCGGCGACGCGCCGCCCACGAGCTGGAACCACTGGGTGAGGAAGAAGAGCAGAGCCGTATAGCCGCCGAAGCAGCCGACGACGCACACCGTGGCCGCGGTGAAGCGACGGTCGGCGAACAGCGAGAAGTCCAGCAGCGGCTGCGCCAGCCGGCGCTGCCGCCGTACGAAGAGGAAAAGCAGCGCCAGGCCCGCCGCGCCCGCGAGGGCGGGTCCCGGCTCGGGGCGCAGCTGTGCTCCGGTCTGCTTGAGGGCGTAGACGACGCCCGCCAGCCCCGCCGCGGAGAGCGCGACGCCCGCCAGGTCCCAGGAGCGGGGCAGGGGGTTGCGCGATTCGGGGATGAGCCGGGCCCCGGCGGCCAGGATCACCGCGATGACCGGCACATTGACCAGGAAGACCGAGCCCCACCACCACCGCCCGAGCAGGGCCCCGCCCACCAGCGGGCCGATCGCCGCGCCCGCGCTGTGGGCGGCGGTCCAGACGCCGAGGGCCAGGGCGCGCTCGCGCGCGTCGGGGAAGACGACGCGAATGATCGCGACGGTCGAGGCCATGATCATGGCGGTGCCCGCGCCGAGCAGCGCCCGGGCGAGGATCAGTTGCCCGGTGGTCTGGGCGAACGCGGCGCCGGCCGAGGCGAGGCCGAACAGCACGAAGCCGGCCAGCACCAGTCGTCTGCGGCCGATGCGGTCGCCCAGCGTCCCGCAGGTCACCAGCAGCGCGGCGACGGTGAGGGAGTAGACGTCCACGATCCACAGCAGCCCCACGCCGCTGGGGTGCAGGTCCCGGGTCAGGCTCGGGGTCGCCGCGTGCATGACGGTCAGATCGATCCCGGCCAGCAGCAGGCTCGCGCTCAGAACCGCCAGCACGGCCCACCGCCGCGGCGACGCCGGCGCCTCGGCGGAGGGGCCATGGGGAGGCTTGCCGGGGGTCCGGGCGGGGCGCGGCGTGCGAAGGCTCATGTCGGCACTGTCATCGGGCGGTTCCCGGCCCACAAGTACGGTCTTTTTTGTGCCGTAGTACCACTCTGGATACCTTTGCTGGATGCGCGGCAGCGTGGATGACACCCAAGATCAGTGCGCGGTCGAGATCGCGATGGAAATCCTCGGCGGCCGGTGGAAACTGGCGATCGTCAAGCAGCTCCTCACCGGCACCCACCGGTTCGGGGAACTCCGGCGCGCCCTGCCCGGCGTCACCCAGCGGATGCTGACCCGGCAACTGCGCGAGCTGGAAGCGGACGGGCTCATCGTGCGAACGGTCTATCCGGAGGTGCCGCCGAAGGTCGAATACGCGCTCACCGAAACGGGCCGCAGCCTGGAGCGCATCACGGATCTGCTCGACGCGTGGGGGCGCTGGTATCGGGACGCACGGCCGCGCGGCGAACAAGCCTGAATGAGCCGGTCGCGCAACAACCCGCCGCCCAAACGCCGTTGATATCCATCTGGTAGCGGCGCGGTCACGCGACGGAGCCGCAATTGAATCAGCGCGGCCGCAATGTGATCCGCGGCGCTCCGCCCTTTCCACGCTTCTGGATCGACCGCGGCAGCGAGCGCTCCATGCCGTCGCCGGACGGAATCGATCTCGTTGGATGCCCGCCGGCCCCGCACCGGACTATTGCGCGAGCCCGCCCCGGGAGCGATCGATTTCGTGCGCCGGACCTTCCGCCGTGCCTTCCACTCGGCCTTCCGCCGGGCCTTCCAGCGGACCCTCCGGGCCTATCCGAGTGCGAGACCGGTCGCCGAGCGGCACGATTTTCGACTTCCTGATCGAACACAGCCGCCAGGGCGGCCGGGAAGAGACGGCCGGGGAGGGGTGATCGGAATGCCGGCGGCCGGCCCGGCGCGATGAATGCGCGTACATCGTGAAGGTCCTGCTCGCCGCCCGGAAAGGCGCCCGCCCGGTACCCGCACGCCGTCGGAAACTCCGGAGGTACGCGCCCCGGGTGCGCCGCTTTACCCGGGATCCGGTCCGTCCGGCCATCTCGGAAGAGGCCCGGGCACTCGGCCGGATCGGTCCTGTCGGGCCGGAAATGCTGCCCTATCCGGCAGCCGTCCTGAACGAGGGGCCACACGCTCCTGATCGGCGCCCCAGCCGATGCCCCAGCCAGTCCCGCAGCCGACCCGCAGCCGACCCGCAGCCGACCTCCCAGGAGGGCCCTGACGGCCCGCTGACGGCCCGCTGACGGCTCTCGGGGCCCACCCCCACCCAAAGGGGCTGCCCCGGACCGTGAGAACGGTTCGGGGCAGCCCCTGTGCGCTCTGGGCGGGAGGTCACGCCTCCTTGCTGAGGTTCGGACCCGCGCCGCCCGCCGCGGACTCGATCGGCGGGGTGTCGGGCAGGGCCGACTTCTCCTCGCCGCGGAAGGTGAACTTCTTCTCCTCACCCTCGCCCTCGGTGTCCACGACCACGATGTGACCGGGGCGCAGCTCGCCGAAGAGGATCTTCTCCGACAGCACGTCCTCGATCTCGCGCTGGATGGTCCGGCGCAGCGGCCGGGCGCCCAGCACGGGGTCGTAGCCCTTCTTGGCCAGCAGCTTCTTGGAGTCGCCACTGAGCTCGATGCCCATGTCGCGGTCCTTGAGCCGCTCGTCCACCTTGTCGATCATGAGGTCGACGATCTGGATGATGTCTTCCTCGCTGAGCTGGTGGAAGACGACCGTGTCGTCGACGCGGTTGAGGAACTCGGGCCGGAAGTGCTGCTTGAGCTCCTCGTTGACCTTCGCCTTCATCCGCTCGTAGCCGGTCTTCACATCGCCCTGGGCGGCGAAGCCCAGGTTGAAGCCCTTGGAGATGTCCCGGGTGCCGAGGTTGGTGGTCATGATGATGACCGTGTTCTTGAAGTCCACGACCCGGCCCTGGGAGTCGGTCAGGCGACCGTCCTCCAGGATCTGGAGCAGCGAGTTGAAGATGTCCGGGTGGGCCTTCTCGACCTCGTCGAAGAGGACCACGGAGAACGGCTTGCGGCGCACCTTCTCGGTGAGCTGGCCGCCCTCCTCGTAGCCCACGTATCCGGGCGGGGAGCCGAAGAGCCGCGAGACGGTGTGCTTCTCGCTGAACTCCGACATGTCGAGCGAGATCATCGCGTCCTCGTCGCCGAACAGGAATTCGGCGAGGGTCTTGCTGAGCTCGGTCTTACCGACACCGGACGGGCCCGCGAAGATGAACGATCCACCGGGGCGCTTCGGGTCCTTCAGACCTGCACGCGTGCGCCGGATGGCCTGCGAGAGCGCCTTGATGGCGTCCTTCTGGCCGATGACGCGCTTGTGCAGCTCGTCCTCCATGCGCAGCAGCCGGGAGGACTCCTCCTCGGTGAGCTTGAAGACCGGGATGCCCGTGGCCGTGGCCAGGACCTCGGCGATCAGCTCCTCGTCCACCTCGGCGACGACGTCCATGTCGCCGGCCTTCCACTCCTTCTCGCGCTTCGCCTTGGCGGCCAGGAGCTGCTTCTCCTTGTCGCGCAGGCCCGCGGCCATCTCGAAGTCCTGCGAGTCGATCGCGGACTCCTTCTCCCGGCGCACATCGGCGATCTTCTCGTCGAATTCGCGCAGGTCCGGCGGTGCGGTCATGCGGCGGATGCGCATCCGGGAGCCGGCCTCGTCGATCAGGTCGATCGCCTTGTCCGGGAGGAAGCGGTCCGAGATGTAGCGGTCGGCCAGGGTGGCGGCCGCGACCAGGGCGGAGTCCGTGATGGAGACGCGGTGGTGCGCCTCGTAGCGGTCCCGCAGGCCCTTGAGGATCTCGATGGTGTGCGGCAGCGAGGGCTCGGCGACCTGGATGGGCTGGAAGCGGCGCTCCAGGGCCGCGTCCTTCTCCAAGTACTTGCGGTACTCGTCGAGCGTGGTCGCGCCGATGGTCTGGAGCTCGCCTCGCGCCAGCATGGGCTTGAGGATGCTCGCCGCGTCGATCGCGCCCTCGGCGGCGCCCGCACCCACCAGGGTGTGGAGCTCGTCGATGAACAGGATGATGTCGCCGCGGGTGCGGATCTCCTTGAGCACCTTCTTCAGGCGCTCCTCGAAGTCACCGCGGTAGCGGGAGCCGGCGACCAGGGCGCCCAGGTCCAGGGTGTAGAGGTGCTTGTCCTTGAGGGTCTCGGGCACCTCGCCCTTGACGATGGCCTGGGCCAGGCCCTCGACGACCGCCGTCTTGCCGACGCCGGGCTCGCCGATGAGGACCGGGTTGTTCTTGGTGCGGCGCGAGAGCACCTGCATGACCCGCTCGATCTCCTTCTCGCGCCCGATGACCGGGTCGAGCTTGGATTCGCGGGCGGCCTGGGTGAGGTTGCGGCCGAACTGGTCCAGGACGAGGGAGGTGGAGGGGGTGCCCTCCGCCGGGCCGCCGGCCGTGGCGGCCTCCTTGCCCGAGTACCCGGAGAGCAGCTGGATGACCTGCTGCCGGACCCGGTTCAGGTCGGCGCCCAGCTTCACCAGGACCTGGGCGGCGACGCCCTCGCCCTCGCGGATCAGGCCGAGCAGGATGTGCTCCGTGCCGATGTAGTTGTGGCCGAGCTGGAGGGCCTCGCGGAGCGACAGCTCCAGGACCTTCTTGGCACGGGGGGTGAAGGGGATGTGCCCGGACGGGGCCTGCTGGCCCTGGCCGATGATCTCCTCCACCTGCTGGCGGACCGCCTCGAGCGAAATCCCGAGGCTCTCCAGGGCCTTAGCGGCGACACCCTCACCCTCGTGGATCAGGCCCAGGAGGATGTGCTCGGTGCCGATGTAGTTGTGGTTGAGCATCCGGGCTTCTTCCTGAGCCAGGACGACAACCCGCCGCGCGCGGTCGGTGAACCTCTCGAACATCGTTAATCGCTCCTCAGAGCGGTCAGGCAGTAAGGGGGCGCTCCCCTCTCTGTCCTTCCGCAGCTTAGTCCCGCAAGCGGGGACCGCTCATTCCAACTGCCGACGCCCATCCGGATCACCCCGCTCTCGCGAGGAAGGCAGCACACGCTCCCTTTCCCCGAACAGCCGACAACAGCTCCAACCCGATGGTGCGAGACGATGTTCCCGCAGGCCAGGCATCTACGCCCGCCGCCACTACGCCCGTGGCGAACGCGACCGCCTCCCGGCCCAGGGACCGCCCCTCCCACTAGGCATCTCTTACCCGCATGGGCTGACACTCCATGCGGCGCGGGCCGGTTCCCTCCGCTACGGGCGAACAACCTTGCGCCCGTTCACCACTCCTGTAAGCCCCTTGGCGGATACGGGGCGCGTACGCGTCGCGACATTGCGCGATCTGCGGCGCGGGGCTCTCGAAGGACCTCTCGGAGCACATGGCTCTCGAAGGACGTGATATTCGGAGCACGTGACTTTCGGAGAGGGACGGAGTTACTCCGGGCATGCCCCTCACGACTCCGGGCCTCGCTCAGTGGTACGAGAACGAGCTGGGATGGCCGACGACCGGCAGCAATCCCGTCGAACTGCTCACGGGGGTGCGCTTCGACGTGCTGGAGCTGCCGGCCGACGCCGGTTTCGCCTTGCTGCGGCGCGTACCGCGGACCGGTCCGGTCGCGGTGGAGGGCCCCAGGATGCGGCTATGGGTGGCCGCGGGCGGCGCAGACGAGCTGCCGGGGCTGCTCGACTGGCTGGAATGGGGCGATGTCCCCCTCGATCTGACCGCCATCGGTGCAGGCGGCCGGATCACCGCGCCGTGCCCCTCCTCCCGGCCGCTGGGGACGGCACGTGGAGAGCAGGGCCCGCAGGAGGCCGCCGTGTGGCTGCGACCTCCCGAGCCGGGGGGCGGGGTGGAGCCGATGCTGCCGGTGGCAGGGTTCGGGGGCGATGGGGACGCCCCCGATCTCGTACGGCTCGTGGGTGCGGCGGCCACGGAGTGCCACCGTGCCCGGTTGCTGCGCGCTCGGCCACTGCCGGGACAGCGGGGAGCCCGGCCGACCGGAGAAGGTGACGCAATCAGGCGTTGGCCTTCTCGTATGCCTCGCGCACAGTCGCCGGGACACGCCCGCGGTCGTTGACCTCGTAGCCGTTCTCCTTGGCCCAGGCGCGAATCTTCGCGGTGTCCTGGCCGGCACCGGCCGCCGCGGGGCGGGCCTTGCCGCGGGTGGCGGCAGCGCGGCCACCGGTGCGACGGCCGCCCTTGGTGAAGGGCTCCAGGGCGTCACGGAGCTTGTCCGCGTTGTCCGTGGTGAGGTCGATCTCGTAGCTCTTGCCGTCCAGCGCGAACGTCACAGTCTCGTCCGCCTCGCCGCCGTCGATGTCGTCGACAAGAAGGACCTGAACCTTCTGTGCCATGAGGTTCCTTTCTTCAGAAACCGGGAGCTCGGGCCGCAGCGTTAGGCGCTGATGTCCCCACCCCCAGGTAATTACACTACGGGAGAATAGGAAACCGCTTTTCCCGGAAAAACACAAACCCCCCGGGAAGGTTCGGTCGATGGACCACAGGGGAACGCTCTGTTCCGGAGCCATGCGATAGGGGAGCGATTCGGACATAGGGCCCGCGATCACAGTTGCAGAAGCATCCGGCTGTTGCCAAGGGTGTTCGGCTTCACCCGTTCGAGCCCCAGGAACTCCGCGACGCCCTCGTCATAGGAACGCAGCAGCTCACTGTAGACATCACCGTCGACCGGCGTCTCGCCGATCTCCACGAAGCCGTGCTTGGTGAAGAAGTCGACTTCGAAGGTGAGGCAGAAAATGCGCCGTACGCCGAGCCAGCGCGCCGTTTGCAACAGCTTGTCGAGCACCAGGTGGCCTACACCACCACCCTTCACGGCGGGATCCACCGCGAGAGTGCGAACCTCCGCCAGGTCTTCCCACATGACATGCAGCGCACCGCAGCCAATGACCTCCGCGTCGCCGTCCCGCTCCGCCACCCAGAACTCCTGGATGTCCTCGTAAAGCGTCACCGTCGCTTTGTCGAGGAGGATGCGATCAGCCACGTAGACGTTGATGAGGCGACGGAGGGCCGGCACATCACTGGTCCGGGCACGGCGGACGGTGACTGCTTTAGATTGAGCCAAGGACATGCTCGGACGCTATCGCCGGTCTCATCGCCCGGACTCACCGGGGCTCTCACGGGGCTCTTCGAGTTGTACGACGCGCATCGCATCCCGCAGCGCATCTCGCTGCTCTTCGGACATCATCCCGAAGAACGCGACGAGCGCGGCGGCCGGGTTGTCACTGGCGGACCATGCCTCGTTCATCAGTGCGGCCGAGTAGGCGGCGCGCGTGGAGACCGCGGCATATCGATAGGCGCGCCCTTGCACCTCGCGGCGCAGCCAGCCCTTCTGATGGAGGTTGTCCATTACGGTCATGACCGTCGTGTAGGCGATCGAGCGTTCCTGTTGAAGGTCTTCCAGGACTTCCCGGACCGTGACCGGGCGGTTCCACTTCCACACCCGCGTCATGACCGCGTCTTCAAGGTCTCCCAATGGCCGAGGCACACGTGAATAATAGTGGGAGATGTCGCGAATGTCGGGTTCATGCGCGCAAAAAAGGGGCGCACATCCCGGGACGATGTCATCCCGGGACGTACGGCCCCATCGGTTCCGGGCGGGTCAGGAAGCGCTGGGCCGCGCCTGCTGCTCGGCCTCGGCGCGGGCGAGCGCCGCGTCCACGGCGGCGTCCTCCTTGGCCTTGTTGGCACCGCCCTGGCTCTTCACGATCGTCCTGATCAGCGCGGTGAAGGCCACGGCCATCACCACGGGCGGGACCAGCGCGGAGACGTAATCCATGGCTGTCGCTCCTCCAGACTCGAGGCGTCCAGATTACGGGGTGCGCCCGCCCGGCCTCAGGCGGGGACCCGTCCGAGCCGGGAGTCGCGGTCCGGCGGCGCGGCCGGGCGGCGGCGCTTGGGCGGGAAGACCTCCGCCGGTGTGGGCACCGGCCGGCCCGGACGCGGCGCCTTGTGGCCCGGCTCGCCGCGCTTCGGTTCGCCACGCGTCGGTTCGCCACGCGTCGGCTCGGCGCGCCCGGGTTCGCCCTTCTTGGGCTCCTCCCGCTTGGGCTCGCCCTTTTCGGGCTCTTCTTTTTTGGGCTCGCCCTGGGCCGGGCCGCCCCGCTTGGGCTCCTCGCGGGCCCCGCGCTCGGGGGCGGACGGCTTCTTGCGCGGCTCCCGCGCGGGTTCGCCGCTCTTCTGCACCGCCCGGACGCCGCCCGCGGGGGCCCCGCCGGGCAGCACCCTCAGACGGACCGCCGCGGACCGGCCGTCACGGGGCCACAGGGCCCCCGCCGCGCGCTCCGCGAGCCGGGCCCGCACCCCTCGCTCGGCGAGCCGCTCGCAGTGGCGCAGCAGGGCGCGACGGCGCTCGGCCTCGCCGGTCCCGGCCGCGGACCGGCACAGCGCGCGCAGCGCGGCCAGGTCCTCGGGAAGCGGCTCGTAGCCGGCCGCCAGGACGCCCTCGAGCTGGTCGAGATAGCCGACGGCGGCGCCTGGGAGGGCGGCGCGGTAGCGGGCGAGCTCGTCGAGCAGAAAGGCTCGCAGCCGCCCGCCCTCGCGGACCGCTTCGTCCACGGCCTCGGCGAGGCGGAGGCAGTCCTGGACCTCCTCCGTCCGGTCCGGGCCCCCGTGGCCGGGGGAGAGGGTGACGGGATGGGGTTGGAGGGCGATGGCGAGGGCGCGTCGGAGCACACGCAGCTCATCCGCACTGAACGCCATTCCGCCGCGGGATCCATATGGCGTGGGCATGGGCCGACTTTAAGTGCTAAGCGGACAAAATTCGCTGAGCGCGGGGCGGTGCGGCGCGTTGCGGAAACATACGGATGATGTGACGGATGACGCGGAAGGCGCATGGTGCCGCGGCGGGCGCGGAAACGTGCGGGGCGGATGTGAAAGGTCCGGTGAACGCCGGCGCCCCCGGCCTCGGCCGCTCGGTGTGCGAGCGGGCCGACGGCCGGGGGCGCCGGGGTGGGTGAGTCGGGGTGGGTGAGTCGGGGTGGGTGAGTCGGGGTGCGCGGGCCGGGGTCAGACGCGGGCCGCTCGGCGGCGGCGGGTGACCACCACCGCGGCGCCGCCCAGCGCGAGCGCCACCGCGGCGCCGCCCGCCATCAGGCCGATGCCGCCCGCGCCGGTCAGGGCCATCGTGCCGCCCTTGGAACCGTCGTCGGAGGAGCCGCCGCCCGTGGCGGAGTCGCCGGAGCCGGACGTCCCGCCCTTCTGGGAGCCGGAGGCCGAGCCGTCACCGGAGCCGCCGTCGGTCGAGCCGGCCGTGCCGTCACCGCCCGTGGAGGAGGACTCGTCCGGGCCGCCGGACGCGCCCTTGAAGGTGATCTTCGCGGTGTCGTTGGCCGAATTCGGGTCGTTGGTGCTGAAGCCCGCCGGGCCGGGGACCAGCTTGACGGTGCCGGTGGCGTTCTGGTCGGCGCCCTTGGCGATCTTCACGCCGAGGCCGTACATCTGGCCCTCGCCGGGCAGCTCGGTCGAGGCCTCGGGGCACAGATAGCGGCTGTGGCCCGGCTCGAACTTCTTGGTCTCGGTCTCGCTCACATACGTCAGGCACTCGCCGGTGGTGTCCTGATCCGGCTCCTCGTCGATGTGGTTGGTGAGCCCGGTGACGCCCTTGGGCAGCGTGATGTCGGCGTACAGAAGCGGCTGGCCGTCCTTGCGGTACGCGGCCGCCGGGCCGCCGTTGGTCAGCCCGAACCGCAGCCCGCCCGTGGTGCCGTCGGCCTGCGGGGTGATGGCGCCGCCCACGGCGCGGAAGTCGGCGTGGTTGTCGGTACGGAGGGAGACGCTGCTCTTGCCGCCGGTCTCGAAGTCACCGCCCGGGGCGGCCGTGAAGGCGATCGGGGACCCGGTGCCGGGGGTGCCGTTCGGGTTCGCCTCGCTGCCCGCCGGGACGGCCTCGACCGCGTAGTCGATCCAGGGGGCCAGGGCGGCCTTGGTCACCTTGACGGTCAGCGGGGTGTCGAGCTTCGCGGACCGGCCCGGTTCGATCGCGGTGTCGATGGAGCAGTAGACGCGCGCGGAGTCGTCCCATTCGGAGCCGAAGCTACAGTTCTTCGGCTTGGTCGTGAATTCGATGCCCGGGACGCTGCTGAGTTCGATATTGACGCGCTCGGCGGGCAGATCCCCGGTGTTCCGCACCGTCAGGGGCAGGTCCACCGTGGAGCCGGTCTTGAGGCCGTCGCGGTCCGGCAGTTTACCCACGACCAGTTGGGGCGAGCCGACCACGACCTTGGAGGAGCCCTTGTCCCCGGTCGCGCCGTCGGCCGTCACCTCGTAGCTGATGGTGCCGGAGGCACCGGGCTCGGCGTCGGAGTCGGCGGTGAGCGTGAACGGCTCCCAGGGGCCGTGGAGGTTGCCGTTGTCGAGGCAGGTGACGACCGCGCCGGAGGCGGTGCACTGCTCGTTTTTCGCCTTGATGGTCGCGACGCCTTCGAGGCCGCTGGCGTCGATGACCATCTTGGCGTTCTCGGGCAAGGGGAATTCGGCCCCGCCGTCAGCGAACGAATAACCCACACTCGGGGCGACGGCCTCCTGGCCGGCGGCCGCCGACGGCAGGGCGATCTGCCGGGGCGCGGTGATCTCGGCCCAGGGTTGGGTCGGCTCGTCCTCCGCGTAGGCGGAGGGCGCGCCGACGGCCGTCCCGAGCGCGATCACCACTCCGACGGCCGCCACATGAATCGTTTTCCCCTTATGCCACATGCGTCCCATGCCCATCTCACGACGACCCGACTACGTTCGCCCGCAAGACCGTTCCGCTGACCGGATGGTTGCCCTCCGGTGAACGGAAAGTTGTGAGCAGGGGTGGGAGAGGGTGAGGCGGGACCGGGGCGGGTCAGCCTCGCGCGACGTTGCGCTCGTACACCAGGCGCAGGCCGATCAGGGTCAGCCACGGCTCGTGCTCGTCGATGACCGAGGACTCGCCCAGCACCATGGGGGCCAGGCCCCCGGTGGCGATGACCGTCACATCCTCGGGGTCGTCGGCCAGTTCGCGCGCCATCCGCCGGACCACGCCGTCGACCTGGCCCGCGAACCCGTACAGAATGCCGGCCTGCATCGCCTCGACGGTGTTCTTGCCGATGACGCTGCGCGGCCGGGCCAGCTCGATCTTGCGCAGCTGCGCGCCGCGCACCCCGAGCGCCTCGACCGAGATCTCGATGCCGGGCGCGATCACCCCGCCCACGTACTCGCCGCGCGCGCTGACCGCGTCGAAGGTCGTCGCCGTGCCGAAGTCGACGACCACGCACGGGCCCTCGTAGAGCTCGACGGCCGCCAGGGCGTTGATGATCCGGTCGGCGCCGACCTCCTTCGGGTTGTCCATCAGGATCGGCACCCCGGTCTTCACCCCGGGCTCGACCAGGACGGAGGGCACGTCCCCGTAGTAGCGGCGGGTCACCTCGCGCAGCTCGTGCAGCACCGAGGGGACGGTGGAGCAGATGGAGATGCCCTCGATGCCGTCGCCCAGCTCCTCGCCGAGGAGAGGGTGCATGCCCATCAGGCCCTGGAGGATGACGGCCAGCTCGTCGGCGGTGCGGCGGGCGTCCGTGGAGATCCGCCAGTGTTCGACGATCTCGTCGCCGTCGAACAGGCCCAGCACGGTGTGGGTGTTTCCCACGTCGATGGTCAGCAGCATCGTCAGTTCGCCTCGGCCTCGCGCAGGTCCAGGCCGATGTCGAGGATCGGGGAGGAGTGGGTGAGCGCGCCGACGGCGAGGTAGTCGACACCCGTCTCGCCGTACTCCCGCGCGTTGGCCAGGGTGAGGCGGCCCGAGGACTCCAGGGCGGCGCGGCCCGCGACCAGCTCGACCGCCTGCCGGGTCTGCTCCGGGGTGAAGTTGTCGAGCAGGATCAGATCCGCGCCCGCGTCGAGCACCGGCGGGATCTGGTCGAGGGTGTCGACCTCCACCTCCACGGCCACGTCCGGGAACTCGGCGCGCACGGCCTTGAACGCCTCGGCCACGCCGCCCGCCGCGATCACGTGATTGTCCTTGACCAGGGCCGCGTCCGACAGCGACATGCGGTGGTTGACGCCACCGCCGCAGCGCACCGCGTACTTCTCCAGCACGCGCAGCCCCGGGGTGGTCTTGCGGGTGTCGCGGACCTTCGCCTTGGTGCCCTCCAGGGCCTCGGCCCAGGCGCGGGTGGCGGTGGCGATGCCGGACAGCCGGCACATCAGGTTGAGCGCGCTGCGCTCGGCGGTGAGCAGATCGCGGGTGCGGGTGCGGACGGTGAGCAGCTTCTGGCCGGCGGCGACCAGGTCGCCGTCCTCGACATGCCGCTCGACCTCGAACGCGTCGGTGCAGACGATGGACAGCACCGCCTCGGCGACATGCAGCCCCGCGACGACGCCCGCCTCGCGGGCGGTGAAGTCGCCGGTGGCCATGGCGTCCTCGGGGATGGTGGCCACGGTCGTCACATCCACGCCGTGGTCGAGGTCCTCCTCGATCGCCAGGTGCGCGATGTCCTCGACCTTGACGGGGTCGAGCCCGGCGTCGGCCAGGAGCTGGGCGAGGTCGGGGTCCAGGCCGCACTCCATCGGGTCGAGGTCGTACGCCTCGTCGTCGGCGCCGCAGCCGCAGGCGTCACCGCAGCCGGGGCCCCCGCCGGGGAGGCCGATCTGAAGCAGCGGGAGTTCCACGGGCTGGGGGCGGTCGTCGGGGGTGCTGCTCACGGGTGGGACTCCGTATCCGTTCGGGGGGTGGTGAGTGGGGGGAACGCCCCGGTCGCGGGGGACTCCCCGGTCTTCGGGGACACCCCCGTCGCCGGGAACGCCTCCGAGTCCGTCGTACGGACGTCCAGCGTGTCGTCGGGGCGCAGGGTGACCAGGAGGTGGCGGTGCCAGGCCCGGTCGTCCCGGTCGGGGCGGTCCTCGCGCCAGTGGCAGCCGCGGGTCTCCTCGCGGCGGAGGGCGGCGGCCACCAGGACGCGGGCGACGAGGAGGAGGTTGGTCGCCTCCCAGGTGTCGACCCCGGGCTCGGCCGTCTTGCCGTCGCGGCCGAGCGCCTCGGTGGCCTCGCCGTGGACCTGCTCCAGCCGGGCCGCGGCCTGGGCCAGGCTCTCGGCGGACCGGATCACCCCGGCCCCCTCGGTCATGATCCGCTGGATGGTGTAGCGGGCCTCGGGCGGCAGCAGCGGCCCCTCGCCGGGGGCCACCCGCGGGGCGGGGGCCCGGTGCGCCTGCGGGGCCGGGGCGGAGGCGATGTCCTCGGCGATGCGCTCCGCGAAGACCAGGCCCTCCAGGAGGGAGTTGGAGGCCAGCCGGTTGGCGCCGTGGACCCCGGTGCAGGCGACCTCGCCGCAGGCGTAGAGCCCGGGGACGGTGGTGCGGCCGCGCAGGTCGGTGCGTACGCCGCCGCTCGCGTAGTGGGCGGCGGGCGCCACCGGGATGGGCTCGGTGACCGGGTCGATGCCATGGGCGCGGCAGGCGGTGAGGATGGTCGGGAAGCGGTGCTCCCACATCCGCTCGCCGAAGTGGCGCGCGTCCAGATACATGTGCTCGGCGCCCTGCTCGAGCATCCGCCGCAGGATGCCCTTGGCGACGATGTCGCGGGGCGCGAGCTCGGCCAGCTCGTGCTGCCCCTGCATGAAGCGGACGCCGTCGGCGTCGACGAGATACGCGCCCTCGCCCCGCACTGCCTCCGAGACCAGCGGCTGCTGCCCCTCCGCCTCCGGGCCGAGCCACAGCACGGTGGGGTGGAACTGCACGAACTCCAGGTCGGAGACCTCCGCCCCGGCGCGCAGCGCGAGGGCCACGCCGTCGCCGGTGGAGACGGCGGGGTTGGTGGTGGCGGAGAACACCTGGCCCATGCCGCCGGTCGCGAGGACCACCGCGCCCGCGCGGACCGCGCCGACGCCGTCCCGCCGGCCCTCGCCCATGACGTGCAGGGTGACGCCCGCCGCGCGGCCGGACGCGTCCTTGAGGAGGTCGAGCACCAGCGCGTTCTCAACGGTCTCGATGCCGGCCGCGCGCACCGCCTCGACCAGCGTCCGGGAGATCTCCGCGCCGGTCGCGTCGCCGCCGGCGTGTGCGATGCGGCGGCGGTGGTGGCCGCCCTCGCGGGTCAGCAGGATCTCGCCGGTGTCGTCGTCGGCGTCGAACCGGGCGCCGGTGCCGATCAGGCGGCGTACGGCGCCGGGGCCCTCGGTGACCAGGGCGCGCACGGCCTCCTCGTCGCAGAGCCCGGCGCCGGCGACCAGGGTGTCGTCGAGGTGCTGCTCGGGGGTGTCGCCCTCGCCGAGGGCGGCCGCTATGCCGCCCTGGGCCCAGCGCGTGGAGCCGTCGTCGAGGCGGGCCTTGGTGACGACCGTGACCTTCGCCCCGGCGGCGGCGCAGCGCAGCGCGATGGTCAGGCCGGCGACGCCCGAGCCGACGACCACGACGTCGGCCTCGATGGCCCAGCCAGGGGCCGGGGCGCGCAGCGCCGCGCCGGCGGGCGCCGGCTTCTTCTCTTGGATCATCACGCGGCTCCGAACCACAGACGGACGTTGTCTATCAGGCGCGTGGTACCGACCTTGGCGGCGACGGCGAGGACGGCCTCGCCGGTGTGGTCGTCGGCGACCTCGGTGAAGTCCGAGGGGTCGACGAGCGCCAGATAGTCGAGGGCGAGGGGTGGTTCGAGGGCGGCCGCCTCGTCGAGCGCCGCGCGCGCGGCCGTCCGGACCGCCTGGGGGGAGGCGACAAGGGGGAGCCCGCCGGGGCTGCCGGGGTTCTCGGGGCCGCTGTGTTCCGGCGCCGCCTGCCGCCCCGCGTCCCGGCCCGCGAACAGCGCACGGGACAGGGTCAGGGCGGTGCTCCGCTCCGGCGCCGACAAATAGCGGTTACGGCTGGAGAGCGCGAGGCCGTCGGCCTCCCTGACCGTCGGAGCGCCGACGATCTCGACGGGGAAGTCCAGGTCGAGCGCCATGCGGCGGATCACGGCCAGCTGCTGGGCGTCCTTCTCGCCGAAGAACGCGAAGTCGGGGCGGGTGAGGTGGAGCAGCTTGGCCACGACGGTGAGCACCCCGTCGAAGTGCCCGGGGCGCGAGGCGCCCTCGTACCCCTCCCCCATGGGCCCGGCGGCCATCCGCACCGAGGGCTCGCCGCTCGCGTACACCTCGCCGACCGGCGGGGCGAAGACGATGTCCGCGCCCGCGGCGGCCGCGACCTCGAGGTCGGCGTCGAGCGTGCGCGGATAGCGCTCCAGGTCCTCGCCCGCGCCGAACTGAAGGGGGTTGACGAAGACGGTGACCGTCACCATGCCCTTGGCGCCGACCCGGGCGCGGGCCGCGCGTATGAGGGAGGCGTGGCCGTCGTGGAGCGCGCCCATGGTCATGACGACGGCGACGCGCCCCGGCGCGGCGAACTGCGCCAGGGCGGCGTCGAAGTCGGCGCGGCTGGTGAACAGCTCCACATCGGGCTCGCCGGGCCCGGCCTTGCGCCACAGCTTCGGGCTCATGCTCCCGCCCCTCCCCTGCCGGGGGCGTCGGAGACGTCCGACAGGACGCCCAGCAGGTCCTCGGCGAGCTCGGGCTTGAGCAGCCCGTGGGCGAGCGCCCGGTCGGCGGTCGCGCGGGCCATCGCGAGATAGCCGGGCACGGCCTGGGGGGCGTGCCGGTGCAGCTCGGCGACATGGGCGGCGACGGTCCCGGCGTCGCCGCGCGCGACCGGGCCGGTCAGCGCGGCGTCACCGCTGCGCAGGGCGTTGTCCAGGGCGGCGCCCAGCAGCGGGCCGAGCATCCGGTCGGGGGTACCGACCCCGGCGGCGCGCAGCAGGTCCATGGCCTGGGCGACCAGGGTGACCAGGTGGTTGGCGCCGATGGCGAGGGCGGCGTGGTAGAGCGGCCGGGCGTCCTCCGCGATCCACTCGGGCTCGCCGCCCATCTCGATGACCAGGGCCTCGGCCGCCATGCGCAGCTCCTCGGGGGCGGTGACCCCGAAGGAGCAGCCCGCGATCCGCTGGACGTCGACAGGGGTGCCGGTGAAGGTCATGACGGGGTGCAGCGCGAGCGGCAGCGCCCCGGCGCGCAGGGCGGGGTCCAGCACATCCGTGCCGTACCGCCCGGAGGTGTGGACGAGCAGCTGCCCGGGGCGCACCGCGCCGGTCTCGGCGAGGCCGCTGACCAGGTCGGGCAGCGCGTCGTCCGGGACGGTCAGCAGGACCAGCTCGGCCCGCGCCAGCACTTCGGCGGGCGGGACGATCGGGACCTCGGGGAGCAGGGCGGCGGCCCGGCGCACCGAGGCGTCGGAGACGCCGGAAGCGGCGACGGGGCGGTGCCCGGCGAGCCGCAGCGAGGCGGCGAGGGCGGGGCCGACGCGACCGGCGCCGACGACCCCGACGGTGAGCCGGGCCGGGCGGTCCTGTGGCTCGGGAAGTGGATGTGCGTTCACTCGACGACGGCCTTCCGTTCCAGTCCTCAGGGGGTACCGGACGATTCCCCGCCATGCTACGCGAGTACCTGGGGATGATCCGGACCCGTCCCCAGGGCTGTGGAAAACCCTGTGGCCCGGCGGATCCCGGGTAGGCCATGCTCGGCGCATGGCGGACAGCGCGGACCAGCAGGAGCAACCGGAACAGCCGGGGCGGCCGGACGGGGCACGGGCCCGCAGGCTCGCGGCATGGCACGGCTCGACACGGGCACTGACCAGCCTCGCGGTGGGTGAGCGGCTCGGCGAGCGGCTGGCCCGGCTGACGGCGGACGCGGCCGAGGCGCACGACCTGGACGACTGGCTGGACTTCTACGGGGACGGGGTCGTCGAAAAGCTGGAGCGGCGGGTCGCCGACCTGCTCGGCATGGAGGCCGCCGCCTTCTTCCCCACCGGCACCATGGCCCAGCAGATCGCGCTGCGCTGCTGGGCGGGGCGCACCGGCAATCCGGCCGTGGCGGTGCATCCGCTCTCGCACCTGGAGATGCATGAGCGCGACGCCTATCTGACGGTGAGCGGGCTGCGCGCGGTACGGCCGACGAGCGAGCCGCGGCTGCCCACGGCCGAGGAGATCCGGGAGCTGGACGAGCCCTTCGGGACGCTCGCCCTGGAGCTTCCGCTGCGCGACGCGGGGTTTGCGCTGCCCACCTGGGACGAGCTGACCGCCGTGGTGGAGGCCGCGCGGGAGCGGGAGGCGGTGGTCCACTTCGACGGGGCGAGGCTCTGGGAGTGCGCCCCGCACTTCGGGCGTGAGCTGTCGGAGATCGCCGCCCTCGCGGACTCGGTGTACGTGTCGTTCTACAAGTCCCTGGACGGCATTTCGGGGGCCGCGCTGGCCGGGCCCGAGGCGCTGGTGGAGGAGGCGAAGGCGTGGCGGCACCGGTACGGCGGGCAGCTGTTCCAGCAGTGGCCCGCGGCGCTGGCCGCGCTGGCCGGCCTGGACCGTGAGCTGCCCCGGCTGCCGTCGTACGTGGCGCACGCCAAGGTCGTGGCGCGGGCGCTGGACGAGGCGTTCACGGCCGCCGGGGTGGCGTGGTTCCGGGTGCATCCGCACCAGCCGCACATCCACCAGTTCCAGGTGTGGCTGCCGTATCCGGCGGCCGACCTGGACGAGGCGGGGCTGCGGCTGGCGGAGGAGACGCGGACGACCCTGTTCGGCCGGTGGTGGGAGCCGGGGCCGCCGGGGCTGGCCATGACCGAGGTGACGGTCGCCTCATCCGCACTGGAGTGGACGGCTGACGATGTCGCGGCCGCGGTCGCCGCCTTCCTGGAGCGGCTGCCGGGGAGCGACTTGGCGGTCGGCTGAGGCGGTTGCCGCCTCAGCCCGCGCCGGGCGGCGGGCGAGGCGGGAGAAGAGGGCGGCGAGCCGGGCCACCCCGCGCGCCGGGCGTTCCTCGACCACCGCGCGGAAGTCGCGGTGCCGGCTCAGCTCGCGGATGGTGCGCCAGTCGCCGGGGCGGGGCGCGGGCGGGGCGGGTTCGCCGCGCTGAGCGGCTCGGTACAGGTCGAGTGCGTACTGCTCGGTGAGGCTCATGACACGAGGCTGCGCCCGCCCCCGGCCGCCGGTCACCTCGATTGACGATCGCCGTCAAGCGACGCCGGAGACCGCCGGCGCGGACCGCACCATAGGGGCATGGCCAACGTCATCGACATCACCGGGCTGCCGCCCGAGCGCATCGTCTTCAGCCCCTCCCCGCTCGCCGAGCTGGGCGCCGCGCTGCATGTGCTGTCCGAGCCCGGCCACCACCCGGGGCTGCACGGCTGGGCCACCGCCACCGCCTCGGGCCTCAAGCCGGACCTCGCCGACCGGCTCCACGAGGCGGACTTCCTGTGGCGCTCCTCCCGCTCCGATCTGCTGCTGCCCGCCGAGCCCGGGGCGACCCTCGCGGAGGAGCTGGACGCGCTGGACCGGATCGACGACGAGACGTTCGTGGCGGCGGCCTTCGAGATCGCCTGCTCCTCGTACGGACAACCCGTGCCGTCCCCGCTGGTCGACGCGGGCGAGCGGGCGCGGGCGCGCGAGATGGCCTCGGCCCGTGGGCCGAAGCAGGCCGCGTTCGTCAACCGGATGCTGGAGGACCCGGACGGGCTGCGGGTCTGGCTGCGCCGCCTGCTGGAGGACTGCGACCGGGCGTTCTTCGCGGACACCTGGCAGCGGGTACGGATCCAGCTGGCCGCCGACGCCCGCCACAAGGCGGAGCTGCTGCGGCACAAGGGGCTCGATGAGGCGCTGGCGGCGACCTCGGCCGCGCTGTCCATGACGCCGGGCGAAGGCGGTGGACGGCGCATCCTCGTGGACAAGCTCGCCGGGGGCGAGACGACGGCCGCCGGCCAGGGGGTCACCCTCATCCCGACCACCTTCGGCTGGCCGCATCTGCTCGTGGTGTACGCGCCCGGCCGGCGCCCGGTGATCCAGTACCCGATCGCGGCCCCGGACCTGCCGCCGCCCGCCGCGCTGGAACTGGTCCAGCGCAGGATGGACGCGCTGGCCCACCCGATGCGGATGCGCCTGTGCCGCTCCCTGGCCCGCGGCCCGCACACCACCGGCGAGCTGGCCGACGGCTGCGGCATCACCCCGCCGGAGGTCTCCCGGCACATCGCCGTCATGAAGAAGGCGGGGCTGCTGACCACCCGCCGCCGCGGCCGGTACGTGCTGCATCAGCTGGAGCTGTCGGCGGTGGCCCGGCTGGGCAGCGACTTCCTGGAGAGCGTCCTGAGGTAGCGGCGCCCACCCGACAGCCGGGCGTCAGAGCCGGGGGCCGCCGCCCGGGCCCTGGGCCCGTACCAGCCCCGACTCGTACGCCAGCACCACCACCTGCACCCGGTCGCGCAGCTCCAGCTTGGTGAGGATGCGGCCCACATGCGTCTTGACGGTCGCCTCGGAGAGCACCAGGCGCGCCGCTATCTCGCCGTTCGACAGCCCCTGCGCGACCAGCAGCATGACCTCCCGCTCGCGGTCGGTCAGCCGCTCCAGCTCCGGGCGGGCCGAGCCGCCGGGCCCGTTGCCGCCCGCGCCCGGCAGCATCGGCGCGAAGCGGTCCAGCAGACGGCGAGTGGTGCTGGGGGCGACGACCGCGTCACCGCTGTGCACGGCGCGGATCGCGGCGAGCAGCTCACCGGGCGGCACATCCTTGAGCATGAAGCCGCCCGCCCCGGCCTTGAGGGCCGAGAAGGCGTACTCGTCGAGGTCGAAGGTGGTCAGGATGAGCACCTTGGGCGCGTCCGGCTGCGCGCAGATCCGGCGGGTCGCCTCCACCCCGTCGAGCCTGGGCATCCGGACGTCCATGAGGACGACGTCCACCTCGGCGGTGCGCAGCGCCTCCAGGGCCTCCGCGCCGTCGCCCGCCTCGGCGACGACCTCCATGTCGGGCTGGGCCGCGAGCACCATCCGGAAGCCGGCGCGCAGCAGCGCTTGGTCGTCGACGAGCATGACGCGGATGGACATCCGGTCGGGTCCCTTCCCTTGGTTCCCTCAGCGAGCGGGTCTCGGTGAGCGGGCTTTCGGTGAGCGGCTACTTCGTGAACGGCGTCTCGGTGAACGCTCACCGCGAGCGTGACAGTACTGACTGGGCCGACCGGACCGGACGGCCGTGCCGCTCAGCCCGTCGGCTTGAGCGGCAGCAGGGCGCTGATCCGGAAGCCGCCGCCCGGCCGGGGGCCCGCGTCGAGGGTGCCCCCCACCATGCCGACCCGCTCCCGCATCCCGATCAGGCCGTGCCCCTGGCCGTCCGCCCCGCCGTCCTTGTACGTCTCGTGCCGCGCACCCCGCCCGTCGTCCTCGACGAGGAGGCCGAGCCCGTCGTCGAAGTAGGTCAGCCGCACGCTGGCCCCGACGTCCGGGCCGCCGTGCTTACGGGTGTTGGTGAGCGCTTCCTGCACGATGCGGTAGGCGGTCAGCTCGACGCCGCTGGGCAGCGGGCGCGGGCTGCCCACGATCTTGAAGTCCACCGGCAGGCCGGCGCCGCGCACCTGCTCCACGAGGTCGTCTATCTGTTCCACGTCGGGCTGCGGCACATAGTCGCTGTCGTCGCTCGGCGCCCCCGAGCGCAGCACGCCCAGCAGCCGCCGCATCTCGGCGAGCGCCTGGCGGCCGGTGCCGGAGATCGTCTCCAGGGCCTGCCTGGCCTGGTCGGGGGCGGCGTCCATGACATACGCGGCGCCGTCGGCCTGGACCACCATCACCGACACGTTGTGGGCCACGACATCGTGCAGCTCGCGCGCGATCCGCGCCCGCTCGGCGGCGACCGCCACCTTCGCCTGCGCCTCGCGCTCCTTCTCCAGGCGCGCGGCGCGCTCCTCCAGCTGGGCGTAGTAGGCGCGGCGCGTGCGGATGGAGTCGCCGAGCACCCAGGCCAGGAGGAACGGAATGACGGAGAAGACCATGGCGATGACCCCGCCGAGCAAGGTCCGCTGCTCCGGGCCCGGCCAGCGGATGGCGGCGATGACCGGCGCGACCAGGGCGGCGATCAGCGCGAAGCGGGACGCCCGGCGATCGCCTTCAACCGCCACCGTGTACGCGACGACCAGCATCGCGAAGTCCGAGGGGTTCACCGCCACATCGAGCGCGACCTGGAGCAGCCCGCACCCGATGACGAGGATCAGCACCTTCTCCGGGGCGCGGCGGCGCAGCGCGACGGCGGAGCACAGCGCGAAGACGACCGGCACGGCCACGACGCGCGGTACGGGATGCATGGGCGCCTTGACGATCCACACGAGCGAGAAGCCGAAGAGGATGACGGCCCAGAAGCCGTCCACCCCTGTCGGGTGCCTGCGGAGAAAGTCATAGAGGCGCTGCACGTCACCCAGCGTAGGCATGGTGGACACGTCCGGAGGTCAGCCGGACGGGCGATCCGTGAGTCGCCTCCCTACGACCCAAGGTGGATACCGGCTCCGTTTAGCGTGGTCCTGTGGCGAGCGAGACGCGGAATTGGCTGGGGTGGCGTGCCGCCACCGAACACGCACTCTACGGTCCGGAAGGGTTCTTCCGGCGCGCGGAAGGGCCGGCCGGGCATTTCCGCACATCGGTGCATGCCTCGCATCGGTACGCGAGGGCGGTCGCCGAGCTGCTGGGCCGGGTGGACCGGGCGCTGGGCCACCCGGACGAGCTGGCCCTGGTGGACATGGGCGCGGGGCGGGGCGAGCTGCTGACCGGCGTGCTCGGGTGCGTGGCGGACCTGCCCGCCCGGCCCGGCCCCCGGCTCGGCGAGCGGCTGCGCCCTTACGCAGTGGAGCGCGCGCCGCGCCCGCCCGGCCTCGACCCCCGGATCGGCTGGCTCGGGGACCTCGGTGAACTGCCGCCCGGCGGCGTCGACGGCCTCCTCTTCGCCAACGAATGGCTCGACAACGTCCCCGTCGACGTCGCCGAGACCGACGCGGACGGCGCCTGGCGGCGGGTCCTGGTCTCGCCCGAGGACGGCGCGGAACGGCTGAGCGGGCCGGTCGGCGGCGCGGACGCGGACTGGCTGGCCCGCTGGTGGCCGCCCGCGGGGCACGAGCCGGGGCTGCGGGCGGAGATCGGCCGGCCGCGGGACGAGGCGTGGGCGGAGGCGGTGCGGGCCGTGCGGTCGGGGCTCGCGGTCGCCGTCGACTACGCGCATGAGCGCGGGGCGCGGCCCCTGTTCGGGACGCTGGCCGGCTTCCGCGAGGGGCGTGAGGTGAGGCCCGTGCCGGACGGCTCCTGCGATCTGACCTCCCATGTGGCGCTCGACGCGTGCGCGGCGGCGGGCGCGTCCGCCCTGCGGGGTGCGGCAGCACATCGCGCGCTCGGGGATTCCCCGCTCGCGGATTCCGCGCTCGACCCTGTGGCCCTCCCCCAGCGCGACGCGCTGCGCGCCCTCGGGGTCGACGGGCGGCGGCCGCCGCTCGCCCTGGCGTCGAGCGACCCGGCGGCGTACGTCCGCGCGCTGAGCGGGGCGGGCGAGGCGGCGGAGCTGCTGGACCCGGCGGGCCTCGGCGGGTTCACCTGGCTGCTCCAGCCGACGGTCGCGGCGTGCGGCGGGCTGCCGGGGCCGGGCGACCAGGACTGAGAGACGGCGGGGCTGAGAGACTGGGCCCATGACGGAGACGACAGTCGGCATCGGCGGTGCCGCGGAGAGCACCGACATGGTGCTCAACATCGGCCCGCAGCACCCGTCCACCCACGGCGTGCTGCGGCTGCGGCTCGTCCTGGACGGGGAGCGGATCCAGCACGTCGAGCCGGTGATCGGGTATATGCACCGCGGCGCGGAGAAGCTGTTCGAGGCGCGGGACTACCGCCAGATCATCATGCTCGCCAACCGTCACGACTGGCTCTCCGCCTTCTCCAACGAGCTGGGCGTCGTCCTCGCCGTCGAGCGGATGCTGGGCATGGAGGTGCCGGAGCGCGCGGTGTGGACGCGCACCCTGCTGGCCGAGCTGAACCGGGTGCTCAACCACCTGATGTTCCTGGGCTCGTACCCCCTGGAGCTGGGCGGCATCACCCCGATCTTCTACGCGTTCCGCGAGCGCGAGGACCTTCAGCACGTCATGGAGGAGGTCTCCGGCGGCCGGATGCACTACATGTTCAACCGGGTCGGCGGCCTCAAGGAGGACCTGCCCGCGGGCTGGCTCGGCCGGGCGCGCCAGGCGGTGGCCGAGGTCCGCTCGCGCATGGACGTGTACGACCAGCTGGTGCTCGGCAACGAGATCTTCCGGGGGCGCACCCGCGGGGTGGGCGCGCTGGCGCGCGAGACGGTGCACGCCTACGGGGTCAGCGGGCCCATCGCCCGCGCCTCGGGCGTCGACTTCGACCTGCGGCGCGACGAGCCGTATCTGGCGTACGGAGAGCTGGGGGACACCCTGAAGGTCGTCGTCCGCGAGGAGGGCGACTGCCTGGCGCGCTTCGAGTGCCTGCTGGAGCAGACGCACAACTCCCTCGACCTGGCGGACGCCTGCCTGGACCGGATCGCCGAGCTCCCGCCGGGACCGATCAACCAGCGGCTGCCCAAGGTGCTCAAGGCGCCCGAGGGCCACACCTACGCCTGGACCGAGAACCCGCTGGGCCTCAACGGCTACTACCTGGTCTCGAAGGGCGAGAAGACGCCGTACCGGCTGAAGCTGCGGTCGGCGTCGTACAACAACATCCAGGCGCTGACCGAGCTGCTGCCGGGCACGCTGGTGGCCGACATGGTGGCCATCCTCGGCTCGCTCTTCTTCGTCGTCGGCGACATCGACAAATAATCGGCGAGGAGTCGGCGCGGCCCTACGAGATCGCGCTGCGCAGCTCGGGGATGTCGATGTGCTCGTCCTCGTCGTGCGCGGTCAGGTCGATGACCTCGCCGACCTCGCTCTTCCCGGCCTCCGCGAGGGTCTCCGCGCCGATCACGTCGGCGAGATCCTCGTCCGACGCCGCCTCCGGGCGCCCGGCAGGCTTGGCGGCCTTGGCCGGCTCGGTGGGCTCAACGGCCTTGGCGGGCTCCGGCTCGACGGGCTCGGGGGCGGCCTCGGCCGGCGCGGGCGACTCGGCGGCGGGCCCGACGGGCTCCGGCTGCCGCTTCTTGGGCTGCTGCTTCTTCTGCGTGCCGAAGTAGTCGAAGCCGCCCTCCGAGCGGGAGGCGGCCCGCCGCGCGGCGGCGTACGGCACGACCGCGGAGGCCGCCGTACGGGCGTGGGGCCGGGGCTCACCGGCCGGGTACTCACCGGCCGGGTGCTCACCGGCCGGATGCTCCCCGGCAGGCCGGTCCTCGACCGCGGGCTCCTCGGCGGGCAGTTCCTGCGCTACGGGCGCCGCGGCCGGACGGTCCTCGGTCGGCCGGTCATCAGCCGGTCCGTCCTCGGTCAACCGGTCCTCGGCCCGCGGCTGGCGCGGCACCCGCCCCCGCTCCTCGCGCTTCTCACGCTCCTCGCGTTCTTCGCGCTCTTCCCGCTCCTCGCGCTCCTCGCGCTGCCTGCGCGCATTGTGCAGCAGGTGACGCATCGCCTCATCGGCCCGCGCATAGGCCTCGGCGGTCGGGGCATCGCCCACCGGGGCGCCGATGGCCGGGGCCTCGGAGACCGGCGGCATGGCCTCCAGCTCCTTGGCCGGGGCCGCGGCCTCCAGCTCCAGCCGACGGCGGCCCTCCAGGGCCCTGGCCCGCTCTGTCTCGGCCGTGGCGTAGCGGCGCAGCAGCGCGGCGTGCTCATTGCGCAGCCGGGCCAGCTCGGCCCGCTTGGTGCGCAGCTTGCTGTTGAGCGCGGTCTGGAGCTCGGTGTTCTTCTCGGCGGCCGCCTCGAGTTCGGCGATCCGGTCCTCGTACTTCAGCTCCTGCCGCGCGCTCTCGCTCGCGACCTCGGCGACCCGCCGCCCGGCAGCGCGGTCCCAACTGCGCATCAGGATGGCGCCGACCACCGCGGCGGCGGCCGCGGTCGCGGCAAGGCCACGGATCACGACCGTATCGCCGACCAGCCAGGCACCGGCGGCACACGCTATTGACGCTGCTGCGACCGACGTAGCGGGAAGTAGCCTGTGCAGCGGTGGGGAATGGCGGTGGCGTCCACGTGGCATGGGCCGAAACTTACCGTGCGGGCGGCTCACATGGGGCCCCGCCCCGCCAAATTCCGGGCCGATCTGTGATGGATCCGAGATGGATCCGCCACGGTTCCGCCATCGAACCGCCGCCGATAGGCCCGAGAAGTGCCCGCCGGGCCCCGCCAATACCCCATCCGCGTCCCGTGTTTCACCAGTCCTTCACGGGACTAGCCCTTCACGAGTCCCTTCTCCTTCAGGTAGTCCTCGGCGACGTCGGACGCCTTGAGCCGCTCCGCGTCCACCTTCTTGTTGAGTTCGGTGAGATCAGCGGTGGTCAGCACCTTGTTGAGCTTGTTGAGCGCGTCAGCGATCTTCTTCGAGCCCGCGGACTTCGCATTCACGACGGGCAGGACGTTGTCGGCATTCTGGAGTTTCTTGTCGTCCTCCAGCAGGACGAGGCCGAACTGGCCGAGGGTGGCGTCCGTGGTCGTGGTCAGCACCATCTGGTCCTTGCCGTCCTTGACCGCCTGCTTGGCCTGGACGCTGCCGATATCCAGAGAGTCGATGCCGGTGATGTCTATCCCGTACGTCTTCTCCAGGCCGGGCTGGCAGAAGGGGCGCTTGGGGCATTCGTCGCCCGCCGCCAACTTGATCTTCTGCTTGGACTTTCCGAGGTCGGAGAGCGTCTTGAGGCCGTGCTCCGAAGCGAAGTCCTTGCGCACCGCGAAGGCGTTCTGATCGACGGCCTCGCCGGCCTCGAGCACCTTCAGTCCGCGGGGCTCGGCGAGTTCGCGGAGCGCCTTCACAGTGGCGTCGACGTCCGGGGAGGCGACGGGCTTGGCATTCTTGTCCTTCTTCAGATTCAGATATTCGGCCATGGTGGCCGCGTACTCCGGCACGACATCGATCTCGCCCTTCTCCAGAGCGGGTTCGTACAGTTCGCGGGTGGCGAGGGTCTTGATCGACGTCTTATAGCCGGCGTCCTCCAGCAGCCCCACGTACAGCGCCGCCAGGATCTTCGACTCGGTGAAGCCGGCCGACCCGACCACCACCGAGTCCTCGCTCTTCTTCTCCAGGCTGTCGCCGCCGCACGCGGTGAGGCCGGCCGCCAGCGCCGCGACGGTCGCGGCGGCCCCGGCCACTCGGAAGATCTTGCTCATTGGGATTCCCTATCCATATCCATAGATGACATGCGACGGCATGAGACGTCACGAATATTCAGCGCGCCCACATCTCCGCGGACATCGCCGTGAACATCGCGGTGAACATCGCGGTGGGCCGGGTGCCCGCTCACGACGGCGGGCCGGCCGCGCCGGTCAGCGCCGGCGTCTTCGACACCTGGCCCGCGGGCGGGCGCGGCTCCGCGGCCGCTACCCGGCCGCGCCTGCGGCGCATCGGGTCCAGCAGCCACTGAAGGCCGACGAACACGCCCTCGACCGTCAGCGCGAGGGCCGCGACCAGCACCGCCCCGGCCACCACCTGGGCGGTGTCGGTGACCCGGAAGCCCGCCGTGATGATCCGGCCGAGCCCGCCGCCGCCGGGCAGCGCCGCGAGCGTCGCGGTGGCCACCACCTGCACGGCCGCCGAGCGCACCCCGGTCATGATCATCGGGAAGGCGAGCGGCAGCTCGACCCGGGCGACCAACTGGCCGCCCGTCATCCCCATGCCGCGCGCCGCCTCGACGACCTCGCGGTCCGCCTCGCGCATCCCCACGTAGGCGTTGGTGAGCAGCGGCGGGATGGCGAACAGCACCAGCGCTATGACGGTGGGCCAGTCGCCGTGTGTGCCCAGCGGGCTGAGCAGCAGCAGGACCAGGACCGCGAAGGTGGGCACCGCACGGCCCGCGTTGGAGATGTTGACCGCAAGGGCGCCGCCCTTGCCGATGTGACCGAGCACGACGGCCACCGGCAGCGCGATCGCGCACGAGATCGCCAGACAGACGAAGGTGAGATACAGATGCTGGCCGAGCCGGTGCCAGACGCCGTCGACTCCCGACCAGTGCGACCCGGTGGCCAGCCACGACCAGGCCTCGCCGATGACCCCCATCAGGCCGTCCTCGCCTTCTGCCGCGCCTCAGGCCCGCTCTTCCGCCCCTGCTTCCGCGCCTGTTTGCGCGTTTTCTTCGCCCCGCCCCGCGCCCAGGGCGTCAGCAGCCGCTGGAGGGCGAGCAGCAGCACATCCGCCGCGACCGCCAGGGCCACGCACAGCACCGACGCGGTGAGCACCTGGGCCTTGAAGAAGCTCTGCATGCCCTCGTAGATGAGATTGCCGAGGCCGCCATAGCCGACGATCGCGCCGACCGTGGTGAGCGAGATGGTCGAGACCGTGGTGATCCGCAGGCCCGCCATCAGGGCGGGCAGCGCGAGCGGCAGCTCCACGCCGAGCAGCAGACGCACCGGGCCGTAGCCCATGCCGCGGGCCGCCTCGCGGGCCTCCTCGGGCACCGAGGCGAGACCGGCCATGATGTTGCGCACCAGGATCGTGAGCGAGTAGAGCACCAGGCCGGTGATCACCACCGCGGCCGAGATCCCGAAGAAGGGCAGCAGCAGGGAGAACATCGCCAGCGAGGGCACCGTATAGAGAATCGTCGTCAGCCCCAGCACCGGGCCCGCCACGGACCGCCATCTGCGGGCCAGCAGCGCCAGTGGAAAGGCGACCACGAAACCGATGGCGACCGACGCCACCGTGATCCACACATGCTGGACCGTCGCGTCCGTCAGCTCCTGACTTCGCGTCCGTACATATTCCCCGCAGATCCAGTCGTTGCTGATCAGGCAGCTCTGCCCGGCCACACGGTCACCTCCCCGTCAGTTTCCGGTGACCTGGCGACCCTAACCCCGGGCACCGACAATCTCGTCGGCTCGCCACACAACAGCAACAATTCAAACCCGGAATGCGGCCACAATGGGGGGCGTGATCCGCTTCGAGAACGTCACCAAGCGCTACGCCGACGGCACGACGGCCGTGGACGATCTGTCCTTCGAGGTCGCGGAAGGCGAGCTGGTCACGCTCGTCGGACCCTCGGGCTGCGGCAAGACCACGACCATGAAGATGGTCAACCGCCTCATCGAGCCGACCTCGGGCCGGATCTTCCTGGACGGCGAGGACATCGCCGCGGTCGACCCGGTGAAGCTGCGGCGCCGCATCGGCTATGTCATCCAGCAGGTCGGCCTCTTCCCGCACAAGACCGTGCTGGAGAACACCGCCACCGTCCCGGCGCTGCTGGGCTGGCAGCGCAAGAAGGGCCGGGACCGCGCCGCCGAACTCCTCGACCTGGTCGGCCTCGACCCGTCCGTCTACGGCGACCGCTACCCCGACCAGCTCTCCGGCGGCCAGCGCCAGCGGGTCGGCGTGGCCCGGGCGCTGGCAGCCGACCCGCCGGTGCTGCTGATGGACGAGCCGTTCGGGGCCGTGGACCCGGTGGTGCGCGAGCGGCTCCAGAGCGAGTTTCTGCGGCTTCAGTCCCAGGTGCGCAAGACGGTGCTGCTGGTGACCCACGACATCGAGGAGGCGGTCCGGCTCGGCGACCGCATCGCGGTGTACGGGGCGGGGCGGATCGAGCAGTTCGACACGCCCGCTTCGGTGCTGGGCGCGCCCGCCACGCCGTACGTCGCGGACTTCGTCGGCGCGGACCGCGGCCTCAAGCGGCTGTCCGTGACGCCGATCGAGCCGGGCGACCTCGAACAGCCCCCGGTGGTCCACCTGGACGACCCGCTGGCCAAGGCCGCCGCCCGGCTGTCGGGCGAGGGGGCGCGCTGGGCCGTCGTCCTGGACGACGAGGACCGGCTGCACGGCTGGATCCCGGCGGACGCGGCGGAGAAGCCGGGTGCGCCCGGGACCGTACGGAACCACGCCCGCCGCATGGAGGCGTGGCTTCCGGTCGGCTCCTCGCTCAAGCAGGCGTTCAGCACGATGCTTCAGCACGACGCGGGCTGGATAGCGGTCCTCGACGACGACCGCTTCCTCGGGGTGCTCACCCCCGCCCGCCTCCATGAGGCGCTGCGCCGCTCGATCGACGCCGACGCGGGCGGTATCGCCCGGGCGGAGGTGGAGCTTCAGACGGTCGCCGACGCGTGAGCGGGCGCGGCGGCCCGGCGGGCGGGTGACGCGGGGGTGACGCCGGCGTGGCTCAGCGGTCGCTGAGCCGGCCGCCCAGCCACTCCAGCGCGCTGGGCACCTCGCGCTTCCAGGTGTTGAAGTTGTGGCCGCCGCTCTTCAGGATGATGGAGGAGATCCTGGTGGGCTCGCCCCGCCCGTTGACCTCCTTGACCTTCTCGATGAACTTCACGGTGTCGTTGTAGTTCTTCTCACCGTGCTCGCTGCTGGAGACCAGCAGGGACACCGGCGGGGCGGGCAGGTGGTCCAGCCGCCACATCAGGTCGTTCTCCCGTTCCAGCCGCTTGCTGCCGCCGAACAGATCGCCGGTGGTCGCGTCGATCGGGGACTTGTACGAGGGGGAGAGCCCGGCCGCGGCGGAGAAGGTCTCCGGGTGGCGCATGGCCATCTTCAACGCGCAGTAGCCGCCGGTGGAATTCCCGATGACGCCCCAGTTGCGGGCGCGCTTGCCCACCCGGTAGTGGCCCTCCACCGCGGTCGGCACGTCCTGGGTGAAGAATGTCTCGGTCTGCGGGCCGCCCGGCACGTCCATGCACTCGGTGTCGCGCGGCGGGGCGACGGTCGGACGCAGCATCACCAGGACCATCGGCTGCATCCTGCCGTCTTTGACCAGCTTATGAGCGTTCTGAGGGTATTTCAGCCCGTTGATGAGTGCCTCGGTGGTGCCGGGGTACCCGGTCAGCACCAGCGTGGCCGGGAAGTCACGTCTGGAGTACTCCGGCCGGAAGTACTCCGGCGGCAGATAGACATACGCCTGGCTGCCCAGCCCGGACTGCGGCCCCTTGATGGTGACCTTCTCGATCCGCCCCGCGACGGCCGGCGAGGAGTTTCCGGTGATGTTCATCTTCCGTATGTCGGTGACCTGCACCCGGGTGTTGCCCGCGGCGTCGTGGTTGACCACCACGCCCGGCGTGGTCTCGGTGCCGAACAGGTCCGACCAGGAGCCGTAGAAGCCGAAGGACTGGTTGGCGAACAGGCCGAGCGCGGCGAACAGCGACACCTGGGTGACCAGCAGTATGCCGATCCGGCCGAAGACCGGGGCCACTCCGCGCCGGGCGAGCCGGGGCCAGAGCCATACCGTGGTGCCGAACAGCAGCACCGACGCGACGACCGACAGCATCACGACGTTGTTGCTCGTAAGACCCATCACTATCTTTCTGCCGGGCGGCCGGCTCCCCCGTGCCGCGATGGAACCCCGCCCGGTCAATCGCCGTCTTGCTAGGCGCAAAATGTCCAGATGCTGCGTCAGAGAGACGGTTCTCCTGACCGGAGCGACGGGAAAGCGGATGTCTGACAGTCAAGATGCCGAAAAGTCCGGAAGGGTTGCCTCCCGTCCGCGGAGGCGGCCGCGCGGACCCCGGCCGGAGGCGGTGCCGACCGCGGTCGGCACCGCCTGCACGCTGATCGGGCTGCTGAACATCGTCTTCCCACGCATCCGCTACAGCAGGGTGCACGCCCTCGCCGACGTACTGCCGGGTGCGGTGAGCTCGCTGGCCGCCGCCGCGTCCATCGTGGTCGGCCTGCTCCTGCTGATGCTGGCCCACGGCCTGAAGCGCCGCAAGCGACGCGCCTGGGTCGCCGCCGTGGGTCTGCTGCCCGTCGGCGCGGCCGCCCAGCTGCTGTACCGCCACTCGATATGCGGGACGGTGCTCTCGCTGGTGCTCCTGGGCGTCATGATCCGCTACCGGAAGGAGTTCGCGGCGCTGCCTGACCCGCGCAGCCGCTGGATGGCGCTGGCCAACTTCGTGGTGCTGGGCGCGGTGAGCGTCGGGATCGGTCTGCTGATCGTACGTGCGGACCCCGACGACGTGGTGGGCCGGCCGTCGTTCGGCCAGCAGCTGGACCATGTGCTGTGGGGGCTGATCGGCTTCGAGGGGCCCGTCGGCTACCGGGACGGCGCGGACTACACCGTCGGCTACTCCCTCGGCGCGCTCGGCCTGCTGACCGTCGCCACCACCGCCTACCTCGCCTTCCGCCCCGAGCACCCCGCCGCCCGGCTGACCGCCCAGGACGAGGAGCGGCTGCGCGAACTGCTCGCCGCGCACGGGCGCCGCGACTCGCTGGGCCACTTCGCGCTCCGCCGCGACAAGGGCGTCGTCTTCTCGCCGAGCGGCAAGGCCGCGGTCTGCTACCGCGTCGTCTCCGGTGTGATGCTCGCCAGCGGCGACCCGGTCGGCGACGTGGAGGCCTGGCCGGGCGCCATCGCCCGCTTCATGGAGGAGGCGCGGGCCCACTCCTGGACGCCGGCGGTCATGGGGTGCAGCGAGACCGGCGGCGAGGTGTGGACGCGGGAGACCGGTCTCGACGCGCTGGAGCTGGGCGACGAGGCGATCGTGGACGTCGCGGACTTCACCCTGTCCGGACGCGCCATGCGCAACGTCCGCCAGATGGTCAAGCGCATCGAGCGGGCCGGATACGAGACCCGGGTACGGCGCGCCGCCGATCTGAGCGAGGAGGAGCTGGCGGCCATCCGGAAGGCCGCCGCGGACTGGCGGGGCACCGACACCGAGCGCGGCTTCTCCATGGCGCTGGGCCGGATCGGCGACCCGGCGGACGGGGACTCGGTCATCGCGACCGCCCACAAGGCCCCCGAGGAGGGCGCCGCGCCCGGCCCGTACGGGGACCTCAAAGCCGTGCTGCACTTCGTGCCATGGGGCCGGGACGGGATGTCGCTGGACCTCATGCGGCGCGACCGCAGCGCCGACCCGGGCATGAACGAGCTGCTGATCGTGGCCTCGCTCCAGGCCGCCGGGGGGCTCGGGGTCACCCGGGTGTCGCTGAACTTCGCGATGTTCCGCTCGGCGCTGGCGCGCGGCGAGAAGCTGGGCGCGGGCCCGGTGCTGCGCGGCTGGCGGGCGCTGCTGGTGTTCCTGTCGCGCTGGTTCCAGATCGAGTCGCTGTACAAGTTCAACGCCAAGTTCCAGCCGCGCTGGGAGCCGCGCTTCGTGGTCTTCCGCCATACGCGCGACCTGCCGCGCATCGGCCTGGCGGCGATGCAGGCCGAGGGCTTTGTGTCGCTGGCCCTGCCCCGGCTGCTGCGCCGCGGGCGGCGCGCCGAGCCGAGGCCCTGCGCGCACCAGTCCGGGGCCACCGCGCACGGCCACCTGGAGCAGGCCGCGTGACGCGCCCCGGGCGGGCGAGGCGGCTGGTCCGGGTACGCCTAGTCTGGGGTGCATGAGGACGTTGCGTGGACGGGGGCGGGTGGCCGGACTGCCGGAGTGGGACCGGTGCGCGGTGATGGGCGTGGTCAACGTCACGCCCGACTCGTTCTCGGACGGCGGTCAGTGGTTCGACACCGAGCTGGCCGTCAAGCACGGTCTGGAGCTGGCCGCGGCCGGAGCGGACCTGGTGGACGTCGGCGGCGAGTCGACCCGCCCGGGCGCGCCCCGCGTCGACGAGGCCGAGGAGCTGCGGCGGGTCGTCCCGGTGGTGCGCGAGCTGGCCGCCGCGGGGCTGGTGGTGAGCGTGGACACCATGCGGGCCTCGGTCGCCGAGCGGGCGGTCGAGGCCGGGGCGCGGCTGGTCAACGACGTGAGCGGGGGCGGCGCCGACCCGGCGATGATCCCTGTGGTGGCCGCCGCCCGGGTGCCCTTCGTGGTGATGCACTGGCGCGGCCAGTCGATCGACATGAACAACCGCGCGGTCTACGGCGACGTGGTCGGCGAGGTCGTCGCGGAGCTGCGGGCGAGCCTGGAGCGGGCGGTGGCCGGCGGCATCGACCCGGAGCGGATCGTGATCGACCCCGGCCTCGGCTTCGCGAAGGACGCCGAGCACGACCTCGCGCTCGTCGCCCGGCTGGGCGCGCTGCGGGAGCTGGGGCGGCCGCTGCTGGTGGCGGCCTCGCGGAAGCGGTTCCTGGGGCGCGTACTGGCCAGGGACGGCGGCAGCCCGCCCCCCGCCCGGGAGCGGGACGCGGCGACGGCGGCCGTCTCGGCGATCGCGGCGCGGGAGGGCGCGTGGGCGGTGCGGGTGCACGAGGTGCACGCGAGCGCCGACGCGGTGCGCGTGGCCCGGGCCATCGAGGCGGCGGACACGGCGGGAGCGGTGTGACTTCCCTGACCGACAGCGAGCGGGTGGCACTCGCCAACACCGCGCTGTACGAGGCCATGGAGCAGGGCGACCACGGGGCGATGTCGCGGCTGTGGCTCGACGATCCGGCCACCGAGGTCTCCTGTGTGCACCCGGGCTGGCCGGTGCTGCGCGGGCGCGGCGAGGTGCTCCGTTCCTACGCGCTGATCATGGCGAACACCGACTACATCCAGTTCTTTCTGACGGATGTGGAGGTGTCGGTCATGGCCGACACCGCGATGGTGACCTGCACGGAGAACATCCTCAGCGGTGCCCCGGCGGAGGAGGAGGGCCAGCTGGGCCCGCTGGTGGGGCAGCTGGTGGTGGCCACGAACGTCTTCCGGAGGACCGGGGACGGCTGGAAGGTGTGGGCGCACCACGGATCGCCGGTGCTGGCGGAGCGCGACGAGAACGATGCCGCGGCCGACGCCGAGGGCCCGGACGACGGCCTGGACGGCGGCCCGGACCGACTTCTGCCCTGAGTTCACCCCTTTTTCGCCTCACCGGTTTTTTCGGCTCACCCGCCAGTGGTGCGCTCGTTCGAGGTGCGGCATGGACGGGTAGGGGGAACTCGCGCGGGGGCTCGGGGAGCGCGCGCCACGGCCCCCCGTGAGCGAGTGCTGTCCTTGCTCGCAGGTAGATTCGAAGGAGGTGCCCCCGCCGACGGCGGGGGACAGGTGGTGCGTTCCAGGCAGATCGGACGCACCCCGACCGACGACAGCAGGAGTGATTCGGGTGGATCGTGTCGCGCTGCGCGGCCTGAAGGCCCGCGGGCATCACGGGGTTTTCCCCCATGAGCGCGAGGAGGGCCAGACCTTCGTCGTGGACCTGGTGCTCGCCCTGGACACCCGGCCCGCCGCGGCCACCGACGACCTGACCAGGACCGTCCACTACGGCGAGGTGGCCGAAGAGGTCGTGGCGGTGGTGGAGGGGGAGCCGGTCGCCCTGATCGAGACCCTCGCCGACCGGATCGCCGAGCGGTGCCTCAAGCACGAGCTGGTTCAGGAGGTCGAGGTCGTGGTGCACAAGCCGGAGGCCCCGATCACCGTGCCCTTCGACGACGTGACCATCACCATCACCCGGAGCCGTCCATGATGAGCAGCAGCGACCCGACCGTGCAGCCCGTACCGGCCTCCGTCGTGGAGCGGGTGGACGCGGCCGATGTGACGTTGTCGAACCCCAAATGGGCGGTGATCGGGCTCGGCAGCAATCTGGGCAACCGCCTGGAGACCCTCCAGGGCGCGATCGACGCGCTGGAGGACACCCCGGGCCTGCGGGTCAAGGCGGTCTCCCCGGTGTACGAGACCGAGCCGTGGGGCGTGGACCCCGGCGCCCAGCCGTCGTATTTCAACGCGGTGGTGCTGATCAAGACCACGCTGCCGCCCTCCTCGCTGCTGGAGCGGGGACACGCCATCGAGGAGGCCTTCGAGCGGGTGCGCGACGAGCGCTGGGGCCCCCGGACGCTGGACGTGGACATCGTCACGTACCAGGACGTGATCTCCGACGACCCGGTGCTCACCCTGCCGCACCCCCGCGCCCACGAGCGCGCCTTTGTGCTCGTCCCCTGGCACGATGTGGACCCGGCGGCCGAGGTCCCGGGGCTCGGGGCGGTCTCGGGGCTGCTGGCCCAGGTGGGCCGGGAGGGCGTACAGCCGCGGGCGGACCTGGAACTGCGGCTCCCCGAATAGACGTTGATCCCGTAGATTCCGGCGCGATGGCGTACGACGTCGCGTCCACGTACGACTTGAGGGGCGACCGCTCGGTGAGGCAACTTCGGATCAGGGTCCTGGTCGGGCTGTTCGCCGCGGCCGGCGTGGTGTCATGGGCGGGCTCCCGGCTCTGGGACACGCTGGGTTCGCTGCCGAGCGTGCCGGTGGCCGCGCCGATCGTGCTGGCCCTGATCGCGGTCGTGCTGACCGCGACCGCCCTGTCCCTGCGGTCGCGGCTGCGCGCCCAGCGCGAGCGCCGGCCCGGCGCCAAGGGCGTCGACCCGCTGGTGGCCGCCCGGGCGTTGGTCTTCGGCCAGGCGAGCGCGCTGGTGGCGGCGCTGGTCTCGGGGATGTACGGCGGCGTCGGGGTCTTTCTCCTGATGGAGCAGTTCGACGTGCCCGCCCGCAAGGACCAGGCGATCTACGCGGGCGCCTCCGTGCTGGCGGGGGCGGCCGTGGTGGCCGCCGCGTTCTTCCTGGAGCGGGTCTGCAAGCTGCCCGAGGACGACGACACCGGAAACGGCCCGGGCGCGGCCGCCCGGGCCTGAGCCGCGCCCCAGGGCGCCGGCTGGGCCTAGCGCGCCATGATGAGACTCATCGCCTCGGCGCGGGTGGCCGGGTCGCGCAGCTGGCCGCGCACGGCCGAGGTGAGCGTCTTGGCGCCCGGCTTGCGCACCCCGCGCATGGTCATGCACATGTGCTCGCACTCCACCACCACGATCACTCCGCGCGGCTCCAGAATCCGCATCAGCGAGTCGGCGATCTGTGTGGTCAGCCGCTCCTGGACCTGCGGGCGGCGGGCGAAGACATCGACGAGCCGGGCCAGCTTGGACAGCCCGGTGATCTTGCCGTCGTTGGACGGGATATAGCCGACGTGGGCGACGCCGACGAAGGGCACCAGGTGGTGCTCGCAGGAGGACATCACCTCGATGTCCTTCACCAGCACCATCTCGTCATGGCCCAGGTCGAAGGTCGTGGTCAGGACCTCCTCGGGCTTCTGCCACAGCCCGGCGAATATCTCCCGGTACGCGCGGGCGACCCGCCCCGGCGTCTCCCGCAGCCCCTCCCGGTCCGGGTCCTCGCCGACGGCGATGAGCAACTCACGGACCGCCTGCTCGGCGCGCTTCTCGTCGAAGACGCCGACGGGGCCCTGGCCGTCCAGCGAAATGGGGTCGGTCATGGAGCTGCCTCGTTCCTCATGCGCACGGAAAACCAGAAAACCAGGAACCTGGAACCTGAAAAACGGCGGATGCCGCGCCCCCCAGGCTAAAACCTGGGGAACGCGGCATACATTCCGGGCCGGTATGGACCGATGAGGCCCACTCCGGGCCGCCGGGGCCGGGGCCCCGGGCGGCCGGGAGGATCAGCTCTCGGGTCCGGCCTCTTCCGGGCGCTCCGCACTGTCCTCGGGGGCGGTGGCCTTCGCGAGGCCGGCCGCCGCCGGGGGCTGGGTGCCATTGGCCGGGGCGAGCTCCCGAGGGGAGAGCACCGGCGGCCGGGTGGAGGGCGTACGCCGCGAGGAGCCGGTCCAGGCCGGGCGGGCCGGGCGCTTGACGATCGGGGCGAAGATCTCGGCGATCTGCTCCTTGTTGAGCGTCTCCTTCTCCAGCAGCGCCAGGACCAGGTTGTCCAGGACGTCGCGGTTCTCGACGAGGATCTCCCACGCCTCGTTGTGCGCGGCCTCGATGAGCTTCTTGACCTCCTCGTCGACCAGCGCGGCGACCTCTTCGGAGTAGTCGCGCTGGTGAGCCATCTCACGGCCCAGGAACGGCTCGGAGTTGTCGGAGCCGAACTTGATCGCGCCGAGCCGCTCGGTCATGCCGTACTGCGTGACCATCGCGCGGGCCGTGGCCGTCGCCTTCTCGATGTCGTTGGACGCGCCCGTGGTCGGGTCGTGGAAGACGAGCTCCTCAGCGGCGCGGCCGCCCATCATGTAGGCGAGCTGGTCGAGCATCTCGTTGCGCGTGGTCGAGTACTTGTCCTCGTCCGGCAGGACCATGGTGTAGCCCAGGGCCCGGCCGCGGGAGAGGATGGTGACCTTGTGCACCGGGTCGCTGTTCGGAGAAGCCGCCGCGACCAGGGCGTGACCGCCCTCGTGGTACGCGGTGATCTTCTTCTCCTTCTCGCTCATGATCCGGGTCCGCTTCTGCGGGCCGGCCACGACGCGGTCGATCGCCTCGTCCAGGAAGTGGTTGTCGATCAGCTTCTTGTCGCTGCGGGCCGTCAGCAGAGCGGCCTCGTTCAGCACATTGGACAGATCGGCACCGGTGAACCCGGGGGTGCGGCGGGCGACGGCGGAGAGGTCGACGTCCGGCGCGACCGGCTTGCCCTTCTGGTGAACCTTGAGGATCTCCAGACGGCCCTGCATGTCCGGACGGTCGACGGCGATCTGCCGGTCGAAGCGGCCCGGGCGCAGCAGCGCCGGGTCCAGGATGTCGGGCCGGTTGGTGGCGGCGATCAGGATGACGCCGCCCTTCACATCGAAGCCGTCCATCTCGACCAGCAGCTGGTTCAGTGTCTGCTCGCGCTCGTCGTGACCGCCGCCCATGCCGGCGCCGCGATGGCGGCCGACGGCGTCGATCTCGTCGACGAAGACGATCGCCGGGGCGTTGGCCTTGGCCTGCTCGAACAGGTCGCGGACGCGGGAAGCACCCACACCCACGAACATCTCGACGAAGTCGGAGCCGGAGATCGAGTAGAAGGGGACACCCGCCTCGCCCGCGACGGCGCGCGCGAGCAGTGTCTTGCCGGTGCCGGGCGGGCCGTACAGCAGCACGCCCTTGGGGATCTTGGCACCCACGGCCTGGAACTTCGCCGGCTCCTGGAGGAACTCCTTGATCTCATGGAGCTCCTCGACCGCCTCGTCCGCCCCGGCCACGTCCGCGAACGTCGTCTTCGGGGTGTCCTTGGTGATCAGCTTGGCCTTCGACTTGCCGAAGTTCATCACCCGGGAGCCGCCGCCCTGCATCTGATTCATCAGGAACAGGAAGACCACGACGATCAGCACGAACGGGAGCAGCGACAGCAGAATCCCGACGAACGGGTTCTGCTTCGAGGTCGAGACGTTGTAACCGTCCGGGATCCCGCCCTGCTTCTGGGCATTGGCCTGCAAGGTCCGGGCGATGTCGAGGCCCTGGTCACCGATGTAGGTGGCCTGGAGCTTGCTGCTGCCCGAGATCTTGGCGACGTTGTCCTTGAGCTCGATCTTGATCTTGTGCTCGTCGCCGGTCGTCAGCTCGGCGGACTGGACCTGGTTCCTGTTGATCGCCTTGACGACCTGGCTGGTGTCCACCGACTTGTAGCCGCCGGACGAGCCGACGACCTGCATCAACACGACCACGGCGAGGACGGCCAGCACGATCCACATGACCGGCCCACGGAAGTAGCGCTTCACGTCCATCCATACGGGGCGATTCCGCCCCGTCCCTCCTGCCACAGTGAGGCACGGCAGCCCTGGAGGGGCGGCCTGTGCGTGCGGTGTATTGCGGTGTATTTGCGGTGTATGAGCTGTGTAATCCTCAGTCTCAAAAAAGACTGACCTTCGGACGGTACCCCAGCATTGTCACCCGACGCCGCCGTGGACTGTTAACAAATCCGCCTTCCCCTGCTCCAACGGCGGGAAACCGCGCCAGGTTCCCAGAGGCCCCGGAAGGGGTCATCCGCCGTAGACGTGCGGGGCGAGCGTGCCGACGAAGGGCAGGTTGCGGTACTTCTCGGCGTAGTCCAGGCCATAGCCGACGACGAACTCGTTGGGGATGTCGAATCCGACCCATTTCACATCGATGGCGACCTTGGCCGCCTCCGGCTTGCGCAGCAGCGTGCACACGTTCAGTGAGGCGGGCTCGCGCGAGCCCAGGTTCGACAGCAGCCAGGACAGCGTCAGACCGGAGTCGATGATGTCCTCGACGATCAGGACGTGCTTGCCCTTGATGTCGGTGTCCAGGTCCTTGAGGATGCGGACCACGCCGGAGGACTGGGTGCCCGCGCCGTACGAGGACACGGCCATCCAGTCCATGGTGACCGGGGTGGACAGGGCGCGTGCCAGGTCCGCCATCACCATCACCGCGCCCTTGAGGACTCCGATGATGAGCAGGTCCTTATCCGCGTATTCCGCGTCGATCTTCGCGGCCAGTTCGGCCAGCTTCGCGTTGATCTCTTCCTCGGTGATGAGGACCGACTTCAGGTCGGTGCCCATGTCCTTGTCGTCCACCCGCGCCACTCTCGTTAGGGTTACCGGCTTCACTGGCTGGGCGCGTCAGCCCTGCCGGATGACCAGTCTGCCACCCTCCCGGCGGACCTCCACGCGGCCGGGGAGGTTGAGGGCCCGCTGACCGCGCCAACCGGTGATCAGGCGGTCCACCTCTTCGATGTGGCGGGCGAAGAGCGAACCGGCGGGGGCGCCCGCGGCGATCGCGGCGCGGCGCAGCACCCGGCGGCGGACGGCGGGGGGCAGCGCGTGCAGCCCGACGGCGTCGAGCTCGACGGCGTCCGGCTCGGCGGCATCGGGGCGCGCGGCATCGGGGCGGGCGGCAGCGGGCTGTGCGACACCGGGCTGAGCGGGGCCGGGGCGGGCGGCCTCGGCCCGTACGGCGGCCCGCACATCGGTGCGCACCTCCGCCTCCGCCCGGGCCGCCCAGGCGTCGAGGGCGTCGGCGTCGTCGCGCGAGAGCTGGGCGGTGCGGGCGAGCGCCTCGACGACGCCCTTGCCGAGGGCCTTCTCCAGGACGGGCAGCGCCTCATGGCGGACCCGGGAGCGGGTGTAGGCCGGGTCCACGTTGTGCGGGTCGTCCCATACGGGCAGCGACTGGGCCAGGCACGCCCGGCGCGCGGTCTGCCGGTCGAGCCGCAGGAAGGGGCGGCGGTAGCGGCCGCCGGCGCCGGAGACCTGGGCCATGCCGGACAGCGAGCGGATGCCGGAGCCGCGGGCCAGCCCCAGCAGGACCGTCTCGGCCTGGTCGTCGCGGGTGTGGCCGAGCAGCACGGCGACCGCGCCGTGGCGCTCGGCGGCGGCGTCGAGGGCGGCGTAGCGCGCGTCACGGGCGGCGGCCTCGGGGCCGCCTTCCCGGCCGACGGACACGGCGACGGACTCGACCGGCTCCAGGCCGAGCAGGCGCAGCCGCTCGGCGACCTCGGCGGCGCGCACATCGGAGCCGGTCTGGAGGCCGTGGTCGACGGTGACCCCTCCGGCGCGCACCCCGAGCTTGGGGGCTTCGAAGGCGAGGGCGGAGGCGAGCGCCATGGAGTCGGCGCCGCCGGAGCAGGCGACGAGCACCAGTGGCACGGCGCCGGCGGCGAAGGCCGGGGCGGGGGCGGGCTGCGAGGTCGGCGAGGTCGGGAAGTCGACGAGTACGTCGTGGAGGACGCGGCGGACCGCCAGGCGTATCGCGGCGACCGCTGGATGGGGACCCATGTCCGTTTCCCATCTGTCGTTCGAGGGGGTGCCTCGGGGCCGTTACGAGGATGTCGTCACGCTGAGTACGTCGATGGTGACAGAAGCGAGCTGTTCCCCGAGCATCGCACGCCTACCCGTCGCTCACGGTCCCTCGGACGAGTGATTTCGGATGAGTGATCAAGCGAATGATCAAAGGGTGCGTTCGCCCGTCGCCGCGGGTGCTCCGTCCCCTTTTCCCATCACCTTCCCGTTTCTTTCACGGGCCGTTCTTTCCCGCACCGTCCCGGCGCGGGACTACAGCTCCGTTCTGCGGTGCACGCGCGCGACCCAGTCCTCGGGTTTGCTGATCTCCGCCTTGGTCGGAAGGGTGTTCGGGGAGGTCCAGACGCGGTTGAAGCCGTCCATCCCGACCTGGTCCACGACGGCCCGCACGAACCGCTCCCCGTCCCGGTACTGCCGCAGCTTGGCGTCGAGCCCCAGCAGCTTGCGCAGCGCCTGGTCCAGTCGGCCCGCGCCGCTGGCCCGGCGCTTCTGGAACTTCTCGCGGATCTCCGCGACGGACGGCACGACCTCGGGCCCCACGCCGTCCATCACATAGTCCGCGTGCCCCTCCAGCAGCGACATCACGGCGGTCAGCCGGGCGAGGATCTCCCGCTGGGCCGGGGTCTGCACCAGCTCGATGATGCTGGGCGTGCTGCCGTCCCGGTCGCCGTCCGCCTCCGGCCGGCCGCCGCCCAGCGACTGGACCGCCTCGCGGAACCGCTCCAGGAGGGTGGCCGGGTCCACCTCGGTCTCGCCGAGGAAGGCCTGGATCTCGGACTCGATGTGGTCCCGCAGCCAGGGCACCGCGGTGAACTGCGTGCGGTGCGTCTCCTCGTGCAGACACACCCACAGCCGGAAGTCGTGCGGGGCCACGTCCAGCTCACGCTCGACATGCACCACGTTGGGCGCCACCAGCAGCAGCCGCCCGCCGCCCGAGGAGGCGGGCAGGTCGCGGCTCGGCGGCGCGAAGGTCTCGTACTGGCCGAGCACCCGGGAGGCCAGGAAGGACAACAGCATCCCCAGCTCGACCCCGGTCACCTTGCCGCCGACCGCGCCGAGCACGGCCCCGCCCGGCAGCCCCCCGCGCCGCTCCTGCACCTTGCCCAGCAGCGGCTTGAGCACCTCGCGGAAGCCCGCCACATTGGCCTTGATCCAGCCCGCCCGGTCCACGACGAGAACCGGGGTGTCCGAGCCCGGTCCGCCCGCCGGGGCCATCCGGGTGAACGCCCGGACGTGCTCCTCCGACGACTTGGCGTACCGGCGCAACTCCGCGACCACGGCGCGCGCCTCGTCGCGGCTCACGTCGGGGCCCGGCCGCACCAGCCGGGTCGCGGTCGCGACCGCGAGGTTCCAGTCGACCATCTCCGCACCACCGATGCTCGTCATGGCTTCACGGTACGTGGCGCGCGGTCCATCCGGGAGGCGACGAGGGCATCAGCGGCAGCCGCAGTTCGCGAGTGCGGACGCCATGCGGTCCAGCGCGCGCTGTGCCCCCTGGGGGTCGGTGGTTCCGTTCGTCATGAACGCGAAGACCAGAAGGCGGCCGTCCGCGTCGACGACGGCGCCCGCGAGCGTGTTGACGCCCGTCAGGGTCCCGGTCTTCGCGCGGACCACGCCCCGGCCCACCGCGTCCTGTGCGTAGCGGCCGCGCAGCGTGCCGGTGAAGCCGGCCACGGGCAGGCCGGTGAGGACCGGGCGCAGCTCGGGGTGGTCGGGGTCGGCGGCGCGCACCAGGACCTGGGCGAGCAGGGCCGCTGACACGTGGTCGGCGCGGTCCAGGCCGCTGCCGTCGGCGATCCGGGCGCCGGACAGCGGCAGCCGGAGCTTGTTCAGCCGGGCCATGACGGCCCGCCCCGCGCCGTCGAAGCTGGCGGGTTCACCGGCGGCGACGGCGGTCTGCCGGGCGAGGGCCTCGGCGATGTCGTTGTCGCTGTTGGTCAGCGCCCGCTCGACCAGGGCGGACAGCGGCTGGGAGCGTACGGTCGCGAGCGGCCGCACCCCCTTCCCGTCCTTCCCGTCCTTCGCGGCCTTGACGGACCTCGGCTCGCCCTTCACGGCGATCCCGCGGTCGCGCAGCATCGTGGCGAACTCCTCCGCCGCGTCGGCGGCGGGGTCGTGGGAGCGGGGGGCCGGGCCGTGGTCGCTGTCGTCCAGGCGGCCCTCGTCGACCATGAGCGGGGTGACCGGCGAGATGTTCTCGTTGGGGCCGATCGGATGCAGGACGGGCCCGGAGTAGAGGGACGTGTCGTAGCCGAGCCGGACGCTGTCAGTGCCGCTCTTCTTGAGCGCGGATGCCGTCTTGTCGGCCAGCTTGCGCAGGCTGGCCGGGGCGTCGGGGCCCTTGGCGGGGCGGGCGGTGAGGGTGGGGTCGCCGCCGCCGACCAGCACGATGCGGTCCTTGTCCTTGCCCTTCCCACCGCCCTCGGGGACGACGACGGTGGTCTTGATGCGGTGGTCGGGCCCGAGGGCGGAGAGCGCCGCGATGCCGGTCGCCAGCTTGATGATCGAGGCGGGCACGGCCTTGGCGTCCGCCCGCGCCCCGTACACCTGCCGCCCGGTCGCCGCGTCCACGACGGACACCGAACCCGTACGGCCCAGCGCGCCGGCGGCGCCGTTTTCGTCCAAGAGCGGCTCCAGCGCGTCGGCCAGGCCCGCCTGGGTGGGCGCCGGGACCGCGTCGTCGCCGCTGTCCGGGGAGGGCGCGACGGCGGCCGTGCCCAGGGGGGCCAGCACCGGCGCGGCGCCGGGCGCCGACCGCGCGTCGTCGCCGCCGTGACGCTCGCCACCTGTGCCCGGACTCCCGGCGGCGCGGGCCCGCTCGGCCTTACGCTGCCCGTTGTCCCACGGCCCGGCCGCGAGCACCGAAGCGACCGCCACCACCAGGCCGACAAAGGCGGAGACAGCCGACAGTCGCCACGTACGCCGCTGCTCCACCGTGGCGCTCCGCCACCGGCCCGTGGCGTTCTGCCACTGGCTCTGCCACCACCTGACCTGCCACGATCTGGCTTCAGGCACGTCGGACCAGCCCCTTTCGCCACCACACACCTGCGTGGGGGACACTTAATCACCAGACGTATGTGTTGATCATGGAGGAGCCACCCGTGGAGTTCGACGTCACCATCGAGATCCCGAAGGGTTCGCGCAACAAGTACGAGGTGGACCACGAGACGGGGCGCATTCGTCTCGACCGTCGACTCTTCACTTCGACCAGCTACCCGGCTGATTACGGCTTTGTGGAGAACACCCTCGGCGAGGACGGCGACCCGCTGGACGCGCTGGTCATTCTGGACGAGCCGACCTTCCCCGGCTGTCTGATCAAGTGCCGTGCGATCGGCATGTTCCGGATGACGGACGAGGCGGGCGGCGACGACAAGCTGCTGTGCGTGCCCGCGTCGGACCCGCGTGTCGAGCACCTGCGTGACATTCACCACGTTTCGGAGTTCGACCGCCTGGAGATCCAGCATTTCTTCGAGGTCTACAAGGACCTTGAGCCGGGCAAGTCGGTGGAGGGGGCCAACTGGGTGGGCCGCGCCGAGGCCGAGGCCGAGGTCGAGGCCTCCGTCAAGCGCCTGGAGGCGGCGGGCGGCGCGCACTGAGCGTGCTCGTGACCGCGCTTTGATGAGCTGAGCTTTGACGGAGGGCGGGCCGGGTTTTCCGGCCCGCCCTTTGTGCTGTCCTGTGCTGTGTGGGGGCCTGTGTGTGTGGGCTTGTGGGGGCTTGTGGGGGGGCTTGTGGGGGGCTTGTGGGGGCCTCAGAAGCCGCGGGTGCGCTTGGCGGCGCGGCGGCCCGCGGGCTCGGTCTCGGGCCGCGGGGCCTTCAGGAACAGGCGCGCGGCCTCGTTGCCCAGGTTCACCCCGATGGCGATGGCCAGGGCCAGCGCCGCCGCCTGGGTCAGATGGGCGATGCCCCGGTCCAGATTGCCCTGGGCGAGCGCGAGCAGGCCGAAGTACGTGGCGCTACCGGGCAGCAGCGGCCCGATGGCGGCCGTGACGTACGGCAGCGCGGACGCGTAGCGGTAGCGGGACAGCAGCTGGCCGAAGAGGCCGACCAGCCCGGCCGCGACGGTCGTGGCGGCCACCGCCGGGACGTTCGCGGTGTTGTGCAGCGCCCCGTACACGACCCAGGCCACCCCGCCGTTGAGGGTCGCGAACAGCACGGTGTGACGTTCCTGCTGGAGCAGGATGGAGAAGGTCAGCGCGAGCAGCATCGCCGCGACGATCTGCGTCACCGGCCGGTCGACCTGCCGCAGCGCCGCCTCTGGGTTGAGCTTCGCGTTCAGCTGGAGCCCCCCGTAGAGCACGGTCAGCACGCCGCACACGATCCCGACGATCAGATAGCCGACCTCCAGGAGCCGGGCCGCGGCGGTGATGTAATAGCCGGTCAGCCCGTCCTGGACGCCCGCCACCAGCGCCCGCCCCGGGATCAGCGCGAACAGCCCGCCGGTGATCACCGCGGAGGCCTGGAGCCCCACCCCGGCCAGGCTGAGCGCGACGCCCATCGCGGCGGGCGGCATCGCCGCGGCCACGAACTGGTAGAACTCCGGCAGCCCGCGCCCCGAGGCCAGCCAGGCCAGCCGGTCGCCGAGCATCGCCCCGACCGCCGCCGCGAAGAAGACCGGCCAGTCGCCGCCGACCAGCATGCTCGCCGCGCCGGCCAGCGCGCCGCCCGCCACGGTGAGCGCCCACCCGGGGTAGGGGTGGCGGTTGCGGCGTATCTCGGCGAGGCGGCGGTAGGCCTCCTCCAGGGTGAAGTCCTCGCCGGAGGTGATGTCGTCGACCAGGCGGAAGACGGCGGACAGCCGGGTGTAGTCGGTGCCCCGGCGGCGTACGGTCCGGCTGGCGGTGACCGGGTCGTCGACGAGCGAGGGCTGGTAGCTGACCGAGAGCAGGGTGAAGGTGACGGTCGGCTCGCAGCGGTCGAGCCCGTACGCGTGCGCCACGCCGAACATCGCCGCCTCGACGTCCTCGGCCCCCTCGCCACCCGCGAGCAGCAGCTCGCCGATGCGCAGGATCAGGTCCAGCACGCGCGGCACCGCGGGCCCCGCCTCGTCCTGCCGCTCCTGGCGCTCGGGGGCCGGGCGCTCGCTGAGCGGCATGCGCAGCATGGTGCGCATGCGGTCCTGCCAGGGGCCTTCCTTGGCGAGCTGGACGACGGGGATGCCGCCCGGCGGGGTGAACGCCGGGAGGTTCGCGCCCTGGCCGCCCTGCGGGCCCGTCCTGACCCCGGCGGGCGGTACGAAGGCCGAGCCCTCGGAGTCGGTGGCGGGTTCGGCGGTCAGCCCCTCGGGGACGGCGAACTCGGAGGTGGGGTGGTCGTCCTCGGGCGGGGGCGGCAGCGGCACCCCGAGCGGCGGGGTGAAGGCGCTGTGCGCCTCGTCCGACTGCGGCTTGCGGCTTCCCGCCGCCTCCGCTTCCGGCACGCTCGCACCGCGCTGCCCGCGCTGTCGTTCGGACCCCACGTCTCCTCGCTCCTCACCCGCCTCTGTGCCAGATGTACCCCGGCCACCATGCACCATGGCGGCCACCGTGCCCATTGTGCGGGTCGGTGGCCGCCATCCGAAGGTGGGGGCTGTGGGAGCTGTGGGGGCTGGAGCCGCTGGGCGTCAGCGCTTGGCGTGACGGCCGCGCGGCATCGGGCCCGAGGGCTGCTGCGCCTGGTAGCGCGCCTCGGGGCCCGCGTCCGGCGCGCCCGGACCCGCCACGGGGCCCTGGGCGCCCGCGGGCTCCGCCGGGCCGGAGGCGGCCTCCTTCTTGGCCTTGCCGCGGGCGCGGAGGAACTCGATGATGATCGGGATCACCGACAGCAGCACGATGGCGATCAGCATCATCTCGATGTGCTCGTGGACGAAGGCGACCTTGCCCAGCGCGGCCCCGAGCACGGTGACTCCCACGCCCCACGCGACGCCGCCGATGATGTTGAAGATGATGAAGGAGCGGTAGTTCATCCGGCTCACGCCCGCGATGATCGGCGTGAACGTGCGCACGATGGGCACGAAGCGGGCCAGGATCAGCGACTTGGGCCCGTGCTTCTCGAAGAACTCATGGGCCTTCTCCACGTTCTCCTGCTTGAAGAGCTTGGAGTCCGGGCGGCGGAAGAGCGAGGGGCCGACCTTCCGGCCGAAGAGATAGCCGACCTGGTCACCGATGATCGCCGCGGCGGCGACACCGACGCAGACCACCCACAGATCCTGCTTGATCACATCCGTGGTGACCAGCAGACCCGTGGTGAACAGCAGCGAGTCGCCCGGCAGGAAGAAGCCGATGAGCAGGCCGGACTCCGCGAATACGATCGCCAGGACGCCGAGCAGGCCGAAGGTTTCGATGAGGTAGTCGGGGTCCAGCCAGCTGGGGCCGAGCGCGAGAGTGGTCACGGGTGACAGGCTCCTGGGTCGAGGGGTGCAGGCTCGTGCGAGGCCCGGCCGCAGGGTTGGGGCGGACAGGTGGGGTCTTCACAGTGTGCCGCCCAAAGTTATCAACGCCATGTGCGTGCCCTCGGTTCCCGCTGTCCGTACGCCCGGGGCGACCCGGGCGTACGGCCGCGGCCTAGCCGTGACGGGCGGCGTTCGCCGCGATGGCCGCGCGCAGGTGCTCGGCCGCCCCGGGCCGGACCGAGTCGTAGAACTCCCGGAACCGCTCGTCGGCCACATACATCTCGCCGAGCCCCAGGTGGGCCTCGAAGGTGCACTCGTAGAACCACGTGGAGATATGGCGCCGGTGCTCCTCCGCCATGTCCATCGCCCGCTCGCCGGAGGCCGGCTCCCCCTCCTCCATGAGGGCGGCGAACCGGGCGGTCCAGTCGGCGACCTCGGCCTGCATCCGCTGCCAGTCCTCCTTGGTGTACTCGGCGGCGCGCCGCTGGCTCTCGGCGTAGGCCTCGGTGCCGCCCCAGCGCCGCTCGGCCTCCTCCGCGTACTGTTCGGGGTCCTTGCCCCCGAAGACCTCGAACTTCTCCTCGGGCGTGAGGTTGATGCCCATCTTCCGTGCCTCCATGGCGTGTTCGACGGCGGCGGCCATCTTCCGGAGCCTTTCGATCCGCTCGGTCAGCACGGCGTGCTGACGCCGCAGATGCTGCTGCGGGTCGGTGTCCGGGTCGTCCAGCAGGACCGCCACCTCGTCGAGCGGGAAGCCGAGCTCCCGGTAGAACAGGATTTGCTGCAACCGGTCGAGGTCGGCGTCGTCGTAGCGCCGGTGCCCGGCCCGGCTGCGGACGCTCGGGCGCAGCAGCCCGATCTCGTCGTAGTGGTGCAGGGTGCGCACCGTGACCCCGGCGAAACCCGCCACCTGTCCCACGGAGTAGCTCATGGCCGTCCGCTCCTTCCTGGTACGCGCTCCACGGTGTGCCCTCACGTCGCGTGAGGTGCAAGTCCGGATCCCGGAAACCCGCTGGGATGCTTCCGGGGGCGGCTGGCATCCTGCCTGCTGTGCTGGGAATAACAGATCTTTCGACGTATCTGGCGGGTCTCGCCCTGATCATCCTGCTGCCGGGGCCGAACTCGCTCTATGTGGTCTCCGTCGCCGCCCGCAGCGGCACGCGGACCGGCTACCGGGCCGCGCTGGGCGTGGTGTGCGGGGACACGGTACTGATGGTGCTGTCGGCGGGCGGGGTGGCCTCGCTGCTCCAGGCGAGCCCGACGCTCTTCGCCGTGGTGAAGTACACGGGAGCGGGCTATCTGAGCTGGCTGGCGCTGGGCATGCTGCGCGGGGCGTGGCGGCTGTGGCGCGACCGGGGCTCGCGCGGGGCCGGCGGCTCCGCCGGCCCGGCGGCCGCGCCAGGGGCCGCGGATGACGGGGCGCGGGCAGTGGAGCGGCCGTACCGCAAGGCGCTGGTGATCAGCCTGCTGAACCCGAAGGCGATTCTGTTCTTCATCTCCTTCTTCGTTCAGTTCGTGGACCCGGAGTACGCCCACCCGGAGCTGTCCTTCCTGGTGCTGGGCGCCTGGGGACAGCTGTTCAGCCTCACGTATCTGTCGGTGCTGATCTTCAGTGGCGCGCATCTGGCGGCGGCCTTCCGGCGGCGGAAGCGGCTGACCGCCGGGCTGTCGGCGGCGGCGGGCGCGGCGTTCCTGGGGTTCGCGGTGAAGCTGTCGCTGAGCAGCGCGGGGTAGCGCGGGGTAGCGAAACGAAGGGCGGCGAGGGGCTACGGCGGCGGGAGGGGTGCGGCGCGGGAACGGGTCATCAGCCGCATTCGCCCGTATTGTCGCGAAGGTCAGCCGACGGCTCTCATGACCGAGGGGAGAGTGCGCGGCCCATGGCACTCCACAAGGGCAGGCACGACACGCGGTACGAGAGCGGGCAGCGACGGCCCGCTGTCGCGGTCAACCCCTTCTACGGGGCGGCCGACCCGGTCGGCGGCATGGTCGACGAGGTGCCGCGCAACCGGCTGCCCGACGGCCCCATGCCCCCCGCCACCGCCTACAAGCTGGTGCACGACGAGCTGATGCTGGACGTCAACGCCCGGCTCAACCTCGCCACCTTCGTCACGACCTGGATGGAGCCACAGGCCGACCAGGTGCTGTTCGAGTGCCGCGACAAGAACATGATCGACAAGGATGAGTACCCGCGCACCGCCGAGCTGGAGCGGCGCTGCGTCGCGATGCTGGCCCATCTGTGGCACGCCCCCGACCCGGACTCCGTCATCGGCTGTTCCACCACCGGTTCGAGCGAGGCGTGCATGCTCGCCGGGCTGGCCCTCAAGCGCCGCTGGACCAAACGCAACCCGGTGCGCTATCCGGCGGTGGCCCGGCCCAACCTGGTCATGGGGATCAATGTCCAGGTGTGCTGGGAGAAGTTCTGCAACTTCTGGGAAGTCGAGATGCGCCAAGTGCCCATGGAGGGCGACCGGTTCCACCTCGACCCCCAGGCGGCCGCGGACCTGTGCGACGAGAACACCATCGGCGTCGTCACCGTCCTCGGGTCCACGTTCGACGGCTCGTACGAACCCGTCGCGGAGGTCTGCGCGGCGCTGGACGATCTGCGGGGGCGCACCGGGCTGGACATCCCGGTCCATGTGGACGGCGCCTCGGGCGCGATGGTGGCCCCCTTCCTCGACCCGGACCTGGAATGGGACTTCCGGCTGCCCAGGGTCGCCTCCATCAACACCTCAGGACACAAGTACGGCCTGGTCTACCCCGGCGTGGGATGGGCGCTGTGGCGCACCATGGAGGACCTCCCCGAGGAGCTGGTCTTCCGGGTCAACTACCTGGGCGGCGAGATGCCGACGTTCGGGCTGACCTTCTCCCGGCCCGGCTCCCAGGTGGCCGCCCAGTACTACACGTTTCTGCGGCTGGGGCGGGACGGCTACCGCGCGGTGCAGCAGACCACGCGGGAGGTGGCCTGCTCGCTCGCGGAGCGGATCGAGGCGCTGGGCGACTTCCGGCTGCTGACACGCGGGGACGAGCTGCCGGTCTTCGCCTTCACCACGGCCGAGGGCGTGGAGAACTTCGATGTGTTCGACGTGTCGCGGCGGCTGCGCGAGCACAACTGGCTGGTGCCCGCCTACACCTTCCCGCCGAACCGGCAGGACCTGGCCGTGCTGCGGATGGTGTGCCGCAACGGCTTCTCGATGGACCTCTCGGACCTCTTCCTGGACGACCTGCGGACGCTGCTGCCCGAACTGCGGCGCCAGCCGCGGCCCCTGGGCCGCCCCGAGACCGTGGCCACCGCCTTCCACCACTGAGCGGCGCGGCCGTTCAGGCGAGAGCGGCCGTACGTCCGAGAGCAGCCGCCGTCAGGCCGTACGTCCGAGAGCAGCCGCCGTCAGGCCGTACGCGCCGCGGCCTGGAGTATCTCGGCCCTGCGCCGGACCGCCTCCAGGGCGCCGGGCCTGCGGCCGGGCACCCGACCGCGCAGCGATATCAGGAAGGGGGCGAGGGCGCCGGCCCTGACCGGGTCCTGGACGAACTGCCACTGGTGGTGGGCCCGGTCCACGGCCCCTTCGACGTCCGGGTGGTCGGCGGCCTCACCGTTGCCCAGCCGGGCGTCGGCCACCGCCATCCACAGCTCGCAGGCGCGGGCCGGGTCGCCGGCGAGGCGCGCCAGGTCGGCCCGTACCTCCAGCCAGTGGAGGGCCGCGCCCGAGTGCGGACCGGCGGAGCGGAGGGCCTCCTGCTCCCAGGCCGCCGCCATGGAGGCGGCCTCGCTGTGCCGCCCGGCGTACGCGGCCTCGAAGATCGCGGCGTGCGGATCGGACGCGGGCGCGGGCGGCGGGGGCTGCTCCGGCCCGGTGGGCGCCGGCCACGGCGCTGGCGGGGGCGGGAGGGTGGCGAGGGGTGCGGGCGGCAGCAGCTCCAGCGGGCGGTCCTGCCGGCGGTCTTGCGCGCGGGGCGCTGGAACGGCCGCCTCCGCCTCCGCCGCCTCCGGGCCGTCCGCAACGCGCGTCACCCCGCCTGCCGAAGCGGGTGCCGGGGTCGGGTGCGGGGCGCCCGCGGCGGCGACGGCGGACCCGTCGAACAGCAGCTCCGCGCCGCCTCCGAGACCCGCCTCGGCGACGGCCCGCTCGTGCAGCAGCGCGAACGGCGTGTCCTCGGCCGCGCCCCGCAAGGCCGCGGCGAACGCCCGGCTGTAGAGCGGCGCGGCGGTCCGCCGCTTGGGCGGAGCGGGGGCGATGGCGCCGTAGAGCGTCAGCCCGGCCGCCATCAGCCGCCCGGCCAGAACGGGGTCGGACGACAGCCGCGGCCACGCCGTCTCGTCCGCCACCAGGTCGACGAGCACTGTGGTGCTGCCCGGCGGCCGCGGCGCGAGCTCGGCGGCCAGCCAGTGCCACGGCAGCGCGGTGTAGCGGGCGGTCCTCGGCGTCGTACGGGCCAGCGCGAAGTGCGGCAGCCGCTGCTTGGTGTCGAAGGTGAGCTGGCCCGCCAGATAGATCAGCACCGGCCCGTCGTGGGCGGCCGCGGTCCGCAGATGCGTCAGCACGGTCTGCGGGTCGGCCGGGTCCACCAGTTGTACGACGCTCGCCCCGCCCGCGGTCCCCAGCAACGCGGCGGGCGGTACGGCCGCGAGTTGGTGCAGCGCCCCGGCCGCGTCCATCAGCCGCTGTCGGCCACCCGGGGCGGCGGCGACGAGCAGGGCGTAACCGACCCCGCCCGTCGCCCTCGCGCCCGTGTCCCCCCTGTCGTTCACCATGCAAGCACCGTATCCGGAACCACCCACGACGGGTGATGGTGTGACTCACGCGGCTTTCGGGCGTGTCTGGAATCGTTTCAGCGGCTGAGGCTCTGATAACGGCCCAAAGCCAATGGGAAGAAGACCGCGAGCAGCGCCAGCGGCCGGCTGACCGCCAGCAGTTGGGCGTGACTCTTGCGAATTAGTCAAACTTGATTAGTCGGCGTTCTGCTCTGTTTCGGCGCCGTCCTCGCCAGGCGCGGGCGCACTCGGGCTCTCCGTGCTCGGCACGCTGTCCATCAGCACATTCACCGAGCGCTTCCCCTCACCGGCCATCACATACGCCCCGCCCTCGAGCCGCTCGATCAGCCCGCGCGTCCACTGCGCCCCGCTGTCGGCCGAGTGCACCCAGAACCGCATGATCTCGCCGATATGGCCCCAGGCGTCGGGCGTGGCCTCGTCCGGCATCCAGTGCGCGGTGACCTCGGCCCGCCACTCCTCCAGCGCCGCCACCCGCTCCTTCAGCAGGGAGATCGCCTCGGCACGCGGAAGGTCGACGATGAAGCCGACCCCGGCCGTCAGCTCGTCGATCTTCTGGTCATGGCGCACCAGCGCCTCACGGAGGAGCTGGAAATACTCCTCCTCCCCCGCTTCGGTCAGCTCGTACTCGGTGCGCGGCGGGCCGCCGACCGTGCTCGGCGCGACATCGTGAGCGACCATCAGGCCCTGCTTGGCCATCTGTTTGAGCGCGTGATAGATCGATCCGGGCTTGGCGTTGGACCACTCGTGGGCGCCCCAGAACTCCAGGTCGTTACGGACCTGGTAGCCGTGGGCCCGCCCATGCTGGCGCACCGCCCCCAGCACCAGCAGCCGGATCGCTGACATCGCCCGCTTCTCTCCCTCCCGGCCCCTCTGGGGCCCGCCGCTGTCCAGGCTAGACGCCCCTCCCCCGGGTACTACGCCCGGAGGAAGGCCAGGACCGCGAGGACGCGGCGGTGGGTGTCCTCGCCGGGCGGCAGGTCGAGCTTGCCCAGGATGTTGCCGATGTGCTTGCCCACCGCCGCCTCCGAGACCACCAGCTCGCGCGCGATGGCCGCGTTGGACTTCCCCTCCGCCACCAGCGCCAGCACCTCCCGCTCCCGCGAGGTGAGCCGCTCCAGGGGGTCGCGCCGACGGCGGAACAGCTGGCGGACCACCTCCGGGTCGACGACCGTGCCGCCGCCCGCCACCCGGCGCAGCGCGTCCATGAACTCCTCGACCTGCCCGACCCGGTCCTTGAGCAGATAGCCCACCGCCGTGCCGTCGCCGGAGTCCAGCAGCTCGGTCGCGTAGGTCCGCTGCACATACTGGCTCAGCACCAGGACCGGCAGCCCCGGCCGCTCCTTGCGCAGGGCGACCGCCGCCCGCAGCCCCTCGTCGCTCTGCCCCGGCGGCATCCGCACATCGGTGACCACGAGGTCCGGGGAGAACTCGCCGACCGCCGCCCGCAGCGCGGGGGCGTCGCCGACGGCCGCGACGACCTCGTGTCCGAACCGGGCCAGCAGCCCCACCAGGCCCTCGCGCAGCAGCACGCTGTCCTCCGCCAGGACTAGCCGAAGGCTCATGTGTTTCCTTTGGGATCCGTGGTGATGCGTCATTTATCGGCGTCGTGTCGTGTGTCCGGTACCGGTGTCGGTGTCGTATGTGAGTGTGAGGATCGAATGCGTGACCTTTCTCGAGGTGTGTCGTTGATCGGATGACAGCGCCACGGGCGGGAAGGGGGGCTGGTGAGTCGGAGATTGCCGCTGGGTGGGGGCGAGATGGCCCGTACTGCCTGTGCCCGGGGTCTGTTGCGTGCGGGTGTGGTGGAGAAGACGGGTGAGGTGTTGTCGGCCGCTGTGCTGGCGGAGCGGGTGGACTGGGCGGCTGGTCTGGTGTCCGGCATGGCTGCCTCGCTGCTGGACACGCACTGGAATGCCGCCGATGTGGACCAGCTGGCCTCGGGTGTGGACGCCGGCGGCCGGGCGCTGCCGTCGAACGCGTGGATGGCGCTGCGGCGTCTGGACTGGAACGCCGCACCGCCCGCGAGCGTGAAGGTCAATGACCGTATCGTGCGCATGGCGCAGGAGCAGGCCGGGCGGACCCTGCGGTCGGCGAAGTGGCGGGCCGATCTCACCGTCGGAGTCATCGGGACCTGGCCCGCCGAGGCGGGTCGGCGTACCCCGGATGAGTGGGATGCCGTCCGCGAGGCCATCCCCGACGGCAGGCATCTGCCCTCCGGCGTGATCAGGTCCCGCACCCGGCAGATCGCCGACTTCGAGCGGCAGCACGGCCGGTTGCCGGCTGACGTGTTCGAGCTGGAGGCCGCACCCGGCGTTGCGCGGATGCTGCTGCTGTCGGCGTGCGATGGGCAGCAGGCGTCGATCGCACGCGGTGACGATCCGGGCCGGGCGCTGCTGCGGGTGCAGCTGCCCGTCCGCCGGGACCCGCGCTCCTACCGGGACTGGGCGTGGGTGGCGTGCCCCATCACGCTGCCGCCCACGGTCCCACCCGGCGCGGTGCTGCACCTGCCCACTCTCCGCGTCCACCAGGGCAGGGTGCTCGCCGATCTGGCCTACACGCACGCCGTGCCCAAGGCCCGGCGCACCGGGCACATCATCGCGCTGGGCGTGGACTGGGGCCTGAACACCCTGCTCAGCGCGGGCGCCATCCGGCTCCACAAGGACGGGCGCCTCATCGCCATCGGCACGGGCGGGATGTTCCGTGCTGCCGGTGTGCTGGCCAAACAGCACCGGCTGCGCCGCGAGTGCGAGCACCTGCACGCCAAGGCCGGCCACTACCAGCACCTCATCGCCGGACATGACACGCATCCGCTGACGGCCCGGCACCACGTGCTCACCGAAGGGGTCCGGCACGTCTCCGCCCGCCGCTCCAACCTCAACGACGCCCTGGCGTGGGCCGCGGCGCGCTGGACGGTCGACCAGGCCATCACCGTCGGCGCGAGCGTGATCTATGTCGAGGACCTCCGCTCCATGGAGGCGCGGGGCATGGGCCGCACCCTCAACACCCGCCTGTCCCAGCAGATCCGCGGGCAGATCGTGGAGCGGATACGGCACTTGGCCGCCGAGGCCGGTATCGCCGTCGTGACGGTCCCGGCCCGCAACACCTCCCGGCACTGCCCCCGCTGCCTCGTCCCACTGTGCCACCGCAAGGCCCCCGACCGGCCCACTACACCCGGCTGGAAGTGGGCCGTCTGCCCGAACCCCGGGTGCGGCTGGCAGGGCGACCGCGACATGGGGGCATGGCAGCGCATCGCCGCCCGCGGCCTGACCCACCAGACCAAGACCGTCACCGACCGCGCCAGCGACACCCTGGCCATCCGCAGCGTGACAGACAAGCTCGAAGCCCGAGCCGTGGTCACCCCCACGACCCCGACGACCGCCAAGACCCGCCGGAGGGACCGGTCCAAGACCGGACCCACCCGGCGCCAGACCACACGCCCCGCGCCCAGGCGACGCAGGGCACCCTCCCCCACCAGACCCCCGGGTCCGGCGGGCCAGCGTCCGGAGGGACACGCACCAACGGGCCGGATACGGCTGCTCCGCGCAGCCCACCGGCACCAGGGCGTGACGACGATCAGCACACCCTTCCCCAAGCTCTCGGCTTCGCTCGAGCAGGGGAGACCCCATCCCGGCCGACACCGGCCACAAGGGGCAGCACTGGGTGCAGGGTTTCACCTGCACGCCCACGCCACCCCGCCACGATGGGACATCCCACGGCCGGACACCATGTCCTGCATAGGATCCCTTAGTTGATCAGAGACGCTTCGATCGGCTCGCACGGTATCTCCACGCCCAGAATCGTCGGCCCGCCAGGCGGGCTGGAAAGTGTCAGTGTCCCATCGAGCGCGGCCACCCGGTCTGACAGCCCGGTCAGCCCGCTGCCCCCCGCGTCAACTCCAGCCCCGCCCCCGGAGCCGCCCCGCCGAAGGACCGCACCGCCCACCCCGTCGTCCACCACCGACACGAACAGCGCCCCTTCCCGCACCTCGGCCCCGACCTCCGCCAGCGCCGCGGCGCTGTGCTTGGCGACATTGGCCAGTGCCTCGCAGACCACGAAGTACGCGGCCTTCTCGACCGGTTCGGGCAGCCGCCCCAGCCCGGGGGCATGCACCAGAACGGGGATCGGCGAGCGGTCGGCCGCGTCCTCCAGCGCCGCCTCCAGGCCCCGGTCGGCCAGCACCTGGGGGTGTATTCCATGAATCAGCTCCCTCAGCTCCGCCAGCACCTTGCCCGCCTCGTCATGCGCCTTGGCGAGCTGGTCGGCCAGCGGCCCGGGCGGGGCGTCCAGCCGCGCCAGGCCCAGCGTCATGGTGAGCGCCACCAGACGCTGCTGGGCGCCGTCATGCAGATCCCGCTCTATTCGCCGGCGCTCCGCCTCGAAGGCGTGCACCAGCCGGGCCCGCGACCGGGCCACCTCCCCCAGCTCCTCGCGCAGCGGGTCGTCGGGGCCCGCGAGGAGCAGCCGGGCGAACGCGGCCCGCAGCCCGGCGAAGGTGCCCAGACAGTAGAGCGCCACCGGGAGCAGCATCGCCCCCGCGAGGGACCACGCGGCCGCCTCGTTATAGGAGGTGACGGACCAGTACTTGAGCACCTGGGCCTGGCCGCCGCCGTCCAGGGCCAGCAGTATCGGGGTGGCCATCATCGACAGGGGCGCCCCCAGCGCGCCCAGGAGGGCCATTGCGTCGGCCATCCACAGGCCGAACGCGAACAGCACTGCGTACGCCAGCTCGTACCAGGTCGCCCGCTCCTGATACCGCACGCGCGCCCACGCGAGGAGCCCCGGCTCGTCCGGAGGGCGGTGCGGGCTGCGGGCCGGTCTGTCGTCGACCAGCCGCAGCCGGCGGCGCTCGATCGCGCCGACCGGCACCCCGGCCAGCCCCAGCGCGGCCAGTACCCCCAGTCCGAGCACCAGGATCGTCAACACGCCGCCGACCAGCGCGAGGACGATGATGCCGAGCAGCGCGAGCAGCCCGACGGGCGCGCTGCTCATCAGATACAGCACCGCGCGCCAGGGCCAGGCGGAGCGCAGATAGCCGGGCTGATAGAGGGCCTGTCGGACATTTCGCGTGGACATACGAGAACGGTACGGCGCGGCGACCCCCGGCACAGTCGGCCCAGTAGGCGTCTTGGAGGTATGCCTGGCCATACTCCGGAACTATGCCCAGTGGTCGTGAACGGGCGGGCCGGAGGCGGTTGTCTGGACGGCATGACACGAACTGACCTGCGCACCGCGGCGGTCCGGCTCTCGCGGGTGAGCCGGCGCTACGACTCCGGCTCCGGGGCGAGCGGGGTGACGGCGCTCGACGACGTCAGCCTCTCCTTCCCCGCGGGCAGCTTCACCGCGGTCATGGGCCCCTCCGGCTCCGGCAAGTCCACGCTCCTCCAGTGTGCGGCGGGCCTCGACCGGCCCGACTCCGGCTCGGTGTCGATCGGCGGCACCCCGCTGGAGGGGCTGAGCCAGACCCGGCTGACGCGGCTGCGCCGGGAGCGGATCGGCTTCGTCTTCCAGTCCTTCAATCTGCTGCCCTCGCTGACCGCCGCGCAGAACGTGGCCCTGCCGCTGCGGCTGGCGGGCCGCGCCCCCGCGCGCGCGGAGATACAGCGGGCGCTGGCCCGGGTCGGTCTGGCGGACCGGGCCGGGCACCGGCCGGGTCAGCTCTCCGGCGGCCAGCAGCAGCGCGTGGCGCTGGCCCGTGCCCTGATCACCCAACCCCAGGTGCTCTTCGGCGACGAGCCGACCGGCGCCCTCGACTCCGCCACCAGCCGCGATGTCCTGCGGCTGCTGCGGGAGCTGGTCGACGCCGAGCGGCAGACCGTCGTCATGGTCACCCACGACCCGGTCGCCGCCTCGTATGCGGACCGGGTGGTCTTCCTCGTCGACGGGCGGGTGAGCGGAGAGCTGGAGCGGCCGACCCCCGAGCAGGTCTCCGCCCGGATGACACGGCTGGAGACGGTCCCGTGCTGACCATGACGCTCGGCGGTCTGCGGACCCGCTGGATCACGCTCGTCGGCACCTTCGTCGCGCTCGGTCTCGGGGTCGCGCTGATCGCCACCATGTGCCTGGCGCTGGCCTCCACGCTGGACGCCCCGAAGCGCGTTCCGGAGCGGTTCGCCGCCGCGCCGGTGGTGGTGCGCGGCGCCGACACCGTCACCGTCCCCGTGCGGCGCGGACCGGACACGGAGGAGGTGTCGGCGCCGCTGGCCCACCCCCGCCCGGTGCCGCCCGAGCTGGTGCGGCGGCTCGGGCGGCTCGGCCCGGTGACACCGGACCGCACCTTCCCCCTGCTTTCGGGGGCGCTCCCCCAGGGCACCGTCGGCCACCCGTGGTCCGCCGCGGCCTTCACCCCCTACCGGCTGGCCTCCGGGAGGGCGCCGGAGCGGGCCGGGGAGGTGGTCGTCGCCGGTGCCGGGGTGAAGGTGGGCGACCGGATCGGCATCAGGACCGTCTCGGAGTACCGCACCCGGATCGTGGTGGGCACGGTCCCCCGGTCGGCCTTCGAGAGCGCGGTGTTCTTCACCGACGGCGAGGCCGCCCGCATCTCGTCCCGGATCGACGCGGTGGTGGTGCGCGCCCCGGCCGCCGAGGTGCGCGAGGCCGTGGCGGGTACGCCCGGGGTGCGGGTCCTCACCGGCGCGGACCGGCGGCGGGCCGACCCCGACCCGGACCGCGACAGCCGGGCCCTGCTCACGGTCAACGCGCTGCTCGGCACGGCGGCCGGGGTGACCGGCTTTGTCTCCGTCTTCGTGGTCGCCTCCACTTTCGCCTTCGCGGTGGCCCAGCGGCGCCGGGAGTTCGGCCTGCTGCGGATGGCGGGAGCCGCCCCCGGCCAGCTCAGACGCGTGGTCTTCGCGGAGGCCGCGGTGGTGGGGGTGCTCGCCTCGGCCGCGGGCTGCGCGCTGGGGACGTGGGGTGCGCCCTGGCTGGCGCGGCGGCTGGTGGAGGGCGGGGTGGCGCCCCCTTGGTTCACCATCGGCGATCACTTCTGGCCGCTTCCCGTGGCCTTCTGGACGGGCCTGCTGGTGGCGCTCGCGGGGGTGTGGGCCGCGGCGCTGCGCGCCGGTCGGGTCGAGCCGGCCGAGGCGCTGCGCGAGGCCGCCGTGGACAGCCGGACCATGCCGCTCGCCCGTCGGCTGCTGGGCGCCGGGCTGCTGCTGGCCGGGGTGGCGGTGCTGGGGTGGACGCTGGCCGACGACCCGGGCGAGCTGCTCAAGCGGAAGACGTACACCACCGAGCCCATGGTGCTGATCACCGCGGTCGGCCTGCTGGCGCCCCTGCTGGTCCGGCCGTTGGTGCGGGCGCTGGGCCGGCTGCCGGCCCGGCTGCCCGGGGCGACGGGGATGCTGGCCCGGGAGAGCGCCTCGGCCGGGGTGCGGCGTACCGCGTCCGTGGCCGCGCCGGTGCTGATCACGGTCGCGCTGACCGGTTCCCTGATGGGCGCGGCCGCGACGGTGAGCGAGGCCAAGGCGGCCGAGTTGCGGGCGCACACCCGCGCCGATTTCGTGGTCACCCCGGGGGCGGGCGCCGAGGGGCTGAGCGCGGGCGCGGTGCGGCGTGTGTCCGAGGTGCCCGGAGCGCTGACGTCCGCGTCCGCGACCACCGCCGTGTTCGCCCGCGACGGCGAGTCGGCGCTGGTCGAGTCGGCGGCGCGGGCCGTGGATCCGGCGCGGCTCGAGGCCGTCGGGCGGCTGCCCGTGGTCTCCGGCTCGGTCCGTGATCTGGACGACCGGGGCATCGTGGTGAACGAGGAGTGGGAGCGGCCCACCGTCGGCCGCCAGGTCGCCGTCTGGCTGGGCGACGGCCGGAAGACCACGCTGCGGATCGTCGCCGTCCTGCGGACCGGCACCGGCGACAACGGCGCGTATGTCACCTGGGGGAACGCGCGCGGCGCCACGGTGGACCGGATCGAGGTGCGGCTGCGGCCCGGGGCCGACGCGGCCGCCGTGGCCCGGGGGCTGCGGGCGGCGGTCCGGTCCGAGGGCGGGCGGGTGCTCACCCCGGACGTCTGGGTGGCGGAGGTCCATCCCCGCACGAGCCCGCAGACCCGGCTGGGCCTGCTGGTGGTGGTCGGCATCGCGCTGGTCTACGCGGGCATAGCGCTCGTCGGCACGCTGATCATGGCCACCTCCGACCGAATACCCGAGCTGACGGCGCTGCGGCTGGCCGGAGGCACCACCTTCCAGGTGCTGCGCGCGGTGGCGGCGGAGGCGGTGCTGACCGTCGCCGTGGGCGCGGTGCTGGGCGCGGCGGTGGCCGGGGTCCAACTGCTCGGCCTGTGGAGCGCGCTGGGGCGGCTGTCGGTGCCGGCGACCACCATGCCCGCGGTGCCCTGGGGCGCGCTGGGTGCGGCGGTGGCCGCGTGCGCACTGCTGGCGGTGGTCTCCTCCGTCCTCCCCGCCTGGTGCGCGCTGCGGCCACGGCTCGCCTCCCGGCGATGAGCCGGCCACCGGCTCGCCCCGCCCGCTCGACCCGCCCGCTCGACCTGCGGCCGGCGGTTCGGCCGGCGTCCGGGGCCCGGCTAGCGGCCCGCCGCGACCGCGTCGATCAGCTCGAAGGCGGTCTTGCCGTCGATGGTCTCGCGGATGATGTCGGCGTGGCCGGCGTGGCGGGCGAACTCCTGGATCAAGGTGAGCAGCAGAAAGCGCATGGAGCGCACACTGCCCTCGGGGAACCACGGCGCCGGGGGCAGCGGGAAGGTTCCGTTCAGGTCGGGCAGCGAGCGGATGAACTTCTCGGTCTCGGCCACCGCCTCGTCCCAGAAAGCCAGCACCTCCTTGACCGTCGCCTGCCCCTCCTCGGGCTCGAAGCTCAGATGCCACGTGGAGTGGTCGCGCGGGATGGAGCGCGTCACCTGCTTGGCGTCCTCGACCCAGCCCACCTCGACCTCGGCGACGTGCTTGAGGACGCCGAACAGCGACAGCTCGCTCGCCGACGGCTTGAGGAGCGCCTGCTCGTCGCTGAGGCCGTGCAGCGTGCGGCGGACGGCGCCGCGCTGGGCATCGAGGAAGCCCAGGAGGGCTCCGGCCTCGTCACCGTGGGCTTCCTGGTTCACCAGAGTGGGCATGGGTCCGCCTTCCGTCGGTCCTCCGGGAGTTCTCTCTCCCGATGTCTCCGACGCTACGGACCCTTGCGGTCAGCCTCTGTCCTCAACGAGCCCTCAACGACACCTCGGCTTGGAAAATGACGCCTCGACTCAGAACGGGAACTGGCTGCGGCCATGCTGAATGGAGATCCACTTGGTGGTGGTGAAGTCCTCGACGAAGGAGTCGCCGTTGAGGCGCCCGAGCCCGGAGTTCCCCTCTCCTCCGAAGGGCACGATCGGCTCGTCGTGAACCGTGCTGTCATTGATGTGGATCATGCCGGTGCGCACCCGCTTCGCGAAGCGCACCCCGCGCTCGATGTCGCCGGTGTGCACGGCGCCGCTGAGCCCGTACTCCGTGGCGTTGGCGATGCGGACGGCCTCCTCGTCCCCGTCGAAGGGGATCAGCAGCACCACCGGACCGAAGATCTCCTGGCCGAGGATCGCGGCGTCCTCCGCGACTCCGGTGAGCACGCTGGGCGCGACGAGCGTGCCCTTGGTCCGGCCGCGCACCAGCGCGGTGGCCCCCTCGGCGACGGTCTGGTCGACCAGGGCGCTGATGGCCTCGGCCTGGCCCTCGTTGATCAGCGGGCCGATGTGCGTCGTCGGGTCGCTCGGGTCGCCGACCTTCAGCGACTCGACCTTGGCCACGAACTTCTCGGTGAACTCGCGCTCGATCCGGCGATCCACGAGCACCCGGTTCGCGGCCATGCAGACCTGGCCCTGATGGACGAAGCGGCTGAAGACGGCGGCGTTCACCGCGTAGTCCACATCGGCGTCGTCGAGGACGACCAGGGCGCTGTTGCCGCCGAGCTCCAGGATGGAGCGCTTGAAGTGGGAGGCCGCGACGGTGGCGACATGGCGGCCGACCTTGTCCGAGCCGGTGAAGGAGATGACCTTGGGCACCGGGTGCTCGATCAGGGCGTCGCCGATCTCGGCGATGTCGGTGACCACCACATTGAGCAGCCCCGCGGGCAGCCCGGCGTCCTCGAAGACCTTGGCGACCAGCCCGCCACCGCAGATCGGAGTGTTCTGGTGGGGCTTGAGCACAACGGAGTTGCCCAGCGCGAGCGCCGGAGCGACCGACTTGACCGACAGCAGGAAGGGGAAGTTGAACGGGCTGATGACCCCCACCACCCCGACCGGCAGCCGGTAGAGGCGGTTCTCCTTGCCGTCGACCGGCGAGGGCAGAATGCGGCCCTCGGGCCGCAGCGCCAGCTGGATCGCCTCGCGCAGGAACTCCTTGGCGAGGTGGAGCTCGAATCCCGCCTTCACATGCGTGCCACCGCACTCCGCGATGATCGCCTGCGTGAGCTCCTTCTCACGGTCCTCGATGACCCGCAGCGCCCGCTCGAAGACCAGGCGCCGGGCATACGGGTTGGTGCCGCCCCACTCCGGCTGCGCCCGCTCGGCTGCGCGATAGGCCAGATCGATCTCCTGAACGGTGGCCACGGTGATGGAGGCGAGCTTCTCCCCGTTGTAAGGGTTGAAGTCGACGATGTCCCAGGAACCGCTGCCGGTCCGCCACTCACCGTCGATGTACTGAAAGGCCAGCTCGGAGAAGTAGGACATGCCATCCCAATCTGGAGGACACGGTGTCGCTTGTGACGACACCCGCGTACGCGTGGGGGGTTGTTTCCTGACCGACTGTCATCGTACTGGCGAGTCAGGCGACTTGAAGAAGGCCCCGCAGCAAGTCACGGCTCTTTTCCATGGACAGGCTGTCGTCACTCAGCCGCCCCAACACCCCTCGGTAGTGCCCCACTTCCTCGGGTTTGTCGAGGTAGAGCGCGCTGGTGAGCTGTTCCAGATAGACGATGTCCGGCAGGTCCGACTCGGGGAAGCTCAGCAGGGTGAACGCCCCGCTCTCCCCGGCGTGTCCGCCGAAGGAGAAGGGCATCACCTGAAGCGTGACATTGGGCTGCTCGGAGACGGCGATGAGGTGCTGGATCTGGGCCCGCATCACGGCCCGACCGCCGTACGGCCGGTGCAACGCCGCCTCGTCGAGCACCACATGGCAGGCGGGCGCCCGCTCGGAGACCAGCAGCTTCTGCCGCTCCAGCCGCAGCGCGACCCGTCGCTCCACCTCGGGCGCGCCGGCCTTGGGCTGACCACTGGTGACCACGGCATGGGCATAGCCCTCGGTCTGTAGCAGTCCGTGCACGAACTGCACCTCGTAGCAGGCGATATGCGAGGCGGCGCCCTCCAGCCCGACATACGTCTGGAACCAGCTCGGCAGCACATCGCCGTAGCTGTGCCACCAGCCCGCGACATTGGCCTCGCGGGCCAGGCCGAGCAGGGACGCGCGCTCGGTCTCGTCCGTGACCCCGTAGAGCGTGAGCAGATCCTCGATGTCGCGCGCCTTGAAGCTCACCCGGCCCAACTCCATCCGGCTGATCTTGGATTCGGAGGCCCGAATGGAATAGCCCGCCGCTTCCCGCGTGATGCCACGGGACTCGCGCAACCGCCTGAGCTGAGAGCCCAGGAGAATCCGGCGCACCACCGATCCGCTTGACTCGCTTGCGCTCATGTCTGCGACCCTCCCTGTACGGAACGCATCCTTCCGAAGGCGACCCCCGCAGCCCTGGGGCCGAAGTCTGCCACTCTTCGGGCTCCTCCCCGTACACATGTCGTTACTCAAGTGTGAGACGTACACAAGAGGGCGTAGGGAGAATCTGTGTCGAAGTTGGGTACATAGTCTCAAAAAATCTGCGTGCACGTGCATCTGCCCTTGCATACGTTGTGCGCATTCGGAACCATAGGTCTTGCGCACGTGCAAGCTCGTACGAGATCTGGCCAGGATTCGTCAGGGCCACGGATGCAGGAGTAGCTCGCATGGGGACCGAAGGCTCGACCATGCTGGAGCCCGTGTGGCGGGGGCTCCCCCCGATCGACGCCCCCGGCGTTTCCGGTTCCGCGTCCTGCTCACTACCCACCCGCTTCGAAGCGGTCCAGGGAGCCCGTCGGTTCACCGGGGCCACGCTCGAACAGTGGGACCTTCCCGAGATGTTCGACGAGGTGGCCCTGGTCGTCTCCGAACTGGTCACCAACGCCCTGCGCCATGGCGTCTCCGGTGGCCGCCCGGACGGCCCGCCCCGCGCGGAGAGCGAGACACAGGTGCGGCTGCATCTGATGCGCTGGCACTCACGCCTGGTGTGCGCGGTCCGGGACCCGAGCGAGAAGAGCCCGGTGGCCGGCGAGGCCGACGCCGGCCAGGAATCGGGAAGAGGGCTCTACCTCGTGGAGTCCTTCACCGACGACTGGGGCTGGCACCCCCTGGCCGGAACCCTGCGCGGCAAGGTGGTCTGGGCGCTGTTCCTGCTGCCGCGCCCACGGTAGAACCACCCACGGTAGAACCGCCCACGCCGGGGATGACGGCCCTCCGGGCGGGTCACAGCGCGCTGGGCTTCGGCGGGGCGGCCGTCATCCCCAGCGCGTGCTGCTGGAAGAGCCGCGTCACATCATGTGCGGTGACGATCCCCTCCAGATGGCCATGGTCGACGACCAGGATCGGCATGGCGGCCCCGGGCCGCGCCCCCCGCTCCATGACCTCGTTCAGAAGATCGCCCGGCACGGCGAGCGTGCACCGGGAGACCGGCGTGGCCACATCGCGCACCCGCCTGCCCTCCCGGCTCTCGGGCGGCACCGCCGCGAGCCCGCGCAGACTCACCACCCCGCTCGGCCGGCCCTCGAAGTCGATGACCGGCAGCACCGTGTGCCGGGCGGGCCCCGCCACCTCGTCGATGAAGCGGTCCACGGACAGCCAGTCGGCCCCGGCGGCCACCGGGTGGGACATGGCGTCGGACACCCGCACCCCGCGCAGCGCCTCGTTGATGGTGGCGCGCTGCCGCTCCGCGTTGGCGACGATCACCATGAAGAGACCGATGAGCGCGAACCACAGCCCACCCGTGGCCCCGCGGATGAACGACACCCAGCCGAAGGCGATCATCGCCAGGCCGAAGATCTGTCCGCTGCGGCCCGCGGCCCGCTCGGCCCGCTCCCGGTCCCCCGTACGCCACCACATCACCGCCTGCACCACCCGCCCCCCGTCCAGCGGCGCGGCGGGCAGCAGATTGAAGATCCCCAGCAGCAGATTGGCCCACCCCAGCCACACCAGCAGCGCCGCGACCACCCCCCAGCCGATCAGACCACGCGCCCCGAGGCCCGCCCCGAGCGCGACGCCCCCGATCACCAGGCTGGTGATCGGGCCGCTGATGGCCACCAGCAGCGCCACCCCGGCGGTCCGCGGCCGCCCCATCTGGGTCATGCCGCCCAGCGCCCACAGCGTCACATCCTGGACCGAGACGCCCTTGCTGCGGGCGGCGACCGCATGCGCGGCCTCGTGCAGCAGCAGGCTCCCCATCAGCAGCACGGCCCCGATCACGCTCGCGGCCGCGTAGGTGGCGCTGGAGTGGCCCGGGGTCCAGGCCGGGAGCGTCTGGCGGCCCAGCCCGTAGGCCAGCAGGGCCACCAGCACCGGGACGCTCCAGTGCATCCGCAGCGGCACCCCGAGGACATGTCCGACACGTACCGACCCGTTCATCGCCGTATCACCCCAGCCGTCTCATCCAGCCGGACACCAAGCCCACCTACCAGTGTCGCTCGGCGGAGCGGGAACGGGCGCGTCAGACCGGGTCGCTCACCAAGTGGTCGAATTCGCCGCCCTTGATGCCGAGCAGCATCGCCTCGACCTCGGCCGGGGTGTAGATGAGGGCGGGGCCGTCCGGGTAGCGGGAGTTCCGTACGGCGACATGCCCGCCCGGCAGCTTGGCGAACTCCACACACGAGCCCTGCGAATTGCTGTGGGTGCTCTTCTGCCAGGCGGCCCCCTGAAGGTCCACGGCCGCCATGCCGTTGTACGGGTGGTCGCGCACAGGGGCTCTCCACTGTTAGTGCAGCTGTCAACTGACCCGGATCATAACCTTGTTGGCCTGCGAATGCATGGGCATCCGAACGATCAAATGCATTCGCAGATGCACCAGCAGATGCACGTGCACCATGCGTATCCGGATGATCACCCGATGATCACCCGATGATCACCGGGAAGCGTAGGACATAGACGATCCGCACGGTCTATAGATGTGACGCCACCGACGCCCGCCGGGTTCGCCCACACCCGGAAATTCTTCCGGATTCCGTTATTCCGGGGCATGGCACCCAAAAGACCGCCCAAAGCGCGCGTACGGCGTTTTCGCGAACAGCGGGATTCCCGCGGTCGGCGGGGTTCCCGCAGACATACGAGAACCGCAGGCCATCAGCGTGACCCGCGGTTCTCGTTCGGCCGGCGCTTCCGATCCCGTACGGTCGGCGCTTCCGCTCCCTTACGGTCAGCGCCGCGCGGCGGCCGGGGTGCCGGAAGGCTCGGCGAGCGCGATGGACGTGGAGACCGGTGTGCCGAAGTTCGGGGTGCCGTCGGCGTTCCAGTTCACCCTCTGGGCCCGGGTGGTCCGGGTGCCGCTGCACCCGTCCGTGGCCTTGGAGTTGGCGTGGTAGGCCATCCAGACCTCCTTCCCGTCGGGCGACGGGAAGAAGAAGTTGTGGCCGGGCCCGTAGACCCCGTTGGCGTCGTTCCGCTGGAAGACCGGGTTGGCGAACTTCTTCCACGCGCCAGCCGCCAGCGGGTCGCCGCCGGTCAGCTCCATCAGCCCCAGCTTGTAGTCCGGGGTGTCGCAGTGCGAGGCGGAGAAGGTCAGGAACGTCCGCCCGTCGTGCTGGAGAATGGTCGGCCCCTCATTGACGCCGGAGCCCACCTTCTCCCAGCCGTAGGTGGGGGTCGCGATGCGGACGGCCCCGCCGGTCGGGGTCCACGGATTGCTCATCCGGACCGCGTACAGGTTCTGCGTGCCGCCCTCCCAGAAGGAGTAGAGCAGGTAGAGGCGGCCGTCGGGCAGGGAGAGATAGCTGCTGTCGATCATCCAGCGGTTGTCGCCGTACGGATCGACCTGGCCCTTGTACGTGTACGGGCCCAACGGGTTGTTCCCGGCGCTCTCCAGGACGTGGACGTGCTGGTGGTCGATGTCCGTGGAGACGCCCGCGCTGTAGGTCAGATACCAGCGCAGACCGTTGGAGCCGTTGAGACGGTGCAGCTCGGGCGCCCAGAAGTTGCAGCAGCGGGACGCGACGGTCTCGCGGTAGACCGTGGTCGGGGTCGCGGTCTTCAGCCCGCCGAGCGTGGGCGATCTGCGCATCTCCCAGTGGGAGGCCCAGGTGGTGCCGAGGTGGTAGTAGTACCCGGCGTAGCGGATGATCGTCGGGTCCGCGCCGTTCTGCGTCACGATCGGGTTGGTGAACGTCCCGGCCGCCACGGCGGAGTCGGCTCCGGCGGCGGGCGAATCGGCCCTGGCCGCGGGGGCGCCGCCCGTCTGGGGCAGGGCCAGGAGCGCGAGGAGAACCGCCACGAGGAGCGGCAGCACTCGGGTACGGGTGGGGGTCATTGACGGCTCCAAGGTTCGACATTTCGAACGCTTTTCGTCATTCCGGACGGACCGTAGGACCGCCGCGCCACACGGTCAACCCAATTCACAGCCGTAACCGCACGGGCATGAGGCCTGTCAGACCCCCCTGTCACACTCGGCGACATGAGATGGGCGGTGGCGGAGACCGGCGACGGGGGTGCCCGGCTCTGCCCGCTGGACCCCACGGGGCGGGCCGCCGGGCCGGTCGTCGAGGTCACGGCGGCGGCGGGCGGCGTCGCCCAGGCCGTACGGTCGCGGCCCGAGGTCGAGCGCTGGGTGTGGCGGTCGACCGCCGAGGTCTACCCCCGCCTGCTCGCCGCCGGCGTCCGCGTCGAGCGGTGCTACGACATCGAGGCCGCCGAGGCGCTGCTGCTGGGCCACGAGGGGCGGTCCGGTGAGCCGCGCTCGCTGGCCGCGGCGTGGGCGCGGCTGCGCGGGCTGGCCGTGCCCGACGACCCGCCGGTGCGGGCCGCCGAGACCCAGCCGTCCCTCTTCGAGCCCGGCCCGGTGCCGCTGCCGCCCGGCACCGACCCCCTCGACGGGCTGCTCGCGGTCTACGCCGGACAGCTGGCCCGTACGGAGGCGGCCGAGCACCCCGGCCGGATGCGGCTGCTGACGGCCGCCGAATCGGCCGGGACGCTGGTGGCCGCGGAGATGCGGCGGGCCGGGGTGCCCTGGCGGGCCGACCGCCACCGCGAGCTGCTGGACGAGCTGCTCGGCGAGAGATACCCGGGCGGCCTGGAGCCGCAGCGGCTGGCCGAGCTGGCCGACGAGGTGTCCCGCGCCTTCGGGGGCGTACGGGTGCGGCCCGATCTGCCGGCCGAGGTCGTCAAGGCGTTCGCGCGCGCGGGCATCGCGCTCGGCTCCACCCGCGCCTGGGAGCTGCGGGGCATCGACCACCCCGCCGTGGAACCGCTGCTGCGCTACAAGAAGCTGTACCGCCTGCACACCGCGCACGGCTGGGCGTGGCTTCAGTCCTGGGTCCGGGACGGCCGCTTCCGCCCCGAGTATCTGCCCGGCGGCACGGTCTCCGGCCGCTGGACCACCAACGGCGGCGGGGCGCTCCAGATCCCCCGGGTGGTGCGGCGGGCGGTGGTCGCCGACGAGGGATGGCGGCTGGTGGTCGCCGACGCCGACCAGATGGAGCCGCGCGTGCTGGCGGCCATCTCCCGCGACCCGGGCCTGATGGAGGTCGCGGGCAGCGGCCGGGATCTGTACGCGACGCTGTCCGACCGCGCCTTCTCCGGCCGGCGCGAGCTGGCCAAGCTCGCGCTCCTCGGCGCGATCTACGGCCAGACCTCGGGCGACGGCCTCAAGCACCTCGCGGCCCTGCGGCGCCGCTTCCCGGCGGCCGTCGCCTATGTGGACGAGGCGGCCCGGGCGGGCGAGGAGGGGCGGCTGGTGCGCACCTGGCTGGGCCGCACCTGCCCGCCGGCCACCACCTCCGCCGACGCGGCCGACGAGGCGGGCCTGCCGCGCGATCTGGAGGAGGAGCCGAGGTACGGCAGCACGGCCGGCGCCCGCGCCCGCGGGCGGTTCACCCGCAACTTCGTCGTCCAGGGCAGCGCCGCCGACTGGGCGGTGCTGATGCTCGCCGCGCTGCGGCAGTCGCTGGCCGGGGCGGGGCTCCGCGCGGAGCTGGTCTTCTTCCAGCACGACGAGGTCATCGTGCACTGCCCGGCCGAGGAGGCCCCCGCGGTGCGGGAGGCGATCGCGGCGGCGGGCGAGACGGCGGGGCGGATCGCCTTCGGCGAGACGCCGGTGCGGTTTCCGCTGACCACGGCCGCCGTGGAGTGCTACGCGGACGCCAAGGAGTACGACGTCAAGGACTACCTGGACACCGCGGATCACTCGGACGGCAGGGACTAGGGAGCGGCGGGGGCCAGGGGAAGCGCTCGCCCGACCGGCTCACCACCGGAGGCGAGGCGCGCGGTGCGGCGCTCACGATGATCACAGGGCCGCCGGGGCGACGGCCCGTCACGCCGCCCAGGCAGGAGACCTGACATGACCATCAGCCTCGAGCGGCTGCGCCGCTGCTCCATCGCCGTCGACCTCGGCGCCGCCAGGACCCGGGTCTATCTCAAGCGCAAAGGGCTCATCGTCGACGAGCCGTCCGTCGCCGCCGTGAACACCCGCACCGGGGGGCTGATCGCGGTCGGCACGCTCGCCGAGCGCATGACCGGCCGTACGCCCTCTCATATCCGGGTCGTGCGGCCCGTGTCCGGCGGCAGGGTCGTCGACATCGCTATGGCCCAGCGCATGTTGCGGTTCCTCGTCGGCAACAAGCTGCGCCGGGCCTGGCGGCGCAAGCCGCTGGTGAGCGCCGCCGTCTGCGTCCCGTACGACGCGGACCCGCTGGCGGAGCGCGCCGCCGTCGAGACGCTGACCGGGCTCGGCGCCCGGCGGGTGGAGCTGGTCGACAGCCTGGTCGCCGCCGCCGTGGGCTGCGGCCTGCCGGTCGAGCGGCCCGAGGCGACGATGATCGTGGTGTGCGGGGCGGCCACCACCCAGGTCGCGGTGTTGTCGCTGGGCTCGATCGTGGCCGCCGAGCGGGTGCCGGTCGGCGGGGAGACGATCGCTCACGCCGTCGTCCAACATGTGCGCAACGAGCATGCGTTGATGCTGCCGAGCCAGGCGATCCGTCCGCTGCACCTGGCCCTCAGCGGCGCCGGAGCGGCCATGGACGGCACCGAGGTGCACGGCCGGGACGTGGCCACCGGCCTCGCCCGCTCGGTGCAGATCGACATCGAGGGCATCCGGGCCGTGGTGCAGACCCCGCTGACCGGGGTGCTCGACGCGATCGGCGCGGTGCTCCGCCGCTGCCCGCCCGACCTGGTCGCCGACCTCGCGGAGCGCGGCATCATGCTGGCGGGCGGAAGCGCGGGGCTGCCCGGGTTCGAGGATCTGCTGCGGGATGCGACCGGCATGCCGCTGCACATCGCCGAACACCCCGACACCTGCGCGGTCGAGGGGCTGGGCGCGATGCTCGAGGGCTCGGTGCGGCCCGTCATCCTGGACCCCCTGTCCTCCTGAGAGCCGGTGAGATCGGACGCCGTCCGCGTTCTCTTCAAGAATCTTCGGCACGAGTTGAGCGGCACTCCCGCCCCGTCCGTAGTGATGGAGGAAGAGGCCGTCCGGGCCACACAACCCCCGGCCCACACACCGGGAGTGTCTGTTGATGTTGTCCAACTCGGGTTCCGTCCTGGAGGTTCTGGTGCGCGACGACGCCGCCGTGACCGATGCGCATCGGTCGAGATCCCAGCGCGGTACGCCGGACGAGGAGCTCATGCGCGCGCTCTACCAGGAGCACGCCGGGCCGCTGCTCGCCTTCGTACTGCGCCTGGTGGCCGGCGATCGGCACCGGGCCGAGGACGTCGTCCAGGAGACCCTGGTCCGTGCCTGGCGCAACGCCGACCAGCTCAGCAGGGCCACCGGCTCGATCCGGCCCTGGCTGGTCACGGTGGCCCGGCGGATCGTCATCGACGGGCACCGCAGCCGCCAGGCCCGCCCGCAGGAGGTCGACCCCTCCCCGCTGGAGCTCATGCCGGCCGAGGACGAGATCGACCGCGCCCTGCGGCTGATGACCCTCTCGGACGCGATGCACGACCTCAGCGACGCGCACCGCGAGGTGCTCGTCGAGACGTACTTCAAGGGCCGCACGGTCAACGAGGCGGCCCAGACGCTCGGCATACCCAGCGGGACCGTGCGGTCCCGGGTCTTCTACGCGCTGCGCTCCATGAAGCTCGCGCTCGAGGAAAGAGGAGTGACGGCATGACCGCGCAGGCGCCCCACGCCGGGCACGACGCCGTCGGCGCGTACGTACTCGGCCTCCTCGACGATGCGGATGCCACGTATTTCGAGCAGCACCTGGCCGGTTGTGAACAGTGCGGAAGCCGGCTCGACGAGCTGGCGGGGCTTGAACCCATGCTGGCGGAGCTGGCCTCCGGCGTCCCCGGCATCCACGGTGCCCCGGGCCGGCCCGGGCTCACCCACGTCCCGCACTCCTTCACCGCCACCCCCAACGCCATCGAGACGCTCACCGCACGCCCGGGCCCCGGGCTGCTGGACCGTATGGTCGGCGAGGTCGCGGTGGTCCGCCGCCGGCGGCGCCGCCGGCACCTCTCCCTGGTGGCCGCGGCCGCCGTCCTGATCATCGGCGGACCGCTCGGCGCGGTGGCCCTCACCTCCGACGACGGCTCGACCACGGCGATCACCGCGACCACCACGAGCGAGACCTTCGAGAAGGTGCCCACCAAGGTCGAGGCCACCGACCCGGACACCAAGGTGAACGCCACGATCGCGGTGACGGACAAGAAGTGGGGCACCGACGCCATGCTGCGGCTGAAGAACGTCAAGGGCCCCCTCGCGTGCAGCCTGATCGCGGTCCCCAAGAGCGGTGAGAAGCAGGTCATGACGACCTGGTCGGTGCCGCCTCAGGGGTACGGCATCCCGGACAGCACGGACAAGAGCGCCCGGGACCCCCTGTTCACCCAGGGCGGCGCGGCCTACAAGCTGGCCGACATCGACCACTTCGAGATCCGCACGCTCGACGGGAAGCTCCTGGTCTCCGTGAAGGTGTGAGCCACCCGTCGAAGGGGTGAGCCACCCGTTCCGCCGATCGCGGCGTGCGGCGGGACCAGCGCGATGTTACACAGAGTGTGACAGTCGTCACCGCGTCCCGGGGGGTCAGGATCCGAGGAGGCACCCGTGGCTGACCCGGACGCCCGTCAACAGCGCATGTTCGCCCAGTACGTGCTCCCCGAGGTGGAGGTGCTGCTGCGGGTGGCCATGTCGCTGACCGCACAGCCCGCCGACGCCGAGGATCTGGTGCAGGACACCCTGCTCCGGGCCTACCGGGCGGTCGGCCGCTTCGACGGCCGCCATCCGCGCGCCTGGCTGCTGACGATCATGCGGCACGCCGAGGTGAGCCGCCGCCGTCAGCGCAGACCTCATCTGCTCGACGACCCGGACACCGAACTCGACCGGCTCGCGTCCGCCCCGGGCGCGACACCCGAGGAGCTGGTGGTCGACACGGCCTTCGACGAGGCCGTGGACGCCGCGTTCACGGCGCTGCCGCTGCGCGACCAGCAGGTGGTGCGGCTGGTGCATGTGGACGGGCTGTCGTACGCGGAGGCCGCGCGGGTGCTGGACGTGCCGAAGGGGACGGTGATGAGCAGGCTGCACCGGGCGCGCAAAAGAATCCGGGATCGGCTGGTGGCCGCGGAACCCCAAGGACAGCGAGGTGGGGCATGAGCAGCAGATGGTGGATGTGGTGGCGGAGCGCCGAGCGCGGCCACGCCGAGGAGTGCCTCGCGGACGGCGCGGAGCTCCAGTCGTATCTGGACGGTGAGCTGGACGCGCCGGAAGCGCGCCGGGTCCGGGCCCATGTGGCGCGGTGCCACCGCTGCGCCCGGGAGCTGGCCGCGTATCAGCGCATCACGAACGCGCTGGCCTCCCGCGGGGCCCGCGAGGGCCCGGACGAAGCGGCGCTCGGGCGGCTGCGCGACCTCGTGGGCTCCCTCGCGGACCAGGACCCGAGCCGAGGCCGGACCGAGGAGCGACCGCAGAACCGGGACCGGGACCTGCCCCGGGACCGGGACCTTCCCCGGGACCTGCCCCGGGACCGGGACCTTCCCCGGGACCGGACTCAGGACCTGGCGCCCGAAGAGGCGCCGCTGCCGCCCGGGGAGCCGGACGCCAGCGAGAGCGCGGTCCCCAAAGCGGGCGCCTGAGGTCGCGTACCAGGACAAGGACGATCAGGCAGGCGCCGACCGCCAGGGCGGCGTCGGCGAGGTTGAACACCGGGCCGCGGGGCGAGACCGTGATCCAGTCGATGACCGCGCCCCGCAGCGGCCCGGGGTGTCGTACGGCCCGGTCGGCGCCGTTGCCGAGCGAGCCCCCGGCGATCAGCCCGAGGGCCAGGGCCCGGGTCCGGGTGCGGACCCGCAGCCCCGCGCCCACCGCGGCCAGCGTGGCGAGCGCCCCGGCGACGGTGATGAGGGTGATCAGCAGGGGCCGGCCCCGCCCCAGGCCGAAGGCCACCCCGGTGTTGCGCACCAGCAGGGTGCGCATCGGACCGAACTCGCCCTGTGGCCCGAAGGTGCCGCCGATGGTCGCCACCGCCAGGGCCTTGGTCACCTGGTCGGCCACCGCCACCGCCGCTACGGCCAGCGGGAAGAGTACGCGGCCGGTGCGCTGCTGGGGCTTCATCGTCGGCCTCCTCGCGCTTTCGGGGGCCGGTGCGGAAACGGGCCCGGAGAGGAAACCCGGCGAGGTGAGCTCCCGCTTCCCGATGCGCCCGGGTTTTTGGCCCGCGTGAGCCCATGCCTCCGGACACGACGTCTCCGGACCGACACACGACGGAGGGCCCGCAGGCGGGATGCCTGCGGGCCCTCGCTGTCCACCGCCGGGTCCGGCGGCCGTCGTACCGAGGGGGTTACTCCGACGTCTTCCCCTTGGCCGACAGCAGCGGCGCCTGGTACTTGGACAGCATCTTCATCTTGTTCTTGTCGACCGTCTTCCAGTCGTTGTTCAGGACACCACCGGTGTCACCCGAGTTCGGGTTCAGGGACCAGTAGGTGTAGCTGATCTGGTTCTTCTTGAGGTAGTCCATCAGCGCGTTCTGCCACACGGCCTCGGAGCTCTTGCCCGCGGTCTTGCGACCGCCGAACTCGCCGAGCATCAGCGGAGCGATGTTCTCCTTCTTGATGTAGGCCCAGTGCTTCTGCCAGATGGCCGGCATGTTCTTCGGGAAGTCCTTGGCCATGAACCAGTTCTGGTTGTACACACCCGGCCCGTAGTCGTGCGGCGAGTAGACGACCTTGTTCTTCTCCTTCAGCGTGACCGGGTACTTCTTCACACCCTGGAGGTCGCCGCCCCACCAGAACTGCTCGTTCTTGTGACGGTCGGTGCCCTCGACGAAGATCAGCCAGTTCTTGTTGACGGCGTGGATCGCGTTACCGGCCTTCTCGGCCGCCATGCGCCAGTCGGTCTTCGGGTTGCCGTCGCCCCACGTGGCCTGGCCACGCGGCTCATTGTGCAGGTCGGCGCCGATCACCCGGGGGTTGTCCTTGTAGCGCTTGGCCAGCTGGGTCCAGTCGTCCAGCCACTGCTTCTCGGTGAGGTTCTGGGTGTACCACAGCTCACTCTGGCCGTACTGGTCCGGACGGTGCTGGTCCAGGATCACCATCATGCCGCGGTCGGTGGCACCCTTGACGATCTTGTCCATGATCTGCTGACCGGTGAGGCCCTTGAGGTCCGGGTTCTGCTTGAAGTCGATCCCGTTGGGCTTGCTCTTGGCCGCGAACATCTCGTTGGAGTACGGGAGGCGGATCGTGTTGAAGCCGTTGTGCGCGATCTGGTCGAGCATGCTCTGCCAGCTACGGGTCCACAGACCGTGCGGCACGAAGCTGCCGGTCTCGGCACCGAACCAGTTCACACCGGTCAGCACCACCTTGTGGCCCTTGGAGTCCACGATGTCGCCACCACGGGTGGACAGCGGACCGTCGACGGCCGCGCCGCCCTTGCCCTTCGCTGACGCGACGGACGAGGCGGTGGAGGACGAAGCGTTGTCGTCGGAATTCAGGGCGAACGCGGTCACGGTGCCACCGACGGCAGCAGCCACGACAACACCAGCCGCGATACCGACACGCAGGCGGTAGGAACGCTGCCCACGCTTCGACCCGGTGGTCTCGGAAACGGTCGGAACGTTGTTGTCCATGGGGGAATTCATTCGGTGAGACTCCTGAGGAATTGGGGTATGGCTGTTTTCAGGACGCTGGGATTATTCGTCGGAGATTCCAGACATTCCATTCGCGGGTCGGAGACTGCGGTCAGCCGGACAAGCCGCGCACGGGGAAGGAGATCTGCGACCAACAGGTCGAGACGGAGCGATTTCCAGCTCGACTTGTCCACGTCGATGAGCACCACGTCCGGCTGCCTGCGCTCGGCCAGTGAAATTGCTTCACGAACCGATCTGGCGGCGCCGGCCAGCTCCAGTCCGGGTGTCTCGTCGACCAGGTCGGCGATCGCACTCGAAACCAGATGGTGGTGCTCCACGACGAGAACTCTTTTCATCGGTGGAGCTCCTTCAGGCGGCTTTCCCTTTCGCTCAACGACATTAGGGAACCCACCGGGGGCGAATCACCGTACGCCTGACTGAAATCCCGCTACCTCAATTGCGGGAATGCCGGGCACGCCAAACGACCGAATTCCGCCTACCTCGATTGAGGTAGGCGGAATTCGGCCGCTTTGATAGCCCTATGTCCGCTTTGGTCGGGCAGTTTCGCTCCGCTGTGCACTGGATCAGATGCGTAGAGTGACGACCGCAGGCCCGAAACAGCCCCTGAGCCCCAGGACTGGGGGGCTCAGGGGCTCAGGGGCAGGGGCTCAGCGGGTGAGGCCGAAGGCGTAGCCGGGGACGAAGAGCCCGGCGGTCGCGGCGCAGCCGTCGGCCTGGCCCGGCTGCTTGACCCACAGATACGCGTCGATCCCGGGAATCCCGGTGCGGGCGGTGGGCGGCGTGCCCAGCCGGCGCCCCGGCGGATCGCAGAAGCGGTGGTCACGGGTGGGTCCGGCGCCGTTCCGGCTGGTGTCGATCACGGCCCCCAGCCGGGGGCGGCGCAGCTCCCTGAGGACGGACAGGCCGTAGCGGACCTCGTCGCGCGTGGCATTGAAGTTCGAGACGTTGAGGGCGATGCCGTCCCCGTACCGGTCGATCCCCGCGCGCTTCAGCCGCTCGGCCATGACCGGCGCGGGGAGCCAGCGGGAGTTCCCGGAGTCGTAGTAGATACGGGCGTGCGGGGCCCGCTTCCGCAGTTCCCGCCCGGCGTGGGTCAGGGCCGCGTACCGCTGCCCCTGCTGCCGTCGCTTCAGGCAGGTCAGGTGGGCCAGCGCGTCCGGTTCCAGGATGACGACGGCGCGCGAGGCGCCGATCCCCCTGGCGAAGCCGCCGATCCAGTCCCGGTACCCGGACAGATTCGCCATGCCCCCGGAGCTGTGCTTTCCGCAGTCGCGCTGCGGGATGGCGTACGCGACCAGCACCGGCAGCCGCCCGCGGGCCCGGGCCGCCCGCACCACGCCCCGCACCTGGGACTCGACCCGGCCCTGGTCGGTGTCCGTGAACCAGGCGGCCTGCGGCTGGTCGGCGATGCGCTTGCCGATGACCGCCGCCCGGCGGTCGTGGGCGTTGCCGCGCACCCACTGTGCCGCCGGGTTGTCGGGGTCGGTGTAGAAGCGGGTGGAGGCCGGAAAGTACGGCTTGGCCAGGTGGAAGACGGATCCTTCCCCGGGCCGGGCCGCCCCCGGGTGGAGCACCGTCGCGGCCGTCGCGACCTCGGCCACCAGGGCCAGGGCCAGCAGCTGGGCGATGCCCCTGCCGGTCAGCAGCGGGGACCGGCGGCCCGTGCGCCGCCCCTTCGGCCCCAACCGCCGCCATCCCCCCTGACGCAGCCGTTGCCGCGGGCCCAGCCGCCATCCCCCCATGCGCAGCCGTATCGGTACCGGCCCGAGCCCCAGCCACCTCGGCAGCACTATCAGCCACAACAGCACCTGTAGCCTCAACCGTCGCCAGAGCCCCAGTCGCCCAGGGGCCCTCTCGCTCACGCCGGGTCCGCCGTTCACCGGGGCCGCCGGTCAGCTGTCGGAGTTGTTCGACGGGGGCTTGCGGCGGCTGATCAGGAAGACCGCGATGACGGCGAGCACCACCAGGGCGCCCGCGACCGCGCCTATCGCCACCATCGCCGACCCCTCCTCGGACCGGGCCGCGGAGTGCTCGCGCTTCGACTCGGCGGTCGCCTTTCCGGAGCCGGGCGGGCTGGTGGAGGCGGGCGGCGCCGCGCGGTCCGCCAGCGCCCTGGCCGGGGCGATCAGCCCGAAGCCATAGCGCGGGTCACGCCCCGATGACCCCTTGCGGTCGGCCGTGTCGATCAGCTTCTGCACCACCTGGCCGGCGGTCCAGCGCGGGTGCTCCGAGCGTACGAGGGCGGCGCCGGCCGCGACCCACGGCGCGGCGTAGCCGGTGCCCGCGCCGGTCCAGTAGTCCTTGTTCGGGGCGGTGGTCAGGATGGCGACGCCGGGCGCGGCCAGGGTCACGCCCCCGCCGTGGTGCGAGTCGGTCCACACGGCGCCCTTCTCGTCGGTCGCCACGACGGAGACCACCCCGGGGTAGGAGGCGGGGTAGGTGGGGCGGTTGCCGTCCTTGCCGTTGTCGCCCGCGCCCGTGACCACCACGGCGTCCTCGCCGATCGCGTACGTCACCGCCGACCGCAGCGCGGCGTTCGGCTTCTTGAAGGACACCGCCACATCGATGACCTTCGCGCCGCGGCCCACCGCGTGGCGGATGGCCCTGGCGGTGGCGTCGACCTGCGGCTTCCGGTCCTCGTACACCCCGAGCGGCAGCACCCGGGCCTGGGGCGCAAGACCCAGCAGCCCGTTGCCCCGGTAGTTGCGGCCGGTCCCCACGATGATCCCGGCCGCGTGGGTGGCCTGCTCCATCGCGTCCCCCTGGTCGCGGGTGCTGGTGCCGCTGGGGCCGTCCCCGAAGTCCTTGCCGGCCAGCACCCGCCCGCGCAGATCCGGATGGGCGGCGTCGACGCCGGTGCCGATGACCGCGACGGTCACCCCGGCGCCCTTGCTGATTTTCCACGCCTTCTTGGCCTGGAGCGCGGTCAGCGCCCATTCGGAATCGTGCATCGCGCCGGAATCGGAATCCGCGGAAACGGCGGAAACGGCGGCCGCTGCGGAGGGGGCGAGTGAGAGCGCCATCAGGGCGATGACGGTCCCGGTCCGGGCGGCGAATGAACGGTGCGGTATCACGCGATCTGACATTACGTCACCTACCTTCATCCCAGGCTTCATCCCAGGGGGGACGCGAGGCCGTCGGCAGACGCCTGGCCGTTTCATCTTCTGCGGACCCCCGTGGTGGGGACACCCGCGCGCGGGGGACCTGCCGCTCCCCTTTTTGGGGGACCGGTTCCAGGCCCGGTTTCCGCGCCTCCCCAAAACGGGGGAGAAAGCCGGTCCATCGAAGGTGGAGTACGCCCTCCCCCGAACGCGTGATGTCCTCGGAAATCCGGGGGCGCACTCTTGGACTGACATCGGCGATAGAGCCTCCTGCGTAGGGAGTCGCGATGCAGCGTTTCGGAACGTTCAGCGATCGCACAAGCGACCCGAGCGAACGGGTGGACAACACCCGCAAGCGAAAAGGAAGGTTCTTTCGCGCGCTCTCGACGAGCGGCCCGCTGGCCGCCCTGAGCGGTCTGGTGCTGCGATTCGCGGTGGTCGGCGTGGGTGGCGTGCTGGTGAACACGGCAGCCCTCTTCGCGCTCTACCACTGGGCCCACTGGCCGCTGCTCGCGGCCTCCCCGATCGCGGTGGAACTCGCCGTGGTCCACAACTATCTGCTCAACGACCGGTGGACCTTCTCGGTGAGCACCCCGTCCGTCCGACGGTTCCTGAAATTCAATGTGTCCGTGCTGTGCGGGCTCGCGGTCAATGTCATGGCGGTCTGGCTGCTGGAACGCGCGGGACTCCATCTGCTGTTGGCGAACGGTATCGGCATCGCCGCCGCCTTCGCGGCCAATTTCGCGGCGAGCGCGGGCTGGGTCTGGGGGAGGCAGGACCGATGATTTCCATTATCTACCTGAGCCTGGTGCTGGTCTCGGTGCTGCTGACCATACAGTCGGCCCATGTGCTCTATCTGATGCTCTACACCTGGGACCGGACGGACGCCGAGCAGAAGGCCAAGGCCCCGGAAACCTTTGTCAGGCCGCGGCTGTCATTCAGCGTACTGCTGCCCGCGCGCCATGAGGAGGACGTCATCCAGACCACCATCGAGCGGGTGGTGCGGGCCGACTATCCGGCCAAGCTGCTGGAGGTCTTCGTGATCTGTTCGCAGGACGACACCGGCACGATCAAAAAGGCGGAAGAGAAAGTCGCCGAGCTGGAGCGGGAGGGGCTGCACAACGTCGAGGTCGTGGTGTTCGACGACAAGCCCGTCAACAAGCCCCACGGGCTCAACGTGGCTCTGCCGCACACCACTCACAAGGTGGTGACGATCTTCGACGCCGAGGACGACATCCACCCCGAGATCTTTCTGCTGGTCAACACGGTCATGCTCAAGGAGCGGGTGCGCGTGGTCCAAGCGGGCGTCCAGCTGATGAACTTCGACTCCAACTGGTACTCCACGCTCAACGTCCTGGAGTACTTCTTCTGGTTCAAGAGCCGACTGCACTACCACGCCCACTTCGGCTCCATTCCGCTCGGCGGCAACACCGTCTTCTTCTTTCGCGAACTGCTGGTCCGGCTCGGCGGCTGGGACGAGCGCAACCTCACCGAGGACGCGGACCTGGGCCTGCGGGTGTCGGCCAGCGGCGAGCGAGTGCGCGTGGTCTACGACGACCGCTATGTGACCAAGGAGGAGACGCCACCGACCCTCGGCCACTTCATCCGGCAGCGCACCCGCTGGAGCCAGGGGTTCATGCAGACCCTGAAGAAAGGCACCTGGAAACAGATGCCCACGCGCAAACAGCGATGGCTCGCCTTCTACGTCCTCGCGTTTCCGCGCGGGCAGGCGCTGCTCGGCCTGTATCTGCCGATCTCCCTGGGGATGATCCTGGTCCTCAAGGTGCCGGTGCTGATCGCGCTCTTCTCCTATCTGCCCATCCTGCTGCTGTGCGCGCACTTCCTGGTGAACGCGGTGGGACTGTACGAGTTCACCGCCGCGCACGGGCTGGAGGCCACCCCGAAGACGCTCGTGAAGATGGCCATCGCCTGGTTCCCCTTCCAGATGGTCCTCGCCTATGCCGCGGTGCGCGCCATGCGGCGCGAGCTGCTCGGCCGGCGCGACTGGGAGAAGACCCAGCACGTGGGTGCCCACCGCACCCGTCCCGAGGAGGCGGACTCCCGTGTCGCATGACCCCACGCCCCCGCGCCCCCCGCACCCGCGCCCGCCGGACCCGCCGGACCCGCCGGAACCCCAGCAGCCTGAGCGTCCCGAGCGGCCTCAGCGCCCTGAGAGCCTCCAGCGGCCCGAACGACCTGAGCCACCTCAGCGGCCCGAGGGGTCCGAGCGGCCTCAGCGGCCCGAGGGGTCCGAGCGGCCTCAGCGGCCCGAGGGGTCCGAGCGGCCTCAGCGGCCTCAGCGGCCCGAGGGGTCCGAGCGGCTCCAGCGGCCCGACCGACCCCCGCGTCCCGACCGGCCCCGGCGGCCCGAGGGCCTCCAGCGACCCGACCGACCTGACCGGCCCGACCGGCCCCGGCGGCCCGAGGGCCTCCAACGACCCGACCGGCCTGACCGACCTGACCGGCCCCGGCGACCTGAGGGTCTCCAGCGGCCCGACCGGCCCGACCGGCCCCGGCGGCCCGAGGGTCTCCAACGACCCGACCGCCCCGACCGGCCCGAGCGGCCCCGGCGGCCCGAGGGTCAGCGACCCCAGCGCCCCCAGCGACCCGAGGGACAGCGCCCCCAGCGACCCGACGGGCCCCAGCAGTCCCGGCGACCCCAGCGGCCCCAGGGCGGGGTCGCGGTCGAGGAGCGCCCGCCCCCGCCGCCCCGGCGGCGCCGCCCGCCGCCCCGGCTGTCCGTCGAGCGCGGCATCTTCCCCCGGCTGGACCGCCGCGGTCGGCTGGCGCTGCTCCTGTCCGTGCTCACCGGGCTGCTCACGCACGGCTACCACCTGTTCCGCTATCCGCTGTACCTCACCGACGAGGGCATCTATATGCAGCGGGCGTGGTCGCTGGTCAGAGAGACCAGGCTGTCCCCGTACACCTACGACTACGACCACGCCCCGGCGGGCTGGATCACGCTGGCCGGCTGGGCGTTCCCGCTGCCGAAGCAGTTCGAGGCATTCGGCAACGCGATCAACACCGGCCGATTCCTGATGCTGCTGGTGCATCTGGGCTCGGTGGTGCTGCTCTTCGAGGTCACCCGGAGGCTGTCCGGCACCGTGCTGGCCGCCACCATCGCCGCGTTCTTCTTCAACTGCTCGCCGATCTCGGTCTACTACCAGCGCCAGGTGCTGCTGGACAACCTGATGATGTTCTGGGTGCTGCTGGCCCTGTTCGCTCTGCTGCGCCGGGAGACCACGATCAGATCGGCCTTCGCCGGCGGGCTCGCCCTCGGGGCCGCGCTGATCACCAAGGAGAACGCGCTCTTCTTCGCCCCAACATTCCTCTATCTGCTGTATCGGAGGATCCGGCTCTCACCCAGCCAGCGGTTCACCCGGACGCTGTGGCCGTTCGCCGCGGCGGCCCCGGTGGGCGCTTATGTCACATACGCCCTGCTCAAGAACGAGTTGCTGCCCAGCGGGCTCGACTTCGACCTGGCCAACCCGCCGGCGGACCACGTCTCGCTGCTCTACACCCTGTGGTGGCAGATCAACCGTAGTCAGGGCAGCCTGCTCAACCACCACGGTCTGCTGTACACCAGCTGGCTGCCCCGGGACTCGTTTCTGCTGCTGGCCGGGATGGCCACCACGGTCATCAGCGTGTGGTGGGGAATGCGGAAACACCGGCGGGATCTGGGGTTTTTCGTCGCCGGGACACTGGGCTTCGGATATGCCTTCTATCTGCTGCGCGGCAGCGTGGTGCTGGACTTCTACATCACCCCGCTGATTCCGATGTTCGCCATGAATATCGGCATGGTCACGGACCGACTGCTGAGGCGTCCGGTGCTCCGCAAGGTGCTCGGGCGGGCGAGTGCCAAGGTACGGATCGCGGTGCCCGCGGCGCTCGCCGTCATGCTGCTGGCCTCGCCCTCCACCGGATACATCCTGACCGTCAACACCGAGGGCCGCGTCGCGGTCGCGGACCAGTACCAGTCCAAGCTGGCCCTGACCCATATGCAGCTGGCACAGATCGCCTGGGTGCGCAAGCACGTCTCGCCCAAGGCGCGGATCATCATGGACGACGACATGTGGGGTGAATTGCATGACGTGCACCCGGTCTATCCGTACGCGCATTCCCACTGGAACGCCTCGTCCGACCCTGCCCTGCGGGACAAGCTCTTCCGCAAGAGATGGCAGAACGTCGACTACATCATCATGTCCAACAAGATGCGCAACGCAATTCACCGCAACAACGGCGACGGCCGGGAGAACTGGATCCTGGCGGCACTACGGAATTCGGAAAGGGTATGGGCGGACATCCGGGGTGGCATCAGGCTTGAAATCTATCGGGTGAACAAGTAGCCCGCCGGAAGAGGAGGTGAAGGCCATGCCCGAGTACGACGACTACGACGAGTACGAAGAGTACGACGACGAATTCGACACCCGTGAGGCGGCCGGGCAACGCGGGGACGACGGAGACGACAGAAACGACAGCGGGGGCGACGGAGGCGACGGGGGCGACGGGGGCGACGACTTCGGCGAATACGGCGACGACGAAAAGTACGACAAGTACGCCGACTACGACGACTACGAAGGCTCCGGCGACGATTACGCCGACTACGACGAGCCCCCGCCGAGACGCGCCACCAAGACCAGCAAGACCCTCAGGGTTTCCAAGGCCTCCGAGACCTCCGAGACTTCCGAGGCCTCTCCGGGGGAGCCGAGCGCCGGCGGGGGGAAGCGCAAGCGGGTCTCCTGGAAGACGGTCCTGCTGGGCATCGTGGCCATCGCGATCCTCGGATCGCTGGTCAAGATGGTCGCGGGCGGCGGCCTCGGGAACGCCCTCAACTCGTCCGGCGGCGGAAGCGCACAGAAGAAGAGCAAGACCCAGGAGCAGGAGATCCGCCCGACGACCAAGCCCAAGACGATCAAGCTGGGCAATCAGCGGGTCCCGCAGGCCTCCGGGCCGATCATCGTCATCAATCCGGGCCTGGTCGCCCCCGGCGGCAAGGCGTCCGTCGAAGGCGGCGGCTTCGCCCCCAAGAGCACGGTGGACCTGCTGCTGAAGACCAAGCGGTCGGGCGCCAAGGGCCGTCCCATCCGGACGGTCCGGACGGACAAGCACGGCTCGCTCTACGTGAACTTCACCATGCCCGAGTCGCTGGGCGGCAGGCCCGGCACGCTGGTCGCGCAGCAGCGCGGCGGCGGCCGGACGGCCCAGGCCGAGCTGATCTCCGGTGGCTCGATAGGCACCGCGAGGATCAACAAGATGGTCGGCCGGCCGGGCGACGTGGTCTCGATCAGCGCCCGCGGCTTCAAGCCGGGCGAGCAGATCAACGTCTTCTGGGGCCGGACCAACGGCACCCCCGTCGCCAGGCTGCGCACCGACAGCTCGGGCGGGGTCGGCCGCGCGGACATCAGGGTCGGCGTCGCCCCGACGGGCCAGAGCACGCTGGTGCTGGTCGGCCAGCAGAGCAAGACCACGGCCACCGCACCGTTCCAGATGCTGAGCCTGTACCCGGCGATCAAGTCCTCTCCGTACGCGCTGAAGGCCGGGCAGCGGATCAGGCTGTCGGGGAACCGGTTCGCGCCGAACGAGCGGGTGCTGGTCTACATCAACGCCACCACCGGTCTCCCCGCCTTCACCACGCAGGCCAACTCCTTCGGCCAGATCCGCGACGTGGCGTTCGACGTGCCGTTCGGGCTGAAGGGCAGGCAGAGCCTGACCGCGATCGGCGACCAGAGCCGGGCCGTGGTCCGCTCGGGCTTCACCGTGCTGCCGTACTCCCCCAGCGCCGAGCCCAGCACCTTCGGCGGCAAGGCGGGCACCACGCTGAGCTTCTACTGCTCCGGATTCGCGCCCAACGAGACGGTGACCGTCTACGCCGGCAGCGGCAGCGTCGCCGGACGGAAGATCGCGGTCTTCCAGGTGGACGGCCGGGGCAAGGCGGCGGCCGTGGGCTCGTACCGGATCACCTCGGCGGACGAGAACGGTGTGAGTTTCAAGCTCATCGGCTCCAAGAGCGGCGGGGTCGCCAAGGCCGGCATCAACAACACGAGCGGCCAGGGCCAGGGGCACTAGAGATGCGTACTCACGGTGCCGGGGGGGCTGGCCGGGGACAACTACAGACAAGCCCGGTGTTCCATAGTTGTACCATGCATGTCCTGGAGTGTCCTATGAGTGTTATTTTCGGCCCGAATTCTCGAAGAGTCCTACAATTCCTGACCCACATCGAGGACCTCTCCCCGGAGGAGATCGACCGCGTGGCCGATCTGTGGAAGCAGACCTCCAGCCAGACCCGCGCCGAGGGGTGGGCTGAGGTCCACCGCACCACGTCCGACGAGGAGCAGTACCGGATCCTGGTCGCCGCCTCCGTGGCGCGCCGGTGCGCCCTGGACACCGCCCGGGCGCTCGGCAGGCACGACTGGGCCTTCTGGGCCGCGGTGTGGGACGCCGCGGCGGCGGTCGCCGTATGCGACCGCATCGGGAGCCACTACCAGGTGCTGGTGGCTCCGCTGGCCGCTGTCATGCCATCGCTGGCGCACTGCCGGCGTGACGAACTGACCACCTTGGAGCTCCAAGGTGCCGTCCTCAAGGGAGGTGGAGGTTGATGCGCGACGACCGGATCCGAGTCGTGGTGGCCGATGACGACCCCGTGGTCCGGGAAGCGCTCGCGGACCTGGTCGACTCCCACCCCGACCTGGCGCTGGTGGGCCTGGCCGTCAACCACGAGCAGGCCATCCGCGCCGCGGTGGAGCACCGCCCCCGTGTCGTGGTCATGGATGTGCACATGCCCAGGGGCGACGCGCCCAGCAGCGTCCGCGCCATCCGTGAGCAGGTGCCCGGGGCCCGCGTGGTGGCCCTCTCGGCCCACGGTGACCGGGAGACCGTGCTCAACATGCTCGCGGTCGGGGCCACCGGCTACCTGGTCAAGGGCACCCCCGCCGAGGAGATCCTCGAAGCGATCACCCGGGCCGCCCGCGACCAGTTCTCCATGGCCGGGGAGCTCGTCGCCGACTGCGCCGAGCCGCTGCGGCGGGCCGACCGCGCCTCCTGGCGGTTCGAGGAGCTGGTGGGCAACCGGCTCGAGGAGTCGTACCTGGAGCTGCTCGGCCAGGCGCCGTGCGGGGTACTGATCGTCGGCGCCCGCGGGCGGATCGAGTCCGCCAACGCACACGCCCGGCACATGTTCGGCTACAGCTCGGCCGAGCTGCGCGACAAGCGGCTGCGCGACCTGGTCCCCGACCGCTACCACACCGCCGCCGAGCAGCTGATCGGGCGGCAGTTCACCGCTCCCTCCGCGATGACCGGGCGGCGCCGGGACGGCACCGAGTTCCCCGCCCAGTTCAGCGGCGGCCATCTCCAGGGCAGGCGGCCCCGGTGTGTGGTCTTCGTCGCGGACCTGAGCCAGCTGCGGGCGGCCGAGGGCCGGTTCCGGCAGGTCATCGAGTCCTCCCCGGACGCCATGGTGATCGTGGATTCCGCCGGGCGGATCCAGACGGCCAACCGCCGCACCGAGGCCCTGTTCGGCTACGACCGCGACCAGCTGATCGGCCGCGCCGTCGAGGCGCTCCTCCCCGACCAGCCGCTGACCATCTCGCTGCGCGACTGGGCCGACTCCGCGGAGGAGCCCCTGGGCCACAGCATGGAGCTGGTCGGGCGGCGCAGCGACGCCAAGCAGTTCCCGGCCGACGTCAGCATCATCCCGCTGCGCACCGAGGACGGGCTGCTGACCGTGCTGGCCATCAAGGACATCACCGAGGTGCAGCGCGCCCAGTTCGTCCTGGAGCGCAGTCTGGAGCTGCTGGAGATCACCGACCGGGACCGCCAGGCGCTGCTCAGCCATCTCGTGCACGCCCAGGAGGCGGAGCGCGGGCGGATCGCCGCCGACATCCACGACGACACCATCCAGGTCATCACGGCGGCCAGCCTGCGGCTCCAGCAGCTGCGGCGGCGGCTGCGCGACCCCGATGAGCAGCGGATCATGGAGAAGCTGGACGAGACCCTCAAGCTGTCGCTGAGCCGACTGCGCCAGCTGATCTTCGACCTGCGCCCGTCCAGCCTGGAGCACGGCTGCCTGGCCGCCGCGCTGCGCGGACTCCTGGAGCAGATACGCACCGAGACCGGCGTCGAGTACCGGCTGGAGGACCGGATCGCGGCCAAGCCGCCGCCCGAGACCATGGCCCTGATCTACCGCACCGCGCAGGAAGCGCTGATGAACGTGCGCAAGCACGCGCGGGCGAAGACCGTGCATGTGCAGCTGCTGGGGCTCGACGAGGGCTGCCTGGTGCGGATCGTGGACGACGGCCAGGGCTACAACCCGCTCGAGGTGGAGTCCCGCCCCGGCCATCTGGGCCTGTCGCTCATCCAGGAGCGGGCGCAGATCGCGGGCGGCTGGTGCCGTATCGAGAGCGCGCCGGGCGCGGGCACCACGGTCGAGTTCTGGGTGCCGCTGGGCGAGGCCCCGGGCCGCGGCCCGCTGCCCTTCGGCCCCGCGGACACCTCGGGCTACCCGGACTCCCTGGACTCGTCGGGCTCCTTGGACTCGCCGGGCTCGTCGGGCTCCCTGGGTCCGCTGGACGCACCGGACTCGCCCGCCCCTCTGGACCGTCCGGAACTGGACCGTCCGGAAGGGGACACGCAGTCGTGACCGCGCCGGCCGATCTCACCAAGGTGCTGATCGTCGAGGACCACCGGGTGGTGGCCGAGGGTCTGTGGGCGCTGCTCGCGGAGTACTCGGACCTGACCGTGGTGGGGTGGGCCGACTCGGTCGCGGAGGTCGTCCCCATGGCCAAGGAGCTGGGCCCCGACGTGGCGCTCGTCGACTTCCGACTGCCCGACGGCACCGGAGCCGACGCGGCGGCCGCGATCCGGGCCAACGACCCCTCCACCGCCATCGTGATCCTCAGCGCGGACGCCAGCGACTCGGCGCTGCTGGCCGCGGTGGAGGCCGGGGCCTGCGGCTATCTGCTCAAGTCGGCGAGCGGTGACGAGATCGCCGCGGCCATCCGCTCGGCGGCCGAGGGCGAGACCCTCATCCCGGCCAGCACCCTCGTCGAGGTCCTGGCCCGGCACCGGGAGAACGCGCGCTCCTCCGCGCAGCAGACCGAGCGGCTGGAGAGCCTGACCCCGCGCGAGCAGGAGATCCTGACCCTGATGAGCCAGGGCCTGGACAACCGGGCCGTCGCGGAGCGGCTGAGCATCAGCTACGCCACGGTGCGTACGCATGTGCGCAAGATCCTGGAGAAGCTGGAAGTGCGGTCCCAGCTGGAGGCGGTCGCCAAGGCGGCCGACTGGGGGTTCCGTCACGTGGAACCGGACGAGTGACGCCGACCGGTTGACCCCACTTTGGGGGACAAAACCCCCACTCGGGGGAATTCCGGGCGTACCGCGGCGAGTTTCCTCCCCATGCGCCGCAGCCTACGGATCCTTCTGCCGGCCGCCGCCGCGAGTTACGCGGCGGTCGCGGTGGGCGTGCTCACCACCTCGCCCCTGGTCCGCCTCGACTGGCACGTGGCGCTGTTCAAGCCGTACAAGCACTGGCCGTGGGCGCAAGGGCCGCTCGACGTGTTCATCGTCGCGGGCCAGCGCGGCCCCACCGCCGTCGCGGCGCTGGCCTGGCTGGGCTGGCGCTCCTGGCGCACCGGAAGCGTGCGCCCCATGATCGTCTTCGCCCTCGCCCTCACGCTCCTCAACGCGAGCGTGGGCGCCGTCAAGCTCGGGGTGGGCCGTCTCGGTCCGCATTACGCGCACACGGTCGGCTCGGCCGAGCTGTTCCACGGCGGGATGATCTTCCCGTCCGGCCACACCGCGAACGGGGTCGTCGTCTGGGGCACCCTGGCCTATCTCGCGGGGCGCCACCGCCGGGCGGCGCGCGCGGCGGCCGGGGCCATGGCCCTCGCCATCGGACTGGCCACGGTCTACCTGGGCACTCACTGGGTCAGCGACGTCCTGGGCGGCTGGGCGGCCGGCGCCCTGGTGCTGCTGGCCCTGCCGCTGTGCGAGCCGTTCGTCGCCGCGGTGGAGCGATGGCTCGAACGGAGCCGATGGCCCGGCCGGCTCGGGTGGAGCGGCTGGAGCGGCCCGCTCGGCGCGCGCTCTCCCCCGCCGCCCGCCCGTGCCCGTGTCCGCACTCGTCCCGTGAGCAGGTGAGCCAAAGTGGCACTTCGAGTTCTGATCGCCGATGACCACGCGGTCGTCCGGCAGGGCCTGCGGATGATCCTCAGTCTCGACGACGACATCAAGGTGGTCGGCGAGACGACCAACGGCCGGGAAGCCGTACGACTGGCCCGGGAGCTGTGCCCCGACGTGGTCCTGATGGATCTGCTGATGCCCGTCATGGACGGGATCTCGGCCACCGCCGAGATCCGTCAGGACCTCCCCGAGGTGGAGGTCGTGGCGCTGACCAGCGCCCTCGACGACGCCATGGTCATGGGGGCGGTCCGGGCGGGCGCGATCGGCTTTCTGCTGAAGAACGCCGAGGCCGACGAGTTGAGAAACGCGGTGAAGGGCGCCGCCGCCGGCCGGATCCAGGTCTCCCCCGACGCGACGTCCCGGCTGATGGGCCAGGTCAGGGCCCCGAGCGGGCCGGAGCAGCTGACCGAGCGGGAGGCCGAGGTCCTGACGATGCTCGCCCGCGGCAAGTCCAACAAGGAGATCGCGCGCGACCTGCGGATCGGACAGCAGACGGTGAAGACGTATGTGAGCCACATCCTGACCAAGCTCGGGGTGCACAGCCGCACCCAGGCCGCGGTGTACGCCGTCCAGTCGGGCCTGGTGCCGGCCGGGGAGCTCAACACCCCCGAGCCGCTGGAGGCGACACGGGACCACTGGTGGTCGGCGTGATCACTGTCAGGCGCCGGGCCAGGGCGCGGCGGCGCGCCCTGGCCGAGATCCAGCGGCGCGTCCTGGACGCGGAACCCGCCGAGGACCTGCTGCGGCTGGTCGTACGGCGGGCGCGGGAAGCCCTCGGCGCGGACGCGGCGCGGGTGCTGGTGATGGAACCGGCCGAGGGCCCCGTCCCCGGCGAGGCCCTGACCGTACGGGCCGCCGACGGCACCCCGCGTACGGCCGGGCTCACCGCCGTCCTGGACACACCGCTGACCGTGCGAGGACGGATCGTGGGCGTCCTGGAGGCGAGCGTCCTCGGCCTTCGCCGCTTCACCTCGGACGACCGACGCGCGCTGAGGAGCTTCGCCGCGCCCGCCGCCCTGGCGGTCGCCCAGCTCCGCACCCGGGAGCAGCTGCGCCGGCTGGCCGACACCTCCGATACGGACGGGCTGCGGCCCACCCTGGACCGGCTGGCCGCCGCGGCCGTGGCGCACACGGGCGCGGCGGAGTGCGCCGTCCGGCTGCTGGAACCGCTGGAACCGCTGGAACCGGACAGCGCACCGGAAGCAGCCCAGGAAGCCCGGGAGGCGATCGCCTCCGCCGCGCCCGTGATCCGTACGCTCCGCGACGACGGCACCGGAGCGGCCTGGCCGCTGCGCTGCCCGGGCCGGGTGGCCGGAGTGCTGCACTGCCGCTACCCGCCCGGCCGCCGGCCCGACGGCCTCGACCTGGCCCTCCTCGACGCGATCGCCGGGCAGGCGGCCCGCGCGGTGGCGGACGAGCGGCGCCGGGCGGCCGCGCGGGACAGGGGCGCCCTGGACGAGCGGCGACGGCTGTCCAGAGAGCTGCACGACTCCCTCTGCCAGGCCCTGTACGGCATCGCCCTGGGCGCGCGCACCGCCCGTGAGCTGCTGGACCGTGACCTGCGCGGCGCCGAGGGACGGGGCACGGACGCGCTGCCGGAGCTGGCCGAGCCGATCGACTACGTCCGGCAGCTCGCCGACGCCGCGATCACCGAGACGCGGGCCGTGCTGGGCCGCCTCAGGCCCGAGACGCTGGAGGCCGACGGCCTGGTCGCGGCGCTCGCGCACCACGTGGCGGCGCTGCGCGACCGGTACGGCATCGCCGCCGAGGCGACGCTCGGCCCGGAACCGGAGACCACGCCGGAAGCCAAGCACGCCCTCTACCGGATCGCCCAGGAGTCGCTGCACAACGTCGCCAAGCACTCGGGGGCGCGGCATGTGCGCCTCCACCTGCTCAGCGGCCCGGGCACGATCACGCTGACGGTCGCGGACGACGGCGTGGGCTTTGACTCCCGGGGCTCCTTCCCCGGCCATCTGGGCCTGCTGTCCATGCGGGAGCGGGCCCGGGAGGTGGGCGGCACGCTGAGCGTGGACAGCCGGCCGGGCCGGGGCAGCCGCGTCCGGGCTACCGTCCCGGCGGAGCCGTAGGCCCTCGAAAGCGGAGCCGTGGGCTCTCGAAACCCTGCCCCGTGTGAGACATTTCACCTACTACGTTCCCGATGCCGGAGATGCCGGCCAGCCACAGACAGGAGACCCGTCCGTGACCCTCCCCGGGCCCATGGGGCTGTCCATGCGGGACCGCGCGGTGGAAGCCGACGTCCGAGCCGGACTGGCGGCGGTCGAGGCGGGCCTGCTGGAGGCCACGAAGAGCGATGTGCCGTTCATCACCGAGGCCGCCCAGCACCTGGTGCGGGCGGGCGCCAAGCGGCTGCGGCCGCTGCTGGTGCTGCTGGCCGCGCGGTTCGGCGACCCGGCCGCGCCGGGCGTGGTGCCCTCGGCCGTCGTCGTCGAGCTGACGCACCTGGCGACGCTCTACCACGACGATGTGCTGGACGACACCGACGCGCACCACCGCACCGATGATTCCGATACGAACTGGGACAACTCGGTAGCGGTGCTCACCGGCGACTTCCTCTTCGCCCGCGCCTCCCACCTGCTGGCCGACCTGGGCCCGGAGGCCGTACGGATCCAGTCCGACGCCTTCAGACAGCTGGTCACCGGCCAGATCCTGGAGACGGCCGGCCCCAGCGGCGACCGCGACCCGATCGAGCACTACCTGGAGGTCCTGGCGGGCCGGGCGGGTTCGCTGATCGCGGTCTCCGGGCGGCTGGGCGCGCTGGCGTCCGGCGCGGGGCGGGAGGTCGCGGGCGCGCTCGCGCACTACGGCGAGCGGCTGGGCGTCGCCTGCCGGCTCGCCGAGGACGTGCTGGACATCGCCGAGGGCCGCGGGGCCGGGGGCCTGCCGCGCGGCCGCGCGGGCACCGCGCTGCGCGAGGGCTTCGCCACACTGCCCGTCCTGTATCTGCGGGCGCGGGCGAAGGCGACCGGCTCGCCCGAGGACCGGGAGCTGTGCGAACTGCTCGCCGCCGGGTTCTCGGACGAGCCCCGGTACGCGGAGGCGCTGGGCCGGCTCCGCGCCCACCCCGCCCTGGAACAGGCCCGGGTGGCCGCCGCCCGCTACGCGGACGAGGCCCGCGCCGCCCTGGCGCCGCTGCCCGCCGGCGCGGCGCGGCGGGCGCTGGAGGACCTGTGCGAGGTGGTGACGCGCGGCCGCCCGGCCGTCTCACCCACGGCCCCGGCCCCGCTGGTCACCGCGGAGCAGGGACTCCCCGAAGCGGCGCAGCCGTGAGACGGCGTCGGGGTCGGGGTCCACGCGGCGCGCCCCACGGCAGCGGCAGTCCTCGGCCGTCACAGGAGGCCCGGGGCAGCCGGCTCCCCGGCGCCGGCGCCCACCGCCGACCCGCGAGGACCGCCGGACGACCGCCGACAGCCGCCTGAATCGCTCCCTGGCAACCACAGCGAGGAAACCCGCCCGCCCGCGCCCCGTATTCCACCCGCGTTCCACCCGCTTGCACCCGTGTTCCACGTTCCGGCCCCGGTCAGCGCCTGCGCTGCCCCGCGTAGAACATCGAGGCGCCGGTCACCACGAACAGCCCACCGGAGATCCCCAGGGTGAGGGCGGTCTGGCCGGACTGGTCGGGCCCGTCCGGCAGCCGTGGCTCCAGGACCCCCATCGGGTCCTCGCGGAGGACGACGCGCTGGAGCCGCTTGATGTGGTCGAAGCAGTTCTGCTGCTGCGATATCTCGTGCACGGCCCGCTTCCCGCCGGTCTCCTTCACCGTGCAGTGCTGCTGCTCATCGCGGTCCTCGACCTTGATGACTACGGCTGGCACCTTCTCCCCGAAGGTCTTCATATAGAGCTCGTACAGCCCCGGCCCGGCGAACAGCGTCAGCGCGAACCCCGCGCAGGACACCAGCGCCGCCGCCCCCGCCCGGTGCCAGATGCCGCCCGCCACGGTCGCCGCGACGGCGAACGTCCCGAGCGCGAGCACGACTCCGGCGTAGATGCCGACCGACGGATACTGGGCCAGCCAGGCGGCGGCGGTGAACATCAGCGGTACCGACACCGCCCACACCAGCGAGGTGGCCAGCCGACGCGCCGTGGACGGCGGGGCCCCCGCCGCCTTCTTCCCCGTGGCCACGACGGACTCGGGCGTTCCCATGCCTGCTCCCTGCTTCGCTCACGCCTGACGGGCAGCAAGCATGCCGCAGCCGCCGGTTCGGCTGAGCCCGGGGCTCGGGCAGGGGCAAGCGGAGGCCCATTCGACCTACGCTGTCAGCTCATGGATTGGACTACGCCCATAAGCACGCTGATCGGCGCGATAGTTGGGGTCGGATCAACGCTGCTGGGTGAGGCTGTTCGCGCAAAACGTGATCGAGGACACCAGCTGCACCAGCTCAGGCGGGAGCTGTACGCCCGCTACCTCGAAGCCCTCACCAACACGGACAGCGAGCTGCAACTGCTCGCCATCCGCCAACAGGCGCCCGTGGACGAAGGCGACGTCCGGGCCGCCTGGCGCAGTCACTCCCTGCTCTCCCTGAACTACGAGATCACCCTCGTCGCCCCGACGCCGGTGGCCGACGCCGCCGATACGGCATACCGCTCGCTGCGAGCGATGCGGAACGTCATAGCCACGACCGAGGTCACCATCGGCAATTCCGGTACGCCGGAGAACAACGCCCCCGGAGCAGCCGAGTGGCAGCGCGTCCACCGCACATACATCGACGCGCTGGCCGCCCTGCGCTCGGCCATGCGCGCCGACATAGGCCCCGCACACCAGCCCACATGACCAGGGGATTCAAAGATCAAAAAACTTCAATGGCGACAGGCCCTGTCGCACCCGTGTCAAACTGTGAATACAGCGGAGAAACCGCCGTCGGCTCCGGAATTCTCCGCCAACATGGTCTGCCGGGAACGGGTACGGGGGTGCCGTCGTGTTGTCACTGTTTTCGGAAGGGATCTTCACTCCGCATACACTTCTGGACGAACGCACAATCGACGTTCTCTCGGCGGCAACCCAGCGCTGCTCGGGGACAGTCCGCCCGAGTGACATCCTCTACGCCGCGATCGACGCCGGCGATCAAGGAGTTCTGTCGGCACTCGCGCTCACGCTCGCCGACGGTGCCCAGCCGCGGCATCTGCTGGAAACCATCGCGGTGTACAACCCGGGGAGCCAGGACGGACTGGATTTCGATTTCGACGGAAGACGTGAGCGCTTCACACCGGAGACGCTGTCCGGCCTCGACCGCTTCGCCGCGGAGTTCGCCCAGGACCAGGATCGGCTGCGCCCCGTCTGCCTCGAACTGCTCATCGCCTGCGTCCTGGATCATCCCGACCCCGGTGACCGGCAGTTCCTGCGGATTCTCGACATGGCGGCCGCCGCGCGCACCCTGCGGGAACAGGCACGCCTCAGCACCGAGCAGCCTCCCGCTCTGCTGGACGAGACCGGGAGGCTGCGCTCCGAGGATTTCTCGGCGGATGCCTGGGCCATTCTGGAGCAGGCGGCGGGGCGCGCGGGTGAGCTGGGGTACGACCGCCTGTTACCGCCGCACTGTTTCCTCGCCCTGCTCGGCGAGACGGAGGGGCTGACCGAGCGGCTCGTCCGGCTCCAGATCCCGCCGCAGCTGGGCCTGGTGAAGGTCGCGGAGCTGCTGAGCGGCGCCTTCCGGCTGTCACAGCACGGAAAGGACGCGCCGCCACTGCATCGTGACGGGCTGGGAGAGCCGATGCTCGCCCTGCTCCGGCGCGCCTGGCGGGCTGCCGCGGTCTGGGGTGCCGAGCTGGTCGACACACCGCATCTGCTCGATGCCCTGCTGGAGGATCCGCCGCCGAGGCTGGCGTCGGTGTTCCAGGGGGAACCGCTCCGGGTGGACCTCGCCCGCATGCGTGAGCTGCTCGCCCAGGCCGTCAGGGAGGCGCGCACCGCGGGACCGCGCGAGGTCTCCTTCCGGTTACCGCCGCAGTCACCGCCTGCCGAGGATCTCACCTGGCTGGCGCGGACCCAGGGGATCGTTCCCGCCCTGCACCTGGAGCGCTACTTCGACGCCCTGGGTCGAGCCCTGCATCGTACGACCGACAACCATGTGCTGATCACCGGGCCCGCCGGGGTCGGCACCACCACCCTGCTGCGCGAACTGGCCAGGCGCGCGGCGGCCGGAGAGCTGCCTTTCCTGCGGCGCAAGCGCCTGCTGCGCGTCGACTGCCATGACGTACCGGACTCCGAGAGCGGTGCCAAGCTCGCCAGGATCATCGCCCATGTGGCCGGGCGTACTGATCTCATCGTGTGCCTGGACGGCCTTGGAGCCATGCTCCGCGGCCCCGGGGGCACCGACCACGTACCGGCCCTGCGCAGCGCGCTGAAGGAGCGCCGGATCCATCTCGTCGGGGTGCTGTCCGGCCAGGAGTACGACGACCTGCTGTCCTCCGACCACGCCCTGCGCGAACTCACCACCCGTATCGACATGACCGAGCCGGCCCGGGCCTGCGCGCGAGACATGGTCCGCCAGGCGGCGGACGGCCTGGAAGCGGAGTTCAACACCGAGGTGGAGGACCGCGCCGTCGACCGGGCAGTCGTGATGTCCGGCGACTACATCCTCAACCAGCGGCTGCCGCTCGCCGCCGTCAAGGTGCTCCGCCGGGCCTGCGAAGACCTGGATTACCGCCGTACGCAGCTCGGCGATACCCGGGCCGTCGTGAACACCGAGGACGTGGTGCGGGTCATCGCCGAAGTGTCGGGCGTGCCCGCCGGGCAGATCGCCGGCACGGGCGGGGAGCGGACCGACTACGAACAGGCGCTGGGCGGGTCCGTCTTCGGGCAGCGGGAAGCGGTCGAGGTCGTCGCGAGCGAGCTGCGCCGCATCAAGTCGGGCCTGGCCGGGGCGAGCAACGGCCCCGCCTCGGTGATGCTCTTCGCCGGGCTGACCGGGACGGGCAAGACCGAGCTGGCGAAGACCGTCGCGAGTTTCTACTCCTCCTCCAAACGCCTGCAGACCTACCCCATGGAGAACTTCTCCGAGGCGCACAGCGTGTCGGGCATCATCGGCTCCCCACCGGGATACATCGGCTACGAGCGCGGCGGCCGCCTCATCAACGAGCTGAACGCGGACCCGTACTGCGTCTTCCTGCTCGACGAGGCGGAAAAGGCGCACCCCGAGGTCTGGCGGCCGTTCCTCAACCTCTTCGACGAGGGCTGGATCGTCGACCAGCGTGGTGTCAAGGCCCATGGCGACCGGGCGATATTCATCCTCACCAGCAATGCGGGTCAGGAGATCATTTCCCGGATGGCACGGGAGGGCCGGTCCGACGAGGAGATCGTCGCGCGGGTGAAAGAGGCACTGCCCCAGATCGGGAACCGTGCGCAGGGCGGTCCTGTCTTCTCTCCCGAGTTCTTGGCGCGCATTCGCCGGATCATCGTGTTCCGCCCGCTGGACCTGGACGCCATGACCGGAATCTGCCGCAAGCTGGTCGACCGGCAGCGCGAATTCTGGCTGGACAAGCGAGAAAAGGAGCTGGTCGTTCCCGAAACGCTGATCCGCTACGCCGCCGGGCGCGGACACCTGCTGAACGAGAAGTCCGGCGGCAAGGAGGGCGGCCGCATCATCGCGAAGATCCTGTCGGACCTGATCGAGAATCCCATCCTTCTCGAACAGGAGCGCCGGGAGGCGGAGTTCCGGAGTTGCACCCGCATCGAGCTCGACTTCCGTCGCATCGGGCCCGGCGAACCCCGGACGGACGTCCGCTTCAGCCCCGCTCCGGCGGCAAATACGGCGAAGGAGGCCGGACCGGGTCATGAGTGACGACGGAGCCGGGACCGACCTGCGGTCGTTCGAGGGCCGGGTGATCAACGACCGTTATCTGCTCACCAAGTGGATCGGTGGCGGCGCCTTCGGCGCGGTCTTCCTCAGCGAGCAGCGCATCCTCGGCCGCCCCGTCCGGCGGGTCGCCTGCAAGATCTCCAAGGAGACGGGGATGACCGAGGCGGACGCCCAGGAGCGGTTCGCCGACATCCTGCGGCTGGCCGAGGCGATGGACGGGATGACCGACGCCGAGGCACGCCGCCACCTCGTTCATGTGTACGACGGCGGGCTGGCCCACGACGCCGACGGCCGGGCGTTCCTGGTGATGGAGTACGTGCAGGGCACCACACTCGCCGCCCAGTTCGAGACGTTGAAGACGGTCCCCGCCAAGCTGCTGTTCAACTGGGCCCGGCAGATCTGTGTGGCGTTGCGCGGACTGCATGCCCTGGACCAGCCGTTGCTGCACCGGGATCTCAAGCCGGACAATGTCCTGCTGGGCTCGGACCTGACCGTGCGGCTGATCGACTTCGGCCTCGCCGCCAGGCTGCTGGCGTCCGGGACCGTGCCCGGAGTCGCCGGCACTCTGACGTACATGGCGCCCGAGACCTCCCAGGGCGAGAGCGTGCCCGCCTCCGACCTGTACTCACTCGGGGTGCTGATGTACGAGGGGCTGACCGGCCGGCTTCCCTTCGCGCACCTCATACCGCCCCCCGGCCTTCCCGACACGCTGCACGGCGACTGGCTGTACCAGCAGAAGAAGGAGGGCCACGCGGCGGCCCCGCCGTCACGGCTGAACAACACCGTGACGCGCGGGATCGACGCCGTGGTCCTGCGCTGCCTGGAGTTCGAGCCCGCGCGGCGGTTCCGCAGTGCGGCGGAACTCCTGGACGCGCTGGCCGGGGCCGAGGCCGGGGCCCACCGCCCACCGCCCGGCGAGAGCGCGCTGGAGCAGGCCCGGAAGCAGGCGGCCGACGGCGATCCGGCCGGCGCGTGCCACACCCTGCGCAAGTGCCTGGACTCCGGTTCGGGGGATCTTCCCCCCGCCGTCCGGCTGGCGCTGCTGAGCGAACTCGCCCGCCTGCTCGACGGGCAGGGCGACCCGGCCGGCTCCGCTCGGCACCTCGCCAGGGCCTGGCAACTGGTGCGCAACAGCGCCCTTCTGCGCACCCGGAAGGAGCGTTGTGCCCTGCTGTCCCGTACGGCCGACGCCTACCGGCGGGCCGGGAACGCCTTTCAGGCGACCCACTTCGAGGATCTCCTGCGACGTGAGAGGGGCAGGGGGTGAGCACAGCCGCATGAGTCCGCCACCATCCTTCGGCGACTTCCTCAGCCGCTCGGGGCGATTGCGCAGACAGTGGACCGCCGCTCTCAAGAACCCGGACCCGCCCAGCGGCCTGGCGCGACTGCGGGAGCTCTCCGTGCGGATGGAGGAGCGCCCCGAAGCGGCCGCTCCGCTGTGGACCGACTTCTTACGGTCCCTGGTCGGCCGCCCATTCCAGCCGCTGCTCACCGAGGACGATTTCGAAGCGCTGGAAAGGCTCGGCCTGCGCGTCGCCCAGACCGGTGCCATCCCCTTCGACCAGGTGGTCCGGCCGCTGGTCAAGGCGCGCTATGGGCGCGGCGAGGAGAAGCAGGTCTACGAACTGCTGACCCGGCTGTACTGGGAGGCGCCGGACCAGGATCCGGTCAGGGCCGCGCTGGCGGACGAACTGGCCCGGTCCGGCCGACAGGACGACGACCATCTGGAGGTCTGTGCGGACCTTCTGGGCCGGGGCGGGCCACGGCCTCCGGCGGTGGTCGCGCTGGCCACCGACGCGCTACAGGTGGACTTCACGTCGGAGGCGGCGCAGCTGCGTCGGGCGAACAAGCTGGCAGCGACCGGACTCCCAGGGGCGGACCGCGCGGCCGGGCTCCACCGGCTGTTGGTCACCGCGGAACTCGACCTGGCCAGGGACTGCTTCCTCGCGGCCTGCGCGGCGGACCCACGCGACGGGACCGCATTGCTCGGGCTTGTGGCCGCCTACGTGCGGGCCGGCGAGGCCGCGAGTATCCCTGAATGGGCGTTCGACGCAGCCCGTGAAGCCCCGCCCAGGGTCGCCGCGATGGCCGAGCTCGGCCGGGTGCTGGCCTGGTTCGACTCGGACACCGACACACGTCCCCCGGCCACCGACCGGCTGGCCGCCCTCGACCTGACCCTCGAGGCGGGCCCCTGGTCCGCCTACGCCCGCGGCCGCCTGCACCTCCTGGACGGCGACGCCGCGCGGGCCCGCGATCTGCTCGTGCCCCTGACGGCCGGCGCCTCCCCCTTCCCGCAGTGGCGCTACCACGCGGCCTGGTCGCAGCTGCTCTGCGGCAGCCGCGCCGGACTCCGGAGGCTCATCGGCACGATGACCCCGAACCCGGACGACTGGGCGCTCGCCTGTCTCCTGCTGGACGCCGAGCCGGATGCGGTGCCCGGCACTGACGCGGAACATGCGGCAGCCGCGGCCCCACCCGGCTACGAGCGGATCGCCCAGGTCCGCCGTGACCTGACCGCGGGCAGGCGGCCGCCGCCCGGCGCCGCGGACCAGCCCGCGCCCGGTCTGCCCGCGCCCGGCCTGCCCGCGAAGGTCGGCGGCTTACCGGAGCGGCTCGAGGCGTTGCGTACGGCCCTGGGCGAGGCGTACAGCCGGGCGATGCCGACGGAGATGACGGCGCTGGTGAGGCAGCCGCTGTACCGGCGGCTGCCGAAGGCCGACCGTTTCTTGTGGTCGGGGCTGCTGGCGCTGCGGCGGGATCCGGAGGAGGGGCGGCGACTGCTCGGGGCGGCCCTGGCGCTCGGGCATGAGCGGGCGGCGCTGGTGCTGGCCGCGCACCACTTGGAGGAGCGCCGTCCGGCCAGGGCGCACCGGCTGCTGGCCGGGCGCGGCGGCGCCAAGGCGGAGTTGCTGAGCGTGTGGGCCGAGGCGGCCGGGGGCGGGTCGGACGAAGCCATCGCGGACCGGCTGGAGCGGCTGGCGGCCCGGGAACTCCCCCAGGTGCCGTACGTGCTCGGCGCCGTCTGGCTGCATCAACTGGCCGGGGAGGGCGCGACCCTGGACCCGGACGACGCCCCGTACCACGCGCGGCGGGCGGCCAGGGATCTCGGCCGGGCCGTAACCGCCGGGCCGGGCGCCGTACCCCCGGACGCCCCTGTACTGCTGCGGGCCGCCACGACGGTCGCCTACGGAACCGCCCCTGGCCCGGGCGACGAGTCGGCGGGGCTGCCGTCCTCCGCACGGCAACATCCCTGGGCGGAATGGGTCCTGGGCATCGCGCTGCTGGCCGAGGAGCCGGAAGCCGCCGACCTGGAACTGTGCGGGCGGCTGGCCGCCCTGATCGAGGATGCCGACGAGCCGCCCCCGCAGGCCGTGGCCGGGCTGGCCGCCGCGCTCACCCGTGCGGGCATGCTCGCCGAAGACCCTGACCGCCGGGACTCCCTCGCCCGGTTGGTGCGCAGTCTGACGAACCAGTACCCCTCGCCGGAAGTGCACGCGCTCGCCGGTCGGATCACGGCTGCGGCGATCGCACTGCCGGCCGTGGGACGCCCACCGCTCCAGGCGGCGCAGCCGTCCGGCGCCGTACAGCCCGTGCCGGCGCTGGCCTGTGCCGCGCGCGACCTCGCGCGGGGCGACCGGGGCGCCGCCGTACAGGAGTTGCGGGCCGCATCGGCGGACAGCGCCATGTGCGCCGTGCTCGCCGACGTGCTGGACGGCCGCTCTCCCGGGGCCTCCCCGCCCGACGGGGCCGGCAAGCAGGCCGCGCTGGTCCGGGTCGTCCATGCGGCCGGGCTCGTCGAGAGCGATCCCAAGCGGTGCCTTGACCTGCTCTCCGCGGCGGCGGCCGACTGCGATCTGGCCGCCGTCACCGACATCACCCGGCTGCTGCCCGCGCTGTTCGCCCACGCCGAGGGCCGCGATCCGGGCAGCCGCAAAGCGGGTCGTGCCAGACCGAACGGCGCCAAACGCCGTCCCGGCGAGCCCCATCCGCTGGCCGGTCTCGTCAGGCGGCTGACCGATGAGTGCCCGCCCTCACTCGACACGGCGGTCCTGGCCGACTGCGCGACCGCCGTCGGGGATGACGTGACGGCGGAAGCGATGTGGGTGCGGGCAATACACCGGGCTGAACAGGAAGGGCTCGACTCCGGCCACCTCCGCGCCCGATTCGCCCGGCTGCTCTGCCATCAGGCGGTGACCGCCCGCCGAGCGGGGCACGCGTTGCGGAGCGCGGAGCTGCTGCGCCGGGCCGCTGACGTCCTGCCATCGGCCGGCCCCCCGATGAAACGCGTCCCGTCCCGCGGCAGAGTCCAATCGCTCGCCCGCGACCTGGAACTCGGCACATACGTCGACCGCCTGCTGGACCAGCTCTTCCCCGGCGCCGAGCCGGAGCCCGTCCCCTGGGAACGGCCCGGCCGTTACTCCGCCCTGGAGACGACCGTCGAGGCCGACGACAGGCTCCTGCGCGCCCTGAGGTCGGGAGGGATCAGAGGAGTCGAACGGAGCTGGGCGGACTGCCTGAAGACCCTGGAGTACGACGTCCGCCTCCACCACACCCTGGCCCTGCTGTACCGGAGCATGGCGCTCGGCGGGGCCGCGCCCACCGCGCAGGCGGGCGGACACCTCGCCCGCGCGACCGTGCTGTGGACCCTTCTGCTGGCATCAGGGGAATTCTGGGAGCAGCACGGCGAGGCGCCCGTCGGGCCCGAGGCGGAGACGCGGCTGCGCGGCATCGTGTGCCGGGACATGTTCGGCATGCACCGCAAGCTCGGTGCCGAGGCCCTCCAGGCAGGGCAGCGGGATACCGCCCGGCAGCACCTGCGGGTGCTGGAGACCGTCCGCGAGGGGGAGTCCGCCGTCCATGGCCTTCTGCGGGACTTCGGCATCCCGTGGTCCGTGGCGGTCGACGCGCGGCGCTGGGCCGAGATCTCCGCCCTGGCCGGTTCGGTCACCGACGCGTGGTGCGACGAGGTCGTTGAAACCGCCGAGAAGGCGGTCAGAGACTCGGCCGCAATCGCGAAACTGGCCGAGGGGATCGACAAGGACTACGAATCCGGCATCCGTCTGATGGAGCCGCTGATCGGCCTTGGTATTCCGCTGCCCCGCCTTCTACGAACCGGACTCGACTGGTACAACGGGCTACAGACCTGCCTTTACCAGATGCACAGAACCGAGGAACTGCGGAAGGTTATCGGAAAAGCGCGCAGGTTCGCCGACGAGCTCGCTCCGCTGTGCACCCCGGGCAAGGGACATCTCCCGGGCAACCGAGCGCTCGGCCAGCATTTCGCGTTCCGCGGACTGTTCGTCGCACAGGGCAGCCGAGCCGCCATCGTGTCGTACGAAGAGGCGCTGAAGTGGGATCCCGGCAACCTCAGCGCCCCCGACCTGCTCGCCCAGACCCTCTTCAGGGCACAGGTGGAGCGTGTCCTCGCCGCGCGGAAGGCGGAGAACTATCCACGCATGCTGACCGCGGCGAAGAAGGCGTACGAATTGGCCCGCACCGACCATGACCGTTCGGTGGCTCTGACCTACCAGGCCACGAGTCACATCTATTCCAAAAAATTCCCCCAAGCCCTTCCGTTGTTGAAACAGGCTGTGCGTCTCGATCCCTCCAACGAGGCGGCCCGATCGTTCTACGACCAGTTACACGACAAACCGTGAGAGGAGACTTATGAAGCCGAATCCCTTCCACGTCCTCGGACTTCCCGTGTCGGCGGGCGACGAGGAGGTGGCAGAGCGCTTCCAGGAACTCGCCGTGACCGGGGCGCAGGACGCGGGTGCGCTCGCCGAGTGGGCCAAGGACGAGTTGATGGGCCTCCCGGAGACCCGCGAACTGCACGTACTGCTGGAGGCTCCGGGTGCGGACTACCGCGGCGAGCGATGGGAGGACTTCGCCCGGCAGTACGGGCGCCGTCCCATCGCCTTCGACGCGCCGTCCGGGCGGGCGGAGGCGCCACGGGCGGCGGACTTCGACCTCGCCGCCGTGGCCCGGCTGTTGCTGGACGAGATGCTGACCCCGCCGACCGTCGACATCCGCCCCGCTCTGGACAACGCGCCGGTGCCGCTGCGCCTGGAACTGCCGCCGCTGGAGGTACGCGATGTCCTCTTCGGCTGAGATGCCCTCTCCGGCTGACTCCTCGCCGGCTGGTTCCTCTCCGGCCGACGCCGAGGCCCACCCCACCGGGAACGTGATCGACTGGGACGAGTTCGAGGAGCGCCCGGTGCCGGAAGGGCTGGGCGGACCTGAGCAGCCGGACCTCGTCAGCCCGGGCCGCGCGATGGCCGCCCTGCTCCAGCGGTACTGGTCCGACCTCCAGAACGAGAGCAACAGGGCGCACAAGGAGACCGCGGCGGCGCGCCAGGTACTCATCGAACTCGCCGTCCATGTGGCGCGGTTGGACGGTCTGCTGAGGGAGGCGGCCGGTCCGCTGGAGGCGGCAGGCGCCGAGTCGCTGGGTCGCCGTCTGCACGTGGCCAGAAAACAGGTGCTCGAACCGCTGCACGCGCTGGACATCACCACGCAGGACCCCAACGGAAAGCCCTACGAATCGGTCGCGGATGTCGTCGACATCGCTGGGTGGCGTTATGGGCCCGAATTCACCGCCGAGGTGGTGGCGGAGACCGTGGAGCCGATCGTGCTCGACTGCGGCACGGTCGTACGGCTGGGGCAAGTGATTATGGGCGCGCCGCTGAGCGCCGGAACGGAGAACGGCGCATGACGCAGTACGTGAGCAAGGCCGTCGGAATCGACCTGGGGACCACCAACAGCGCGGTGGCGGTGATGAACCCGACCGACACCGACCTCGTGATCCACCAGGACGGCATGAACGCCCGCACGACACCGAGCTGCGTATGGCGCAACCCCCGAAACGGCGAACTCGTCGTCGGGCGCAAGGCGTTCGCGAGGGTGGGCAGCGAGCCGGAGCCGGTCACCTCCGTCAAACGCCTCATGGGATCACGTAAGACGGTGACCCTGGCGGGCGAGGAGCACACCCCCGTCGACGTCTCCGCCGAGATCCTGCGGGAGATGAAGCGGCAGATCGAGCAGGACGTGGCAGAGTTCGACACCGGGGACGTGCGCTGGGTGGTCGACCGCGCGGTCGTCACCGTACCCGCGTACTTCGACCAGCCGCAGATCGACGCGACCCGCAAGGCGGCGGAGAGCGCCGGTCTGCGAGTGGTGGACCTGCTGCACGAGCCGACGGCCGCCGCGAGCTACTACTGCTGGCGGACCGGCACCCGGGACGGCACCTTCCTGGTCTACGACCTCGGCGGCGGCACCTTCGACGTGAGCGTGGTGCGCTGCAAGGCCGCCGACTTCAAAGTGCTCGGTATCAGCGGCAACACCATGCTCGGTGGGGACGACATCGACACCGCGCTCGCCCGCCACCTCCAGCAGCTGCTCCAGGAGGACGACTGGGCGATGGACCTGGACCTGGAGAACGACGCGGAGGACCGGCTGCGCTTCCGGCGCCTCAAGTCCCTCGCCGAGTCCGTGAAGAAGGGGCTTTCGGACCGTACGGAGTTCATGCTCCGCGACTCCGGCGGGCTGACCGACAAGGACGGGCAGCGGGTCGTCATCGACACCGTGATGGAACGCGCGCAGCTGGAGAAGATCGCCCGGCCGCTTCTGGAGCGCACCTTCCAGTACTGCGACGAGGCGCTCGACCAGGCGGCCGAGGAGGCCGGGGTCACCCTGGCCGACGTGGACCAGATCATCCTGGCCGGAGGCTCCACCCATCTGCCGCTGGTCCAGGAGATGGTGAAGAGCCGGTTCTGTGCGCCCGACCTCGGCTCCCCCGACCCCGGCTCGCCGCGCGCCAAGTGCACCGACCCGGTGTACGAGCAGGTGGACACGGTCGTCGCACTGGGCGCCGCCGTGCGAGCCTCGGCGGTGGGCGGCCTGGACATCTTCAACGAAGAGCGGACGGTCCGGGTGGGCTTCCGCGGCACCGTGGTCACGGCCTCGGACCGCACCGTGGTCGGCGGGACGGTCGAGGCGCTCGACCCCGATCTCGATCTCGGCGGCGGCTCGGTGCGGCTCAGCACCGAGGAGTATGAGGACGAGGCGCAGCTCAGGCCGGGCGGCAGCTTCGCGTTCACCCGCATTCCCGTACAGCCGGACGCGCAGAGTCTGCTCACCGTCGACGTGTTCGACGCCGATGGGGAGTTGCTGGCGACCGTCGGACGCACGGTCGTCCACGACCGCGCCGCCGCGCAGAAGCCGGGGCGCAGTACGACCAGCGCGTCCATCAACGCCAAGCCGATCCTGCTGGAGGTGAACCGCGAGGGGCGAACGCAGCGCGACGTGCTGATCCCCGCGCTGCGGCCGCTGCCGTTCAAGGAGCGCTACGACTTCAGCCACCCCGGTGACACCGACACTGTGGAGTTCCGGCTTTACCAGCAGGCCCGCCAGATCCAGGTCATCACGGTTCCGGTGCCGTCCTCGACCCCCAGGGGCACGGTGATCGACCTGGACGTGGAGATGGACGTGCATGCGCTCATCACGGTGCGTGGCTCCATCGGAGACCATCCGTTCGAGGCACTGGTCGAGGTGCCGCCGGAGGCCGAACTGCCGGGAGAGGACCAGGTGGCCGAGCTGGTGCGCGGCTTCGAGCAGGGCGTCGAGTTCCTGCCGGCGGGCGAGCGGAACGTGAAGAGGACCAGGATGGAGATGGCTCGGAAGGCCTTCGCCGACGCTCTCGAACTCGGCGAAAGGACAGTAGCGAGCCATGAGTTCGAGCAGATGCAGGCGATCGCCGACTCCGTCGGCAAGCCCGACGCGGAGGATCTTCAGCCGCCCAGGCCGGACTTCGAGAAGCTCGTCAAGGACTGTACCGAGCTCAACCGGTACGTGGCCACGTTCAGCGCCGAGGCCGAGGCCCCGCACGACGAACGGGAGCTCGCCCAGGCCATCGAAGTCCAGCGGGATCAGGGCGAGCGGGCACTGAGCGCCGGTGACCAGCGGTCGTACTCGGAGGTCATCACCCAGCTGCAACACATCTTCGAACACCTCCGGATGCTGGCGTACCGGCAGCATCAGAAGGACCGCGGGCCGGTCGCCGACACCGAAGTGGCCGAATCTCGGCTCCAGAGTGCCCTGGAGATCCTGAACCTGGTACGTACGCAGGTCCAGGCGTCCCGTACTGCCACGGCCGAACACCGTCAGGAGGTGGAGGACATCGGGAAGCGGCTCGCCGGGTTGCAGGCTCTCATCGCCCAGGATCCGCACCGGGTCCAGCAGGAAGCCGGCCAGGAGCGTCAGCGCCTGATCCGGCTGAAGAACATCGTCATGGGTTCGCCCGACGACCCGGACGGCCCCGGCGCCGGCATCCCGGTGGCCATCTCATGACGGCCACGACGAGGCACGTCCGCTGCCCGGTGGCCCTGTGCCGCAAGGAGAACACGTACGGGACGGAGGTCTGCGCGGGCTGCGGCACGCCCCTGTCCGGCTATGCGCGGCTGCACACCTACCCCGCACACCTGTTCAATCGGGGGCTGGCCGCGGCACGCGAGGGCCGCCTCACCACCGCACGGGACTGCTTCGCCGCGGTGGTGCTCTGGTGCCCCGGCGACACCGAGGCGCGCAACGCGCTGGCCTTGGCCGGCCTCCGGCTCGATGACCCCGACGAGGCACACCGGCAGTGGGCGGAGGTGCTGGACCGCAGACCGGGCGACCCGAAGGCGACCCGGGGCCTCGCGCGGCTCGCGGAACTCGCGGCGCTCGCCGAACCGGGCGGGACCAGCGGGACCAGCGGGACCAGCGGAGTCAGCGGAGTCAGCGAGCCCGGCCCAGGGCCTGGATAAGCAGTTCGGGGTCGACCCCGAGCTTGCGCATCAGCTCACGCCCCGATGACTCCTCGTCCGCAAGCAGGGCGAGCAGGATCGCGGTCTCGCCGACGCGACCGGACGAAGTGCGCCCGGCGGCGCCGCGCCGGCGGGCCTGGTCAAGTACGTCGTGGACGCGGGGGGACAGGTCACGGCGCCGGGGGGTGAGCATCTCGGAGAGCCGTCGGAAGGCGCGCTCCCCGGCCGCCCCCTGCTCGTGCATGCCGCGGCGCAGCGCTTCGCTTCCCATCGCGCCGAAGGCGAGCAGCAGCGTATAGGTGCCGATGACCTCGCCGCGCGTCTCGGCCAGCAGATTGGCGAGCCGCACTATGCCCACGGCGCTCCGGCTCAAGTCGTCCATCGGCAGCCGCTCGTCACCGTTGAGCGCCGCCGTGCCCGGGGCCAAGGTGTGCTGGCCGGAGGTGTTCTGATCCAGAGTGCTCTTGTCCAGGCTGTTCCGGCCCGGAGTTTTCGTCGCGCCGTCCGGCAGCAGCCTGGCGAGCGGGACCCCGCACAGTTTCAGCAGCCGGGAAGAGACGCCGCCGCCCACGGCGACGAAGGCCGCTGTGATGTCGGCCGTGGTAATGGTGCTCCTGCCATCAGCGGCAACGTGGGTGGCCGCTTCCATGAACACGCGGTTGACGGTGTCGGACAGGAGGCCACCACGCCCCGTACGAGTATCGGAACCGCCGACCGTGCCGGAGCTGCGGCTGAGGACCTGGTGGATCACCTGGTCGAGGGCCTCCATGGCGTCCGGCCCGATACTGTCCTCGATCCGCCGCCGTACGTCCGCCTCGCCGAGCAGCCCTTGCAGCAGGTCGACAGAGGCGATCCCGCCCCGGCCGACCGCGGACGCGCGCACCCGCCGCATCAGCATCTGCGCGTCAGGGGCGAGAGGGAACGTCAGGTCGTCGTCGGACGGTTCAAGCGCCTGAGGGTTCCCCGTCGTCGCGTCCGTCACGTCCTTGGTGAGGCCCGCGGCCGGGTCGCCGTACAGGATGAAGGATGCCCAGGCGGCGTCCGGCCGTTCGCGGAGCGCGGCCCGGGCCGCCCGGACGGCGGCACCGGCCGACTCACCGGCGAGCAGCCGTCCGTAGAACCCGGCGGCGAACTGCCAGGCGCCCTCGTCGGCCACATCGGTACGGGTGCCGACGACGGTCTTCGCGCCCAGGGCCATGAAGGACATGCACATGCTGGCCACTTCGCCCCCACCGGCGGAGGCGCAGCCATTGATGAAGGTCACCGGCGGCGCGCCACACGCGGAGAGAGTCTGGAGGACGACCTCGCCGAGCAGTTGCCGGTCGTGCATCATCAGGCCGGTCGTGCCGGAGCCGGTCGCCACGTGACCGCAGAAGTGGAAGAGATCGTACGGCGTCTCCTCGGAGGCCAGTTCCGTGACGACGTCGAGCAGGGTGGCCTCCTGACCCAGCAGCACCTTGCACTCGATACCACGGCCGACCAGCCACGCCGCGACCTTGGCAACCTCCTTGCGGGCGGAGGCAAGGTCGCCGAGCGTGTCGCCCACGATGAGCGCGCGGCCGACCCGGCTGATGCTGCGCCCGCCGACGACGGGGCGCTTGCCCATCAACCGACGCCCGAGATCATGCTTGAGGCAGACGAAGTCCGCACCGTCGTGCAGCAGTTCCCACGGGACATCCTGCTCGTTCGTACGCACCAGGACGGGTCCGGTCGACGCGTGCAGCCGGGTGACCAGCTCGGCCGCGTTGCCCTGTACCCGCGGGAACAGATGCCCGTAGAGCAGCTTGCCCCACTTGGCCAACTCCTTGACCAGGCCTGGTTCCGGGTCCGGTTCCCCGGCCGCTGCCTTCGTCAGGGCCTCGTCGATCCGGGCGCGGCAGCCCTTCACCAGTCCTGGGTCGACCTCGACCGTGTACTCCATTTCGAGCGGAGGACTGTCGCCAACAGTGCTGCCGACCCGCAGGTCGTACTCGTAGCGAACGGTCATGCCTTGTCCGGTGACCCGAACGTTCAGCGTGGCCGGTTCGCTCATGACGGCCCGCTCATGACGGACTGTGCCGCCGGACGAATGCCTCGACGAGCCGCTCCTCGGCGGCGGTGGAGGGCTGGATGATCTCCACCTTGTCGTCCCCCATGATCACCGTGATCGAGGTGACGCCACCGGTCCTGTCCGCCGTGCCCGGCCCATTCCCCGAAGGGGCGTTACGCTCCCTGGTCAGCCAGCCCCGGATCGTATCGATGATCGAGACCAGGGTTCCGGCCGAGGTCACCACGAGGGTGGCCACCTCGACGACACCGCCCGAGCGTCGTCCGGGCGCCGGTCGTGTCGCGTAGACCGGTACGACCCGCGCGGCCCCGCTCTCGAACAGTTCCCGCCCCAGAGCAGCAGGTGCATCCGCTCGTACATCCCCGTTGAGGACCAGTTCGCACGCGAACCCTCCGTCGGGCTTCCGCTCCACCACGTACGACCTCCATCTTCTGCCCATAACCCTAAGACGCACCGCCGTTGCAGGGGACCCCTTCGGCCACATGCGCACAACGCCCCCGGAGCCGTAACGCAGTAGCCGGATTCGGCGGGTTCGGCTCAGTGCGCTGTCAGGAGCGGACATGCTCGCCCGCTTGCTGCGCCTGTCTCAGGCGTCGGCCTGCCCAACCAGCAAGCACAGGTTGTAGCGGCCGCGGCTGAGGTGGTAGCGCAGGTCCGGCTTCGGCCTGACGCGCCCGGCGATGGTCACAGGGTCGGATTCCTGGGCGGGGCGGGCTCGCGGGGGAGGGGAGAAAGCTCACGGAGGTAGTAGCGCACGTTTCCGCGTGCGGAGCCGTGCCGTGTGCATGCCCCAGCCGAACCCCGCAACTGAGACCAGAAATGAGACCACCGGCAGCCGCGCGGCCCGCGCACGGCGCCGCCGCCGTATCCGTTGCAACAAAGAACCCCATCTCAGACACTGTCCGAGCTGGGGTTCTGTCGGAGCCGCCTAAGGGAATCGAACCCTTGACCTACGCATTACGAGTGCGTCGCTCTGGCCGACTGAGCTAAGGCGGCATGCTGCCTGGCCAGGCTGGCATCAGCAGCGTCGCCAAGTCTACACAGTTTCGGGGGGTGCTCCGTACGGGGTTGATCACTGCCCGGGTGCGCAGCATTGGCGCAGGTCAGGTGCAGGTCAGGTGCAGCGTTTGCCGGAGGGGGGCGGGGTGCCGGTCAGGAGGTAGGTGTCGATGGCGGTGTCGATGCAGGTGCTGCCGCGGCCGTAGGCGGTGTGGCCGTCGCCGTCGTAGGTGAGGAGGGTGGCGGAGGCGAGCTGGGAGGCCAGGGAGCGGGCCCAGGTGTAGGGGGTGGCGGGGTCGCGGGTGGTGCCGACGACGACGATGGGGGCGGCACCCTTGGCGCGGAGGGGGTGGGCGGTGCCGGTGGGGCGCACCGGCCAGTAGGCGCAGTTCAGGGCGGCCCAGGCCAGGGCCTTGCCGAAGACGGGGGACGCCTTCTGGAAGGCGGCGAGGGATTTGCTGACGTCGGCGGGGGTGCGGAAGGCGGGTGGGAGATCCAGGCAGTTGACGGCGGGGTTGGCGTACATGAGGTTGGCGTACGAGCCGTCGGCGCCGCGCTCGTAGTAGAGGTCGGCGAGGGTGAGCAGGCCGCTGCCGTCGCCGCGGGTGGCCGAGCGGAGGGCGGTGCGCAACTGGGGCCAGGCGCCCTCGTCGTACAGGGCGGCGAGCACACCGGTGGTGGCCAGGGACTCACCGAGGCGGCGGGACTCGCCGGCGGGCACGGGGTGGGCGTCCAGGCGGGCGAAGAGGGCGGACAGGCGCCGGCGGGCCTGGGCGACGTCGCGCGTGCCCAGGGGGCAGCTCGCGCGGCGCACACAGTCCTTGGCGAAGGCGGTGAAGGCGGTCTCGAAGCCGGCGGTCTGGTCGCGGTTGATCCGCTCGGAGGAGAGCGCCGGGTCGAGCGCGCCGTCGAGGACCAGGCGGCCGACGCGGCGCGGGAAGAGGTCGGCGTAGGTCGCGCCGAGGAAGGTGCCGTACGAGGCGCCGACGTAATTGAGCTTCCGGTCGCCCAGGACCGCCCGCAGCAGGTCCATGTCGCGCGCCGCCTCCACGGTCGAGACATGGCCGAGGAGCCGGCCGGAGCGGGCCGCGCAGCCGCGGGCGAACTTCTGGTAAGAGGCGACGAGGCGGCGGGTCTCGGCCGGGGCGTCGGGGGTCTGGTCGGTCTGAGTGAAGGCGTCCATCTGCTTGTCACTCAGACAGGTGATGGGCTCACTGGCGGCCACGCCACGCGGGTCCATGGCCACCATGTCGTAGCGCGCGCGGATCCGGGCCGGGTAGCCGATGCCCGCGTAGCTCTGGAGATAGTCGATCGCGGAGCCGCCCGGGCCGCCGGGGTTGACCATCAGGGAGCCGAGCCGCTTGCCGGAGCCCGTGGCCTTCTTGCGGGAGACCGCGAGCTTCACCTCACCGCCGCCATCGGGCCGGGCATAGTCCAGCGGGGCCTTCAGCGTGGCGCATTCGAAGCCCGCGCCGCCTCTGCATTCGCGCCAGCTGAGCTTCTGCCGGTAGTACGGCGCGAGGGCGGCGGCCCGAACCGACGCCTTCGTCGACGGCGGCTTGCGCGGCGAGGAGGCGCCGGAGGTGCAGCCGCCGAGGAGCAGGGCGACGCCGGTGAAGGCGGCGCCGAAGGCGCGGAGCGTGCGGCGGCTGATGTCCATCGGCAGTCCTCGGTCGATTCGGATATGCGGAGCGTAGTCGCATCGACGCGTTCCGTGCTCGCCTGTGGATAACCCTGTGGCCGCGAAACTCGTACAGGTGATCGAGAGCGCCGCGGGCTCAGCCCGCGCGCAGCGCCATGGTCATCGCCTCGACCGCCAGCAGCGGCGCCACATTGCGGTCCAGCGCCTCACGGCAGGCCTTGACCGCCTCTATCCGGCGCAGCGTCCGCTCCGGCTTGGAGCCGGCCGCGATCCGCTCCAGCGCGTCCTGGACGTCGGTGTTGGCGATGGCCGTACGCGAGCCGAACTGGATCGCGAGCACGTCCCGGTAGAAGCCCGCCAGGTCGGTGAGTGCCAGGTCGAGGCTGTCGCGCTGGGTGCGGGTCGCGCGGCGCTTCTGGCGGTCCTGGAGCTCCTTCATGGCGCCTGCGGTGCCGCGCGGCAGCCGTCCGCCCGGCCCGGCGGCAGCACCCAGCGCGGCGCGCATCTCCTCGGTCTCCTTGGCGTCCGTCTCCTCCGCGACCTGCTTGGCGTCCTCGGCCGCCGCGTCGACCAGCTCCTGGGCCGCCTTCAGACAGCCGCCCACGTCATCGACGCGGAGCGGGAGCTTCAGCACCGACGCGCGGCGGGCCCGCGCCCGCTCGTCGGTGGCCAGGCGGCGGGCCCGGTCGATGTGGCCCTGGGTGGCGCGGGCGGCGGATGCGGCGAGCTCGGGCTCGATACCGTCCCGGCGGACGAGGAGGTCCGCGACGGCGTCCACCGGCGGCGTGCGGAGGGTCAGCAGCCGGCAGCGGGAGCGGATCGTGGGCAGCACATCCTCCAGGGAGGGCGTGCACAGCAGCCACACCGTGCGTGGCGCGGGCTCCTCGACGGCCTTGAGCAGGACGTTTCCCGCGCCTTCGGTCAGGCGGTCGGAGTCCTCCAGGATGATCACCTGCCAGCGGCCGCCGGCCGGCGAGAGCTGGGCCCGGCGGACGAGGTCGCGGGTCTCCTTCACGCCGATGCTCAGCAGGTCCGTACGCACCACCTCAACGTCGGCGTGCGTCCCGACCAGGGTGGTGTGGCAGCCGTCGCAGAAGCCGCAGCCGGGGGCGCCGCCGAGCGCCCGGTCGGGGCTGACGCACTGGAGCGCGGCGGCGAAGGCGCGGGCGGCCGAGGCGCGGCCGGAGCCGGGCGGGCCGGTGAACAGCCAGGCGTGGGTCATCTTGGACGCGGCGGGGGCTCCGTCGGGCGAGGCGGTCGGCCGGCCCCCGGCAGCGGCCGCCGCTGCCGTGACCAGCGCGTCCGCGTCGCGCGCGGCAGCGGTCAGCTGGCTCGCCACCCGGTCCTGTCCGACCAGGTCGTCCCACACCGCCATGACCGCCTCCGCCGCTCGTCCTTACGGCATCCCATTGTGGGCCACTCCACCGACAAGCACCGACAGCGCCTGACAGCGCCGACCGCGCGGGCGGCCCACCGGGGTCAGCGGCGGCGCCGGCCGCCGTCCTCGTCGTCACGCGGGCCGAGCAGCTCGTCGGCCAGCGTCGGCAGGTCGTCCAGCGGGGTCTCCTCCGCCCACTCCGGGCGGCGCCGCTGCCGGGGGCGGCTCGACGGCTCGGACTCGGCCTGCCGGGGCGGCTGCCCCTCGCCGAACTGCGGGATCTCGCGGGTGCGCTCGTTCCCCTGTCCGCGTCCGCCTTCCTGGGCGCTGCCCTGCTGAGCGCCTTGCTGCTCCTCCGGCCGGAACAGCCACGGCGGCACCCGGTCGGCCGGGTCGCCGGACCGGGAGTCGCCGGACCGGGAGTCGGCGGGCCGGGAGTCGGCGGGCCGGTCGTCCCGTACGGGCGGCAGCACGGCCGTCTCGTCGGCCGCGCCCGCGGGCGGAGTCGACGGAGCCGGCGGGGAGGGCGGCTTGGGCAGGACGGCCGTCTCCTCGACGTCCGAGCCCCCCTGGGGCCGCACGGGCGGCAGCACGGCGGTCTCGTCGGCGTCGGCGGCCCCGCCGCCGGGGCGGGCGGTCCGGGGGTCGACGCGCGGCGTCTGGACGGTCACCGTCGAGTCGGCCGTGTCCGCGTCCTTGGACGGCGCGGGGGCCGGGGTCTCGACCGTCGGGGCGTCAGCGCTCGCGGAGGGAGAACCCGCCGGGGGCGCGGCCGGAGCGGCCTTGGGCTCGGGCGCGGGCGACGGGCCCGCCTCCGAGGCCAGCCGCGCCTCCTCGGCCCGCAGCAGCGCCTCCTCCGCCTTGCGCTGCTTCTCCAGGCGGCGCGCCTCCGCCTCGGCCCGCAGCCGGGCCTCCTCCTCGGCCTGGCGGCGGCGCCGCTCCTCCTCGACGGCGCGGGCCCGGTCCTCGGCCTCGATGCGCTTGCGCTCCTCCTCGGCGCGCCGACGGGCGTCCTCGGCCCGCTTGCGGGCCTCCTCCGCCTGGCGCTCGGCCTCGCGCCGCCGAGCCTCCTCCAGCTCGAGGCGCTTGCGCTCCTCCTCCTCGGCGCGCGCCTTGGCGAGGGCCTCCTGCCGCTCGCGCTCCAGCCGCTCCTCCTCCGCCTTGCGGCGGGCCTCCTCCTCGGCCTTGCGGCGCGCCTCTTCCTCGGCCTTGCGCCGGGCCTCCTCCTGCGCCTTCACCTCCGCCTCGGACAGCGGCAGCATCCGGTCCAGGCGGTGGCGTACGACGGCCGTGACGGCCTCGGGCAGCTGGCCGGCGTCGACGACGAGGTAGCGGGCCGGGTCGGCCGCGGCGAGGGTCAGGAAGCCGTTCCGTACCCGCTGGTGGAACTCGGCGGGCTCGGACTCGAGCCGGTCCGGGGCCTCGGTGAAGCGCTCGCGCGCGGTCTCCGGCGCGACGTCGAGCAGCACCGTCAGGTGCGGCACCAGGCCGTTCGTCGCCCAGCGCGAGATGCGGGCGATCTCGGTCGGGGCCAGGTCACGGCCGGCGCCCTGGTAGGCGACGGACGAGTCGATGTAGCGGTCCGAGATGACGACCGCGCCGCGCTCCAGCGCCGGGCGGACCACGGAGTCGACGTGCTCGGCACGGTCGGCCGCGTACAGCAGCGCCTCCGCCCGGTGGGAGATCCCGGCCGAGGAGACGTCGAGCAGGATCGAGCGGAGCCGCTTGCCGATGGCGGTCGCGCCCGGCTCGCGGGTCACCACGACCTCGTGGCCCTTGGCCCTGATCCACTCGGCGACCGCCTCGACCTGGGTGGTCTTGCCCGCTCCGTCGCCGCCCTCCACGACGACGAAGAAGCCGGTCGCGGCAGGCGCCTCCACGGCCTCCGCGCCGCGCAGCGCCTCGCGCAGGTCGTGCCGCAGCGGCACGCCCTGGCGGTCGTCGGTCTTGCCGAGGACGAGCGCGGCGACGGGCAGCAGCAGCGCACCGACGAGCATGAGGGTGAAGGCCGCGCCGCCGTGGGCGAAGACGAAGTCGCCGCTGCCCAGCCGGTGCGGTCCGATCACGGCGGCCAGCAGCGGGGCGGCCACCGCTCCGAGCCCGACGAAGACGCGGACGACGGCGTGCAGATGCTCGGTCGTACGGGCCCGGCGGGACTCCTCGGCCTCCTGGTCGAGCAGGACGTGGCCGGTGTTGGCGGCGATGCCCGCCGAGACCCCGGCGACCACGGTGATCAGCACGACGGTCGTGGTGTCGTGGACCAGGCCCGCGACCAGCAGCGCCAGCCCGGTCAGCGCGATCGCCAGCGCCAGCAGGCGGCGCCGGGACAGGCCCGGCAGCACCTTGGGGGCCCAGCGGACGCCGACGGCCGGGCCGCCGCCGAGGGCCAGCACGAGCAGCGAGAAGCCGACCGGCCCGCCGCCGAGGTCGACCGCCTGGAGCGCGGCCACGCCGACGGCTGCGGCGACCGCGGCCGCGACGGCGGCGCAGGCGAGGACGAGCAGCGGAACGGCGCCGGTGCGGCCCTTGTCGGGGCCGGAGCCCGACGCGGCGCGCGGGCGGCGCAGCCCCTCCAGGGGGGAGCGGGCGCGGGGGGCCTCCGCGCCGGAGAGCTCGACGAAGTACAGGATCGACAGGGAGGCGGAGAAGAGCCCGGCGCCGACGTACGAGCCCAGCGCCGCCTGGTGGGTGTCGAACCACACGAGGCCGGTGGCGAGCAGCCGTCCGACGAGCGTGGCGGCGAGCAGCGCGGCGGCGGCGATGGGCAGCGCCACGAAGTTGGTACGGAGCCACAGCCGGCGCAGCGCGTCGAGGTGGTCGGGCAGCGGGCGGACGGCCGCGCCCTCGAGGGGCGGGGCCGGGAGCAGCCCGGGTGCCGCGCTGTCCTTGGCCACGGTCCACAGCCGCTCGGCGACGCCGATGAGGAAGGTGGTGATGAGCAGCCAGGCGACGGCGTCGTCGGGGGTCCAGTCGATCCACAGGGGGGCGACGATCAGCAGCGCCAGCCGCAGCGCGTCCGCGCCGATCATGGTCCAGCGGCGGTCCAGCGGCCCCGACGGTCCGACCAGCGCGGACAGCGGGCCGAGCAGCACCGCCCCGAACAGCACGGTCGCGAGGGACCGCGCGCCCAGGACCGCCGCGACGGCCAGGGCCGCGCCGCGGTATCCGTCGCCGAAGGCACCCGTGGCGACGGACGCCTGGAGCGACAGCAGGACGAGCACCAGCACGGCCAGCGCGTCCGCGGTGCCGCTGACGAGCTGGGCGCTCCACAGGCGGCGCAGCGGCGGATGGCGCAGCAGGGCTCGTACGGCACGCTCGCGGGAATCCGCGGCAAGGGCGCCGGATGTGGTGGTCACGTCCGTAGGCTGCTCTCGCGTCATCCCGCCAGCCTATCCGGATCGCGTTAATACCCGGGTACCCGCCCGAACAAACGGGCGGGCATCCGCGCGATCCGCCGGTTTCCGTCGGCTTTGGCCGCCGCTTCAGGCCTTGGCCGCCGCCTCGGGCCCGGTCGGGGGCGCCGCCCCGGACCGGGCCGCCGGCCTCAGTCGGCCTGAGCCGACGGCTTCGTGGCCGCCTTGGCAGCCGTCGCCGTCTTCTTCGCCGCGGTCTTCTTGGCCGTGGTCGTCTTCTTGGCCGCGGTCTTCTTGGCGGTGGTGGTCTTCTTGGCCGCCGTCTTCTTGGCCGTGGTCGTCTTCTTCGCCGCGGTCTTCTTGGCGGTCTTCTTGGCCGGGCCCTTGGCGCGCTTCTCGGCGAGCAGCTCGAAGCCGCGCTCCGGAGTGATCGTCTCGACGTCGTCGTCGCGGCGCAGCGTCGCGTTGGTCTCGCCGTCGGTCACGTACGGGCCGAACCGGCCGTCCTTGACCACGACCGGCCGCTCGCTGACCGGGTCGGTGCCCAGCTCCTTCAGCGGCGGCTTGGCCGCGGCCCGGCCGCGCTGCTTGGGCTGCGCGTAGATCGCGAGCGCCTCGTCGAGGGTGATCGTGAAGAGCTGCTCCTCGCCTTCGAGCGACCGCGAGTCCGTGCCCTTCTTCAGGTACGGGCCGTAGCGGCCGTTCTGCGCGGTGATCTCGACACCCTCGGCGTCGGCCCCGACCACGCGCGGCAGCGACATCAGCCGCAGCGCGTCCGCCAGGGTGACCGTGTCCAGGCTCATCGACTTGAAGAGCGAGGCGGTGCGCGGCTTGACCGCGTTCTTTCCGGTCTTCGGGGTGTCCTCGGGGAGCACCTCGGTGACGTACGGGCCGTAGCGGCCGTCCTTGGCGACGATCTTGCGGCCGGTCTCCGGGTCCGTCCCGAGCTCGAAGTCGCCGCTCGGCTTGGCGAGCAGCTCCTCCGCGTACTCGACGGTCAGCTCGTCCGGCGGCAGGTCGTCGGGGACGTCGGCGCGCTGGCCGGTCTCGCCCTCGGCCTCGGTCGGCCGCTCGACGTACGGGCCGTAGCGGCCGACCCGCAGCACGATGCCGTCGCCCACGGGGAAGGAGGAGATCTCGCGGGCGTCGATCGCGCCGAGGTCGGTGACCAGGTCCTTGAGGCCGCCGAGGTGGTCGCCGTCGCCGTTTCCGGCCGCGGCGGCATCGCTCTCGGCCCCGGGCGCGGTCGCCCCGCCCCCGGGCACGGTGGTGCTCTCGCCGAAGTAGAAGCGCTTGAGCCACGGCACGGCCTGGGCCTCACCGCGCGCGATGCGGTCGAGGTCGTCCTCCATCCTGGCGGTGAAGTCGTAGTCGACCAGCCGGCCGAAGTGCTTCTCCAGCAGGTTGACCACGGCGAAGCTCAGGAAGGACGGGACCAGCGCGGTGCCCTTCTTGAAGACATAGCCGCGGTCCAGGATGGTGCCGATGATCGAGGCATAGGTCGAGGGGCGGCCGATCTCGCGCTCTTCGAGCTCCTTGACCAGCGAGGCCTCGGTGTAGCGGGCCGGGGGCTTGGTGGCGTGGCCGTCGGCGGTGATCTCCTCGGCGGCCAGCCGGTCGCCCTCGGCGACCTGCGGCAGGCGCCGCTCGCGGTCGTCGAGCTCGGCGTTCGGGTCGTCCGCGCCCTCCACATAGGCCTTCATGAAGCCGTGGAAGGTGATCGTCTTGCCGGAGGCGGAGAACTCGGCGTCGCGGCCGTCGCTCGCCCGGCCGCCGATCTTGACGGTGACGGAGTTGCCGACCGCGTCCTTCATCTGGGAGGCGACGGTCCGCTTCCAGATCAGCTCGTACAGCCGGAACTGGTCGCCGGTGAGACGGGTCTCCGCCGGGGTCCGGAAGCGGTCCCCCGAGGGGCGGATCGCCTCGTGCGCCTCCTGGGCGTTCTTGACCTTGCCCGCGTAGGTGCGCGGCTTGTCCGGCAGATAGTCGGCCCCGTACAGCTGGGTGACCTGCGCCCGGGCCGCCGCCACCGCCGTCTCGGACAGGGTGGTGGAGTCCGTACGCATATACGTGATGAAGCCGTTCTCGTACAGCTTCTGCGCCACCTGCATGGTCGCCTTGGCGCCGAAGCCGAGCTTGCGGCTGGCCTCCTGCTGGAGGGTCGTGGTGCGGAACGGGGCGTACGGCGAGCGGCGGTACGGCTTGGACTCGACGGAGCGCACCGTGAAGGCGGCGCCCGCGAGGCCCGCGGCCAGCCCGCGCGCACCCGCCTCGTCCAGGTGCAGGACCTGGGCACCGCCCTTGAGCTGCCCGGTCGAGGTGAAGTCGCGGCCCTGGGCGACACGGCGGCCGTCGACGGCGGTCAGCCGGGCGCCGAAGGTGCCGGGGTCGCTGGTGTCCCCGGCCCGGCCGGTCGCGAAGACGCCGGTCAGGTCCCAGTACTCGGCGGAGCGGAAGGCGATGCGCTCGCGCTCGCGCTCGACGACCAGGCGGGTGGCCACCGACTGGACGCGGCCCGCGGACAGGCCGCGCATGACCTTCTTCCACAGGACCGGCGACACCTCGTAGCCGTAGAGGCGGTCCAGGATGCGGCGGGTCTCCTGGGCGTCGACCAGCCGCTGGTTCAGCTCGCGCGGATTGGCGACGGCCGCGCGGATCGCGTCCTTGGTGATCTCGTGGAAGACCATCCGTCGGACCGGGACCTTGGGCTTGAGCACCTGCTGGAGGTGCCAGGCGATGGCCTCGCCCTCGCGGTCCTCATCGGTGGCCAGGAAGAGCTCATCCGAGTCGGCGAGCAACTCCTTGAGCTTCCTGACCTGGCTCTTCTTGTCGGCGTTGACGACATAGACAGGCTGGAAGTCGTGTTCGACGTCCACACCGAGGCGGCGGACCTCCCCGGTGTACTGGTCGGGCACCTCGGCCGCACCGTTCGGCAGGTCCCGGATGTGCCCGACACTCGCTTCGACCACGTAGCCCGGGCCGAGATAGCCCTTGATCGTCTTCGCCTTGGCAGGCGACTCGACGATGACAAGTCGGCGGCCGCCCTGTGCGGTCTCGCTGGTCGGGGACAACTTCGCTCTTCTCTCCGGTCGACGCTCGGTGAACGGGCACTACTGCACGGGTTACGTGCACACGCACACCACTACGGTGACGCTGCGGAGTGTGACGGTACCTCCCGGCCCCGTGTCAAACGGAAAAAGCCCGCAACGCCACTCGAACGGTAACCCGACAAGCGTCCTGTCTGCCGCCCGGACCGGCACTCGGCGTCGCGCGAGGGCCCTGTCAGGCGTAAACCAGGCACCAGATCCCGCCGCCCAGCGCGGCGGTGCCGAAGAGAACGGAGAGGACCGCCGAAGCGACAGGGCTCACACCGTGCGCGACCGGCGCGCGCCGCCGCGTTCGCGCTGCTGTCCACAGCAGCAGCGCCGCGCCGAACACGACGAACGCCGTACCGGCGAAGATCGCGGGTCCCCTCTCCATGGGCAGAGCGTGGCACCCGCGGAAGGCGCATGCGCGAACCGCGGGTGAACAGCGCACGACCCGCTCTTCCGGCCATGATCACGCCTCTGAGTGGCAACTTCTTGCCATCCGGGCGGAGCGCGGAGTGTCGCGCGCGCTCCGGCGCACTACCTCTACTCCCCCCGTCCGTCCACCGACCCGGTCGCCCCGGCCCCCGGTTCGTCACCCCATCCGTCCACCGGCTCGTCCACCGGACGCAGGAACCCCTGCTCCACCAGGAGCCTGATCGAGTCGGGGGTGCGGTCGCGCAGCACCACCGGATCCTCCCCGAGCAGCTGGGCGATCGCGTCCAGGATGCGGCCCGCGCTGAGCGTGCCGTCACACACCCCCGCGAAGCCCGCGCCGACCGTGTCCACCTTCGTCGCCCGCCGCATGCCACGGTTCTGACGCAGCACCACATGCTCGGGGTCCTCCGCGCCGGGCAGCCCCACCTGCTCCTGGACGACCTCGTCGGCCAGCCGGAAGCGGGCGGCCAGCAGCGCCGCGTCGTCGTGTGTGCGCAGGAAGTCCTGCCGCTCGAAGTGGGCCACGACCGCCTCCCCCAGCGGCTGCTCCACCGGGTGCGGCCACTCCTCCGCGATCACGGACGGGCGGTCGGCCCCGGACTTGCGCAGGGTGATCCAGCCGAACCCCACGGCCCTGGTCTTGCGGGCCTCGAACTCCTCCAGCCAGGCGTCGTACCGCGCGGCGTACTCGGCGGGCCCGGCGAGGTGGGCCCCGGCGTCCCGCAGCCACAGCTCGGCGTACTGCGTGATGTCCTGCACCTCGCGCTGCACGATCCAGGCGTCACAGCCGCTGGGCACCCAGGAGGCGATCCGCTCGCGCCAGTCCTCCCCCTCCACGTGCTGCCAGTTGGCCAGCAGCTGGCACCAGCCGCCGTCGGTGAGATGGCCGGCGGAGCGCTGGACCAGGGTGCGGCACAGGTCGTCACCGGACATCCCGCCGTCCCGGTAGACCAGCCGGTCCCGCTCGGAGGAGGGCGGCGAGATCACAAAGGGCGGGTTGGAGACGATCAGGTCGTACGCCTCGCCGGCGACCGGCTCGAAGAGCGAGCCCTCCCGCAGATCGGGCTCCGCCGCGCCGGACAGGGCGAGGGTGAGCCGGGCGATGCGCAGGGCGCGCGGGTTGGTGTCCGTGGCGGTGACGGAGGCCGCGTGGCGGGCGGCGTGCAGCGCCTGGATGCCGGAGCCGGTGCCGAGGTCGAGGGCCCGGCCCACCGGGGCGCGGACCGTGAGCCCGGCGAGCGTGGTGGACGCCCCGCCGACCCCGAGGACGAGCCCCGAGCGGTCCACGCCGCCGGGCCCGCCGATGCCTCCCGCGCCGCCGACCGCGCAGCCCAGGTCGGAGACGATCCACCAGTCCTCGCCCTGCGGGCCGCCGTACGGGCGCACATCCACGGTGGCCCGCACCTCGTCGCCGTCGCGCACCAGCCAGCCGTCGGCCAGGCAGTCCTCGACGGGCAGGGCAGCGGCCGCCCGCCCGTACGCGACCGGGCGCTGCAGCAGGAACAGCCGCACCAGCGTCTCCAGCGGGCCGTCGCCCCGCGTGGCGCGCAGGGCGGGGACGGTCTCGCTGCGCGCCAGGGCCGCGTAGGCGGGGGCGCCGAGCAGGTCCAGCAGGCCGTCGGCGGTGAAGGCGGCGGCCAGCAGCGCATCGCGCAGATGGGCGATGCGCTCGGGGCCGGCGGGGCTGGGGAGGCGATGCGTACTCACGCCCCCATTGTCAGGGGAACCACTGACAGTCGGGGGAACCGCTGGCAGTGAGGGCCACCGACGATGGGGGCCGAGCGGCTACGAGGGAGACGCGGTGCTGGTGCCCTTGGGCTTCTGGCAGCCGGGCTGCTTGGCCATCGCCTTGCCGACCTCGCCCTCCTGAAGCTTCTGAAGCGCCTTGTCACCCGAATTGCTGAGCTTGTTGAGCTCGTCGGCGATGCCCTTGAGGCCCGCCGCAAACTTCGCCTTGTCCGAGGTGTCGAGCTTGTCGACGGTCGTCTGGAGGTCCTTGTACGCCTTGGAGGTGGAGTTGAGCTCCTTGACCGCCTGCTTCTGGGTCTGCTCGCCGCCCTTGACGGGCGGGGCGCCCGCGTCCTGCACCGCCTTGGCGAGGGCCGCGTACGCCTCGGAGATGTCCCCGAAGGCCTCGGAGTCGGTCTGCTGAAGCTTCTTGGAGTCCTGCTCGTCGGACGCGGCCTGGATCGAGGCGTTGGCGGCCTGGATCTTCTTCAGCTGGGGCTGTACTTCGTCACAGACCGTTTTGGCCCAGTCGTTGACCTTCTTGTTGCTTTCGCCCCCACCGCCGCAGCCGGTCAGCGCCACGACAAGTGCCGCACCGCCGGACAGTGCCGCCACAAGCTTCTTGTTCACCGGATTGGTCCCTTCCATGGCTCTTCTCGGCCCCGGAACATACACGGCCGAACGGCCGGGTCCCTGGGTTGAGCGTCCCCTATAGGGCCTTATGAAGCCATTTGAACCAAGCCAGGTGTGCTGTCCGCCTCATTGAAGGGAGCTCAGAAGGGAGCGTTGAAGAGAGCCCCGGCGGACGGACGCGGAAGCGGGCGGACAGCGTGCGACGCACCCTGTCCGCCCGCCCGTTGCGGGGCTCGCCCCGCCGGCTCGCGGCCGCTCCGCCCGCGTCAGGACACCACCGCGGCGTCGGCTGACTTACTGACCCGCTCGGAGTTGCCCTCGTCGCCCACCGCGATGCCGCGCCGCTTGGACGCGTATACGGCGGCGATGATGATCACCAGGGCCAGCGACGCGATCCCGGCCCGCAGGCCCGGGCTGGCGTCGTTGCCGTAGGAGAACTTCACGACCGCCGGGGCGATCAGCAGCGCCACCAGGTTCATGACCTTCAGCAGCGGGTTGATCGCGGGGCCCGCCGTGTCCTTGAACGGGTCGCCGACCGTGTCGCCGATCACCGTCGCGGCATGCGCCTCGCTGCCCTTGCCACCGTGATGGCCGTCCTCCACCAGCTTCTTCGCGTTGTCCCAGGCCCCGCCGGAGTTCGCCAGGAACACCGCCATCAGCGTCCCGGTGCCGATCGCGCCGGCCAGGAACGAGCCGAGCGCGCCGACCCCGAAGGTGAAGCCGACCGCGATCGGCGCCAGCACGGCCAGCAGGCCGGGCGTGGTGAGCTCGCGCAGCGCGTCCTTGGTGCAGATGTCCACGACCCGCCCGTACTCGGGCGTCTCGCTGTAGTCCATGATCCCGGGCTTCTCGCGGAACTGCCGCCGCACCTCGAAGACCACCGCGCCCGCGGAACGCGACACCGCGTTGATCGCCAGTCCCGAGAACAGGAAGACGACGGCGGCGCCGAGGACGAGCCCGACCAGGTTGTTCGGCTGCGAGATGTCCAGGCTCAGGTTCATGTTCCCGGCCACGGTCGTATGCACCTCGGAGACCGCCTCGGCGATGGCGTCGCGGTACGAGCCGAAGAGCGCCGAGGCGGCGAGCACCGCCGTCGCGATGGCGATGCCCTTGGTGATCGCCTTGGTGGTGTTGCCGACCGCGTCGAGGTCCGTGAGCACCTGCGCGCCCGCGCCCTTGACATCGCCGGACATCTCGGCGATGCCCTGGGCGTTGTCGGAGACCGGGCCGAAGGTGTCCATCGCGACGATCACGCCCACGGTGGTGAGCAGGCCCGTGCCGGCCAGCGCGACCGCGAACAGCGCCAGCATGATCGAGGTGCCGCCGAGCAGGAACGCGCCGTAGACGCTGAGGCCGATCAGCGTCGCCGAGTACACCGCGGACTCCAGCCCGAGCGAGATCCCGGCGAGCACGACGGTGGCCGGACCGGTCAGGGATGTCTTGCCGATGTCCCGCACCGGACGTCGGGTGGTCTCGGTGAAGTAGCCGGTGAGCTGCTGGATGAGCGCGGCCAGCACAATGCCGATGGCGACGGCGACGAGGGCGAGCACGCGCGGATCCCCGCCGTGACCGAGGATCGCGCGGTCGGTGACGCCGTCCAGGTCGGCGTAGCTGGACGGCAGATAAACGAAGACCGCGACCGCCACCAGCGCCAGCGAGATCACCGCGGAGATGAAGAAGCCGCGGTTGATGGCGGTCATGCCGCTGCGGTCGGCGCGCCGCGGGGCCACGGCGAAGATGCCGATCATGGCGGTGACCACGCCGATGGCCGGGACCATCAGCGGGAACGCCAGGCCCGCGTCGCCGAAGGCGGCCTTGCCGAGGATGAGCGCGGCGACCAGGGTCACGGCGTAGGACTCGAACAGGTCCGCCGCCATGCCCGCGCAGTCCCCGACGTTGTCGCCGACGTTGTCCGCGATGGTCGCGGCGTTGCGCGGGTCGTCCTCGGGGATGCCCTTCTCGACCTTGCCGACGAGGTCGGCGCCGACGTCGGCGGCCTTGGTGAAGATGCCGCCGCCGACCCGCATGAACATGGCGATCAGGGCGGCACCCAGGCCGAAGCCCTCGAGCACCTTGGGCGCGTCGGCCGCGTAAACCAGCACCACGCATGACGCGCCGAGCAGGCCGAGGCCGACGGTGAACATGCCGACCACGCCACCCGTGCGGAAAGCGATCTTCATGGCCTTGTGCGAGACGGCCGTCAGATCGACATCCGATTCGCCCGGGGTCGATGAGGGGGAACTCCCATTGACGGGAGTGGACCCGGACGGCTTGTCCGGCGTCGCCTCACGGGCGGCGGCCGCGACGCGCACATTGCTGCGCACGGCGAGCCACATCCCGATATAGCCAGTGGCCGCCGAGAATCCGGCGCCGATCAGAAAGAACACCGATCGCCCGATGCGCTGCTTCCAGTCGTCCGCCGGCAACAGCATGAGCAGGAAGAACACCACGGCGGCGAATACGCCGAGAGTGCGCAGCTGCCGAGCCAGATAGGCATTCGCGCCTTCCTGGATCGCCGCTGCGATCTTCTTCATGGTGTCGGTGCCCTCGTCGGCCGCGAGCACTTGTCGTACCAGCGTCACCGCGACCGCGAGTGCCGCCACCGCGACCGCGGCGATCACCAGCACGATCACTCTGTTGTCGTGGGTCAGTTCTGCGGCGGCCAGGGTTGGGGGAAGGTCCAGTGGATGAGGGGTGAGTTGCCCCGCCATTCGTCCTCCTTGACGTTTGGCACATGGGCGCGCAGCAGTTCTGCGACCGCAGAAGAGCCGCCACGCTCAGGCGTCCTGAGCTCAAGATGTGGACGGATTGTAGGGAGCGGCACCAGATCAAAACAGGGCGCCGGAATAGGAATTCGCCTGCACCAGGGAAGATCAATAGGTTTCGGCCGCGGGAATTCCCCCGGATGAAGGAAGGTATCTAATTCGCTGACGCATGGATAATGATCTCTATAAACGATCTCAGCGTCATATAAAAAGCCCTGCTCAGCGCAGGGCCGGAGCAGGGCGGAGCACCCGGCGCCGACGTCCGTCGGGGACGTCGGCGCGAGCGGTCGGGGTTTTGGCGGAAGACGCGCGGCTGGAGGCCGCGCGGCAGCAGAGCTGTGCCGGGCTACGGGCCGTCGGGCTACGGCAGCACGGACTGAGGGGCGGTCGGCCAGCTCATCCGGATCCGGCCGCCGGTCTCGCTCGTCGACACCTCGACGTCGTCGACCAGCCCGCTGATGACCGCGAGCCCCATTTCGTCCTCGCCCTCGGCCGCCGGCTCCTCGTCCACATCGGGATGGGAGCCGGGAGCGAGCCCGGCGGAGGTCGGCGACTCGTCGCCGACCTCGATGGAGAACTTCTTCTCCTCGTCGGTCAGCACCACCCGCACCGGGGCCTCCACCCCGTTGCTCAGGTGCAGCCCGACCGCGCGCGTGCACGCCTCACCGACGGCGAGCCTCACCTCGTCGAGCACGGCCTCGTCCACACCGGCCCGGCGCGCCACGGCCGCCGCCACCAGGCGTGCGGTTCTGACGTGCTCGGGCAGCGCGCTGAAGCGGAGTTCGACGGTGGCCATGCCATCCCCCTCGGGCGTGTGGGCGTGCATCTCAGGGGGCCGGGCGCATCCGCCCGGTGCCCCCTCGTTCTTCCGGTGGTGACTGATCAGTCAGTCGCCGCAACAGCGTCCTCGACCGAGGTGTGAATCGGGAACACCTTGGTCAGGCCGGTGATTCGGAAGATCTTGAGAATGCGCTCCTGGTTGCAGACCAGGCGCAGCGAGCCCTCGTGGGCTCGCACTCGCTTGAGCCCGCCGACGAGCACGCCGAGCCCGGTGGAGTCGAGAAAGTCGACGCCCTCCATGTCGACGACCAGGTGGTAGTTGCCGTCGTTGACAAGCTCGACCAGCTGCTCGCGCAGCTTGGGCGCGGTGTATACATCAATCTCGCCACCGACCTCGACGACCGTGCGGTCGCCAACGGTCCGGGTCGACAGGGACAGGTCCACGGATCCTCCAGCACCTTGCATCGAGCGGTCGCCCCCCATGGATCGGCAGCCGCGATGGCATTCAATCACTTACCAGCAGGCGCGCACGACGCCTTGAGCCCATTGTCCGTCAGACCAGTGACAGACTCGGTGTCGATGGCCCACAACCAACTCCCGCGGAACGCGGGCATACGCACCTCACCCCGGACCGTCCTAGGGCGGCTCACCACTGGGGCGGGCCGGGCTGCGCGCATCACTCATACGGAGCACTTGCCCCCGCGTATCGGGACCCATGCCGATTGGCCTCGCCAGATCCGGCCGGAAGTCGTCGCCGCTGTCCGGGCCGCGGGCATCGAGCGCCCCTGGGCCCACCAGGCGCGTACGGCCGAACACGCGCTGCGAGGCGAATCGGTGGTCGTCGCCACCGGCACCGCGTCGGGAAAGTCCCTGGCCTATCTGGCCCCCGTCCTCAGCACCCTCCTGGACGGCTCCGAGGAGCCCAACGGCAGAGGCGCGACCGCCCTGTATCTGGCGCCCACCAAGGCCCTGGCCGCCGACCAGCGGCGCGCCGTGGCCGATCTCGCCGCGCCGCTGGGCACCGGCGTCCGCGCGGCGGTGTACGACGGGGACACCCCGGTCGAGGAGCGCGAGTGGGTCCGCCAGTACGCGAACTATGTGCTCACCAACCCCGACATGCTGCACCGCGGCATCCTGCCCGGGCACCCCAGGTGGTCCTCCTTCCTGCGCGCGCTGCGCTATGTCGTCATCGACGAGTGCCACACCTACCGGGGCGTATTCGGCTCCCATGTGGCCCAGGTGCTGCGCAGACTGCGCCGGGTCTGCGCCCGCTACGGCTCCTCGCCCGTCTTCCTCCTCGCCTCCGCGACCGCCGCCGAACCGGCCGTCGCGGCGACCCGGCTGACCGGGCTGCCCGTGATGGAGATCACTGACGATTCCTCGCCCCGGGGCGAGGTGGTCTTCGCCCTGTGGGAGCCGCCGCTGACCGAACTGCACGGCGAGCAGGGCGCCCCGGTCCGCCGCACCGCCACGGCGGAGTCCGCCGACCTGCTCACCGACCTGGCCGTCCAGGGCGTCCGTACGGTCGCCTTCGTACGCTCCCGGCGCGGAGCCGAGCTCATCGCCCTGATCGCCCAGGAGCGGCTCGCCGAGGTCGACCGGTCGCTGGCGGGCAGGGTCGCCGCCTACCGGGGCGGCTATCTCCCCGAGGAGCGCCGCGCCCTGGAGCGCGCCCTGCACTCCGGGGACCTCCTCGGGCTCGCCGCCACCACCGCCCTGGAGCTGGGGATGGACGTGGCCGGGCTGGACGCCGTCGTTCTCGCCGGCTACCCGGGCACCCGCGCCTCGCTGTGGCAGCAGGCGGGGCGGGCCGGGCGCAGCGGGCAGGGCGCGCTGGCCATCCTGGTCGCCCGGGACGATCCGCTGGACACCTATCTCGCCCACCACCCGGAAGCCCTCTTCCGGCAGCCGGTCGAGTCCACCGTGCTGGACCCGGACAACCCTTACGTCCTCGCGCCCCACCTCTGCGCGGCCGCCGCCGAGCTGCCGCTCACCGAAGCGGACCTGGAACTCTTCGGCCCCGCCACCGAGGAGCTGATGCCGCAGTTGGAGCAGCGCAGGCTGCTCCGCCGCCGGGCCACCGCCTGGCACTGGACCCGCCGTGAGCGCGCCGCCGACCTCACCGACATCCGCGGCGAGGGCGGGCGGCCGGTGCAGATCGTGGAGGCGGCGACGGGACGGCTGCTGGGCACCGTGGACGCCTCAGCCGCCCACACCACCGTCCACGAGGGCGCCGTCCACCTCCACCAGGGCCGGAGCTATCTCGTCGGACAGCTCGACCTCGAGGACTCGGTCGCGCTCGTGGAGGAGGCCAGCCCGCCGTATTCGACCACCGCCCGCGACACCACGGCGATCTCCATCCTGGAGACCACCACCGAGGTCCCCTGGGGCGACGCGCGGCTGTGTTTCGGCTCGGTCGAGGTCACCAACCAGGTCGTCTCCTTTCTGCGCCGCAAGCTGATCACCGGTGAGGTGCTGGGCGAGTCCCGGCTCGACCTCCCGCCCCGCACGCTGCGCACCCGGGCCGTGTGGTGGACGGTCACCGACGACCAGCTCGAGGACGCCCGCGTCGCCCCCGAGGCCCTCGGCGGCGCCCTGCACGCGGCCGAGCACGCCTCCATCGGCATGCTGCCGCTGTTCGCGACCTGCGACCGCTGGGACATCGGCGGGGTCTCCGTCCCGCTCCACCCCGACACCCTCCTTCCGACCGTGTTCGTCTACGACGGGCACCCCGGCGGCGCGGGCTTCGCCGAGCGCGCCTTCCACACCGCGGCCCGCTGGCTCACGGCCACCCGCGAGGCGATCGCCGCCTGCGAGTGCGATTCCGGCTGCCCGTCCTGCATCCAGTCCCCCAAGTGCGGCAACGGCAACGACCCGCTCGACAAGAAGGCCGCCATCCGCCTCCTGAGCACCCTGCTCGCCAAGGCACCGCCCCAGCCGGCCGACCCCGACGACGCTCCCGTCTGACGACGCGCAGGGCCTGCTGCCGGCCCGCTCCGGCCCCCGTACGCGCAGCCGCCACTGGGCGCCTGTGGGGGCGTATGTCACCGGGCCTGGGGCCGCCCGGCAGGGTCGGCGGGTCCGGCGCGGGACCGCACCTCGGGGGCGAACGGCCCGGCGCGCGCCTCCACCCTGAGATCAGCGATCGCACCGATCAGGGCGCACCTCACCACGCGGGCGCCCTGTGCGGCGGCCACCCGCCGGGCGAGACGGCACGCCATCTCGGGCCCCTCCAGCCCATGGTCCGCCGCCGCGAGCGCCGCCAGGTCCGCTGCCGCGCCCGCCCGGTGGCGGGCCACCATGACCTGCCCGGCCGTGAGTACGGCCGCGAACACGGCACACAGCGCCGTGGCGGCCAGGGCGGTCCACACCGTCGCCGACCCGCGGTCTCCCCCAGCCCGTCTCATGGCCCCGCCTCCCCCACGCCGGCGGACGCCCCGCCTCCGCCGGGCGGCGTCTCACTCCGGCCCACCGATTCCTCGACGAGGGCGACCGCCTCGCCGCGCAGGCGCACCGCCAGCGGGCCGGGGCCGGGCGCGCGGGCCTCGACCCGCACCCGCACCAGGTCGCCCTCCCGCCGCAGCTCGACCCGGGCCCCGCGCGGGGCGGCCGACCGGGCGGCGGCCAGCGCGGCCGCCTGCGGCTCGGACCGCGCGGCGGCGCGTGCCCCCGCCCTCGCCGCGTCCACGCACCGCATCTGCCCGGACGCGGCCATCAGACCCCAGATCAGCATCAGGGCGAACAACCCGAGCACCGGCAGCACGACAGCCGTCTCCGCCGTGACAAACCCCCGGTCGCCCGGTCCGACCGGGCCGCGCCGCCCGCTCGGACCGGACCGGCCGGTGGCCTCAGAACTGCGCATCGAGCGCCTTCCCGATCACCGACCGCAGCGCGTCGTCGACCGCCCCACCGGTCACCACCTTGTACAGAACCGCGGCGAAGGCGCACGCCACGATCGTCCCCATCGCGTACTCGGCGGTCGCCATCCCCGCATCCGCCCGTGCCTTGGCCGCCGCGTACCGCCGCAGACACCACCGCATCACCATTTCGGCCTCCCCGACCTGTGCTGAGTCCCGTGCTTCCGGCCATCGCGTTCCCGACGACCGTGCTTCCGTGTCCGTGCTTGCGTTGCCGCGCTCGCGTTTCCGTGTGTGCCTCGCTTTCGTGCTCGCACCCCTCTCGTCCGCCTCATCCACCGACCACCAGGGCGCCCGCGAGCCCGAGCATCACCGGCGCCACCCCGATCAGCAGGAACGCGGGCAGAAAGCAGGCCCCCAGCGGGGCGGTGGCCAGGATGCTCGCGTGCTGCACCCGTTTGTCCGCCTGTCTCCCTTGCTCGGCCCGGCAGTCGGCGGCGAGCCGGGACATCGGCTCCACCGCCGGGGCGCCCGTCGTTCCGGCGTGCTCCAGGGCGCGCGCCAGACCGCGCGCCCCGGGCAGAGCTCCCATGCGCCCCCAGGCGGCGGCCGGTTCGCCCCCGAGCCGGAGCTCTGCCGCGGCCTGGGAGAGCCGCTCGCCGATCGGGCCGCCGAGCGACCGCCCCACCGCCTCCGCCGCCTTGCGCGGCCCCGCTCCGGCCGCCAGACAGGCGGTGAGCAGATCGGCTGCCAGCGGCAGCTGACGCACCACGCCTTCCCCGGCCCGCTTGCCCGACCGCCCGCCATCTCCGGCCCGGCGGTGCCGCTGCCATCGCCTCGCCCCGTAGCCCGCGGCGAGCCCCAGCGCACAGCCCAGCACGCCCCCGACCAGGACGAGGCAGACGAACAGGGCACCGGCGGCCGAGGCCCAGCCCCGTACCGTGTCGGACGAGCCGTACGCCCGCCATCTCTCCCGCAGCCCTGGACGCCGCGCCGCCTCTTGAGGGGCTGGCAGCAGCGCCGCGAGCCGCCGCCGAGAGGTCCGCACCCGGCGGGCCTCGGCCACCGCTCCCACCGCCGAGACGGTGGCGGCCGCGAAGGCCGTCGCGATCCACAGGCTGTGGACGACGTCAGCCCCCATGACCCCGGCGTCCTCCCTGGCCGGCCGCCGTCCGAATCACCCGCGCCGTCCAGGCGAACCCGGCCCACTCCAGCAGCCCGCCCACCAGCAGGCAGGCGAGCCCGGCCGGGGTGTGCAGCAGCACATGCAGCGGATCCGCTCCCAGCGCGGCGCCCATCCCCAGCCCGAAGACGGGCAGCAGCATCAGGAGGACGGCCGTCGCCCTGGGACCAGCCAGCTTGGCGCGCAGATGCTGCCGATGGTCCCGCTCGGCCCGCAGGGCCGCCGCAACCCGGTCGAGGCCCGCCGCGAGGCCTGCCCCCTCGTCGACCGCGACCTGCCAGCAGGCCGCGACTCCGGTGAGCCCCTCCGCACCCGGCGCCCGGGCCGCCCTGCGCAGCGCCTCGGGCACATCGCCGCCGAACCGCGCCGCCGCCGAGACCAGGCCCCAATGCTCCCCGATGGGCCCCGGGGGCGCGGCCAACAGCGCCTCGACCGGCTGCCGCCCGGCGCGCAGCTCGCCCGCCACCGCCCCGCACAGCTCGATCACCGCGGCGGCCCGCCGCTCCCGCTCCCGATCGTGCGTGCGCGCCCGCCGCCACCGGCCGACGACCGGCACGGCCGCGGCCCCGGCCAGCAGCGGCAGCACCGAAGCGCCCGCCAGCGCCAGCACGCATCCCGCGGGCAGGCACAGCAGCTCGCGCCCCATCCGCCCGCCGCAGGCGGTCCGCCATCGCTCCCGGAGCCCGGCCACCGTCTCGGCCAGCCGACGCCGCGGAGCCTGCCTTGCGGGGCCGACGGTTCCGCTGCCCGCGAACAGCAGCCTGGCCCGCCGCAGATCTTGGTCCCGCCCGGAAATCAGCCAGGCCGCCGCGCCCGCGCACAGCACGGCCGCGTACAGCGGCAACGTCGTCTCCGGGGGCGCCCCACCGCCGCTCATACCGCACCCCCGCCGCGTACGCACAGCCGCTCGAGCCGCTCCCAGCCCGCCGCCTTCCCGAAGCCCTCGGGGGTCCACACCGCGGCCGGGACGGTCGTGACATAGCCCGCCCGATCCCGGCCGAGGACATGCAGCTCGGCGACCCTGCGCCGCCCGCCGCGGTCCCGCACCAGATGGACCACGACCGATACCGCGGCCGCCAACTGGCTGTGCAGCGCGGCCCGGTCGAGACCGGCCGTCGACCCCAGCGCCTCCAGCCGGGCCGGGACATCCGCCGCGGTGTTGGCGTGCAAAGTGCCGCACCCGCCCTCGTGCCCGGTGTTGAGGGCGCCGAGGAGGTCGGTGACCTCGGGGCCGCGCACCTCTCCGACCACCAGCCGGTCCGGACGCATCCGCAGCGCCTGGCGCACCAGATCCCGCAGCGTGACCTGGCCTCTGCCCTCCTGATTCGCAGGCCGGGTCTCCAGCCGGACCACATGCGGATGGTCCGGCCTGAGCTCCGCGGAGTCCTCGGCGAGGACGATCCGCTCGTCCCGCCCGACGAGCCCCAGCAGTGTGCTCAGGAGCGTCGTCTTGCCCGAGCCCGTACCGCCGCTGATCAGGAACGACAGCCTGGCGTCCAGCATCGCCCGCAGCAGCTGCCGGCCGCCTGGCGGCACCGTCCCCGCCGCCACCAGCTCCTCCAGCGAGAACGCCCGGGGCCGCACCACGCGCAGCGACAGACAGGTGGATCCGACGGCCACCGGTGGCAGCACCGCGTGCAGCCGTGTGCCGTCCGGCAGCCGGGCGTCCACCCACGGCCTGGCATCGTCCAGCCGGCGACCCGCCACGGCGGCCAGGCGCTGGGCGAGCCTGCGCACCGCGGCCGCGTCGGTGAACGCGACATCCGTCCGTTCCAGTCCGGCTCCGCGGTCCACCCACACCTCATCGGGGGCGGTGACCAGCACATCCGTGACATCGGGGGCGGCGAGCAGCGGCTCCAGCGGTCCGGTGCCGACCAGTTCGGAGCGCAGGGCCGCGACGACGCCCAGGACCTCCGTGTCGCCGAGCAGCCGCCCCTCCTCGCGCAGGGCCGCAGCCACCCGCGCGGGCGTCGGCTCCGCCCCGCTGCGCGCCAGCCGCAGCCGCACCGCGTCCAGCAGCTCCGGCGACTCGACGCCCATGCCGCCGCGCTCACTCCAACCGGCGCTCATGCCCCGCCTCCTCGCTGTTCCGCGCCGGCCAGGACCCGCGCCCAGAACTCGGCGCAGAACCGGGCGAGCGGCCCGCGGGGGCTGCCGCCCGGTGGCTCCCCGCCGTCCAGCGCTTCCGGCAGCCCGGGCTCCGGCGGCAGCTCACCGGCCAGCGGCAGATCCAGCAGCCGGGCGATCTCCTCGTCGTCGAGCCCCGGGCCGCACGGTCCGCGCACCACCGCGCGCAGATCCCGCAGCACCATGCCCACCGTCGACGCCACGCGGTGGGCGGCGGCCACGGCCCGCAGCTCGGCGGGCACCACCAGCAGGCCCAGATCCAGCTGAGCGAGGGCCTCGGCCACCGTGTCGTCCACCCGCCGCGGCAGATCCACCACCACGACCCCGCCGCGCCGCCGTGCGGCCGAGAGCACGGCTCGCATCGCGGACGGTGCGATGCCCACCGATTGGCCGCGGTCCCAGCTGAGCACCCGCAGGGAGTGCAGCTCGGGGAGCGATTCCTCCAGCGCGCCCCCGGCGACCCGGCCACGCGATTCGGAGAAGGCAGGCCATCTCAGCCCCTCCGCACCCTCGCCGCCCAACAGCACGTCCAGGCCGCCGCCCAGCGGGTCTGCGTCGATGAGCATGGTGCGCCGCCCCGCGCGGGCGGCGCAGACCGCCAGGGCGCAGGCGAGGGTGCTGGCGCCCGCGCCGCCGCGCCCGCCGACGACCCCGATCGTGAAGGCCTGGCGGCCGACGCCCTCGGCCACATCGGCGATGCGGTCCACCAGCCAGGTCTCGGCGTCGGGCAGAAACGCCACGTTGTCCGCACCGAGGTCGACCGCCCGCCGCCAGATGTCGTGGTCGTCGAGGTCCCGCCCGATGAGCAGCACCCCTTCCCTGCGGGTGGTGCCGCGCAGCCTGGCCGCGGCGTCGTCACCGACAAGAATCAGCGGGGCGCTTTCCCAACTGCCCCGGCGCGTGGGCGCGCCATGCACCACCTCGGGCTCGGCCCCCGCCGCCGCGCAGAGCCGCAACAAGTCGTCGAGAAGCTCCTCGTCCTCCGTGACGATCAGCGGTCTGCGCTGTCGTCCATCCGCCGCCGGTTGTTTCGCTGTGATGGATCCAGCCACGATCCCCTCCCCCATCTCGTTACGCGCTCTCACTCCCGCGAACGATGAGCGCGAACACCGCGGAGAATCAGCGTCCGGCGATCCAGAAAATCTTGGGGATCTTGGTCCAAAACTGGGGACAACTCATCAGTTGTGAATATCCCAGTCACCTAAACCAGTGACTTCCGGAGAGCAGTCTTGCGATTACGGACAGTCACGGATCAGGCTGGTGACACGAAGGCCGCGGGCAGAGGCCCGAGAGGGGGAAATGATCAGATGAGAAGACGGAAAATGCGTCCGGACATGCGACGACCCCCGCCGGGGGGGAGAGCGGGGGTCGTCCCCACGGCCGACTCGGGGGGGGAGGAGTCGGACCGGGTTAGCACGGTCGCGAACGATCCGTGACTTCCATGGTGTACCCGAGAGCCTTCTCAGGCAAACCCACGCGCCTCAGCTTACGCCGAATGGTGGGCCCTATGCTCGGCGTCGTGGAAAACCACTCGTTGCCTCGGACAGCCGCCTTCTTTGACCTGGACAAGACGGTCATTGCGAAGTCGAGCGCGCTCACCTTCAGCAAGTCCTTCTACCAAGGTGGGCTGATCAACCGCCGCGCCGTACTGCGTACCGCATATGCGCAGTTCGTCTTCCTCGCCGGCGGCGCCGATCACGAGCAGATGGAACGGATGCGGGAGTATCTCTCGGCGCTGTGTCGGGGATGGAACGTCCAGCAGGTGCGGGAGATCGTCGCCGAGACCCTGCATGACCTCATCGACCCGATCATCTATGACGAGGCCGCCTCGCTCATCGAGGAACACCACGCCGCAGGCCGCGATGTGGTGATTGTCAGCACATCGGGGGCCGAGGTCGTCGAGCCGATCGGCGAGCTGCTGGGCGCGGATCGCGTCGTGGCCACCCGTCTGGTCGTGGAGAACGGGGTGTTCACCGGCGAGGTGGAGTACTACGCATACGGGCCGACGAAGGCGGAGGCGATCGCGGAGCTGGCCGAGTCCGAGGGCTATGACCTCTCCCGCTGCTATGCCTACAGCGACTCGGCCACCGACCTGCCGATGCTGGAGTCCGTCGGCCATCCACACGCGGTCAATCCGGACCGCGCCCTGCGGCGCGAGGCCGCGGCCCGCGGCTGGCCGGTTCTCTCCTTCAACAGGCCGGTGCGGCTGAAGCAGCGGGTGCCCTCCCTCTCCATGCCGCCGCGTCCGGTGCTGGCGCTGGCGGCCGCGGTGGGCGCGGCAGCGGCTACCGCGGGGCTGGTGTGGTACGCGAGTCGACGCCGCGCACCGTATGCCCGCGTTTGAAGCCAATCGCAAAGAACTGCGATGAAAGCTTCCGCTTGGCCGGGCACAGGAGTAGAAAGGAATCGAAGGCCCGCGAGACCAGGGGCATCCGGAGGATTCCCCCCAGAAGCACCAAGGCCCACGGACCAAGCATGAATACCGGGCACCCACGCGACGCCGACCCGTCGATTACGGGCCAGCCGCACCAGGTGACGGGCGAAGATCCCGACCTGATGGGCAAATTATCGTGCACGCATGGTAACCCGGTGGACGTGCCAGCGGCGGTACCGAACTCGGTGCCGCCGCAACCATGTCCGGGCCCGTTCACGGCGGCCCGGCCGCGCCCGAGTGGGTCGAGTGACCGGACTCAGGCGGCGCCACGCTGCAAGGCCTCGCAGACCGCCGTGCTCTCACGGGCCCCCAACTCCACCGCCCGCCCGCAGTGCGCGATCCACGCGGCCATACCCTCCGGCGTCCCTGAGGCATAGCCGTCCAGCGCTGCGGCATACGCCGCGCCCCCCAGCTCCGCATGTCCGACCTCCGCCGGACAGATGGACTTCGGGTCAAGTCCGCTTCCCACCAACACGATCCGCTCCGCCGCGCGGGCCACCAGACCGTTGTGGGTACCAAAGGGCCGCAGGGCCAGCAGTTCGCCGTGCACCACCGCCGCCGTCACCAGCGCCGGGGCACCGCTCCCCGCGATGAGCAGCTGCGCCAACCCGTCCAGCCGCCCCGCCATCTCACCGGCATCCGGCAGCGCCAGCTCGATCAGCGGCTCCTCGACCGGCTCACCGGCCAGCCGTGGCCGCCCCACCGAATCGGCCACCTCTGTTCCCCCGGCCGCCACCAGATGCAGCCGGGCCAGCACCCGCAGCGGCGACTGCCGCCACACACTCAACAGCTGTCCCGCCTCGGCGGTCAGCCGCAGCGCCGCCCCCACCGTGCGCGGCTCGCCCTCCGATCCGAAGTCGCTGCGGCGCCGCACCTCCTCCAGCGCCCAATCGGCCCCGGCCAGGGCGGCGGAGCCACGCGCTCCGCGCAGGGCCGCCTCGGACGTGACCTCATTGCTGCGGCGGCGCATCACCCGGTGGCCGTAGATCCGGTCCACCGCCTTGCGTACGGCTTCCACAGAGTCGGCGACGCCGGGAAGCGAGACCAGAGCGGCGAGCGGATCTGCTGTCGTACTCATGGGTACGACCCTACGCACCCATCGGCTCCTACGGCCGCCGCCCCTCGTTGGAGTGGTCTTCTTCACCGTAACCGCCATCCAGGACGATCACTCACCTACGCTAGGTGAACATGAAGATCGCTTTCGTGGGCAAGGGCGGCAGCGGCAAGACCACGCTGTCCTCGCTGTTCATCCGCCATCTCGCCGCCACCGGCGCCCCCGTCATGGCCGTCGACGCGGACATCAACCAGCATCTCGGCGCGGCCCTCGGCCTGGACGAGCCGGAGGCGACCGAGCTGCCCGCCATGGGCGCCCACCTCCCCTTGATCAAGGACTATCTGCGCGGCACGAACCCCCGCATCTCCGGGGCCGACACGATGATCAAGACGACTCCGCCGGGCGAGGGTTCGCGGCTCCTGCGGATCGACGAGGACAACCCGGTGTACGAGGCCTGCGCCCGGACGGTCGGGCTCGACAGCGGGCAGGTGCGTCTGATGGTGACCGGCCCCTTCACCGAGTCCGATCTCGGTGTCGCCTGTTACCACTCCAAGGTCGGCGCGATCGAGCTGTGCCTGAACCATCTGGTCGACGGCCGGGACGAGTTCGTCGTCGTCGACATGACCGCCGGCAGCGACTCCTTCGCCTCGGGCCTCTTCACTCGCTTCGACATGACGTTCCTGGTCGCCGAGCCCACCCGCAAGGGCATCGCCGTCTACCGCCAGTACAAGGAGTACGCCGCCGACTTCGACGTGGCGCTGCGCGTGGTCGGCAACAAGGTGCAGGGCCCGGACGACCTGGCCTTCCTGCGCGCGGAGGTGGGCGAGGACCTGCTGGCCACGGTCGGCCACTCGGACTGGGTGCGGGCCATGGAAAAGGGCCGCCCGGCGCGCTTCGACGAGTTGGAGGAGGTCAACCGCCGCGCGCTGCGGACGCTGCACGAGGCGGTGGACGCGACCTACGAGCGGCGGGACTGGCAGCGGTACACCCGCCAGATGGTGCACTTCCATCTGAAGAACGCCCAGAGCTGGGGCAACGAGAAGACGGGCGCCGACCTGGCCGCCCAGGTCGACCCCGCCTTCGTCCTGGACGAATCCGTCCGGGCCGAGCGGCCGGCGGCTACTCCCGCTCCCGCTTAGCGGGCATGGCCGAGTGGGTGGAGGCCGGCTCGGCGGTGAAGAACTTCGCCCAGCCGCCCTTCGGCCGCTCCCCGACGTCCAGTCCGCGCAGCCGGCGCAGCACCCCGGGGCCCTGCGCGTCCAGCCAGTCGGCCAGTTGCTTGAAGGGAACACAGCGCACGCCCTTGCGCGGGCAGATCCTTTTGATGGTGTCCTCGACGGCGCGCATATACGTTCCGCCGTTCCAGGACTCGAAGTGGTTGCCGATGAACAGCGGTGCACGGTTGCCGTCGTACGCCCGGTCGAAGGCGGCGAGCAGCCCGTCTCGCATCTGCCTGCCCCACGCCGCGCGCTTGGAGGGGTCGCCCTTGGTCGTGCCGGACTGGTTGGCGAGGAAGTTGTAGTCCATCGACAGGGTCTCGTAGGAGCGGCCGGGCACGGGGATCTCCTGTAGCGGGAAGTCCCAGATCCCGTGGATCTTCTTCGGCCAGACCTGACGGCCGCCCACGGAGCTGGCGTCGTAGCGGAATCCCAACTTCTTGGCCGCCTTGATCAGGTTCTTCTGTCCCTCCAGGCAGGGGGCGCGGCCGCCCACGAGCTCCTTGCCGTAGTCGAAGGGCAGCGGTTCGCCGCCCCGCAGGCCGGTGTTGGTCTTCCAGTGCTGGACGAACGACACGGCCTGCCGGGTCTCGTCGATCCACTCGCTGGGGCTCCAGGTGCCCACCCCGTCGTCCGGGCCGCAGAAGTGCCCGTTGAAGTGGGTGCCGATCTCATTGCCCTCCCGCCAGGCGGCGCCGAGTTGCTCGACGGTGTCCTTGACGCCCTTGACGTCGTTGAAGCCGATCGACGAGGCGCCGCGCGAGTGTCTCGGCGGGTCGTACTTGTCGCGCTTCTCGGCGGGCAGCATGTAGACGCCGCTGAGGAAGTACGTCATCTTCGCGTCGTACTTCTTGCCGACCGCGCGAAAGCGGGAGAAGAGCTTCTGGCCGTCCTGGCCCGCGCCGTCCCAGGAGAAGACGACGAACTGCGGTGGCTTCTCGCCCGGTTTGAGCCGCCGGGGTCTGAGCTGCCCTGGCTGCGGTCCGGTGTCGGACATCGATCCGTCCCCGATGAGTTTCCCCGCCCGCTTGGGGTGGTTCGGCGCCGCCGGTCCGTTCCGCTGCGCGTCGCGGTCCGAACCAGGCCCGCCCGGGCTGCCTGGTCGCTGTGGGTCCGATCCTCCTGTGCAGTTGGCCACCGCGGCCAGCGCGGCCATCACGGCGAACCATGCAGTGACGTTTCTTCTGGCCCTCACACCGCCACCTCGTCTCTCTCGTCGCCCCGCGTCGCGGGAGCTCGAACCCAGAGCCAAGCTCGCACGGAACGAAGAAAAGACAGAGGATGACAAGCCATTTTAAATGACTATTCACCCGTTAGATGGAATATCGAGCAGGTTCGCCCGAAAAAGCTTCTCGTGGACTTTACTCGGCATTACGATTCATTTACCAATGCTTGGTAGTCCTTGCCGGGCTTGGCATCTCGACCGCAGGCGCACAGACCAGGCACTCAGATCGCAGGCGCTCAGACCGCAGGCACTCAGACCGCAGGCAGTCAAACCGCAGTACGCCGTGACCCACGGCCGTGTATTCGTACGCGGCCGCGAAGCCCCGGAGGAGACGGGAATGTCGCAACTCTTGAACCGGATCGGCGGGGTCTCCTGCCGACGGGACCTTTCCGCCTCGATCGTGGTCTTCCTGATCGCGATCCCGCTCTCCCTCGGGATCGCGCTGGCCACGGGCGCCCCGTTGCAGGCCGGGCTGGTCTCCGCCGTCGTGGGCGGGATCGTGGCCGGGCTGCTCGGGGGCGCCCCGCTCCAGGTCAGCGGGGCCGCGACCGGCCTGGTCGTGGTCACCGCCGATCTCGTGCAGCGCTACGGCTGGCGCACCACCTGCGCGATCACCGTGCTCGCCGGCGCGGCGCAACTGGCCCTCGGCGCTCTGCGGGTGGCCCGGGCGACACTCGCGATCAGCCCGGCCATCGTGCACGGGATGCTCGCGGGCATCGGCGTCGTGATCGCGGTCGGCCAGCTGCATGTGGTGCTCGGCGACAGCCCCGACAGCTCGGTGATCGACAATATCGCCGCGCTGCCCACGGAATTGAGCCATCCGCACCCGGCCGCCCTGCTGGTGGGCGCGATCACCGTCGGGGTGCTCGCGGTGTGGCCGTGGCTGCCGGGGAGAGCTGGGCGGATCGCGCGGGCCGTACCGGCGGCGCTCGTCGCCGTCGTGGCGGCCACCACGGTGAGCGCCGGCATGTCCCTGCCGCGTGTCGACCTGCCGTCCTGGGAGCTCCCGGCACTGCCCGGCCTCCCGGAGGGGCCGGTGCTCGGTCTGGTCGCCGCAGTACTGACGGTCACTCTGGTCGCCAGCATGGAATCGTTGCTGTCCGCCGTCGCCGTCGACCGGCTCCAGACCGCGAGCCCCGGCCAGCGGCCGGCAAACCGGCGGGCGGAAGATCGGCGACGGGAAGATGGGCGGGCGGAAAACCCGTCGGCGGAGGAGCAGGGAGCGGTGCCGGACAAACGGCCCGTTCGGCTGGACCGCGAGCTGTTCGGGCAGGGCGCCGCCAATCTGGTCTCCGGGCTGCTGGGCGGGTTGCCGATCGCCGGAGGCGCGATCCGGGGCTCGGCGAATGTCCGGGCCGGTGCCGTGACCCGGCGGTCCACGGTGCTGCACGGCGCATGGGTGGCGCTGTGCGCCGGGCTGCTCGCCGGGGTGCTGGAGCTGATTCCGCTCGCCGCGCTCGCCGCGCTGGTCATGGTCGTCGGCGTGAAGATGGTCAGCTTCGCGCACATCAAGAACGTCCAGCGGAACCGGGAGTTCCCGGTGTACGCGGCCACGCTGGGCGGCGTCGTTCTGCTGGGCGTGTTGCAGGGGGTGGCGGTCGGGATCGTCGTCGCGGTCTTCACCGCGCTGCGCCGACTGACCCATACCCGGATCACCGTGGTCGAGGAGGCCGGGCTGCACCGAGTGCGGGTGAGCGGGCAGCTGACGTTCCTGGCGGTGCCCCGGCTCAGCCGGGCCCTGGCGCAGCTGCCCGCCGGGGCGAGCGTGGTGGTGGAGCTGGGCGGCTGGTTCATGGACCACGCCGCGTATGACGCGTTGCAGTCCTGGGCCGAGGGGCACCGGGCGCGCGGCGGCTGGGTCAGGCTCGGCGGCCGGTCGGGGCGGCCGATCGCCGAACCGGCCAGCGCCCATGCCTGCCGCCCGTGGACTCCCTGGCGCAACCATCACTGCACCCGCCCCGCCCCGGCGGCCGTGCGGAGCGGCGGGGAGCAGTTGCCCGGCGGGGAGCAGCTGCTCGGCGGGGTGAGCGCCTTCCAGCGGAACACCGCGCCGCTGGTGCGGGAGGAGCTGGCACGGCTCGCGCGGGAGGGGCAGCGGCCCACTCAGCTCTTCCTGACCTGTGCCGACTCCCGGCTGGTGACCAGCATGATCACCTCCAGCGGGCCGGGTGATCTGTTCACCGTGCGCAATGTGGGCAATCTGGTGCCGCCACCCGGCGGCGGACCGGCCTGTGACTCGGTGGGCGCGGCGATCGAGTACGCGGTGGAGGTGCTGAAGGTCGGCAGCATCACGGTGTGCGGCCACTCGGGGTGCGGGGCAATGCAGGCGCTGCTCGGCTCGGCGGTGCCCGCGCCGTCGGCCGGAGAGGCACCGTCCGGTGGAGAAACGCCGTCCGGTGGAGAGACGCCGTCCGCGACGCAGACGCCGCTCGCGCGGTGGCTGCGTCATGGCCGACCGAGCCTGGCTCGTATGGAGCGGATCGGGCGGCTGGGGCGCGGCGAGGTGGCGCTGGGCAACAGGCCGGTGGCCGACGAGCTGGAGCGGCTGGCGCTGGTCAATGTGGTGCAGCAGCTCGACCATCTGATGTCCCACGGCTGTGTGGCGCGTCGGGTGGCGGAGGGCGCGCTGGTGCTCCACGGCATGTACTTCCATGTGGGGGAGGCTCAGGCGTATGTGCTGGAGTCGGGGGGATCGGGCAGGTTTTCGGCTGTGCGGCCGGACCACGGCGCGACGGCGGCCGCCGCCTGTGCGAGCAGCGGAGCCTCTGCCGACACGGGCGGCGCGGGCGGCATGTTCCGGTCCCGCGCGGAGGACGGGCTCCGATCCGGGGCAGGAGGCGGCTCCCGGTCCGGGGCCTTGGGCCTTATGTGATTACAGGTCTAAACCAATTTTTGCCAACCACCCTTGTCAGGGTGCACCGCGGGCTGATGAGCTATGGCCTGGGACACAACGGTCACCCTGGGAATGGGAGATGTCGTGAGCAACGAAAGCCTGGCCAACCTTCTTCGGGAGGAGCGTCGCTTCGCTCCCCCCGCCGATCTGGCCGCGAACGCCAACGTGACAGCGGAGGCGTACGAGCGGGCGAAGGCTGACCGCCTGGGCTTCTGGGCCGAGCAGGCCCGTCGGTTGACCTGGGAAGCCGAACCGAGCGAGACGCTGGACTGGTCGAACCCGCCGTTCGCGAAGTGGTTCGCCGACGGCAAGCTCAACGTGGCGTACAACTGCGTCGACCGCCACGTGGAGAACGGGCTGGGCGATCGGGTGGCCATCCACTTCGAGGGCGAGCCCGGCGACACCCGAGCCCTCACCTACGCCGAGTTGCAGCGCGAGGTCTCCCGGGCGGCGCACGCCCTGACCGAGCTCGGGGTCCAGACCGGTGACCGGGTCGCCATCTATCTGCCGATGATCCCGGAGACCGTGGTCGCGATGCTGGCCTGCGCCCGTATCGGCGCCCCGCACTCCGTGGTCTTCGGCGGCTTCTCGGCCGACGCTCTCGCCACCCGCATCCAGGACGCCGACGCGCGCGTGGTGATCACCGCGGACGGCGGCTACCGCCGCGGCAAGCCCTCCGCGCTCAAGCCCGCCGTCGACGAGGCCCTGACCCGCCCCGGCACCGACAAGGTGCGCAATGTGCTGGTGGTCCGCCGCACCGGCCAGGAGGTGGCCTGGACCGAGGACCGCGATGTGTGGTGGCACGAGCTGGTCGACCGCCAGCCGGACCAGCACACCCCCGAGGCGTTCGACGCCGAGCACCCGCTCTTCATCCTCTACACCTCGGGCACGACCGGTAAGCCGAAGGGCATCCTGCACACCACCGGCGGCTATCTCACCCAGATCTCCTACACCCACCACGCCGTCTTCGACCTCAAGCCGGAGTCGGACGTGTACTGGTGCACAGCGGACGTCGGCTGGGTCACCGGCCACTCGTACATCGTCTACGGACCGCTGTCCAACGGCGCGACCGAGGTGCTCTACGAGGGCACACCGGACACCCCGCACCAGGGCCGCTGGTGGGAGATCATCCAGAAGTACGGCGTCACGATCTTCTACACCGCCCCGACCGCGATCCGCGCCTGCATGAAGTGGGGCGACGACATCCCGGCCAAGTTCGATCTGTCCTCGCTGCGCGTCCTCGGCTCGGTCGGCGAGCCGATCAACCCCGAGGCATGGATCTGGTATCGCAAGCACATCGGGGCGGACCGCACGCCCGTGGTCGACACCTGGTGGCAGACCGAGACCGGTGGGATGATGATCAGCCCGCTGCCGGGCGTCACCGAGACCAAGCCCGGTTCGGCCCAGATCCCGCTCCCCGGCATCTCCGCCACCGTCGTCGACGACGATGCCAACGAGGTGCCGGACGGCTCCGGCGGCTACCTCGTCCTCACCGAGCCCTGGCCGTCCATGCTCCGCACCATCTGGGGCGACGACCAGCGCTATCTGGACACCTACTGGTCCCGCTTCGCCAACCGCTACTTCGCGGGCGACGGCGCCAAGAAGGACGACGACGGCGACATCTGGCTGCTCGGCCGGGTCGACGATGTGATGCTGGTCTCCGGCCACAACATCTCGACCACCGAGGTGGAGTCGGCGCTGGTCTCGCACCCCAAGGTCGCCGAGGCCGCGGTCGTCGGGGCGACCGACCCCCAGACCACCCAGGCCATCTGTGCCTTCGTCATACTGCGCGGCGGCGCGGCGGAGGACGACGACCTGGTCGAGGAGTTGCGGGCGCATGTCGCCAAGCAGCTCGGCCCGATCGCCAAGCCCAAGCGGATCCTGCCGGTGGCCGAGCTGCCCAAGACCCGCTCCGGCAAGATCATGCGGCGGCTGCTGCGCGATGTCGCCGAGAACCGCGCCCTGGGCGATGTCACCACGCTCACCGACTCCTCCGTCATGGATCTCATCCAGGCCAAGCTGCCGACCGCCGCCAGCGAGGACTGACCGGGTACACGAGCGGAGGGCGCCCGGTTCGGCCGGGCGCCCTCCGCGCATTCCGGATAGGGTGGGAAGCCGTCGCGTAAAGAGCGCGACAAGAACAAGGTTTCAGGGGCGCGCCGGGAAGTCTGGTCGGCACACAGCACACGTGTGTCCGCATGGGGATACACCCGACCGACTCAGGAGGCCTCCGCCCGTGGCCGCGCCCTTCCGCCGCAAGTTCCTCGGACGTCTGTCGCTGCCCGAGCGGACCTTCGTCATCGACGCCCTGCGCACCGAAACCGTCGGCGGCGTCATCCTGCTGGTCGCCGCCCTGGCCGCGCTGCTCCTCGTCAACACCCCGCTCAGCGGGTTCTATCAACACGTCAGGGACTTCTCCTTCGGCCCCGACGCGTTGCATCTGCACCTTTCGGTCGCCTCCTGGGCCGCGGACGGCCTGCTCACCGTCTTCTTCTTCGTGGCCGGCATCGAGCTCAAGCGCGAGCTGATCGCGGGCGAGCTGCGCGATCCCCGGGCGGCCGCGCTCCCGGTCGTGGCCGCGATATGCGGCATGGCCATGCCCGCCCTCGTCTATGTGACCGTGGGAGCGGTCGGCGGCGGGAACCTCAGGGGCTGGGCGGTGCCCACCGCCACCGATATCGCCTTCGCCCTCGCCGTGCTCGCCGTCATCGGCACCGCGCTGCCCGCCGCCCTGCGCGCGTTCCTGCTCACGCTCGCGGTGGTCGACGACCTCGGCGCGATTCTGATCATCGCGATCTTCTACACGACGCATATCAATTTCCTCGCCCTCGGCCTCGCCTTCGCCGGTCTCGTCGTGTTCTGGACCCTGCACCACAAGGGCGTCCGCGGCGCCTATGTCTATGTCCCGCTCGCCTTCGTCATCTGGGCGCTGATGCACGCGAGCGGGGTGCACGCCACGGTCGCGGGCGTGGCCATGGGCCTGATGCTGCGCTGCACCGTGCGCGAGGGCGAGGAGCGCTCCCCCGCCGAGCGCGTCGAACACCGGATGCGCCCGCTGTCGGCCGGTCTCGCCGTCCCGCTGTTCGCCTTCTTCGCCGCCGGGGTCCCGGTCTCCGGTGGCGCCGTCGGACAGGTCTTCTCCCGCCCGGAGACGCTGGGCGTCGTCCTCGGCCTTGTCGTGGGCAAGGCCGTCGGCGTCTTCGGCGGCTCCTGGCTCGCCGCCCGCTTCACCAAGGCGACCCTGAACGAGGACCTGGCCTGGGCCGATGTGTTCGCGGTCGCCTCGCTCGCCGGAATCGGCTTCACGGTCTCGCTGCTCATCGGTGAGCTGGCCTTCCCCGGCGACCCCGCGCTCGCCGCCGAGGTGAAGGCGGCGGTGCTCATCGGCTCGCTGATCGCCGCGGTCCTGTCGGGCATCCTGCTGAAGATGCGCAACAACACCTACCGCAGGCTGTGCGAGGAAGAAGAGCGGGACGAGGACCATGACGGCATCCCCGACGTCTATGAACTGGACAGTCCCGAGTACCACCTGCGGATGGCCGCCATCCACGAGGCCAAGGCCGCCGAGCACCGCCGACTTGCCGAAGTGGCCGCTGCGGCCGACTCCGGTGACGATCGTCCGGCATGATCTGAGAGGCTTGACGACCGCGGAGTAACACAGCAGATGTGGACGACGCATCAGCAGGACATGGCGAACGCGTATGACATACGGGACGCGTAAGACGTGCGAGAGCAGAGGGAGATGGCGATGAGCGCAGCCGACGACGGCGGCAACCGCAGCCTCGGCCAGCTGGTGGCCACGGCGACCACCGAACTGTCCGCGCTGGTGCACGACGAGATCGCGCTGGCCAAGGCCGAATTCAGGGACAGCGCCCGGCGCACCCTGTTCGGCAGCGGCGCGGCAATCGTGGCCGGGGTGTTGCTGCTGTTCTCGCTGCCGGTGCTGAGCTTCGCCCTCGCCTACGGCCTGCGCGCCTGGACCGGCCTCGGCCTCGCCTGGTGCTTTCTGATCGTGGGCGGCATCTACTGGCTGCTCGCCGCGATCCTCGGCGCACTCGCGCTCGCCAAGTTCAAGCGGGTCAAGGCGCCGAAGAAGTCCGTGGCCTCGGCCAAGGAGACGGCTGCCGTCCTGGGGAGCGTCAAGCCGCACCCGCGTGCCGCGTCCAATGGCGGTCGCCCGGCACGGGATGTGACACGCTCGTCGGCATGACGGCCCCTGACACCTCCGCCTCGGTCGTACGGCTCGACGGACCCTGGACCCATCGGGACGTCGCGGCCAACGGTGCGCGCTTCCACATCGCCGAGCTGGGTGACGGCCCGCTGGTCCTGCTGCTGCACGGCTTCCCGCAGTTCTGGTGGGCCTGGCGGCACCAGCTGACCGCCCTGGCCGACGCCGGGTTCCGCGCGGTGGCGATGGATCTGCGCGGGGTGGGCGGCAGCGACCGTACGCCCCGGGGCTACGACCCGGCCAATCTCGCCCTCGACATCACCGGGGTGGTCCGCTCGCTCGGCGAGCCCGACGCCGCGCTCGTCGGCCATGACCTGGGCGGATATCTCGCGTGGACGGCCGCGGTGATGCGGCCGAAGCTGGTCAGGCGGCTCGCGGTGGCCTCGATGCCGCATCCGCGGCGCTGGCGCTCGGCCATGCTCAGGGACGTCAAGCAGAGCGCGGCGAGCAGCTATATCTGGGGCTTCCAGCGGCCCTGGCTGCCCGAGCGGCAGCTGACCGCGGACGGCGGAGCGCTGGTGGGGCGGCTGCTCCGGGACTGGTCGGGGCCGCGGCTGCCCGAGGACGAGGCCGTGGAGACCTACCGGCGGGCGATGACCATCCCGTCGACGGCGCACTGCTCGATCGAGCCGTACCGCTGGATGGTGCGATCGCTGGCGCGCCCGGACGGTTTCCAGTTCAACCGGCGGATGCGGCGGCCGGTGCGGGTGCCCACGCTGCATCTGCACGGGTCACTCGACCCGGTGATGCGTACGCGCAGCGCGGCGGGGTCCGGGGAGTATGTGGAGGCGCCCTATCGGTGGAGGCTCTTCGACGGCCTCGGGCACTTCCCGCACGAGGAGGACCCGGTCGCCTTCTCCACCGAGCTGATCAACTGGCTCAAGGACCCCGAGCCCGATCGCTGAGGGCGCAACGCGGACGGGCCACGACCGTACGAACATATGTTTTTCGAACGGCCACTTGCCTGGAGCATAGGCCAATTGCCGCAGCCACGGGCGATTACGGACCATGGGCCCCGGGCAGAGACCCATGTATGGGCTGGACGCACGACTACCGTGACGCACCAAGCGACCGCGGCTCCGAAGCCGCCGCTGCTGCCAATACCGCGCTGAGCGTTTCCGAGCGGGGCGGTCCCGGGCCTTCCGCAGGCCATGACCCCGATATGGGGATCCCGCGCATCATCCGCCGCAGGGCCCGCTGGGTCTCGGCCCGGCTGCGCCATCCACGCGGTCGCCAGTAGCTACCGTCATGCACTGTGGCCGCGAGGTCACTCGCGGCCACACCGCTGACGCATCGGGGTCGGCTCCTACAGCGCACATCCCTTGGTGTCCACCGGGGTCTGGGCCGTGCGCCCCTTCACGACGTCCTCGTGCACCTCGTCCGCGGTCAGCGCGTACCCGGTGTGGGCGTCGTCGAGGGACTTGGCGAAGACCACGCCGTACACCCTGCCCTGCGGGGTGAGCAGCGGGCCGCCGGAGTTGCCCTGCCGCACGGTCGCGTACAGGGAGTACACATCGCGCTGCACGGTGCCGTTCTGGTAGATGTCCGGGCCGCTGGCGTCGATACGGGCGCGGACGCGGGCCGCGCGCACATCGAACGCACCGTTCTCCGGGAATCCGGCGACGATCGCGCCGTCTCCGGTGCGCGCGTCGCCCTCGGCGAACTTCAGCACGGGCGCGTCCAGCGAGGGCACATCCAGAACGGCGATGTCGCGCTTCCAGTCGTAGAGCACGACCTTCGCCTTGTAGAGCCGGCCCTCTCCGCCTATCTGCACGGTCGGATCGTCGACCCCGCCGACGACGTGCGCGTTGGTCATCACCCGGTGCTGCGCGAAGACAAAGCCGGAGCCCTCCAGGATCTTGCCGCAGCTGGGGGCGGTGCCGACCACCTTCACGATGCTCTGCTTGGCGGCGGTGGCCACCGGGCTCGCGGCGAGCGCGGGGTCCGGCGCGGGCACGGAGGTGATGGGCTCGTTCGCGAAGGGCGAGAAGACCTGCGGGAAGCCGTTCTGCGCGAGCACCGAGCGGAAGTCGGAGAACCAGGTCGTCGCCTCGGCCGGGAGCACCCGGGAGACCCCGAGCAGCACCTTGGAGTCACGGACTTCCTTGCTCACGGTGGGCAGCGAGGCGCCCGCCAGGTTGTAACCGAGCAGCCAGGCGACCAGCAGCATCGCCACCACATTGACCAGCGCACCGCCGGTCGCGTCCAGGGCGCGCGCCGGTGACCAGGTGATATGCCGGCGCAGCTTGTTGCCCAGGTGGGTGGTGGCGGCCTGGCCGACCGAGGCGAACACGATCACCAGCACGACCGCCATGACCGCGCTGAAGGTGCCCGGCGACGCCCGGTCGGTGGCGCCGTCCCAGATCACGGGCACCAGATAGATCGCGACGAGGCCACCGCCGATGAACCCGAGCACGGACAGAACACCGACGATGAAGCCCTGGCGGTATCCGATGACCGCGAACCACACGGCGGCGAGCAGCAGCAGGATGTCCAGCACATTCACCCGGACACCGTCTCATGCACGCCAGTCGAGCGGGACGCGCTTGTCATGGTTCCAAGGTCTTTCCCAGCCCGCGAAGTGCAAGATCCGGTCGATCACCCCGGCCGTGAATCCCCAGACCAGCGCCCCTTCCACGAGGAAGGAGGGGCCGGTGTGGCCGCTGGGGTGGACGGTGGTGGCCCGATGCGCGGGATCCGTGAGATCCGCCACGGGCACGGTGAAGACCCGGGCCGTCTCGGCGGGGTCCACGGGCCGGATGGGGCTTGGCTCGCGCCACCAGCCGAGCACCGGGGTCACCACAAAGCCGCTGACCGGGATGTACAGCCGCGGCAGCACCGAGAAGACCTGCACCCCCGCCGGGTCCAGGCCCGTCTCCTCCTCGGCCTCGCGCAGCGCCGCGCGCACCGGACCCGCGCCGTCCGGATCGCCGTCCTCCGGGTCGAGCGCGCCCCCGGGGAAGGAGGCCTGGCCCGCGTGCGAGCGCAGCGAGCCGGCCCGCTTCAGGAGCAGCAGCTCGGGCCCGCGGTCGCCCTCCCCGAACAGCACCAGCACGGCGGAGGGGCGGCCGCCGCCCCGGGCGGGCGGCAGAAACCGGCTGAGCTGCCGGGCCTCCACCGTCTCGGCGGCGCGGGCCACGGGCATCAGCCACTCGGGCAGGCCGTCGCTGGTCACGCCGGCCACGCCGCCGTATGTGCTCGTCACTCGGCTGCTCCCAGCGGGGCGGTGGCATCCACCGGGGCGGTGGCGTCCGCCGGAGCCGTGGCCCCCAGCGGGGCGGCGGCCCGGCCCGGATAGCCGGCCGGCGGCCGCAGCCGCTGCCCGGGCTGGCCGCCCATCTCGTACTTCAGCAGCTTCTTCGCCTTGTCGGGATCCGTCTCGCCCTCCCCGTACGACGGGCACACCGGGGCGATCGGGCAGGCGCCGCAGGCGGGCTTGCGCGCATGGCAGACGCGGCGGCCGTGGAAGATGATCCGGTGCGAGAGCATCGTCCACTCGCTCTTGGGGAAGAGCGCGGCGATCTCCGCCTCGACCTTCTCCGGATCCTCCTGGGCGGTCCACTTCCAGCGCCGCACCAGCCGCCCGAAGTGGGTGTCCACGGTCAGGCCGGGCACCCCGAAGGCGTTTCCGAGCACGACATTGGCTGTTTTTCGCCCCACGCCCGGCAGCGTCACCAGGTCGTCCAGGCGGCCCGGCACCTCGCCGCCGAAGCGGTCCCGCAGCGCGGCGGACAGGCCCAGCAGGGACTTCGCCTTGGCCCGGAAGAAGCCCGTCGGCCGGATCAGCTGCTCCAGCGCCTCGGGGTCGGCCGCGGCCATGTCCTCGGGCGTCGGGTAGGCGGCGAACAGGGCGGGGGTGGTCTGGTTGACCCGCAGGTCGGTGGTCTGAGCGGACAGGACCGTGGCGACCAGCAGCTGGAACGGGTTCTCGAAGTCCAGCTCGGGGTGTGCGTACGGATACAGCTCGGCGAGCTCTCGGTTGATCCGGCGGGCCCGGCGGACGAGCGCGAGCCGGGATTCGGGACGGGCGCCGGAGGCTTTGCGCGGTCTGGGGGCAGCGGTGGCAGCGGCACCCGCGGCATTGGCCGCTTTTGTCCGCTTGATTGTTTTGTGCGGATTTGCCGTTTCCGTCGCCTCGGCGGACCCTTGTTCGCCCACAGCGGAATTACGAGGTGCGCTCACCCGTACGGCCCCCTTGCCCCGTGCTGTCACCGGCCTATTGGACACCCAGCCAGCCTAAGCCCCGGCACTGACATACGCTCCGACCACCCGAAAGAGCCGCTCAATCGGACCCCTGCCGTACAGTGCCGCAGGCAGGTGCGTCAAACTTGTGATTGATCGCACTGTTTTACCGTCCGGCATCATGGGGACGTCGGTCCCCTGTGCATGTCGACAAGGAGAGTCTCGTGGACGACGTTCTGCGGCGCGCCCCGCTTTTCGCGGCGCTCGATGACGAGCAGGCCGCTGAGCTGCGCGCCTCCATGGGAGAGGTCACCCTCGCGCGCGGTGACGCCCTCTTCCACGAAGGGGACCCCGGCGACCGCCTGTACGTGGTCACCGAGGGCAAGGTGAAGCTCCACCGCACCTCTCCCGACGGCCGCGAGAACATGCTGGCCGTGCTCGGCCCCGGCGAGCTGATCGGCGAGCTGTCGCTCTTCGACCCCGGCCCGCGTACCGCCACCGCCACCGCCCTCACCGAGGTCAAGCTGCTCGGCCTGGGCCACGGCGACCTCCAGCCGTGGCTGAACGCCCGGCCCGAGGTCGCCACGGCGCTGCTGCGCGCGGTCGCCCGGCGCCTGCGCAAGACCAACGACCAGATGTCCGACCTGGTCTTCTCCGATGTCCCCGGACGCGTGGCCCGCGCCCTGCTGGACCTCTCGCGCCGCTTCGGTGTGCAGTCGGAGGAAGGCATCCACGTCGTCCACGACCTCACCCAGGAGGAGCTGGCCCAGCTGGTCGGTGCCTCCCGTGAGACGGTCAACAAGGCGCTCGCCGACTTCGCGGGCCGCGGATGGCTCCGGCTCGAGGCGCGCGCGGTGATCCTGCTGGACGTCGAGCGGCTGGCCAAGCGGTCCCGCTGAGGCACCCGCCGTACGTCGTACGCCGCATATGAGGAGGGCCCTCGCGAGGGCCCTCCTCGTACGTCCGCGTGCCGGACCTCAGGGCCCTGGCACCCCTGGCACCCGGCGTCAGATCAGCCCGTGCTCGCCCAGGTAGTCCAGCTGGGCACGGACCGACAGCTCGGCCGCCGGCCACAGAGACCGGTCCACGTCCGCGTACACGTGTGCCACGACCTCCGCGGGCGTGCGGTAGCCGCTCTCCACGGCCGTCTCCACCTGCGCCAGCCGGTTGGCCCGGTGCGCGAGGTAGTACTCCACCGCGCCGCGCGCGTCGTTCAGCACCGGCCCGTGCCCCGGCAGCACGGTGCTCACCCCGTCATCCACCGTCAGCGAGCGCAGCCGCCGCAGCGAGTCCAGATAGTCGCCGAGCCGACCGTCCGGGTGCGCCACCACCGTCGTGCCGCGCCCCAGCACCGTGTCGCCGGTGAGGACCGCGGCGTCGGCCGGGAGGTGGAAGGACAGCGAGTCGGCCGTGTGGCCGGGCGTGGGCACCACCCGCAGCTCCAGCCCGCCGGTGGTTATGACGTCGCCCGCGCCCAGCCCCTCATCCCCCAGCCGCAGCGCCGGGTCCAGGGCCCGTACGCGCGTACGCGTCAGCTCGGCGAAGCGCGCCGCGCCCTCGGCGTGGTCGGGGTGGCCGTGGGTGAGCAGCGTCAGCGCGACCCGCTTGCCCGCCCGCTCCGCCGTGGCGACGACCTCCTTGAGGTGCGCGTCGTCGAGCGGGCCGGGGTCGATGACGACGGCCAGGTCGGAGTCCGGCTCGGAGACGAGCCAGGTGTTGGTGCCGTCGAGCGTCATGGGGGACGGGTTCGGCGCGAGGACGCACAGCGCCCGCTCGGTGGCCCGGCCGCCGATCCCGCCCCCTCGCGGCTGGCCGGGCAGGGCCGCTGCGTACGTCATCCGGTCGCTCCTCCCGTGGGGCCGGTGGGAATGTGCTTGGTGAACTCGTCATGGCCCGGCCAGCTCAGCACGACCCCGCCGCCCTCCAGCCGCGCCCGCGCCAGTACGGGCGTGAGATCCCGGCCCGGGGCCGCCGCCAGTACGTCCGCGACCGTGCCGTACGGCTCCAGGTCGCGCAGGGTCGCGATGGTCGGCGGCATCATCAGCAGCTCGCCCCGGTCGTACCCCGCGGCCGCCTCGGCGGGCCGGATCCAGACCGTGTGGTCCGCCTCCGTCGAGACGTTGCGGGTGCGCTGACCGCTCGGCAGGGCGGCCACGAAGAACCAGGTGTCGTAGCGGCGCGGCTCGAACTCCGGGGTGATCCAGCGCGCCCAGCCCCCGAGCAGGTCCGAACGGAGCACGAGCCCGCGGCGGTCCAGGAATTCGGCGAAGGACAGCTCCCGGGCGACCAGCGCCGCGCGGTCCGCGTCCCACTCCTCGCCGGTCGTGTCCGCGACAACGGTGTCCGGGGTCGGGCCCGCGAGCAGCACGCCCGCCTCCTCGAACGTCTCCCGGACCGCCGCGCACACGATGGCCTGGGCCGCCGTCCCGTCGCCCTCCGCGAGGCCCAGCCGCAGCGCCCACTCCCGGCGCGAAGGCCCGGCCCAGGCCACCTCGCGCTCGTCACGCGGGTCCACCGAGCCGCCCGGATAGGCGTAGGCCCCGGCGGCGAAGGCCATGGACGTCCGTCGGCGCAGCATGTGCACGGCGGGGCCCTCCGCCCCGTCGCGCAGCAGCAGCACGGTCGCCGCCCGGCGCGGGGGCACCGGGGTGAGTTCGCCGTTCGCCAGCCGCCGGATGCGCTCCGGCCAGTCGGGCGGATACCACTGACCATTCGTAGTGGACATGGCCGGATGCTATGCGCTGGCGCGCGGATGTTCGAGGGGCCCGGGGGGTGACGCGCCGCCTCAGGGCGCGGTGAAACGGAATGCCTGGTCCGCCGCGCCGGTACAGGCGGTCTGAATCGCCTCGGCGCCCTCCGTACGGGGCGACTGGATCCCGACGCACAGCCCGCTGTGGACGGGGCGCAGCCGGAATCCGCCGTGGGACGGCTCCAGCCGGAAGTTCCTGTTGTCGGCGTTTGAACAGTCGTCCGGGTAGAGCAGGGCGCCCTGGTCCGTCGCGCCCCCGTCGACGGTCAGGCAGCCGAGGCCCTTGTCCGGGTCGGGGTGGTCCCACTGGATGCGGTAGACGCCGTCGCCGACCGCGTCCAGCGACACGCGGGGCAGTGGGACGTCGGCGCACGGCCTCTGGACGGCGATCTCATCCCTCCTGGTTTTCTTGCGGTCCCAGCCCTCAGTGAGGCAGAGGCCGGGGGCCGAGACGGGATGGATCCGCGTCGGACCCGCGGCGGGCAGACGAGGCTTGGAGCCGGTGGCCCTGGCCGTCGGGCCGGGCTTCGACGGGGAGGCGTCGCGGGTCGGGGACGCGGGCGCGGTGTCGTCGTCGGCGATGGGCTCCTCGGTGCCCGGCGTCTTCGAGGTGTCGGAGGTGTCGGAGCTGTCGGAGGGGGCCGGGGTCTTCGAAGGCGGGTCGGCGTCCGTGGACGGGCCGGCTCCGGCCCCGGACCGGGCGTCGGGGCCGGAGCCGTCGGAGCCCGAGAACGGCCCGTAGGCCAGCAGCAGCACCCCGACGGCGGCGGACAGCCCGACCGCGAGCGTGGGCAGATACCGTCTTCGCCACGCCGAGCCGGATGTGGGCTCTTCAGGTGCCGACCCGGGCTCCTTGCCGGAGGCGAGCACCTCGGCCCCTTCGGCCGGACGGCCGATCTCGTGGCTCCGCTCGCCCGGGTCGGCCGACGGTGGGCCATGGGACGGTGTGACGGCCGGTGTGGCGGCTTCGGAGGCCCGGGGCCCGGCTGCGCCGGCAGCGGCATGGGCATCGGGCTCCGGGGTCGCCTCGGACGCGGCTACGGAGACTGCGGCAGGCCCCGCGGCCGGAGCGGCCCCTGACGCGGCTTCTGACTCGGCGGGAGACTCGGACCCGGACGTGGCTATGGACAGCCGCCGACGGGCCGTCAGCCAGGAGGCCACGGCCTCCTCGTCCCCGCCGCACGCCCGTACGAACGCGGCGAGAAGCTGCTCCCTGGGCAGGTCGTCCCGGCTGAGCGCCCCCGAGATGGTGGCGCGCGGCAGCACGTCCCCGGCGTCCTCCGCCTTCCGTTCCAGCTGGCGATAGCTCAGGTCGGACCAACTGCGCAGCTGCCGCATCGCGACGACGAACTCGGCCGCGGTACGCGCCGCCTTCGGGTCAGGCCCCGTCTCCATGACCGCTCCTATGCGTTCGGGCTGTCCAAGCAGCCTAATCCGAACGCGAGTTGGCCAGGGCACGTCTATGGGCATGTTCATGCGGGATCGGTCCCCCTCGTCTCACAATGGCCTCGCGGCGGGCCATGAAGGAGCCTTTTCGGTGCCGTGCCGTCCGGCAACATCTCCCGGCGTCCCGGACAGTCCGGGATTGTCCGGTTGTCCCCGCCACAGGCGTCGGAGAGCGAATGTCAGTGGCGGGTGTCACCCTGGATGCACCGGTCGGGAAGGGAGGCGCCATGATCACCACGGACTATGTGCCCGGCTCGCCGTGCTGGATCGATCTCGGCGCGCCCGATGTCGCCGCCGCGGCCCGCTTCTACGGCTCGGTCTTCGGCTGGGAGCTCGAACCACCGGAGCCGGAGGCGGACGGATACGCCATCTTCCGGCTGGGCGGGAAGAGCGTCGGCGGCCTGGGCCCGCTCACCCAGGCGGGGGCCCGCTCGGCCTGGATGATCTACTTCCTGACGCCCGACGCCGAGGCCACGGCAGCGGCGGTGGAGCGGTCCGGCGGCTCGGTAAGGGTCGCTCCGCTCGACGCGGACGGCGAGGGCTGGATGGCGCAGCTCACGGACCCGCAGGGCGGCCAGTTCGCCGTCTGGCAGCCGGCGACGGTACGCGGCCTGGAGGTGGTGGACGCGCCGGGCTCCCTCTGCTGGACCGAGCTGTACACGACGGACGCGGCCGCCGCGAAGGAGTTCTACGGCTCCCTCTTCGGCTGGCAGACCCAGGACACCCCGCTGCCGGGCGACGGGGGGACGTACACGCTGGTCGCCCCGGCCGGCTTGGGCCCTGACCGCGCGCAGGGCGGCATCATGGGGCTGCCCGCGGATCACCTGGCGCTGGCCGGCGGCCGGCCTTACTGGCACCCGGTGTTCGCGGTCGCCGACTGCGACGCCACGGTCGCCAAGGTCACCGAGGGCGGCGGCAGCGTGCAGATGGGCCCGGTGGACATGCCGGACGTGGGGCGGCTGGCCGTCTGCCTCGACCCGTCCGGCGCGGACTTCGTGGCGCTTGCCCCAACGGCCGGCTGAGCCCAACCGCCGGCTGAGCCCGACGGCCGGCTGTGCCCGACGGAGCGCGCCCAGGAATCCCGCCCACGAAGGCGAGTCGGGCAGGCCCTGGGCCCGGTGGTCCCGTGGCCCTGTCCTGACCTGGTCGGGCCTAGTCCGCGACCTCGACCTGGATCTCGACCTCGACCGGCGCGTCCAGCGGCAGCACCGCCACGCCCACGGCGCTGCGGGCGTGCACCCCCGCCTCGCCCAGCGCCTCGCCGAGCAGCTCGCTCGCGCCGTTGATCACGCCCGGCTGCCCGGTGAAGTCCGGCGCCGAGGCCACGAAGCCCACGACCTTCACGACCCGCACGACCTTGTCCAGGTCGCCGATGGCCGACTTGACGGCGGCCAGGGCGTTCAGCGCGCAGACGCGCGCCAGCTCCTTGGCCTCCTCCGGCGTCACCTCGGCGCCGACCTTGCCGGTCACGCCGAGCTTGCCGTCGACCATGGGCAGCTGGCCCGAGGTGTAGACGTACGAGCCGGAACGGACCGAGGGCACGTACGCGGCCAGGGGCGCCACGACCTCCGGCAGGGTCAGGCCCAGCCCGGCGAGCTTGTCCTCGACCGCGCTCATGCGGCCTTCTCCCGCTTGAGGTAGGCCACCAGCTGCTCGGGGTTGTTCGGCCCGGGCACGACCTGGACGAGCTCCCAGCCGTCCTCGCCCCAGGTGTCCAGAATCTGCTTGGTGGCGTGTACGAGCAGCGGTACGGTCGCGTATTCCCACTTGGTCATAGGCCGACTGTAGTGCCTGTCTGCCGGGGCCTGGTGCGTAGCCCGGACGACGACTGGTTAGGCTCCCCACTGTGAGCAGGCTCCATGTCGTCAGTGGCAAGGGCGGAACCGGCAAGACCACGGTCGCCGCGGCACTCGCGCTGGCCCTCGCGACCGACGGCAGGCGAACCCTGTTGGTCGAGGTCGAAGGCCGCCAGGGCATCGCGCAGCTCTTCGAGACCGAGGCGCTGCCCTATGAGGAGCGGAAGATCGCCCGCGCGCCGGGCGGTGGCGAGGTGCACGCGCTCGCCATCGACCCCGAGTTCGCGCTCCTCGACTACCTCCATATGTTCTACAAGATGGGTTCGGCCGGCCGGGCGCTGAAGAAGCTCGGCGCGATCGACTTCGCGACCACCATCGCCCCCGGACTGCGCGACGTGCTGCTGACCGGCAAGGCGTGCGAGGCGGTGCGCCGCAAGGGCAAGGACGGCCGCTTCGTCTACGACTCCGTCGTCATGGACGCGCCGCCGACCGGCCGGATCACCCGCTTCCTGAACGTCAACCACGAGGTGGCGGGGCTCGCCAGGACCGGCCCCATACACAATCAGGCGCAGGCCGTGATGCGCGTCCTGAAGTCCCCAGAGACGGCGGTCCACATGGTCACGCTGCTGGAGGAGATGCCGGTCCAGGAGACCGCGGACGGCATCGGGGAGCTGCGTACCGACGGGCTGCCGACCGGCGGGGTCATCATCAACATGGTGCGGCCCGCGGTCCTCGACCACGCGACCGTCGACACCGCCGCCAACGGTCAGCGCGCCGCCGTCGCCAAGGCCCTGTCCCAGGCGGGGCTGGGCGGGGCGCGGCGCGGCGGGCTCGCCGAGCGCCTGGTCGACCCGCTGCTGGCGCAGGCCCGCGAGCACGCGGAGCGCGTCGCCCTGGAGCGGACACAGCGGGCTGAGCTGACGGACCTCGGGCTGCCCCTGTACGAGCTGGAGCTGCTCACCGACGGCATCGACCTGGCCGGCCTGTACCGGCTCGCGGCGGATCTGCGCAAGCAGTGGCCGATGTGACCCGCACGGCGACCCGTACGGCTGCCGAACGGGCCGTGCGGGTGCCGCGGCAGACACAGGCGGCACAATCAGCACGAACAGTACGAAGAGCAGGGACTGCACAAACTGCACGGGCCGCAAGAGTGAGCGGTACGAGCCGTACGCAGGAGGCGGCATAAGCATGGACATGGCACCGCGGCTGGACACCGACGCACTGCTGGCCGACCCCGAGACCCGCATCGTGGTGTGCTGCGGCTCCGGCGGCGTCGGCAAGACCACGACGGCCGCCGCCCTCGGCGTACGGGCCGCGGAACAGGGCCGCAAGGCCGTCGTCCTCACCATCGACCCGGCCCGCCGGCTCGCACAGTCGATGGGCATCGACGCGCTGGACAACGTGCCGCGCCGGGTCGAGGGCATCGACGGCGCGGCGGGCGGCGAGCTGCACGCCATGATGCTCGACATGAAGCGGACCTTCGACGAGTTCGTCGAGGCGCACGCCGACCCCGAGCGCGCCCGCGCGATCCTCGCGAACCCCTTCTACCAATCACTTTCGGCCGGTTTCGCGGGCACGCAGGAATACATGGCCATGGAGAAGCTCGGCCAGCTGCGGGCCCGCGACGAGTGGGACCTGATCATCGTCGACACGCCGCCGAGCCGGTCGGCGCTGGACTTCCTGGACGCCCCGAAGCGCCTCGGCTCCTTCCTGGACGGAAAGTTCATCAAGATCCTGATGGCCCCGGCGAAGGTCGGCGGCAGGGCCGGGATGAAGTTCCTGAACGTGGGCGTGTCGATGATGACGGGCACGGTCAGCAAGGTGCTGGGCGGGCAGCTGATGCGCGATGTACAGACCTTCGCCGCGGCCATGGACACCATGTTCGGCGGCTTCCGCACCCGTGCGGAAGCCACCTACCGGCTGCTCCAGGCCCCGGGTACGGCCTTCCTGGTGGTGGCGGCCCCGGAGCGGGACGCGCTGCGCGAGGCGGCCTACTTCGTGGAGCGGCTGGCCGCGGACAAGATGCCGCTGGCGGGGCTGGTACTGAACAGGGTGCACGGGAGCGGCGCCGTGCAGCTCTCGGCGGAGCGGGCGCTGGCGGCCGCGGAGACGCTGGCCCTGGGCCTGGCCGAGACACCGGGCACACCGGCCCCGGCGAACTCGGCGGAGCAGACGGACGAGGCCGACCCGGTGGACGTGGCGTACGCGACCGTCCCGGCCGACCCGGCCGACCCGGCCGACCCGGCCGACCCGGCCGACCCGGCGGACGACCCCGAAGCCATGGCCGTCACCATCAACAGCCCAGAAAATCTTGGCAAGGGCGGCATTGTCGACCCCGGTTCAGGGAATGCTCAAGGGCAGAACGCCTCAGCGGCGGACGACTCCTCGGCATCTGACCCCGACGGCTCCCCCACGTCGGCAGAGCGGCTCGCCGTGGGGCTGCTCCGGTTGCACGCGGAGCGTATGCAGGTGCTCGCCCGCGAGCAGCGCACACACCACCGCTTCACGGCACTGCACCCCGAGGTTCCCGTGGCGGAAGTGGCCGCGCTCCCCGGCGATGTACACGACCTCGCGGGGCTGCGGGCGATCGGCGAGCGCCTCGCGGACCAGACGGAGCGGCAGCCGGGGCACGCGGCGGGCTGACGGGCCGGGCCGGTCGACCGGGCGAGCCGACAAGCCGGACGCGGGCGCGCGACAGCGCGGGGCGGCGCACCACGGCGCGGGAACGGCACAGGGCGCGCGAGAGCGCCACAGCACCCCACACCCGCGCTCAGGCGCTGGGCCCCACGAGAACTCTTGGCCGACGGCTAACCGACGGCGGCGAAGCGCTCGTACTCCTCGTCGTCGAGCGGCAGGATCCCCGCACCGCGCTCGTACTCGAGGCGTGCGGTCTCCAGCAGTCGGCGCCAGGAGGTGACCGTGGGACGGCGGCGCAGCAGCGCCCTCCGCTCACGCTCGGTCATTCCACCCCACACGCCGAACTCGACGCGGTTGTCCAGCGCGTCGGCAAGGCACTCGGTGCGCACCGGGCATCCGGTGCAGACCGCTTTGGCCCTGTTCTGTGCCGCGCCTTGGACAAACAGTTCATCTGGATCAGTCGTGCGACAGGCGGCCTGCGCACTCCAGTCGGTTACCCAGCCCATGCTGGCGCCGTCCTCTCCCGATTCGGAGCTCCCCCACGGCGACAAACGGCATATTCACCGTCGCCAGTTGAGGACGTTACGGAAGGCGGACAGGGTGCAACACCCCCAGCGGGCCCAATCTTGGATGGCCCGAACGGACTATGGGTACGCGGCAGATCACCCAACGGAGTGAGCTGACGACATCCGTGACTTCCCGTACGAATGGGGGCAGTTCACCCACGCCAGAAGGGGCACGACGGGACGCAAGATCACAAATGGGACAGGACTCATCACTCACTCGAGTGATGAGGAGGATGGTGCTCGACCGCACCTGGGTGACTGGCGTGAAACAGCGTATGCGAACAGGTGGTCCCCTGTCCGGCGATTCGACACGTAGGCTGCCCCCATGGGTAACAAGCGTTCGGGCGGAGGGCTGTCCTCCGCTCAGCAGGCCGCGAAGTTTCTCGGTGTCAGCGTGCTCGCGGGAGCGGTGCTGGCCGGGCTCGCGCTGCCCGCCGTCGGCGCGCTCGGGCTCGCGGCCAAGGGAACGGTCGAGGGATTCGACGAAATTCCGGCCAATCTCAAAACGCCGCCGCTCAGCGAGCGGACCACCATCCTGGACGCCAAGGGCGGCGAGATCGCGAAGGTCTACTCCCGCGACCGCACCATCGTGGAGCTCAAGGACGTCGCCCCGTACATGCAGAAGGCGATCGTCGCGATCGAGGACGCGCGCTTCTACGAGCACGGGGCGGTCGACCTCAAGGGCGTGCTGCGCGCGCTCAACAAGAACGCTCAGGAAGGCGGCGTCTCCCAGGGCGCCTCCACGCTGACCCAGCAGTATGTGAAGAACGTCTTCGTGGAGGAGGCGGGCAACGACGCGGAGCGGGTCGCCGAGGCCCAGAAGCAGTCGATAGGGCGCAAGATCAAGGAGCTGAAGTACGCGATACAGGTGGAGAAGGAGCTGGGCAAGAAACGGATCCTCCAGAACTACCTGAACATCACGTTCTTCGGGCAGCAGGCCTACGGCATCGAGGCCGCCTCCCAGCGCTACTTCAGCAAGCACGCCAAGGACCTGAAGCTGGAGGAGGCAGCGCTGCTGGCCGGCCTCGTCCAGTCGCCCAGCCGCTACGACCCGGTCAACAACGCGGAGGTGGCCAAGGCCCGCCGCGACACCGTGCTCCAGCGCATGGCCGAGGTGAAGGACATCACCCACGCCCAGGCCGACGCGGCGAAGAAGAAGCCCCTCGGCCTCAAGGTCAGCTCGCCCAAGAACGGCTGCATAACGGCCGTCGACGGCGCCGGGTTCTTCTGTGACTACGTCCGCCAGGTCTTCCTCAACGACCCGGTCTTCGGCAAGACGCGCGAGGCGCGCTCCCAGCGCTGGGACCGCGGCGGTATGACGATCCGTACGACGCTGGACCCGCAGGCCCAGAAGTCGGTCCAGAGCTCGATCAAGACCCATGTCTACAAGGACGACCCGGTCGCCACCGCCGTCACGCTCGTCCAGCCCGGCACCGGCAAGGTGGTCGCCATGGGCCAGTCCAGGCCGTACGGCTTCGGGCCCAACGACCTGACGATCAACCTGTCCGCGGACAAGGCCATGGGCGGCTCGAACTACGGCTTCCAGGTCGGTTCGACGTTCAAGCCGATCACCGCGGCGGCCGCCCTCGAGCAGGGCAAGAAGCCGTACCAGCGCTATTCGTCCCCGTACAAGATGGACTACCCGAGCCCGGTGTCCACGTGCAACGGCACCTGGTCCAACGGCAGGGAGGGCGCGACCGTCGAGAACGAGGACATCAGCGAAAAGGGCCCGTATGGCATGCAGGAGGCGCTCGCCAAGTCGATCAACACCTACTTCGTGCAGATGATCAGCGACATCGGCGTCTGCCCGGTCACCGAGATGGCCGAGAAGATGGGTGTGAAGCGCGCCGACGGCGAGAAGCTCAACCAGGTGCCCTCCCTCACGCTCGGCACCGAAGGCTTCTCTCCGCTGACGATGGCCAACGCGTACGCGACCTTCGCCAACCGCGGCGTCTACTGCACGCCGGTCTTCATCGAGTCGATCACCGGCCCGGGCGGCAAGGACCTCGAGGTCCCCAAGTCCTCCTGCACGCGCGCCATGTCGCAGAAGACCGCCGACACCATGAACACCCTGCTGCGCGGCGTCGTCGAGGACGGCACCGGCAAGAAGGCGGGCCTGGACAACCGGCCGAGCGCCGGTAAGACGGGTACGACGGACGAGCGCAAGGCCGCCTGGTTCGTCGGCTACACCCCGAACCTCGCCGGCGCGGTCTGGGTCGGCGGCTCCGGCTCCAAGGGCGTCAAGATGGAGAACATCCGGATCGGCGGCATCCTCCACGACAAGGTCTACGGCGGCGACACCCCCGGCCCCATCTGGAAGGACGCCATGAACGGCGCCCTGGAGGGCAAGACGGTGGAGCAGTTCGTCACCGTGCCGATCAAGGACCCGAGCGACCGGAAGCGCGACCGCGACGACAACGGCGACAAGCCGGGCCGCGACAACGGCGGGAACAACGGCGGCCAGGACAAGCCGTGGCCGGACGTCACCATCCCGCCGGACCTGATCGGCGGAGGCGACGGCTGGTCCGGCGGCAACCGGGGCGGCAACGGAAACGGCGGCAACGGGAACAACAACGGCGGCTGGAACTTCCCGTAGCGGAGGCCGGACGAGCGAGCGGCAGCAAAGCGGGCCCGGACGATGTCCGGGCCCGCTTTGCCGTAGCTTCTCTCGCCCGCCGCGGCGGGTCAGCCCTCGGCGAGCCGCTTCTTGACCGCGGCGGCGACCCGGCCGCCCTCGGCCCGGCCCGCCACCTTCGGGTTCACGATCTTCATTACCGCACCCATCGCACGCGGCCCCTGCGCCCCGCCGGCCACGGCCTCCTGCACGGCCTCCGCCACCAGCGCGGCCAGCTCCTCGTCCGAGAGCTGCTTGGGCAGATACTCGGCGAGCACCTCGCCCTCGGCCCGCTCCCGCTCGGCCTGCTCCACCCGACCGCCCTGCGCGAACGCCTCGGCCGCCTCGCGGCGCTTCTTGGCCTCGCGCGTGATGATCTTCTCCACCTCGGCGTCGGACAGCTGCCGGGCGGTCTCGCCCGCGACCTCTTCCTTCTGGATCGCGGTGAGGGTCAGCCGGAGCGTGGAGGAGCGCAGCTCGTCGCGCGCCTTGATCGCCGCGGTGAGATCGTCGTGCAGCCTGGACTTGAGCGTGGTGGTCATGGCGTCGAGTCTGCCAGCCCTGGCCGGGAATCACCCGAAGATTTCTCGCCCGTCCACGGTCTGCGACCATGGTGACCATGCGCGCGCGATACGGAGTACCCCTGGGAATCACGGCGGTCGGCGCCGCCGGCCTCATCTACGCCGCCGGCTTCGAAGTCCGGTCCTTCCGCCTCCGACGGGTGACCGTCCCCGTACTGCCGCGCGGCATGCGGCCCCTGCGCGTCCTCCAGGTTTCCGACATCCACATGGTCAGCGGCCAGCGCAAGAAGCAGCGCTGGCTCCAGTCCCTGGCCGGGCTCCGCCCCGATTTCGTCATCAACACGGGCGACAACCTCTCCGACCCCGAAGGCGTCCCCGAGACGCTGGACGCGCTCGGCCCGCTCATGGAGTTCCCCGGCGCGTATGTCTTCGGCTCGAACGACTACTACGGCCCCACGCCGCGCAACCCCGCCCGGTACCTGAAGGAGAAGGCCAGCGGCAAGCACGGCCTGAACGGCAATCCCCCCGTCGTCGGCGCGGTCCACAACCCCTGGGAAGAGCTGCGCGACGCCTTCGACGCGGCCGGCTGGGTCGGCCTGTCGAACACCCGCGGCCGGCTCAAGCTGGACGGCGTGGAGATCGCCCTGACCGGCCTCGACGACCCGCACATCAAGCGCGACCGCTACGGCGAGGTGGCCGGCGGCCCCGAATCCGACGCCGACCTCTCCCTGGCCGTCGTCCACGCCCCCTACCTGCGCGTCCTCGACGCCTTCACCGCGGACCGCTACCCGCTGATCCTCGCCGGTCACACCCACGGCGGCCAGCTGTGCATCCCCTTCTACGGCGCCCTCGTCACCAACTGCGACCTGGACGCCCGCCGCGTCAAGGGCCTCTCCACCCACCACGCCGCCGGCCACACCTCCTACCTCCACGTCTCCGCCGGCTGCGGCACCAACCGCTACACCCCGGTCCGCTTCGCCTGCCCGCCCGAGGCCACCCTCCTCACCCTCACCCCGCCCAGCCCCTGACCCCCCGGGGTGGGCCGACCGCCGCCCGACGGCCGGCCCACCCCGCCCCGACCTGCGAGGCCCCGAAAACCGGATTTCGTCTCTGGCCACGGGTCCGCTAAAGTAGAGCTCGTTGCTTCGGGGTGTAGCGCAGCTTGGCAGCGCGCTTCGTTCGGGACGAAGAGGTCGTGGGTTCAAATCCCGCCACCCCGACACAGGTCAGAGGGCCACCTACTAATTTAGTAGGTGGCCCTCTGCGCTACGTACAGCAGCGGAGTACAGCAACCTCTACGGCTCTTGCCGATCTTTCTTCTTCGGCTTCCGCTTGCTGGCGCCGTCCAGCGCCTTACCCAGCTTGCGCAGCGCACGGCGGGTCCCGTCGGACGGAACGTGGGTGTAGACCTCCATCGTCACCGCGATCTCCGAGTGACGGAGGATCTGCATCGCGATCCGGGGATGCACGTCCATCGCGGCGAGCAGCGACGCACAGGTGTGACGTGTGTCATGCACCCGGATCGTCCGCACCCCGGCCCGGTCGCAGCGCCGGTTGAACTCCCGGTTGAAGTTCCTCGGCTCAATGGGCGTACCGAAGCGGGTGGTGAAGACGAAATCCGAATCGGTCCACGACTCCCCCGCCGCAGCCTTCGAGGATGCCTGCTCCTTCTGCCGGAGGCGGAGAGCCGCCAGGCAGATATCGGGCAGCGGAAGCACCGCCTCAGACGCCTCGGTCTTGGCGGTGTCCGAGTGGAGCAGCTGCCGCCGTACGCGCTGGAGCTGATGCTGAATGCGCAGCTCGCCCGCGTCGAGGTTCACGTCCGACCAGGTGAGCCCCAGCACCTCCCCCTTGCGGAGGCCGAGCACCAGGACCAAGGCGTACGCCCCATAGAGGTAGTCCCGCATCGCGCGGGCGTTCTCCAGGAATGAGCAGGCTTCCTCCACCGACCACGGATCCGGCCGCTTCCGCCGCGCCCGCTGGACCTTGATCAGCTGTGCCACGTTCTTCGAAATCAGCTCTTCGACCACCGCGTTGCCCAGCGCGCTCCGCAGCACGGTGCGGGCATCGTTCACCGAACGCTTCGAGAGGGTCTGGTGGCAGCACTGACCCCGAGCGCAGCAGCGCCGCTTGTTCTCCGGCCGGGCCGCATCCTTGCCTTGGGCACAGCACTGGCATGTGTCGGCAAGCTTGTTCATCCACGTCCGCATGTCCCGCACTGTCAGCCGATCGAGCCGTTTCGCCCCGAGGAGCGGCACGATGTAGCGGCGGACGTTGGTCTCGTACGTGGCGGCGGTCAACGGCCGGAGGTTCGGCTCCACGACTTCCCGCAGCCAGTACGTCAGGTACTGCTCCAGCGTCGGCACTTTGGTGGCGACAGGGCCCTTCTTCGCTTCCGCGTGAAGCTTGATCCACTTATCGTGAACCTCGGTCCGCGTCTTGCCGTAGACGTACTTGCGCTTCTTCTTGCCCTCCGGGGTGGTGACCCAGGCGTAGGCGGCGAAGCCGTTCTTGTAGGGGTAGATGGACCCTTCGCCGTTGCCGCGCTTGCCGCTCATGCGGACCACCTCTCGGTCTCGTCGTGGGCGCAGCGGTCGACGTACTCATCCACCCAGGCCGGGAGGATGCGCCGGTTACGGCCGACCTTGACCGAGCGGATTTCGCCGGTGAGGACGAGCATCTTGGTCTTGGACAGGCCGAAGCCGAGCATCTGGGCAACCTCGGCCGTGGTGTGCCACTTGCGCGTTATCGCGGTCGTGGTCATCCGGTGGTTTCTCCTTCCGTTCCGGGGGCGGGTGCGGTCACGGCCTCGGGGATAGTTGGCAGGCCAGTACTCAAAGCCAGGGGGCTCCTTCTGTCTTGAGGCGTTCGGCTTGGGCGAGGTCGTGGCGTACTTGGGCGGCGATGAGTTCTTCGCCGGGGCTGTAGCCGGAGGCGAGGTATTGCCAGTGGGAGAGGACGAGGGTGGTTTCCTCACTCGTCTCGGGAACTCCCGCGGGGCGTGCTTGCTCGGCGCGCCAGGCGCGGCGTACGTCGCGGAGTGCGCCGAGGGTGGTGGAGTAGCGGCGGGATTTGCTAGAGAAGTGGCCCCGGAAGCCGAGCATGTGAGCCCACTTCCAGAGCTTGAGGTCGGCGAATTCGGGGAGGTGGCCGAGGTCCCACGCGGTGCGGATCATCTGGCGGACGTGGCTGTGCACGGGCAGGTCCGCGATGGGTTCGGACTGGCCGGTGCCCTCACACTGTCCGCACAGGTCCCGGAAGCCGTCGGGCCCGTGCCGGTAGCCGCTTCCAGCGCAGTGGGCGCAGCGCAAGGAGCGGTCCACCGTGCCGGAGTCCTCCGCGCTCTTGGTCGCGTACTTGGCGACGTAGGCGGCGACCTTCTGATCGGTCAGCTCACCGTCCCCGAGGGCGGCGATCTCCCGGATATCGAGCTGATCACCCCACCCGAGTTGGCGTTCGCCGATCGCGTCGGAGGCAACAGTGAGCACGGCTCGCCCAGCGGCCTCTTTGATCGCGTGGGTGAGTGCGTCGCTGGTGGCCCAGGCGGGCGGGGCCTGGTTGCTGCCTTCCGGGCCGTCAAGCCGGATGACGGCGTGGAAGTGGACCAGGCCGCGCCGCTGGTACTCCGCGACTTTGGCGAAGGAGACCCGCAGCGAAGCGTTCAGCGCCTTCTGTGTCATGCCGAGGTGCGCGGCCAACTCGCGACGCAGGTAAGTGGTGAAGCGAGCCCAGAGCGCTCCAGCGTGCGCGTTCCACAGCACGGCCCCCGCGTAGTCGTAGGTGGCAGGGGACAGCGGAGTGCCGAGGGCGGGGTCATCGGCCGGGTGGCGGATGCCGCAGCGGCAGGCCAGGTTCTGGCCCGCGTCGGTGGTGCGGCGGTTGTGCACCGGCCCAAACGACGGAGCGGTCAGGGTGACGAAGACCCGGGGGTGTGTGCGGACGGCCTCAGGCACTGTCTTGCCGCCGGAGAGTCCGGCTTTGATCAGGTGGTAGGTGTCTGCGGCGTAGAGGCGGGAGCACGCCGGGCAGCGGGAGGAGCGGCGGTTACCGCACGCGGTCAGGAGGCGGCCGGTCGGTTCATCGGCGGTGCTGTACGACCGCAGCACGGTGTTCGTCGTGGCGTCGAGGGTCTGAGTGGTGCCGACGAGCTGAACAGGGCGGGAGCAGCCCCGGACGCGGCTGATCTGGTCGTGGACGCGGTCGAAGTCGGGGAGGTGGGCGAGTTCGATGAGGTCCCGCAGGGCCAGGCTCGCCACGTGGCGCAGGTCCAGGGGGCGTTTCACGGGTGGCTTCCTTTCTGGGAGGAGGGGCCCCGAGCAGGGCAGGCCAAGGCGTGCGGGTGCTGCTCGGGGCATGGCGAACCGAGCCCGGTAGGACAGGAGGGCCAGGAGGAGGGTTTGCCGGAACGGCCGGCACGGGGTCAGAGCTGGGCGTGCGCGGCAGTGGCCAGGGGGAGAGCGACGCCGAGGCGGGTCCGGAGCTGGGCCGGGGTGATAGGTGCGCCATGCTCGGCCCTGTAGGTGTCAGCGATCGTGCGGGCCGCGTTCAGCAACGGCACAGGCACGGTGACCGCCGGAGGCGTCACGGATTCCGGAGCCGGAGCCGGAGCCGGAGCCGAGGCCGGGGCAGGCTCAGCGATCGGCGCGGGAGCTGTCTCGGCTGGAGCCGGGTCCGGGGCGGCAGCTTCCGGGGCCGGAGCGGTGTGGATGACGGCGTGGAAGTGGCGCAGGAGTTGCGGGCCCACGGCTCCCCAGCCCAGGAGGAGGAGCGGGGCGACGGCGTCCACGGCGGCGCGGCCGTAGTGCTTGGCGACGAGGGGTTCGGCGACGTTGAGGGCCAGGGTCAGCAGCCCGGACAGGTGCATCAGGCGTGTGGCGCCCTTGATCTGCTCGGCGGCGATGCCGCGCAGAGACAGGTAGCGCAGGGCCACCAAGAGGCCGACAACGGACAGGTCGACCATGGGGGCGATCAGCGGGGCGATCGGGCGCGGGACGCCCAGGCGCAGGGCAAGGGCCCAGACGTTGCCGAAGGAGAAGACGAAGGCCAGGCCCGCGATGACGACCATGACCACGGTCACCGTGCGCTGAGTGATCCGATCCTCAGACATAAGAGTTCACCTCCTTCCGGTGTCTGGCTGGTCAGGGTGCAGAGGGTCACTTGGCCAGGAGGACCGGCGCACTGGTGGGACCGGTCAGTTGTTCATCGAGGAGTTCGGCCGGGTCGCGGGTCAGATGGGCGGTGTCAGCAGCAATACGGGCCGCGTCCTCATCAGCCACGTACGGGGTGCGGATGCGGGTGAAGCCGGGGCGGCCCTGATGAGCCATGGAAGCCACGCCGACATAGACCGGATCCTGAAGAGCCGTCGGATTGGCGTCCGGCCAGTTCCGGATGTCCTCCCCCAGTGCGACCACGGCCGCCTCTGCCGTCTTCTGCGCGAAGGACAGGCCGACCGGGCACACGTCCCGGATGAAGGTGGGGATGGCATCCCCTGTTGCCTTCTGCGTCGCGATGATCACCAGGATGCCGACGCTCCGGCCCTTCTTCACCAGGTCCTCAACCAGCCGGGCGTTGTCAGCGGCCAGCGCGGCAAGCTTCTTGGTCTGCGCGTCGGATCCCTTGTAGTCGCGGAAGTAGGTGTGTGCCTCATCCACGATCAGCACCGTCAGTGGCCAGGTGGCGGAGGGGCCGAGGTGCCACATGTTCTTGACGCCGAGCACGGCTCGGATGGACGCCGAGCGGTCCCGCCGCAGCTTGACCAGCCGCTTGAACAACGCGTTCGCTTCTTCGAGGTCATCGCCGACGAACGCGAACATGCGTTGCGCCAGGTCGGCGTAGTCGCCCTCATGGGAGGAGGTGACCTTGCCGTCCGCTACGGCGTACTGGATCGCCGCAGAGGGTGCGGTGTCGCAGATGAACTTGTTGACCAGCGAGGTCTTGCCGAAGCCGGGCAGCCCGGCCACCGTGACCCCGGGCACGTCCGACAGGCTCACGTCGATCGGCTGGGCGTACTCGTCCAACCCCAGCCCCCACACGGCCAGTTCCTCAGGGACCTCCCCCGTGGGTATGTGCTCGGTTGGGACGATCAGCGGGTCAACCCGTACGCCACGGATCACCAGCTGCCCCGGCTTGTCGGGGAGGACCGAGACCCGCGTACACCGCCACGCGTCCGCCAAGTAGGGGGCCGCCCGCTGGAACTCCGCCAGGCTCACCTTCGGCAGACACACCGCCCGCACCACCACCCCGTACCGGTCGGCCCTGACCTTGATCTTCGGGATGAGGACCCGGGGCTTGGGCACCTTCCCGTCCGGCGCCACGATCACCGCAGCCGGAGGTGTCTTGTCGGTCACCGACAGGCCCGCCATCGGAGCCAGCCGACGCCAACCACGCCGCACCCGGACCGCTTGCCGGATGCTCGCCCGCGTCATCTTGTCGGCACGCACATAGCGCACCACCCACCACACGGCCCATATGGTGCTCAGGGCCAGGGCCGCCCCGGCCAGAGCCGGAGCCAACCCGATGACTTCACCCACCGTCACAGTCAGTCCTTGTTCTTGTAGAGAAATGCGTACAGGGACATCCGGAGTTCCAGCAGGTCACGGCCAGCTGCGATCTTCGGGTAGCCGTGCGACTCGATCACCTCGACCACATCCAGGAGCAGGCCGTTCGTGAAGCGCGAGTCGTCATCCCCGCTCTCCGGCTCGACCGGATAGACCGGCTCAGGCTTGGCGGTCGTCACTTGACCAGCTCCAGCGCCGCCGCCCGGTAAGCGATCCCGTCGGACAGCTGCCCGTTGAAGATGCGCGCCCACGGCGTAGCGAACAGCTCCACCACCCGCACCGGGACACCCGGCTGAAGGCCGTCCGGCAGGCCGCTTGCCGGAACGGTCAGCTTCATCTGCTCCGCCCGGCCCTCCTCCATGAGGAAGACGGTCAGGGTGTGCAGGGTCTCCCCGGTGTCCCGGTCGGTGGCCAGCTCGCCCGTCTCCGGGTTCTTCACCTTCGGGATCGGCGCCGTGCCAGCGATGAACATCGTCGAGGGCAGCAGCCCCACGCGGATACGGGTCATAGCCATGCCTTGCTTCCTTTCGGTAGGTGCTCCGCCCGGTGGCGGGGCGTGATCATTACAACCTCGCTCACCTAGCAATGTCAAGCGAACGAAGTCTGCTAGGCACCGAGGGATATACGGGTGTGTTTGTCAGAGGGATGTGCTAGGGCTGCTAGGTCTCGCTACCCTGATAGGTATGACATCTGCCAGCTCCGCGAAGCCTGACCGTCGGCCGCCCTACCAGCACGCAGCCGACGAGCTTCGGCGCGAGATCAAGGCAGGTCGCTACAAGCCGGGTGACCAGCTCCCGCCCTACCGGGAACTGCAAGAGCGTTTCGGCGTGGCCAACATGACCGCCCGTTCCGCCTTGAACGTCCTGCGCGAGGAAGGACTCATCTACACGATCCAGGGCCGGGGCAGCTTCGTTGCCGACTACGAGGGCAACGGCATCGACTACACCGCGCCTGCCTGGTACCTCCGGAACTCGGCCGGGGCCCCTTCCGAGAAGCTTCCCGTCAGCGACTCCGGTGAGGGGGAGACTGGAAGTCCCGAGGCCGCCGAACCCTCCCTCACCGAAGTTCTTACCGCATTGCGTGACGAGATCCGAGCGCTCAGCGCCGAGCATCAGGAACTGCGCCGGGAAGTCGAGGAGTTGAAGAAGGCCCAGCAGCAGGACCCGCGTTCCTGAGTTGCGCGACCTCCTGTCGCATTTCCCTCGCTTCACGGGCGAGCCTTGCCACCGCGGCCCTCATTTCGCGGACCAGTGCGGCCACCTCCTCCGCCTCCCGGTTGTGAATGCTGACCAACTCGCTTCCTGAGTCGCGTATCTGCTCGGTCATGTTTCCCCCGTTCACTGCCGTGCCGTTGTTGCGTACTGCGTTCACCCAACCGCCGGGGGCTTGCCCAAAGGCTTGCCCAGCGGTTATCCACCGCCGAATCGGGGCTTGCCCGTACGCCCGGCAAGCCGTAGTCGCGGCTGTCGAGCCAGGCCAACCAGTCCGATCGGCCAGGGCGAGGCGCGGCCCCAGCGCAGCGGAGCTGTTCAAAGTTTCTTTACTGGATCAAGAAGCGGCCCGCTTGCGCGGGCCGCGCGCGCTGGCGGCCCGTGGCCGCCGCCCGCTCCTGTCTCCGCCCCGCTCAGCGGCGCCCCCGACCCACTCAGCGCGCCACCCCACACCAGCAACCCACCAGAGCCAGTCAGCACCTGGAACACTCGCCCGCGGTGCTCCCGCCGACCGCAGCGGAGACGCCGACGCAGCAGCACGACCAGGACCACGCGCCCAACCGGCCAGCCGTCGAAGGGCGGCTACGCAGAGCGGCTTACATGACCAGCCGTCCGCCGACTGCGGCCATCGCCGTTGTGCGCGCAAAGAGGCCAGCAGGGAGAGGGGGCGCCCGGCCGGGGGCATGTCGATCGTCGGCCCTTGCCCGATGTGGCCGGCCGCCGTACTGCCACCGTCACGGATGCGGGAGCGTGAGCAGACCGCGCCGCCCGGTCGTGGCGGGCGGGGGGCAGCTGCTGCCGCGAAGTGGCTCAGGCCGCCGTGGTCGCTGCGCGTCGGCGCGGGCATCGTCGTGGCCGGACAGCGTGTCGTAGACGCTCTGGTGACCGCCACCACCGAGCCCACGGCGCCGTTTCTGCCTCGCACTCGTCCCCACCCCTTTTGCTTCGCCTGAACTCATCTGGGAATGGGCGGTGTCGAAGCGAGCACGACAACCACCCCGGTACCATCGGGCACCAGGGTCCTGAACAGGGACTCTCCGCCGGACCACCCCGGATGCTTGCAGGCGCAGGGGTGGTCCGGTCTTGTCTATGTGGTTGTTGTGCGCGGTCCGGCTCCCCACCCGCCCGAGCGGGTATGAAGTCGCGGAGAGCCGGACCGCAGACGGCGAAGGGTCCAGGTCCGCCGTCGCCCCTTGGGCGCAGTGGGCGTGACATCTGCGAGACGGGCGAATGGACGGGGGCGCATGCCCGCCTCACAGCCACAACGCCCAAGGGAGCAGGAGGGCGGGAGCTACCGGGTCCTTCCCGGGGACGGCAGCCCCCGCCCCGTCTTTGGGCGGCGAACTGCGGCCGAGCGGAGTGGGATGCCCTCGATGTTCAGCAATCGGTACAGCGCGTAGTACGAGATGCCGAACTTCTCGCGTATCTCTTTCACTTCCAGGCCATCGCGGTATGCCTCCAGGATCTGTTTCTTCAACGGCCCCCACTTCGCCGGTACACGGCGAGCCGTCGTCATCCCTTGCGTTCCGTTTGCAGGCCGGAGTTTTCGAGGAGGAAGCGGCAGGAGTAACCCAATCCCTGTACGTGCGCCTTGGCCGACAGCAGACCGGAGCCGAGCCCCGTGCCCACCTCGTAGGGGATCGAGCTGAGTTTGCTCACCTTCCCGTACCACTCCACCGTGCCGTGGTTCAGGCAGTCGATCCGCTTCGCCGCCAAGGGCGTCAACGCCTCAATGTGACCCACCAAGGCGTCACGCAGCTCGCACAGATCCTCGTACCGAGGAATAGCCGAACTCTCCACCAGCGCCCGGCCGATCAACACTTTGATCTGTTCCACGTCCACCTTGCCAGCGCTCACGGCAACCTCGATCGCGCCCACAGGTGGGTTGTGCGGGGGCTCTTCTTGCTGCCCACCCGCACGCTTCACCGCCTCGCCCATGCCTTCACCCCGCATGCTTGCTCTGTGTCTGGCTTAGACATGGTGGAGTTAGAGGACGTCCCATTGAAGGCCCCTCAGAGGACGGGAAGAGGACGTCTTGAGGACCTATCAGGTTGGTCGCACAGGTGGGGGTCCCCAAATCGGCCTTCCAAAGCTACGGTGAACCGAGTTGCCCCCGTCGAAAGCCGTGAGGAAGTCCAGTGCCCAGGCCAGTAGGAAACGCGCGGCTCAAGGCCGCTCGGCAGGCAGCCGGATACGCGTCTCAGGAAGCGTTCGCCGAGGCGATCCGTAACACCGCGCCTCAGCTTGGCATACGGTCGTTGCAGATCAGCGTGCGCCAGGTCCGCCGCTGGGAGTCGGCGAATCCACCATGGCCGCAGCCGGACGTTCAGCGTGTACTGACGCACCTACTGGGCCAACCCATCGAGGACCTGGGGTTCACCGCGCCATGGGGCCGGACGAGTTCGACGCAGGAGGGCGCCAGTCGTCGGCCCGTCGCAGCATCCGGCGCGCCCGCGATCGGCGCCGCCCCCGGACCACTGCCCATAGCGAGCAATGCCACGCAACCAGCCACCGCAGGCAACGATTTCGCAGCGATCACCGCCGCTCACCGACGCCTGTACTGGTCCGTCCAGCCCTCCCAACTCCACGCCAGCGTCATGGAACACACACGCCTCGGCACGGCGCTCATGGGAGAGACAGCCGGACGCTGCCGCACCATTCTTGCCGCCGCTCTCGCCGAGTCCTACCTGTTGGCCGGGCGTATCGACTTCTTCGACCTCCAGCAGCCCCAAGCCGCAGGAAACGCGTTCGTGCGCGGCCTCCAGGCCGCCGGGGAAGCCGATGACGCACTACTCGGAGCGGCGATCCTGGCTCACACCGCGTTCATCCCAGGATGGGCAGGCCAGAGGGAAGACGCCGAAGAGCGGATGTCTGCCGCCCGCGCCTACGCCCGCAGGGGCAACGCGCCCGCGATGATGCTCGCCTGGCTTGACGCCGTCGAGGCCGAGTGCATGACGCGGTGCAGTGACACCCGCACGGCACTGCGCCTGATAGCCCACGCCGAAGACGTGTTGGCCGAAGGTGACGCGGAGGAGCCGTGCCCGGTGTGGATGGACTGGTTCACTCCTGTCCGCCTGGCCGCCTTCAAGGGCAACACACAGCTGATCGCCGGACATACAGCGCAGGCCCGGACCACGCTGCTTGGAGTGCTCGACGCCTTGCCCGCCGACGACGGCAAACAGCGGACGATCATCCTCGGCGATCTGGCGGCCGTGGAGGCTGCGGCCGGTCAGCCGGAGGAAGCCTGCCGATGGGCCAATGAAGCACTCGATCAGCTGAGTATCACGTGGTACGCCGCAGGCATGGACCGGATCCGCGATGTCCGCAAGCGGCTCCATGCCTGGCGCAACGAACGGTGGGTTCGCGATCTGGATGACCGCATGTACGGCTGGGGAACGACCGTCAGCGCCCTTCAGTGCTGAGCTTGGCGACCAGCTCCGGCAACTCGTCGAGGCTGTGCACGCGGAAGGTCGGCATCTCGACGGCGTCCGGATCATCCCATTGGATGGTGGCCCATGGCCCGCGCCGGATCAGCGCCGTCTTCATGCCCACCTTGGCCGCCGGGCGGATGTCGTTGTCCATCCGGTCGCCCACGTAAAGGATCTCCTCGGCCTGGCAGGGGGCCGCGTTCGCCACATGGGAGAAGAACGCCGGGTCGGGCTTGGACACGCCCCAGTCGTCGGACGTGCAGATGAAGTCCGCCGGAAGGCCAAGGAAACGCAGAATGCCCCCGGCCCGTACGGTCTGGTTGCCCGCGATGCCCACCCACAGACCGGCATCCCGCAGCGCCGCCAACGTGGGACGGACATCCGAGTACAGATCACTGTCATCGAAGTGCTCGGGCTGGCCGGCCTGAGCCCGCTTCTCCCGCTCTTCGGACAGATCAAACCCGGGGCGGAAGACCTGGAACGTTTCGCGGTAGTCCCGACCCTGAGCGATCACGGCGCCGAACGCCGCCGCGAACGTGTGCCGGGGCACCCCCAGCCAATCCGCCCACGTGCCATACTCGCGCGTCTCGTCTACCAGGCACTCACCGACATCGAACACCACAGCTCGGATCATGTGAGCAGGGTAGGACAATCGGAGCGCGCCTTGCGGACGCTGTCCAGAGGCTCGCTCCGACCACGGAGAAAGAGGGCCGTCAGGGGTGTGCCAGTCGCTTGCTGGAACAAGGACACGACAGCGTTGCGCGGCCTGTCGGTGTGAGCCTTGCTCTGGCTAGTTCTTGATCGCTGTGATCAGAACGGCGAGGGACCAGAGCAGGGTTGCCGTCGGCGGAAACCAGGCCAGCACACGTGAACTCTGCGCTGGGCTAGGGGTGGCCTGACAACCGGTGACATGCGCACAGCTCTGGCTGTGATCACCGTTTCCTTCTAACTGCGGCTGGTTCATATTGCCTCCACCTGTCGAACGGTCATGGTCTGGACCAGTGAGGCGGCCTCTGAGTGATGGGAGTCATGTGCGAGGCGCCGTCCTTACTGGACCAGTGATACCAGGCATCGTCTTTTCGGCCGTGGCTGCACGGACGTGTTCGGACGCCTCGATTAGCCCTCTGACCAGCAATTATTCACTGCGCGTGCAATGAATTACGGGTGGTCTAGACCGAGGTGAACTGCTCGAATGACGTGTGGCGGAGTCGCTACCTGGCAGAACGTGGCCCGACAGGGCGAGTGTTCGAGTTTGTAAATTGGCCGAAAATCTCCGTTCTGCCGGAGTGGCAGCCTGGGACGGGCGCTATCGCTCGGGTGACCTACGGATGGACGTCTTCTGACGGCAACGCTGACGGCAACGAGGGCACGTGTCGCCCACCAGCGGCCCGCATCGAGCACCAAGCCGGGCAGCCGCCAGAGCCCGCACCAGGCCCCCGCCCGAACCTACGGATCAAGAGGTCCTGAGTCGGGACCGTGGCCGCTCAGCTGATGGCCTGACGGCAGTCGTTGACGGCAACAGGGGTGCACATCGCCGTACCGCGAGACTCGTCCGCACACCGGGCAGGCCAGGGCGAGGCATAGACGGGCTGATCACTGCATTGGGGTGGCGAACTCCATAGGCTGGTGCCAGGCGGGAGTGCAGGTTGGCTTCCGTGAGGAACGGCTGCGCGAAGAAGAACCGGCCGGGCACAATGGCACGCGTGGGGGATCTTCAACTCGCGCTGATCGCCGCTGGCTCAGCTCTGGCTGGCAGTGGGCTTACCGGATGGTTCACCATCCTCGCTGGCCGTCGTCAGGCAGGCGCCGCGCAGTACGCAGGAGACAAGCAAGCCGAAGCCGTCCTGAGGACGGTACAACAGACCCTTGATGAGCAGCGCTTGGCGCGCCTCCAGGACGCCAGACGTGCCGCCTATGCCGCCTTTCTGACCGCTGCTGAGCAGAAGGCAGAAGAGCTGAGCCCGGGTGGACGAATTGTGAGCACGGCACGCAGGTCGGACGCGACAATCGATCTCTATGTGGCGTTGAATCTCGTCGAACTCGAGGGACCGCCATCGGTGCTCGAACAGGCTGTGAGGGTGCGCAGTCTGCTGAATAGGCCAGCTTCAGACCGTTCGATGAACCACGAGATGTACCGAAGGGCGCGGGCGCAGTTCATCACCGCCTCACAGGAGGCATTGAAGAACGGCTGACCAGCCGCAAGGTGGGTGGTGTCCGCACCCCGCCAGTTCTCCTCGTCAACCAAGGCGGCTGGGAAGAACGAGACATCAGCGACCTCGAAGCCTGCCAGCGACTTGTCTAGGGCCCAGCCGTGACGGCAGTCATCGACGGCAACATCTGTGTACTTGGCCGCATCGCTGAACGCCTCCACTGCCCTTCCTCGACACAATCGCAAGCTGCGGGCGTGCTCGCACCGATGCCTGACCGAACTCCTAAGGCGGTGGTCAGCGAGTGCTGTACAGCAGCGAAGTACAGCAACCACCTCAACCACAGTCGACCGACACCGCCCCCAGCCGACCGGCTGACCAGCCCAGCAGACCTCAGCGACCACCCCGCCCGTAGTTCGGGACGAAGAGGTCGTGGGTTCAAATCCCGCCACCCCGACTGAAGGAACACCAGGTCAGGGGCCTGATCCGCGAAAGCGGATCGGGCCCCTGACTCGTTTCCGGGACCCCTTGGGAGCCGTTTGGGAGCCGACCCAGAAATCCGGCTCCCAGACCGCTCCCATTCCTCCCCCACGGGGGCGGCACCTGGCGCATCACGGGGAAGCCTCCAAGCGCACGCGCAAGTGAGGTGCGCCACGACGCGAGGTGGCTGCCGACACAAGCGGCCAGCGCATGCGTCTCTCCATTCCCGATGTGCCACCATCCCTGGGACCAGGTTCCGAGCGGTGCTCCCGGATACAGCTGACACCGACCGTGAACGATGCTGGCGTTGCCGACGCTTCTCTCCACGGCCGATCCTGGGCACCAGGCAGGCAAGGAGGGCAGGATGGGGCTCGTACTCTTCCCCGGAGACGGCAACGTGACCAGCCCGGACGTCTCCTGGTCCTATGCCGGCTTCAACGTGTTCAGGGAGTGGCTGGCCCAGGCCGAGGGATTCACTCTCGCCGAGATGTACGGCTTCGGCGGAGACCGCCCGTGGAACAGCGTTTCCACGACTCTGGCACCACTACTCGACCATCCAGACGACGATGCCCCCGACCTCACGCCCGCTCAATGCGCGGCCATGCTGCCCCGGTTGGAAGCAATCATCGACCAGCGGCAACACGATGGCAGCGATCCCGTTCTCCAACGGCACACCGATGACGCCCACCAGCTGGTCGCCGTCATGAGGTTCTGCCTGAACAAGGACGTCGCGCTCATCTTCGGGTGACCACCGGACCGCAGCGCGTCCTCTGCACCCCGAGCATGGTCGGATCGACGCCACGGCACCGCTAGCCCTGGCTGCGACTCGGCTTGGTCGGCCATCCACCGCGTGCGGACCCGCCTCCGCCAACCCGCGCAGAATGCGGCCAGGGACTGCGGGCTAAGGTCTCCCGCCCCAGATTGCGATTCTTCGCCCAGGACCCTGGTTCGCCCGCACGCCCCGTGAACGCCGCGGGCTGACTTCGCGGCGCAAGAGGGCCCTTGTACGCCGTCCAACAGGCCCTTAAGCTCGCGCCCTTGAGCCGACGGCTTTGGGGGGCTGGGCGTGGCGGTATTGATGGTGGCCGCGACGGTGTACGGCGTGGTGCAGCTGCTGGTGTTGTCATCGCCGACGCGTTCGGTGCGGGTCTCCACCGTTCTGCTGGCGATCGCAGTGGGCGTCTACGGCTGCGGCATCGTCACCGCGTTGCTGGAGTACGCGTACACGCGCACCGTCTCCGACCAACCCCATGGTGGGGCGCTGCTCAACACGGTGAAGACGGCCAGTTACACCGTCGACCCGGTTATTGAAGAGCTGGTCAAGATCACGCCTCTACTGCTGGCGGCGTGGAACGTCAAGATCCGCCGCCAGTGGGGCCTGACCGACTACGTGGTCACCGGTGCGGCGCTGGGTGCGGGGTTCGGGCTACTGGAGGCGGTGGCCAGGTTCGGGCTGGACGCGGCCCGGGCCATCAGTCACCCGGCCGGTGGCTGGGTGATCCCCGACAGCCTGCAAGCGCCTTGGATCCCTGGCCCCGATCAGGTCTTCGCTGCCTGTTTCCCCGCCCCCTTCACCACCCTGGACTTCGGCGGTGCCCACCCGGCCGCTGAGACCAGTCCCCATCTCGTCTACACCGCCGCCGCGGCCCTGGGGGTTGGCATCCTCATCCGTGGTCGCCGCTGGCTGCGGGCCCTGGGGCTAGTGCCCATCGCCGCTGCCTGTGCTCACCACATGCTTACCAACTACGCGGCCGCACAACCCGGCGCCCGGGACACCCATTCACTGGTCGAAGACCTCAACGGCATCCTGTGGACCATCCCGCTGGCCGTGCTGGCCATCGCGATGGGCGCCGACATGTGGCAGATCCGCCGTGCCAAGCGGACAGTCCCAGGTGTACTGCTCCGCGAGGAGCGAGCCGGACGCACCGGCCTTACGGCCTTGACCGGATACGGGCTGTGGCGAGTCCCCTGGTCGACGCTGATCGCACTGCGCTTCGCCCGCATGCGTCGAGCCCTCTTCTACGCGGCAGCCGGCACGCCGTACACCGACAGCGATCCTCTGCACCGCACTGTCGCCTGGACCGCTGCACAGATCGACGCCACCGACCACCAACACGCCTGGCATGGCGTCGGGCTGCGGACCGTCCGCCAGGCCGCCCGCACACTGCGGGACCGGCGAAGATGGTGGTTCATCCTCATCTCCGTGGTCCTGGCGCTCCCGGCCTTGGTCTTCCTCGGCGCGGGATCCTTCCCCGCCGCCGCCGAACTCCAGGAACGCTTCACCACCAGCGACGGGCCCGCTGTCCTGATGGCCTTCGGTATCGCCGCGCTGCTGTGGACCGCCTGGAACCTCACCAGACTCCTGCGTACCTGGCAGGCAACGAGCACGCTCCCCCTCGCCGACGCCCACGCCATCGTCCGCTTCCGCATCTGGACCGCGCTCGGCAGTCTCATCACAGGCACCGTGCTCCTGCTTCGCATGCAACAGGAAGGGCTCAGCGCCGGCGACAAACTCTTCCGTAACTTCCACCTGTTGGAAGCGCTCAACAACTTCCTCGCCTACCTCGGCTTCGCGCTCATCCTCCTGGCCCTCCTCGCCCTCTTCCCACCGGGCGGTGGACTCGCCTTCGCGGGCGCCGGCATCGCAGCAGGCACGATCACCGTCGAAGCCGCGATCCACGCCACCGCGCTGGGAACGCTCGGCATCGTCCTCATGACTGCCGCGGGTGGTGGCGCACCGACCGACGGACCGCCCGAGGGACAGGCGGATGCCGGGAGCCAGAGTGGCTCACGCCCCAAGTCGGAAGAGCCGAACCCCGTCACCGAGGAGCAACAGCAATCCTTCAGCCAGAGCCAGCAGCATCTGAACGGCCTCAGCAAGCGGAAACAGGCAGACGAGGTCGGCAGAGGCTTCGAAAAAGACGGTCAGAAATACAAGCCTGAAGCGCCACTGCTCAAGACCGGCAAGCACGGCGTTGACTGGTCCGAAGGAACGGCTCGCGCGATAAGAGACGGTCGACCCCAGGGGCAGTTCGGCAGCGCAGCGGACGTCAAGTACGCAGCGGAACGCGGAGCCGAACTAGGGCCGAATAAGACAGGGTTCTTCAGGCTACCCGAAGGGCACAACTGCATAGAGTATCTTCCAGATGGCACGACGCGCACACCGAACAGCATTTTCGTCAAGGTGTATCCCAACGGCAAGGTCCACGCCTACCCGCTTACTCGATAGGAACAAGCATGAGCTTCCGGCTGCAAACAGGGAACCCTGAGACCCTGAAGGTTGGGCCAGCCGACGACATGGCGGACGCGGCAGGGCAGATGTATCCCATGGAGACCGAAGATGCCATCCTGTTCTGGAACCGGGTCCCCGTGCGACTCGAATACCGTTACGACATTCCCGTCTTGCTTGATGACCTCATCCCGTTGCTCGAAGAAGTCCAGAATCCGAGATTCTCTCGAACACAGGTCCACTGGGGATCCGACACATTCTCCACCGAGTGGAACATTGTTCGCGACGGAGATTCCCTCAGGATCGATTCGCACTGGGACAGCACCCATGGAAGCTACGAGTTTCTTCTCAACGACCGAAGCCAGTTGACCGTAGGAATCGCTGCCTTCGTAGCCGAGTGGCTGAAATTGCTACGCCGGATCACATCCGACCTCATCATCTGCCATGTGCGCCTGGAAGATGATGACATCGCGATCCGGGCGAAAGCGTTGTTGTCGAAGTCGAGCTGATGTCCGAGAGGGTGGACGCACAGGCCCCCTGGATACAAGGCCAAGGACCCGGCAGGGATGAGTACGTGCCCACCTCTCTCGGCGACCGGCTGTGCGCGCGTGGGCGGCGGCCATCCCCAACGGGCGTGGTCGGCGAACCTGATGTGCGAGCGATACACCCCTTACGGGTTGTGCTGACATGACCACAGACGGTACGACAGTCGCCATGCACCCTTGGTCTCCGTTAAACGACCGCCAGCTCGCCCTGCTCACCCGTATCGGGGACGGGTCCGATCCTGTCACCTCAGACAGTCCCGAACTCGCCGCTACTGCCCGCGCGCTCAAAGAGCGAGGGCTGATCACCAGGCCGAAGCAGGGTGGGAGGTGGCAGGCGGAGATCACCGACGCCGGACGCTTCTACCTGGAGCACGGCCATCATCCGGACCGGCCGGAACCAGCTTCGCGCAAGCAGCGTTCCGTGGATCCCAAGGCAACGACACAAGCCACAGCCGCATCCACGACGAGGCCCGCGCCACAGCGCGCCATGAAACGCTCACGGTCGTCGCCAGCGGAAGTCGGAGCCGCTTTGATCGCGGAGGTACAGCAGGCTGGGCGGTTCCTTCGCATCCCGAACCCCAGTGAGGGAGAGCGAGCTCGATACCGCAGGGCGTTCGACGCGGCGCGGCAGTGTGCGCCTGAGGGGTACCACCTGAAGTACAGCGGGCGGGCGAAGGGGGATTTCTTCCTCGGCCTGCTCAGGGTGTCCGGCGAGGACGACACCGAGTGGAACCGTATCCGGCTGGCGCGCAGCCGGGTGATCACCGATGTTGAGGACGTGGTCGCAGCAGTCACGGCGGACCACAGCGCCTTCGAGATCTCAGAGGCGGTCCTGCCCCGAGTCCTCTCACTGCTCCGGCTCCTCGCCGAGCAGGCCCTTGCCCGCCACGGCGAGATCTCGGTGTCCAAGAAGCGAAAGCAGCCGAGGCCATTGCTCACTGTCCACGGCAGGACATACGAGGTCAGCTTCCGCGAACGGCAGAAGCAAGTCCGGTACGTGCCCAAGCAGCCAGGTCGACGTACGTACGACTGGCAGCGGGTCACCCCGGCACACAGGTTCGAGCCGTCCGGCGAACTGGAACTGTTGATCGGCCAGCACCCGGTCTATGGCTATGGCCACAGCTACGGCTGGAAGAAGGAATGCGCCGACTCCGCCAAGAAGCGGTTGGAGGATCAGATCGGATCAGTCTTCCGGGCGTTGAAGGCGCGCGCGGAGGAGCAGGAGCGGGCTCGGCTGGACCGTGAGGCGGAGCAGCAGCGTCTGCGTGACGAGCGGGAGCGGCAAGAGGCAGAGCGTCGGCGCTTGGAAGCCGACCGGGAGGAACGCGAGCGGCGAGAGTGGGAGGCTGCCGTCAGCGTCGCTTCGATCAAGGCAGTGCACGCCTTACGGTCCGAGCGCTTCGGCACGGCCCTTGAGCGGTGGCGGGTCGCAGGGGAGATCCGAGCCTTCTGCGTCGCGCTGGACGAAGCCGCTGCCACATCGGACAACGCCCTCGAAGCCGAGAGGCTGCGAGAGTGGTCGGCTTGGGGCAAGACGGAGGCCGACCGACTCGACCCCACCATGAACGGCAAGGGCCTGGCTTCTCTGAACTTCCACGCGGAGCCGACGGGAGATCAGCTACGTCCGTTCCTTGACGGCTGGCACCCGCACCGGCCGGAGAAGGAGAAGCCTCCGGAACAGCCCACGCCGCCCAAGCCGGACCCCGACCCTTGGCGCGGCTTCATCGATGCACATCAGGATCAAGGCTGGCGATATAGACGCCAAGGTCGCGCTCAATGGTGGAGGCAATGACACCGTGCCCACGGTCGCGTAGAGCCTTGACCGCCTTCTCGACCAACTGGCCGAGCCTGACGACCTCGGCGCGTAATGCCACCAGCTCGTCGTAGCGATCAGCCTTGTCCTCGCCGCACCACGCCCGGGCGGTCCGCAGGACGGCCGCCTCCGCGTCCAACTTGCGGTCGTCCCGAGCGCGGTATGAGTACCAGGAAGACTGTGCGCGCTCCTGCTCGATGTCCTGCTGCTTGCGGTCCACCTCCGGAAGGATCTCGTCGGCGAGGCGGCCCGCTACCTGGCGGGCGATGCGCTCGGTGACCGGCCATCCGGCCAGGCACGTGCCGGCGCGGTTCTCGTACACCATCGGGTCGCTGCGGAGCTCGACGGCGTCCATGCCGATAAGCGACGCAGTCTCGTCGAGTCGGCTCAGTTCCAGGACTCCCGCGTCCGCCACCCCTCGGCGGAGGCGCAGCCTGCTCTTCGGCCGGACGAAACCGAGGATCAAGCGCGCCGCCTCGAAATCCGTACTACCGCGTACGTGGCGTGACGCCTCGGCCAGTGTGGACTCTGCCGCGTCATCCGCGCGGAACTTATCGACATCTGACCACGGTGCTACGAGAGAGCCGGGACTCACCCATTCCTGCAGACCGGCGTCGTCCCCCTCCAGAAACCGCACGTGGATCCAACCAGACCTGCCCGGGCCGCCCACTCGAACGATCTCCACTTGCCTGACCGCGCTGCCCAGATCCTTCGGCCTCGCGCGGTATGCCCAGTGCTCGCCAATCTCCATGTGCCTATTGAGCCAGGTCACTTGCCCCCATCACCCGGCGATTTCCTTAACTGCCGCGGTGAGCTGGCCACGCGCGGTTGACGCGGCCCAAGCAAGGCACCGGGAGATGGAGTGTGTCCCGGACGGTGACCATCAGGGGCCAGCGGCGTTCATTGGTGAGGCTCCGCAGTCAGACGTGACCGGCTTCGTGTCCGCAGGAGATCGCCCAGTACGCGTACCGGTGACGTAGGACTGATCGCCAAACGTGCGCCGAGTGCCGCCTCCCACTGCTCGGTCAGTCCGACCATGAGGCGTTTGCGCATGCCGGGGGTGACATGGGCGTAGCGGGCGGAAATGGAGCTGTCGATGTGGCCCATGCGTTCGTCCATGAGGACCTTCTCCGTGCCGAGGTCCTCCATCACGGTCCGGTGGGTATGGCGAAGGCCATGGGGGGTGAGGCCCTTGGCGATCGGGAGCCAGCAAGCGTCGGCCCGCTCGCTGGCGCCGCGTCCTCGGGCTGGCACGCCGGGCCACGGCTCGCCAAGCAGGGGCACGGGTCGTGGCTCCTGCGGCGCCTTCTTCGGATACCAGCCGGAGACCGCTGGGGTGAACAGCCAGGTTGCAAAACCGTTCCTGCGCCAATGGGCGGCGTGCTCCGGCGCTGCGCCGCCTCGCACGAAGCCGAGGTTCACGATGGCCTGCTCCACCTTCGCGCGCGCCGTCCGCGCCGCCATCGCCGACATCGACGCGGCCTCCGATCAGGCTACGACCACGAAGGCGGCTGCTCGGTGATCGCCAAGATCACCAGTGGCAGGAACACCGGCAAGCTGATCAGCTACCTCTATGGTCCTGGCCGGGCGAACGAGCACACCGACCCGCACCTGGTCGCCTCCTGGTACGGCTTCGCCCTCGACCCCGGCCGCACCGACGACTTCAACGAAACCAAGAACCAGCTCGTCAAGGCCCTCGACCTGCGGGTGAAACAGGCCGGCGACCGCGCACCCGAACAGCACGTGTGGCACTGCTCCATCCGGGCCGCACCCGAGGACCGCACCCTCAGCGACGACGAGTGGGCGGACATCGCCCGCCGCGTCGTCGCCGCCACCGGCATCGCGCCCGACGGTGACCCGGACGGATGCCGCTGGGTCGCCGTACGGCATGCCGACGACCACATCCACATCGCCGCCACCAAGGTCCGAGGCGACCTCCGCCCCGCCCGCCACTGGAACGACTACCTCACCGCCGACAGGGAACTCGCCGCCATCGAAAAGGAATACGGCCTCCACGAAGTCATCCGGGGCGACCGCACCGCCGCGCAGCGCCCCACCCGCGCCGAGCAGGAGAAAGCCCACCGCACCGGCCACCAGCGGACCGCCCGCGAGCGCCTGCGCTCCACCGTCCGCACCGCGGTCTCCGCCACCAGCACTCCCGAGGAGTTCCTCCGCATCCTCGCCAGCACCGGCAGCGTGCGCGTCGAGATCCAGCGGTTTCCCTCCGGCGCCATACGCGGCTACAAGGTCGCCCTCGAAGGCGACACCAACTCGGCAGGCGAACCGATCTGGTTCTCCGGCTCCAAGCTCGCCCCCGACCTGTCCTTCCCCAAGATCCAACAGCGCCTGGCCGGAACCCAACCACAGCCCGTCAGCCACCTGCCGCGTCACCACAAGCCCAACCCGTGGCACCGAGCCACCGCCGCCATGGAACGCATCCCCCACCACCTCGACAAGGCGGACGACGAAGCCGCCCAGGCCCACCTCGCCGCATTCGGCGAAGCCCTTGATGCCCTCCCTCTGATCTCACCCCAGGACATCCGCCCCCGGCTGCGCGAGGCCGCCACGGCGTTCGAGCGCGCCACCCGCTCCCGCATCCGCGCCGAACACCACCACGCCCGTACCCTGCGCGGCGCCATCCGGAGCATGCTTCGCGAATCCGCGCCCAAGGACGGAGCGGCCCTCGCGATGTTCCTCGACGCGGCCCTCCTCGTCGTCATCGCCGCCGCCCGCTGGCACCAGCTCCGCCACCACGACCAGCAGGTAGCCGCCGCGCACCGGACCCTGCTCAACCTGCGCACTGCGTACGAGCAGGCCGCAGCGGCACCCCTTGCCGCTCTCGCCCGGCGCAAACCGCCAGCAGAGACTGTCGACCGGCTCGCTCGCCAGCTATGGGAGACCGTGCCCTCCCATGCTCAGCAGATCCTGGACGCCCGTGCCTGGGATGCTCTGGCCACCGCCCTCGCCGAAGCCGAGAGCGTCGGACAGAACTCGGCCATCGTGCTCCAGCAAGCCATCCATCAGCGGCCGCTGGACGATGCACGCCGCCCCGCCGAAGTGTTGACCTGGCGCATCCGTCGTCTCGGCAAGCGCCGTGCCCCCAGCGCCCGGTCCGTGGCCGCCCAGGCCCGGCCTGCCGTGGACCGTTCTGTCCAACCGACGCGTACATCTCCTGCCGGTGCCGTGCCGGAGGCGCCTGCTCCCCGTAGGCCACGGCGGTAAAACGACAGAAAGACGCCCGCAGAATTGGCGGCGGGATGGCGAAAGTCGGCTAAGCAGCCATCTCGTTGCGTATCTGGTCAAGAGACTGGGAGGCGGCGGCGTACTGGGCGGGCAGGCGGGACCCCGCCGTGCGCACGATGCGCTGGAGTTGGTGGGGCAGGCGTTGCATGGCCGCCTCTTGGATCGCGATGTCCAGCGACTGGGCAGCGCCGCTGCGGTCGTCGGCGAGCAGTTGGACGTGCGCGACGGTGATCAGCTCGATGACGCGCCACTGTGGGGCCACGACCGTCGTGGGCAGCGGGTTGTGCTCCACCAGCCGCATGGCCACAGCTGCTCGGCCGGTCGAGACAAGACCGCGGAGCCGGATCTCGTGGAGCGAGAAGGGGTTGAACAAGCTGGTGTGGTCGACGCGGAAGAGCAGAGCGTCGGTCTCCCGCATCACCCGGTCGAATAGTTCGCCGTTGCCCAGTGCGCCGGCTGCCCTGGCGAGCAGTGGCAGGGCAGCGGCTCGGGCGTTGTCGTCCGGTGCTGTAGCCGCGGCGCGGCACAGCCGCTGGACGGCCGCGCCCCTCAGGTTCGCCTTGCGCAGCTCGTTTCCATGCATGCGCAGCACGTACGAGGTCATGCCCCGGTCCTGAAAGTACTCGGCGATATCGAGGCTTTTGGCAGTCCAGTGGGCGGCCGTGGCCAGTCGCTCCTCGGGGAGCACGTTGCCCAGAGCGACGCCGAGGCCTACGCGAGCTCGGGCGAGCAGGTGCAGCACATCGCGCTCGGTGTGGCCGTCTTCGATGCGGGCTTCTAGCCGGGCGACAAGCGGCCACAGCTCGGAGACGGCTTCAGAGGCGTGGCCGGACTGCCGGGCAATCTCGGCGAGCCGGACAGTGGACTCGCCGAACTGCAGCATCGCCCGGTGATCCGTGTCAGCGGGATCGGTGATCCCCAGAACGTGCGGCGGCAGTTCCAAGCAGTCGCAGACCCGGCGGCGGGAGCTGACGTCGTCGAGGGCGCGCTTCCCTAGTTCGAGGGCGGAGATGTAGGTCTTGTCGTAGCCGAGGAGCGCGCCGAGCTCGGTCTGGTTCATGCCATGGACCCGGCGGTAGAACCGCAGGATGCTCGACAGGTCTCCGGAGCCGAGAATGAGCTGGGCCTGCGGGGTCGCCCAGTGCCACTGGGCATGCCGGGCCGAAGGCCGCGGACTGGGGAACCGGTCCGTTTCCACTCGCTGCGCGATCTCGCCCCTGCTCACGGTCGGCTACATCCGCTCGTAGTCGTCCAGCTCCACGTCCCTGCGGCCGTACCAAGCAGCGATGGCCTGCTTGTAGCCGTCGGGCATGTTCAGCCCGGGCACCTCGTCGGCGGTGAACACGCCCAGCTGCTTGTGCTCATGGCTGACGACCGGAGGCCGGTCGGGGGTCAGTACGGTGCAGCCGTAGGTGACGATCAGCACCCTCCGCCCGGGGATGGGCTGGTAGATCCATACAGCGCCGTCGATGAGGGGGCCGGCCTTGACCTCCCAGCCGGTCTCCTCCTGGATCTCCCGTTCCAGCGCGGCTTCGGGACTGGCATCCGGCAGCACGGCTCCGTCCGGGCTGCCGATCTCCAGACGACCGCCGGGCAACTCCCACTCGTCGCGCTCGTTCTTCAGCAGGACCACGCGGTCCTGGGCGTCCAGTGCGACGCCTTTCACGGAGACGGGCCAGAGCGGCGGCGTGTACGTCATGACGATCCTCGTCCTGCGGTGTGCGACCGGGCTCTCGGAACGTAGCACGCCCCGCTCGACCCGCATCCGCACTGGGCGATTTGCCCGAGTCGACAATCAGTCGCTTTACCCCGCACGACGCGACTGCCCACCCTGTCCACACCGACCTCGATCAAAGGAGTACGGCGATGCGCCACGCCGCAGCCGACCCCGTGGCCCTGTTCTCGGGCCACTACGTCAACGTCCGTGCCCCGCGTGCCAGCGACTTGATCGCCGCGCAGCTCCGTGAAAGTGGCCTCGTCACCGTCGACGGGCTGCACAGTCGCCAGGACATGCTGGACTTGGCTTCACAGCTGATGGCCATCACACCGCACCCGCACAGCGCGCCGGACGGCCTGACGCTGATCCGCGACACCGGCAGCCACGCCCACCGCGCGGGCTTCGCCGGGCTCGGCAGCGGCGATCTGCAAGCGCACACCGAGCGATCCGGCGTCCCCAGGCCGCCGCGCCTGATGCTCCTGGTGTGCCTGCGGCCCGCGCCGATGGGAGGCGACGTCCTCCTCGCCGACGGCCGCGATGTCCACGCCCGGCTCGTGCGCAGCTGCCGCGAAGCAGCCGTCACCTTCGCCCAGCCACGGACCGCCTACTTCGGATCCGGGGCCGGCCACGCCACCCAGGTCATCACCGCCCACGCCGATGGACGCATCTCCATACGGCTACGCCAGGACGGCCTGGCCCGGTGGAACCCGATCGCCCAGCCGTACCTCCCCCGGCTGCGGAGCGCCATTACCGACAGCCAGCGCCGCATCACCCTCCAGGCCGGGCAGGGCTATCTGCTCGACAACCACCGCTGGCTGCACGCCCGCACCCGCTTCTCCGGAGACCGACAGCTCCTCCGCGCGCTCGGCGAGCCCCACTTCTCTCTCCCCGAGGGTTTCGCTCCGCACCCCTCGGCAGCGCCGCTGGCCACGATGGCAAGGAGGTGCCGGACGTGACCGACACACGCCAACTATCCCCAGGGACCTTGATGGTCGATGAGCGGACGGACGACATCGGCCGGGTCATGGGGAGCGTAGGACCGTACCTCCAGCTTCGGCCGCCTCAGGACGGCAAGGAGTGGGACGTACCGCCGGATGCCCTGCGCAGGCCAACGGCCATGGAAACCCTGCGTGCCAAGGTCAGTGTGGCGAACGGACGGTGGGGCCGGTGAAGGCAGTGCGCCGGAACTCTATCCAGGCCGGGTATGCCAGGTGGAAGCCGTGAACAGCCGCACCATGAGTCGGCTTGCCCGCTACACAGGCCCACTGCTCATCGTTCTCATCTCCGCATCCTGCGGATTCGTGATCGGGCTCGCGGTCTCCACGGCTCCGCCCTCCCCCTGACTTCCTTTCTGCCGACGGCCGAACCGCTCAACGGGTTCCCAAGCCAGCGCGCCCAGCAATAGGGCATGCCGCAAGCCCCCGAGTCCCCGGCCCTCACCCGTCGAGAAAGAGCAAGCCCGTGAAAAACGTGACCAACGAAGAAGGAAAAACTCCGATGAGCGCACAGCAGTTGCGTGACGAGATGGTCAGGCAGCTCATTGAAATGGGGGCCCTGCGGAGCAGCCATGCCGTGGCCGCGTTCCGGAAAGTGCCACGTCACCTCGCCACCCCCGAGGAGGACCTGGCCACGGCCTATCTCGCGGAACACGCCGTGATCACCAAGACTGACTCCGACGGCGTCCAGCTCAGCTCCGTCTCCGCGCCCCGCATCCAGGCCATGCAGATCGAGCAGGCCGACATCGTCCCCGGGATGCGCGTGCTGGAGATCGGTTCCGGCGGCGTCAACGCCGCGTACCTCGCGGAGATCGTCGGGAAGGACGGCTTGGTCGTCACCGCCGACATCGACCCTGAGGTGACGGAACGCGCGGAGAAGTTTCTGCCCGAGACCGGCTACGACGACCGGGTCCGCATCGTCACCGGGGACGGCGAGCACGGAGTACCGGAGCACGCCCCGTACGACCGGATCATCGTCACGGTCCAGGCCGCCGACATCCCTCCGGCCTGGATCGACCAGCTCGTGGACGGTGGCCGACTGGTCGTTCCGCTGCGGATGCGTGGCATGACCCGCACAGTGGCGTTCGTACGCGACGGGGAACGGCTGGTCAGCGACGGCTTCGAGCTGTGCGGGTTCGTACCGATGCAGGGCGCCGGTGAGCACCGTGTCCGCCTGGTCGTGCTGCATGACGTCGAGGAGGAAGAAGTCGGTCTACGTCTGGACGACCATCCGGAACCCGACACCGAGGCCCTGCGCGCGGCCTTGCGCACACCGCCCGTAGCAGTGTGGTCCGGGGTGACGCTCGCGGGCGACGAGTCGAAAGAACACCTCGACCTGTGGCTGACGACCGTCTTCGACAACCTGCCGCTGCTCATCGCGAAGCCGGCCGCCCGCACCTGCGGGCTGGTCGCCTCGATCTCTCCGCTCGGCATTCCCACGCTGGTCGAGGGCGGCAGCTTCGCCTACCGCACAGTGCGGCCCACCGAGGACCCCGACCGGTTTGAACTCGGCGTCATCGGCCACGGCCCCGGCGCCCAGGAGATGGCCGACCGGATGGTCGAACAAATCCAGGCCTGGGACCGAGAGCACCGCAGCCACCACGCGCACATCGAGGTCTATCCGGCGGGCACACCGGACGGCCGACTTCCCGCGGGTCGCGTCATCAACCGGCGGCACACGCGGATCGCGATCACCTGGCCGTAGCGCCGAAAGCGCCGCGACCCAGGCAGCAGGAGCACATCCCACCGCAACAGGAGGTCATGAGATGTCAGCACAGCAGACCAGCCCCATGCCCAAGACCGGGACGAACTACACGACCGACGCCACCTCGGACTTCGACCTCAACATCGAGATCCTCTCCAACGCCCCGGTCGTAGCGGGACTGCTGAACGACACCGGTGACGGCTGCACCGCCACCTGCCAGTCCGCCTGCTCCAACAGCACCTGCGGCTGACCAACCAGTGCGTGCCGGCGGTCAGGGGCCGTCGGCACGCACCACCCGAGACGACGAAGGAGGCACAGCGATGTACGACGTCATTGACGCGGTTCTGATCAGGACCGCAGTTCGTCCACTGGCGGCCACACTGCCTCCCTGGCCGGACCTGAACGGCACCACCGCCGATGACGTCGACCGCTGGCGGAAGTGGATCGAACAGGTCTGGGCGAACGACACCACGGCTACGGCCATCGAGTTCGCCAGTCCGCTCCTGGCCGATGCCGTGTGTGGCATCCTCAGCTGCCACACCCAGCGCCCCCGCCCGGTGCGGCGCACCGTGGTTTCCCTGGTCCGCTACCTGCTACGAATGCAGCACCGCGCCACGCCGTTCGGCCTTTTCGCCGGCCCCGCGCCCGTACGGCTTGGTGACACAGCAGAAGCCCGCTGGGGAACCAAGCACCACGTGGCCGCCCGTGCGGACGACGAGTGGCTGACTGCAATTATCACCACTCTGGAGACAGCACCCGACCTGCTGCGGCGCCTACCCGTCATGGCCGACCCCACCTGCGTCATCCGGGGCACCAAGATCGTCGTACCGCACCAGCCGGGGAAGGACGGCCCCGTCGAGGTGACGATGCGGCGCACCCCCGCCGTCGAGACGGTGCTCCGCCTCGCCCAGTCGCCCATCACCGTCGGGGACATCGTGGCGAAGCTGAGCACCGACTACCCGGACTCCCCCAGCTCGGTGATCGAGGACATGGTGCGCGGTCTCGTGGCGAACCGGGTTCTTCTGACCAGCTTGCGGGCGCCCATGACGGCCGACGACTCCCTCGGCCATCTCGTGGCCCAGCTCGACGCCATCAGCGCGGACGCTGTCTCCGAGACAGCAGCCACTCTCCGACAGGTCCACCAGCTCCTCATCCGGCACGACACCGCCACACCCGACGGGCAACGGACCGTCCGCACCGAGGCGACCCGACGGATGACGGCCCTGAGCAGCACCCCTGACCGCCCCCTCGTGGCGAACCTGCGGCCCGACTGCGACGTCACTCTGCCCTCCGTTGTCGCCGAGGAGGCAGAGCGCGCTCTTGCAGTCATCGCCCGCATCTCGCCGTACCCTGCCGGGTATCCGGCCTGGCAGGACTACCACGCCCGCTTCCTGGAGCGGTACAGCATGGGCGCGCTCGTCCCGGTCTGCGATCTCGCCGACCCTGACGTCGGGCTCGGCTTCCCGGCCGGCTACCGGGGCTCGGTCCTGAAACGCCCTGTCGTGGCCACGACCCGCCGCGACGAATGCCTCCTCGCTCTCGCCCAGGAAGCCGCGGTGAACCGTGTGCGCGAGATCGTGCTCACGGAGGAAGACTGCGCTGCCCTCACTGCTGGCGACGTCGCCCAGGTGCCCGCTCACGTCGAAATGTGCTTCACGGTGTTGGCGGACTCTCTGGACGCCTTGCAGAGCGGCCGGTTCGCATTGAACCTCGCGGGCCTGTCACTGGGTGCAGGCAGGACAATGGGCCGATTCCTGGCCATGCTGAAGCAGCCTGACCGGGACCGCATGAGGGCCGCCTACGCCGCCATGCCCACCCTCGAGACCGACGCGTCCATCGCTCAGGTCTCCAGCCCGCCGCTACGGCTGCGCACCCAAAACGTCAGCCGCGCACCCGCCATCGCCCCGCACCTGCTCTCCCTGAGCGAGCACAACCCGACTGCCACGCTCGACCTGCACGATCTCGCCGTCAGCGCGGACACTCAGCGCTTCTACCTGGTGTCGTTGTCCACCGGGCAGCACATCGAGCCGACGGTGATGAACGCCGTGGAACTCACCAACGCCACCCATCCTCTGGTCCGCTTCCTGACCGAAGTACACCGCTCACACGTCGCCGCCCTCACCTCATTCGCATGGGGTGCAGCCACCCGACTGCCGTTCCTCCCCGAGGTACGCATCGGCCGCACCATCCTCTCCCCTGCCTGCTGGCGACTCAGGCAGCGCGACATCGGCAGCGAGAGCGAGCCCGGCTGGATGCACCGCTTCACGGACTGGCGCTGCCGCTACGGCGTGACCCGAACCGTTTACCTCGGCTCCAATGACCAGCGCCTGCGCCTCGACCTGGACAACCCCACTCATCTGCAACTGCTGCGAGCAGAGTTGGTGCACACGGACGCGGTGACCATGCACGAAGCACCCGACGAGGACGCGCTCGGCTGGCTGGGCCACGCCCACGAGATCACCATGCCGTTCGCCTCAAACCTGCCGCCCTCACCGTCCACGGCCGGCACAAGAGCAGTCGTCAGCCGCAACTCCGGACGCATCCCCGGCACCACCCGGTGGACGTACCTGAAGGTCTACTCTCACGCCGACCGCGCCCCGGAGATCCTGACCAGGCACCTGCCCGCCCTCTTCCAGGAGTGGGGAGACGAGTCACCACTGTGGTGGTTCACGCGCTACAACGACCCCGGCGCCCATCTGCGCCTACGGCTCCGACTGCCCAGCCCGCACGCATTCGGCGATGCCGCACAGCGCGTAGGGACCTGGGCAGCAGCTCTCCGGAATGACGGGCTGATCAGCCGCATCCAGTGGGACACCGACGAGCCCGAGACCGGCCGCTACGGCACCGGACGTGCCCTCGACGCTGCCGAACACTACTTCGCCGCGGACTCCGAAGCAGCCGTCGCCCAGATGATGCTCAGCCTCCCGGCCGAGCTACGTCCGGCCGTCACTGCGGCCAGCTTCGTGGACATCGCCACCGCCCTCACCGGCAACCCGGCAACTGGCCGCTGCTGGCTGGTCGAGAACCTGCTGAAGGCGGAGGGGGAAGCACCTGCACGAGATCTTCAGGCCCAGACCATGCACATGAGCGCGCCCGACACCCATCTCGCCGCCCTGCGCGCCCTGCCCGGAGGTGAAGGCGTCGCAGCAGCCTGGGCCCACCGCCGAGGAGCCTTGGAGACGTACCGCGCTGCCCTCGCAGACGACGGTGCCGACCCGACCACCGTCCTGCCCTCCCTGCTGCACATGCACCACAACCGGGCGGCCGGCATAGACCCCGATGGTGAGGCCACCTGCCGCCGTCTGGCACGCGCCGCCGCGATCTCCTGGACCGCACGAGCCAAAGGAGCCCTCCGGTGACGACCGCTCCGCCCATCGTCGACAAGGAGGCCGCCACCCGGCAGTCCCTGGCTCATGGCCCTCTTGGCATCGCCCTGCTCCACATTGAGCGAGCCCACCGTGGTAACGGATCGTGGCAGTCCGTACATCGCCAGCTCGCCAGCATCGGCCCGCTGATCGACGGCGGCGAGGCGAACCTGTTCCTCGGCGCACCCGCGATGGCCTACACCCTGCACCTGGCCAGCGACCGGTACACCAACGCCCTGCACACCCTTGACGGGCTCGTGGCGGCACACACCCGCCGCCGACTCGACGCCGCACACGCACGCATCGACCAGGGCAAACTAACCAGCTTCGCCGAGTACGACTTGCTGCGCGGCCTGACCGGACTGGGCGTCCTCCTCCTGCGCCGCGCCCCCACCGGCGACGAAATGAAAGGAGTCCTGGAGTACCTGGTGCGTCTCACCGAGCCGATCCCCAGCCCGGGCAGGGACACGCTGCCCGGCTGGTGGGTATGGCACGCCCCCGTTCATCTCGGCGCACCTACTCCCGGCGGCCACGCCAACGCCGGTCTCGCGCACGGCATCACCGGTCCACTGGCACTCCTCGCCCTTGCCAAACGACACGGCATCACGGTCAACGGCCACGATGATGCGATGGCCCGGATCTGCCGCTGGCTCGACCGGATACGCCAGAGCGACCACCGAGGAACCCGCTGGCCGCGATGGATCACCAGAACCACCACAGTGCTCACCAATCCAGCGGCTCCGTCCTGGTGCTACGGCACCCCCGGCCTGGTCCGCGCCCAGCAACTCGCCGCCATCGCCCTGGACGATGTCCACCGCAAGCGCATGACCGAGCGCGCGCTGCTCTACTGCATGGCTGACCGGCTCCAACTCGACCAGCTCACCAACCGCGGACTGTGCCACGGCGTCGGCGGCCTGATGCGCGCCGTTCAGCGCGTTGCCCAGGACGCGGAGAATCCGGACCTGTTCACCGACCGCCTGCCGCAGCTCAGCGAGCGCTTCCTCAGCCTTGGCCCCCCGGCGGAAACCGGGTTCCTCGAAGGCACGGCCGGAGCGGCCCTCGCCTTCCAAAGCGCCGAGACAGACGCGACCCCCCTCAGCGACTGGGACGCCTGCCTGCTCCTCATCTGACCACTTTCCTCATCCCGTGGAGAGGCATAACGGTGGATCCGCACAACAGCAGCGCGACCGAGACAGCCATCCTGGCCGTCCTTGCCGGAGCCCCCATCGCGGACGCCGCCGCCCAAGTCCGCTGGTCACCGGGACGTCTCGCCGAAGCTGTCGAGCTATACCGCGCCGCCGGCCGCGCCTCACTCGACGCTCAGCCCAACCCCACCGGCTGGCACCAGGTGTACATCGAGTTCGCCGATTACCTAACCGCCGAGCACGCCTTCATCACCCACGTCCTGCCGTCCCTGCGCACGGCCACAGACACCGGAACAGTCGCAGCATGGTGGTTCCTCCGCAAGCAGCCCTGCTGGCGCCTTCGAGTCACCCCCGGCCCGAATACAACCGTCGAGGGCGTGGCGCATTACCTGGCCGAACCACTTGGCTGCACAGTCGCGATGGGCCTGACCAAGCGCTGGTGGCCGAGCCTGTACGAGCCGGAGACGGCCGCATTCGGTGGCCCGGACGGCATGACGACTGCCCACGACCTGTTCCACACAGACAGCGTCGGAGTTCTTGACTACCTACATGACGTGAAGACGGACTCCAGCGGACTCCTCGACGCCAAGGCCACCTCGTTCCTCGTCATCAGCGCATTCCTACGCGCCGCCAGACAGGAATGGAGCGAACAAGGCGACATATGGGCACGCGTCGAAGCGAAGAGGTCACTGCCCGACGACGTTCCCATGGAGCGGCTCACCGCCATGACGCGCAAGCTTCAGAAGCTCCTGGCCATCGACCCCAGCCCTGCGCTCACAGCAGGCGGCCCGCTCGCGCCTCTCACCAAGTGGATCAGCGGGCTACAACGCTCTGGGCGGGCCCTCGCAGAGGCTGGCCACGCAGAACGGCTCGGCCTTGGCACACGCGCCATCCTGACCAAGCACGTCCTCTTCCACTGGAACCGCATGGGATTCACCACGCGCCAGCAGGCGATGTGGGCCCGAGCGGCTCGTGAAGCGATCCTTGGCCGCTGATAAGGCAGCAGGCCCCATTCAGGTGGTGGCGGGGAACCCTAGAGCTCCGCCATTTGTCGTGACTGAATCTCCCACCGCAGCTAAGCAGCGCGCCAAAGAAAATCCTCACACTCAGAAGAACCGTATAAGCACCTTGCGTACCAAACGGCCTTAGCGAATGCTGGGCTCTAGCGATACTTGGTCACATATGCAGACAAAGAAGCAGGCGCAAAGTAACCATAAAGACCACGCAGGGTGAGCTCTGTACGTGACCTGTGCACCAAATACGCGCCCGTGCCTGCGCACGGTGCCTCTCGCGGAGAGCACGGGCATCCCAGACGGGAGGGCGTCGACGAACTCCGCGATGCCTCCGCCTCACGGGAGAGTCCCATAAATACAGACTCGAAAACCACGACAGGCGGGCACGCTGGCAGGCAACGGCTCGGCATACACGCCTGATTTATCCACCGAGGGGTCTGGACCATTTACCTAGAGCAGCAGTCTTCATCACCGCTGCCTCGACAACTTCGTGAGCCGGTCTCCATAGGCCGCGAAGGTTTAGGCGAATCTTATTTGAGAACGGTTGGCCGCCGCTGCTGAACCCGCGCCAAGTACCGTCCTCCCTGCGACCCCTTGGCCTCATGATGTTGATAAGTCGGTATGCCTCAAGGGCCTGCGTGGCGTCATACACGTCGCGCGACAGCCCGAAAAGGCCAGCCCGCTCCTTCCATGAAATGGATCGATACTCCTCTTCGGAGGCCAACTGGAGACACATCAAGAAGGCAGCGATCTCACTCTTCGTCAGCGCATGCACCCACCCCCTCGTGAAGAACTGAAAGGGAATCTTCAGCGTATCTTCGTCGCCACGAGGGACGCGATAATCGACTGCACCCGCCGATGAGCTACTGGCGTCCTCCGATAGAAGTCGGAACCCTTCGTACCTATTCACCGATCCGGGCTTTCCCAGGTCGACAACATGATTCCGGGCCAGTAGACCGAGAGCCGATCGGAACTGGCGGAGTTTATTCCGCGTATAGGCCGACGCCTGGGCGGAACTCCCACTGGATTTGGCAGACACGGCTACAAGGTCCAACCAATTCACCGAATCAGGGGTGCGCCTACTGAGGGGAATCTGATTGTCCCACGCCCTGCCCGGGCGAGATTGACAGTGTGCGACAAATAGTGCAGTTAAATGCAACTGAAGCGCCACTCCTTGCGACACAATAAGGCGCGCCATAGGGGGAAGTATGTGAGACGCAGGGCGCTTGCGTTCGTCTAGTTCGGGTCCGAATCTGAGCTGCGCAGGGACGGGAAACGGGACCCAAAGGTCCACGTCTGGAATATTAGGGTTGCGGACATAAAGGGTTCGAATGCGAATTTCGTTGGGTGCGTGGCCGTTGGACCACAGCTTCTCCGCCGCGGCGAGAACCTCCGAGAGCCCCCGCTCCCGGACGAGGACTCTGAGCGTCTCGGCTCGCTTCCTGGCCCTCTGCTGATTCTGCGTCGTCTCCGTCAAAGTGGCCCCCTACCGCAGACGATGACGTCTTGGTCCGACCTCTCCCTACTCCGCGTGCGCGCACGCGCGCGGATAAGTCGGACCAAGACGTCATCGCTCTCCATGCCTGTCCTCCGATGGCCCGCTCAGAATGGTTCCCAGCGAGCACCGCCCGGTGCTCGGAGGCGAGGACGGCAGCGCCGGCAAGCATCCACCGTCCTCGCACCCAACCACAGCGTTCTGGAGGAACACTGATGCCCACCCAGCCTACGCAACTCAGCGCTGACGCCACAGCGTTCATCGGCGTTCTCGCGGTCGGTGTAGTGCTCATCATGAGTCGTTCGGTCGATGCCGAGGGGATATCGGTTCTTGCGTCGGCTCTCGGCGGCTTGTACGCCGTCTGGACTGGCCGTTCACCCCGCAACCGCAAGTAATAGGAGGTCAGTCCTGCTCGTGCGACGACGGGCATACGAGAACGACCACCCTCATGTTGCCTTGGGGCGGTTGATGCAGGTGTGTCAGAGGTGTGCGGTCGGGGCACGGCCTCGCTGTCAGAACTCCTAGACGACTGCCCGAAGGGCTTGTTCGGTGCAGCAATGCGTGAGCGGATGCGCCGGTCTGACCCAGACGACGCGCCACCATGAACCACACCGAACAGGCAAACCGGACGGCGGCCCAGAGGCCGACACCGCCCGACGTGATCTTTCTGGGTTCCATTGATTGGAGGTTCGAGTCCCACACGGTCTACGGCGTGCAGGTCGGCGTGGATCCCGTCCGACCTGCCGCACGACGCCCGGTCCCACTCCGGTGAGTTCGGGCGTTGCTTCGTGTCCGAGGGCTTTGTGTGGAGGCCTCGGGACAGATCGGCGTCGACGGTGCCGCGGTCACCCATCGTCGTCACGCGTCGTTGATCGGCTTCTGTGCCCGTGCATCGTCATCCCAGCACCAACACTTCTTCGGATCGCCAAGCGCCATCGGGACATTGGTGTCTCCCCAACAGTCGACGTGATCTCGAAGGAAGTACTCGGCCGCGATCATGGCTTTCCATCGGACGGTATACGCCTCCTCCGCCTCGTGGCATGTTCCGTCGCCGCCGTGAGCTCTCCAGCTCCAAGCACCTCGGTCTGGAAGGTAAGTGATCTCGGCGACCCCGCCACACTTTTCCACCGTGATCTTCTCTGGTCGCCCAGAGCCGTCGTCGACCGCGCCGGGCCACTTCTTACGCGCTGCCTGCTTGGTGATCCCCCAGGAAGATCCCAGATCGCCGTAGGTAGCACCCATCCCTCCGCCCATCAGCGCAGCCTCAGCGGCAAGGACCTCGGCGGCTTCATGCAACTGCCGCAGAGCGTGCAGGTAGGCGAGCTGCCAGTCTGCGAACAGCTCCGCCCTAGCCGAGGGTTCGTGTCCGTTGGCCAGGCACTCCTGACCACGCGCCGAGGCCCATCCCGCGATGTTGCGGGCCAGATCCCTCAGCTGGTCTCGCATTCGGGCGTCTTCGGCTGAGCTAGGCGAACGCCATGGCGCCGCCATGGCGCCCGACTTGAACAAGAAATCGTGACCACTCACTGAACGCATGGAGACAACCGTAGTTGTCGCAGCACGCCTGGTGGGGACAACCCCGATTGTCGCAATATGCCTGCGTCAGACCGGACTTCAAAATTTGATGTGCTCGGCTGCTCGACTCGAAGCCGCAGAGGAGTGAAAGACACCGCAGGTCACGCCCGTATGACCTTGACTGCAGGAAGTGGCCAGAGTCGACAGCAACGGCAGAAAGCGGGCCGCAGTGACTTGCGGTGCTAAGCGGCAGGTGCTCGAAGGTAGGCGCGCTCGAATCACCGAGCCAGCCGCTTGCCTACGGCCGACGTGTGCCGTGAGCCCGAAGAATCGGAGAAGCCGTGCCCAGGCATCAGAACTCTCACGTTGTTCCTGACACTCAGGCCGCCTACCCATCGGATCCGCCCTCGCCCAGGCCGGCCTTCGAGCTCCGTTGCGGACCATTGCACGTGACCCTTGATCGCGCACCGGTCAAATTTCTGGCGTTCGCGAGCACGGTGACGCTCGGTGTCATGGGAGCAGCGAACTGGTTGCACTGAAAGGCGGTCAGGGTGTGCTCCGCAAGCGGAGCACACCCTCGTCCATGCGCGCCCTCAAGACGCTATGCTTCGGTCAGGCGACCACGCTCGCCGTTACGTCGGACCTGGGTTCCTCCCGCAGCTACCCAGGGCTGAGGGCGCAAAGTGCCGTCGGGCGCGCGTGATTGAAAACTGTTGTTCCTCCTATGGGGCGCAGTGGGCGGGAGCACTGAGGCACGCCCACCGGGAGCCGGACATGACGCTCGACAGGGATATCGCCACACTCGCACGCCGTATCCGACGCGAGTCCGGGGACGTCATCCCCTTCCAACAGGCACGGTTGACCGCCGCGCGCGAGTTGGGCGGGCTGCCCGTCCACACCATGGCGCCCGAGGAGCGGATCCCGCTCCGCGTCCAGTACACCGGGGAGAGCAAAGCCGCCGCCCGATCTGCGATCAGCAGCGACACCCGCAGACTGGGCCTGGACCACTGTTCGGACGACCAGCGCGCCTTCCGGGCCCTGCTAGCGCTCGCGCTTTTCAACGGCAACGTCCACACCGGTCCGACGGCGAGGTGGAACTACTCGGTTGTCGCCTCGTACGACCCGGTGATGTCGCCCCGCAGGGACCAGTTGGTGATGGTGGCGGAGCGCGCCCCGGAGAACGTGGCCACCCGGCTGCTGGCCACCGAGGGGGCCGACTCACGCGGCGTCCCCGGACTACGGCACGAGGTCAGCTACACGTGCCATGGGCGGCGCTCCGTCTGTCTGCGCCATCTGCCCACCGGTGCACTGCTGACCATCACCGGCGACCCGGCCGGATGCCGGCGCGGCAACAGGCGCAGCCGCGTGCCCCGGCGCCCCTATCTCACACTGGACAACGGCCTCACCGCGCACGAGCGCCGCACACTGGCAGCGGTCCCCCCGATCTCGGGGGAAGCGACCACTCTGCTGGCAGGTCTCGTTTCCCGCTAAAACCTGGTTGACCGGCGTGGCCACTGGGCGACCAGTCTGTCCTGGGACCCTCTGGAGCGCCCCGGAGTCGAACGCCGGAAGGAACCGGAAGTGATCCGGCACGGTGCCGTACATCGGCTCTGGGGCGCCGGCGACTCATGGGAGTTCCGCTGGACCGGCTATCCCGAACCCCGCGACCTGGCTCTGGCCCTGACTCACCGGGAGGCCGGGGTCAAGGGTGCGGGATTTACCCGCCACGGTGACACCTACCGGGTGGTGCTGGGCACCGCCTCGCTCGACCTGTGCGATGGGAAGGGCTGATCCATGCCGTTCCTCACCGACCACCCGGGGTCCGCACCCGTGCTGGTGGCTGCGCTTGTCCTCGGAGTCCTCCGCTTCACGTTGCCGAAGGATTCTCGCCATCGCCTGGAGCTGTGGAAGGCCGTCCTCAAACACCGACGTCAGCGCTGGCAGGTGACGGAGCGCCGCCGCAAGATTGGAAGGTCCGGCGAGACGGACCAACCGGATCTCCCTGCTGGAGCGGAGCGAGGCGGCGGTCACCGATCAGCTCGGCGAGGGCGAGCACGGGACTGAGGCCCGGGAATGAGGATGACGCCGCGCCCCTGTTGCACGAGTTGAGCTGAGTGCCGGTCTGCTGCCACCCCGCCGTCCGGTCGGCTGAGGTTTACGGCCGGAGAAGAGGGGCCGCCTACGGCGCATCACGTGGGAGCCATCTGGGAGCCGACCCGCTCCCTAAACCCTCCCGAGACCACGCGAGCCCCACTGAGCCCAACGCCCTGACCTGCGAAAATACCAAACATGCAGGTGCCGATCTTGACCGAACCTCGTTCGGGACGAAGAGGTCGTGGGTTCAAATCCCGCCACCCCGACACAGGTCAGAGGGCCACCTACCGGTTTCGGTAGGTGGCCCTCTGCGTTGTCGGCACGTGAGCGAAAACGAGGTGCGTGCGAACCCTGTCGGTTGACAGGCTGTGCCGGTGAACCGTGAAGAGATGTCCCGGATCGCCCATGCCGAGCACCCGATCAAGTCGCCGCTCGCCGACGACTCGGTCGGCCGGCTGCTGGAGCGGGGGCTTCCGAGGGGCGACGAGCGTGTGCTGGACCTCGGTTGCGGCGGAGGGGAATGGCTCCTGCGGGCCCTGGTCACCCGACCGCACCTGCGCGCCGAGGGCGTGGACATCTCCGCGGACGCCCTGGACCGGGCCGCCGCCGCCGCGAGCGACCTCGGCGTCCGGGAGCGCCTCGTCCTTCACCACCAGAGGGCCGAAGACTTCGTGTCCGCAGAGCCGTTCGACGTGGTGCTCAGCTTCGGGGCCACGCATGCCTTCGGTGGCCTGCTCCCCACCCTCGCCGCGGCCCGCAGGCACCTGGCCCCTGGCGGCCGTGTCCTTCTCGGTGAGGGATTCTGGGATCGCCCCGCGTCGCCGGAGGCGATCGAGATGCTCGGGAACTTCACCGACCTGGCGACCACCGTGGACCGTGTCGTCGCCGACGGATGGACTCCTGTTCATGGGCACGTCAGCACACGTCGCGAGTTGGACGACTACGAGTGGGCCTGCTGGGGTTCGCTGGCCGCATGGGCCCTGGACCACCCTGCCGACCCGGACGGCTCGCACGTGTTCGAGACAGCCGCGGTCCGTCGTGAGGAATGGCTGCGCGGCTACCGGGACAGCTGGGGCTTCGTCTCCCTGGTACTGCGCTGAAACAACGGAGCGCAGTACGGTACATGTCATGGCCACCGCACGAGTGCCCGTCTGCCCCGATTGCGACGGCACGCTGAAAGTCGGCGTGATGGCCCTTTGCCAGCGTGAGGACGACGGCAAGCTGACCTGCCGCATGGTCTGGGGCTGCGCCAATCAACACGTCTGGTGGCACTGGGCGGACCGCCCGGAAGGCCCGCTGGAGCCTTGCCCGTACCCGGATCTGCTCGACGACTGACGCGGCCACCACCGGGTTGGTGGAGGGGAGTTGGCGAAGGCGGCGTACAGGGTCCTCAGCGCCTCCCACATGGCGGTCAGTTGTGGGAGCGGCAGGGTGCGGGCTCGGAGGACTGCACCGCGCCCGTCGTCGCCGCGATGCTGAAGAGTCCGCCTTCGGGGTCGCGGAGGGCCGCGATGCGGCCGTAGGGGGTGTCGGAGGGGGCGGAGATGATGCCGCCGCCGAGGGTGGTGGCGTGGCTGGCCACGCGGTCGACGTCCTCGACGCAGAAGTAGATGTGCCAACGGGGGCGGACGTTGGGGTCGGGGGCGGCTTCGAGGGCGCCGCCGCGCAGGCCGGCGACGGCCTTGCCGTCGATGTGGAGGACGACCCGGTCGTGCTCGAAGCGGACGTCGCAGCGGTCCTGGCCCTGGGCGTCCCAGCTGAAGACGTGGCCGTAGAAAAGCGCGGCCTCGAAGGCGTCGCGGGTGCGCAGCTCGAGCCAGACCGGGGCGCCCGGGCGGCGCTCGCCCCACCAGGCGGAGGTGAGCTCGCCTTCCCAGATGCCGAAGACGGCGCCGTCCGGGTCGGCCGCCCAGGCCACCCGGCCGCTGCCGAACTCCAGCGGCCCGACCGCGACCGTGCCGCCGCGCTCGCGTGCGCGCCAGGCCACCTCGTCGGCGCTGTCGGCCGCGAAGTAGGTGGTCCAGGTGACGGGGAGGGTGGCGCCGGTCGCGGCCGGGACGCCCATGCCGACGGTGGGGGCGCCGTCCGGGGTGAACGCGATGGTGTAGCGGCCCTGGCCGTGGCGGCTGGGGCGGAAGTGCCAGCCGAAGAGGTCACCGTAGAAGTTCTGCGCCCGGTCCAGGTCGGCCGCCATGAGGCTGACCCAGCACGGCGCGCCTTGGACCGCGCGGAATCGCTCCCGCCTCTCCACGGCCGCTCACCTCACTCCGCCTCCGCGTGCGCGCGGCGGTTGCCATTCCGCCTCCGCGCGCGCGGAGGCGATTGGCTTCCGCGTGCGCGCAGCCGTCACCGTCCGCACATGATGCCCGATAGCTCTGCCTTGGTCAGAGTTTCTCCCGTTTTTTCGGGGCGCGCCACCCCGGCCGCTCCTCGGGCCGCGCGCCGGCGCGCGCCGTGTGGCGCATCACACCGAGGCGCGCCACCAGACGCATTACGGACACCCGACCGAAGCAGGGCAGTATTGCGCCCATGTCGAATCTCCGCTCAAACATCGTCGCCTGGCTCGGCCGCAAGTACTTTTCCAGGATCCAGAAGAACGGCTTCGACCTGTCCAAGTTGTCGTTTCTGTCGGATACGACGCTGACCCCGCTGCGACGGGACGGCCTGGACCCCGTGGCCGAATTGTCCCGCACTCGCGCAAAAGAGCCGATAAGTAAGCTTCCATTGCCTTTCGGGATGAAAGGATGGCTTGTCACGGGATACGACGAAACCAAGGCCGTCCTGGGCCGGACGAGCGGATTCAGCTCCGATTTCACCAATCTCTCGGAGAAGAACATCGGCATCGCCCCACAGCAGAATCCAGGAGGCCTCGGCTTCAGCGATCCACCGACACATACGAGACTGCGCCGCCTGCTGACGCCGGAGTTCACCATGCGCCGGCTCGGCAGGCTCACCCCGCGCATCCACTCCATCGTCGAGGAGCGGCTCGACGAGATGGCCGCGATGGGCGCGGCCGGGGACCCGGTCGACCTCGTGCAGACCTTCGCCCTCCCCATCCCCTCCCTGGTCATCTGCGAGCTGCTCGGCGTGCCGTACGAGGACCGGGCGGACTTCCAGCAGCTGAGCATGGCGCGATTCGATCTGTTCGACGGGGCCGACGCCTCGTTCGGCGCGATATCCGACTCGCTGTCGTATCTGCTCGACATCGTCAAGAAGCAGCGTGAGTCGCCAGGCGACGGGCTGCTCGGGATGCTGGTCAAGGAGCACGGCGACGAGATCGAGGACCAGGAGCTGGCCGGACTGGCCGACGGAGTGCTCACCGGCGGCTTCGAGACGACCGCGAGCATGCTGGCGCTCGGCACGCTGGTGCTGCTCCGCGACCCCGAGCGGTTCGCTGAGATCCGCGACAACGACGAGGTGATCGACCGGTACGTCGAGGAGCTGCTGCGCTACCTCACGGTCGTCCAGGTGGCCTTCCCCAGGTTCGCCAAAGAGGACATGGAGATCGCGGGCACGAAGATATCCACCGGCGATCTGGTGCTGTGCTCGCTGAGCGGGGCGAACCGCGAGGAGAAGCTCGGCCCGGACATGGAACGGTTCGATCCGCATCGGCAAACCCCGTCCCACCTGGCCTTCGGCCATGGCATCCACCGGTGCATCGGCGCCGAGCTGGCCAAGATGGAGCTGCGCGCGGCCTACCCCGCGCTGGTGCGGCGGTTCCCGGAGATGCGGCTGGCCGTCCCGCAGGAGAAGCTCGCGTTCCGGAAGCTGTCCATCGTGTACGGCGTCGAGGCGCTGCCCGTGACCCTGAGATAGCCCGCACATCCGTCCCCCGCCCGGTCGTCCCGCCAGGGCGCCCCGCGAGGGCGCCCGGCGGGGGCGGGCTGGACGCCGGTCAGCGGTACGGGTCCTCCCGGCCGGGGTCCGTACGCCCGCCGGAGTCTCTCCCAACGTCCGGCACGGGATCCTGCGTGAGCCTCCCTGGCCCGTCCACGATCTGGCGATGCACGACCGAGCTGCTCCCCCGCATGTCGAATTCCTGGGCCAGTCCGGTCCGGTGCAGCCGGCCAATCTCCTCGTCCGTGAAAGTAACCCCGGCTATCTCGGTCTCTTTTCCGGAATCCCAGTTGTAGCGGTCCCACACATTGAGCTGGTAGTCGAGGCCCACCTTGGGCTTTCCGTCGGCCCCCGGCGTCACCGTGACCACACCGCTCGTATTCGTGTTGACCGAGCCGACAGCCAGATACCAGTCCTCATTGCCCGACCGGCTGAAGCGATAGTCGCTGTTCATCGTCTCCACCGGGATGGCGACCGGCCGGCCGCCGTTCTTCCTGAATTCCGCCAACGCCTCCGCGCGCCATTTGTCCTCATTGTCCATGATGGCTTCGAGGGCCTTGTTACGGAGCGCCACGTCGCCTTTCATCATCTTGTCGACGGGCAGATCCAGAGTTGTGCCGGAATTATCCAGGTAGTGCGTCAGGTGCCGCGCCGCGTCGTCCATCCCCAGCAGCGAGGCACCCTCCGCCAGCGCCTTGACCTTCTCCAAGGTGACCCGCTCGCCGAGACCGGGGGACTCGACACCGTGCCGGCCCGACCCCGCGTCCGGGGAGATCTGCCTGATCCGCGGGGACAGGACCCCCGCCGCCACGAGGTCGTCCTTGTGGGCCGCCCAGAGCTCGCCGCGCGCCCGCGGGCTCAGGGACTCCCACAGCCGCCGCAGCCGGGCGCGCTCCTCCGGGCTCGCCTCGTCCCCCAGCGAGGCCAGCTCGACCGCGCGCGGGATCATGTCCTCGTCCAGCGAGGTGTAGACGGCGTGGCCCGCGTCATGGGGGTCCTGGCCGTGGCTCGCGCGCAGGGCGCGGGTGACGGCGGCGTCGATCTCCGCGGCGTAGGTGACCATCTCCGTGATGGACTCGGCGTACCAGGTGAGCAGGTCCTCGGTGCGCTGGCTGTCGCCGTCGACGTTGCACAGCGCCTCGGTCACCCGAACCGAGCCGTCGCCCGCGTCCTTGACCAAGAGCGAGGGCTTCTCCGCCACGGCGTCGGCGACCAGCTTTCTGACCCGCTTCTGAATGCCCCGCAGCTCCGTGTTCGCGTCGTCCAGAACGCTCCAGACGCTCTTCGCCTCGCGGTGCAGATCCCGGAACTCCTTCGCCGTCTTGCGGACGAAGTCCCGAGTCACCGTCGCATTGAGACCGGCCCATTTCGCGGCGTTCGACTTCCGCACCAGGCCCCGGTCGACATCCGTCCCGAGCTTTTCGAGATCGCTCACCACGGTCTTCCAGTCGGCGACCGCCGCACCGAGCTTGCCGAGGTCCATCTCGAGGAGATTCGTATAAGTGAACGCCACCGCGGTTTCCAGCCCCCGTATCGCTCCGTGCCCCACTCCGCGCATCGCCTCACGCGTGTGGATGCGCACGTTAGCAAGGATCACTGCGGTCGGCGCCGGTCCGATCGGGTTTGATGGAGGGATGAATGACGCACAGACCATGCCCGACTGGGAGAAACGATTCCGGGCCCCGCGCGTCTCCCTGCCCGACTGGGCCGAGGACGCACCGGACCGCGCGCTGTTCGTGTCCAATGCGACCGGGACCTACGAGCTGTACGCGTGGGACCGGGCGACCGGAGCGCAGCGCCAGGCGACCGACCGGCCGAACGGCACGACGGATGGGGTGCTCACCCCAAACGGCCGGTGGATCTGGTGGTTCTCGGACACCGACGGCGACGAGTTCGGGGTGTGGATGCGCCAGCCGTTCGCCCCGGACGCCGTCCCGAGCCAGGGAACAGCGGCGCAGGGCGGCGGACCGGACGAGCCCGCGGCGCCCGGCCTGGCCCCCTCCTACCCGGCCGGTCTGGCGCTCGGCCGCGACGGCACCGCGGTCGTCGGGCGGTCCACGGACGAGGACGGCTCCACCGTCCACGTCGTGCGGCCCGGGGCCGCGCCCCAGGAGATCTACCGCCACCGGGAGTCGGCCGGGGTGGGCGACCTGTCGTACGACGGGACGCTGATCGCGATCGAGCACACCGAGCACGGCGACGCCATGCACTCGGCGATCCGGATCGTACGGCTGGACGGCACGCCCGTCGCGGAGCTGGACGACACCAAGGGCGGCACCGAGGAGCTGGGCCTGTCCGTCATGGGGTTCGCGCCGGTCACCGGGGACAACCGGCTGCTCGTCGGGCACCAGCGGCGCGGCCGCTGGGAGCCGATGGTGTGGGACCCGGACACCGGCGTGGAGACGGCGCTGGCCATCGACCTGCCCGGGGACGTCGGCGCCGACTGGGTGCCGGACGGGACGGCGCTGCTGGTCGAGCACAGCTACCAGGCGCGCAGCGAGCTGTGGCGGTACGACCTCGCCTCCGGCGAGCTGACCCGCCTCGACACCCCGCCCGGCACCATCTCGGGGGCGACGGCGCGGCCGGACGGCACGGTCGAGTTCCTGTGGTCCTCGGCGGCCGAGGCGCCGCAGGTGCGCTCCACGAGCGGGCGCGTGGTACTCGACCCGCCCGGGCTCAGGGCTCCCGGGTCGGTGCCGGTCGACGACATCTGGGTGGACGGGCCCGGCGGGCGGGTGCACGCCCTGGTGCACAAGCCCGCGGGCGAGGGCCCCTTCCCGACCGTCTTCGACATCCACGGCGGGCCCACCTGGCACGACAGCGACGCCTTCGCGGCGGGCCCGGCGGCCTGGGTCGACCACGGCTTCGCGGTCGTACGCGTCAACTACCGCGGGTCCACCGGGTACGGACGGGCGTGGACGGACGCGCTGAAGCACCGCGTCGGGCTGATCGAGCTGGAGGACATCGCGGCCGTACGCCAGTGGGCGGTCGACTCGGGGCTCGCCGACCCCGAGCGGCTGGTGCTGGCCGGCGGCTCGTGGGGCGGCTATCTGACGCTGCTGGGGCTCGGGACCCAGCCCGAGGCGTGGGCGCTGGGGCTCGCGGCGGTGCCGGTCGCGGACTACGTCACGGCGTACCACGACGAGATGGAGGCCCTGAAGGCGATGGACCGCACGCTGCTGGGCGGCACGCCGGAAGAGGTCCCCGAGCGCTTCGAGGCCTCCTCACCGCTGACGTATGTGGACGCCGTGCGGGCGCCGGTCTACATCTCGGCGGGGGTCAACGACCCGCGCTGCCCGATCCGGCAGATCGACAACTACGTGGAGCGGCTGGCGCGGCGCGGCGCCCCGCACGAGGTGTACCGGTACGACGCGGGGCACGGCTCGCTGGTGGTCGAGGAGCGGATCAAGCAGTTGCGCTTGGAGATCGAGTTCGCTCAGCGTCACCTGGGTCAGCTGCCGGATCCGCGTGGTCCGCGTGACTCGCGTGACTCGCGTGATCTTCAGGCGCAGCCGGGGTCTCCGACGCGATGATCCCGAGCTCCAGGTCACGCGCCGTCTCCGCCTCGCGGCGGAACAGCCGGAACCACATGAACACGACGAAGCCCGCGAAGACGAACCACTCGCCGGTGTAGCCGAGGTTCTGGAACGCCTTGAGATCGAGCCCGGTGCCCTCCGCCACGGCCGGGGGCACCGGCTTCAGGGTCCCGGGGGCGGAGGCGGCGGTGATCCACGCGTCGTACACCCCGTACGGCACGAGGTTCACCAGCGAGGCGGCGCTGATCATGCCCAGCTGGCCGCGCGGCAGCCCGCCGCTCGCCCGCACCCCGTCGCTGCCCGAGTGCTCGGACGCCTGGAGCGCCCCGGTCACGGTCACCTCGCCCGCCGGGGGCGCGGGCACCTTGGCGACGTCCGCCTTGTCGTCGGCGTCGCCGGGCAGCCAGCCCCGCACGACCGGGACCGCCTTGCCCCCGTCGGTGCGCAGCAGCGTGAGCACGTAGAAGCCGTCGTGGTCGCCCAGCCGCCGGTCCGGGACGAGCAGTTGGTGCTCGGTGTCATAGCGCCCGGTCGCGGTGGCCGACCGCCCCGAGGTCCGGTCGGTGACCGGCAGCAGCGCCGTCAGCGGCTCGGCGCCCTCCTTGGCCTCGGAGGACTTGTCCTGCTGCTTGTTGTGGTTCTCGACGCGTGCCTCGAAGCGGCTCAGCTGCCAGCTGCCCATGAACAGACAGACCGGAATGGCCAGCACGGTGAAGACGTTGATCACCCACCAGCGGGGTGTCAGCAGAAACCGATACACACCACCACCGTACGGGCCCGCGACCGCCGGCCCGCCCTTGGGGTGGGCCGGGGCGCCCCCGGCCTACGCGCCCGCCAGCACCCCGGTGCGGTAGATCGTCCCCGCGCACGCGCCGCTGAGCGTCACGCTCGCCGCGGGCGGGTCACCGGCCTCGGGCGTGTAGCTGAGCGCGACGCTCCCCGCCGGCTGTTCGCCGCCGCCACCGCCGCCGCCACCGCTTCCGCTGCCGGAGCCGTCGCCCGGAGTGTCCGAGGGCTCGCCGTCCGCGGCGGCCGAGTCCGGCGTGGGGTCGGGGCTCGGCGTGGAGCTGGTGTTGGAGCAGCCTGAGGTGCCGCCGCCGGACTGCGGGATCCAGGCGAACCTCACCTCGTACGCCTGGCCGGGCTTCAGGATGAGCTGGCCCGGCGCGGTGGCGGGGTCGGGCAGGCCGCTCGCCGCGTCGCCGGAGGTGTGGTCCACGACGAAGACCCGGGAGGCGTCCGCGCCGCCCAGCGCGCTCGGGCTGATGCTGCCGCCGCCCACGACCGTGCAAGGCGTGCCGGAGATGTTCAGCACGTGAAACGAGCCGTAGACCCGGCCCTCGGCGTCCGCCGTCCCGGCCGTCCCGGTGGCGTTGCCGAGCTGGGAGCGGGCGCAGGTGGGCGAGGTGGCGTTCAGCGTGCTGGAGGGGTCGGGGGCCACGCCGCCCGAGTCGCCCTCCGGCTTCTTGGACGGGTCCTTCTCCTTGTCGTCCTTGCCCTTGTCCTCTTTGTCCTCGCTGCCCTGGTCGGCGGGTCGGCCGGTCTCCTTCCCGCCGCTGTCCTCGCCGCGCTTCTCCTCGTCGGTGCCGGGCGTGTTGTGGCTGCTGCCGGCGATGGCCGGGCGGTCGTCCGAGCCGCCGGTGGTGGCGACGTGGACCAGCGCGGGCAGCGCGGCCCCGCCGAGCACCACCGCCGCGGCGGCGCCGACCAGGGCCTGGCGGCGGCGCGTACGGCGGGCGGGCACGGCGCGGCGCAGGTGCTCCAGGGAGTCGGGTGACGGCTCCAGCTCGCCGACGGCGCCGTGCAGGAGACGGCGCAGCGAGTCCTCGTCCATGCCGTCGTCCATGCCGTCCGGGCTGGTCCTGTCGTCCCCGTCGTCCGGGCCGTTCATGTCGCCGCTGCCGTTCCTGCTGCCGGTCCCGCTGTCCGTACGATCCCCGCCGTCCGTGCCCGCGGCCTTGCCGAGCCGCGCCGTGCCGTCCGGCTCGTGAACGTCCCGCCGGTCGGGATCGTCCCCCGGCGCCGGCTTGAGTGTGTCGTCGTTCATACCGGAGCCTCCATTGCGACGCGAAGCGCCGCGATGCCACGCGATCCGTACGCCTTGACCGAGCCGAGCGATATGCCGAGCGTCTCGGCGACCTGGGCCTCGGTCATGTCCGCGAAGTAGCGCAGCACGAGAACCTCGCGCTGGCGGCGCTGGAGCCCTCTCATTGCCTTGATCAACTGGTCCCGCTCGAGCTGCTCGTACGCGCCCTCCTCGGCGCTCGCCATGTCGGGCATCGGCTTGGAGAGCAGCTTCAGCCCGAGGATGCGGCGGCGCAGCGCCGAGCGCGAGAGGTTGACGACCGTCTGCCGCAGGTAGGCGAGCGTCTTCTCCGGGTCACGGACCCGGCGCCGCGCGGAGTGCACGCGGATGAACGCCTCCTGCACGACGTCCTCGCAGGAGGCGGTGTCGTCCAGGAGCAGCGCGGCAAGACCGAGCAGCGACCGGTAGTGGGCGCGGTAGGTCTCGGTGAGGTGATCGACTGTGGTGCCGGCTGCCATCGCTTCGTCAGTGTCCTCGCGCCCCGTCGAAATCTGCGCGGGACGAGCGGTGGACCACGGCGCGATCACCGGCATGCCGCCAGGAGCGCGGGGACGTGGGGGCCGCACTGCCGTGCCGCCGCGCCCTGGGATCGTTGCGATGCCGAATACCTCTGCTGCCACGCCAGTTGGACACGCTGCCCCCTGTCAGGGTTGTACGCGTGAGGCATCGCGTTTGACGATGCGACGAATGCCCCCATGCAGACCAACCCATCCCCAATGCCCCGGTTTACTCAACGCCCACTACAGGGCGGCTGGAAAGACGCTCCCCGCCTGCTGCCGGTTGCAGCGGGCGGGGAGGGAATCTTCTTCACAGATCTTTGCCCTGGTTTACTCCCAGTTCAAGTGGTCCAGGCCATTGTCCAGGTCACAGAAACTTCACAGTTGGCTCTGGGCCCACGCCGGAGAGCCATCACCTTACGCGTCCCCGTGGAACGACAGGACGACAGACCGTCAGGCCTTCAGGCCGTGAACTCCGCCGCGACGAGCTCCGCGATCTGCGCGGTGTTGAGCGCCGCGCCCTTGCGGAGGTTGTCGCCGCACACGAACAGCTCGAGCGCCTTGGGGTCGTCCAGCGAGCGCCGCACCCGGCCCACCCAGGTCGGGTCGGTGCCCACGGCATCGGCCGGGGTGGGGAACTCGCCCTCCGCCGGGTTGTCGCAGAGCACCACCCCGGGCGCGACCGCCAGGATCTCGTGCACCTGGGCCACGGTCACCTCGTTCTCGAACCGCGCGTGCACGGCCAGCGAGTGGGTGGTGATCACGGGCACGCGGACACAGGTCGCGGTGACCCGCAGCTCCGGCAGCCCCAGGATCTTGCGGGACTCGTTGCGCACCTTGAGCTCCTCCGAGGACCAGCCGTCCTCCTTGAGCGAGCCCGCGAACGGCACCACGTTGAGCGCCATCGGCCCGGGGAACGGCCCGGTGTCGCCGACCGCCCGCCGTACGTCGCCGGGCTGCGTGCCCAGCTCCGTGCCGGCGACGAGGGCGAGCTGTGCGCGGAGGGTGTCGATGCCCTCCTTGCCCGCCCCGGAGACCGCCTGATACGAGGAGACGATCAGCTCCTGAAGCCCGAACTCGGCGTGCAGCGCGCCGATCGCGACGATCATCGAGAGCGTGGTGCAGTTGGGGTTGGCGATGATGCCGCGCGGGCGGACCCGGGCCGCGTGCGCGTTCACCTCGGGGACGACCAGCGGTACATACGGGTCCATCCGGAAGGCTCCGGAGTTGTCGACCACGACCGCGCCCTTGCTCACCGCGATCGGCGCCCACTGCGCGGAGACCTCGTCCGGCACGTCGAACATCGCGATGTCGACGCCGTCGAAGGCCTCCTCGGCCAGCGCCACCACCTCGACCTGCTCGCCCCGGACGGTCAGCTTCCGCCCCGCCGAGCGCGGCGAGGCGATCAGCCGGATCTCGCCCCAGACGTCCGCGCGCTCGGACAGGAGGGAGAGCATGACGGTGCCGACGGCTCCGGTCGCGCCGACGACGGCGAGCGTCGGCTTCCGGCCACCGGCACCGCCACGGCCGGTCATCGGCCGGTCCCTCCGTAGACGACGGCTTCCACGTTGTCGCTGTCCAGCCCGAAGGCGGTGTGCACGGCCCGGACCGCTTCCTTGACGTCGTCGGCGCGGGTGACGACCGAGATACGGATCTCGGAGGTCGAGATCAGCTCAATGTTGACCCCGGCGTTGGACAGCGCCTCGAAGAAGGACGCGGTGACGCCCGGGTTCGTCCGCATACCGGCGCCGACCAGCGAGATCTTGGCGATCTGGTCGTCGTAGCGCAGCGAGTCGAAGCCGATCGTCGGCTGCGCCTTGGTCAGCGCCTCCATGGCCTTGTGGCCGTCGGTCTTCGGGAGGGTGAAGGAGATGTCGGTCAGGCCGGTCGACGCGGCGGAGACGTTCTGCACCACCATGTCGATGTTGAGCTCGGAGTCCGAGATCGTGCGGAAGATGGCCGCGGCCTCACCCGGCTTGTCCGGCACGCCGACGACCGTGATCTTGGCCTCGGAGGTGTCGTGGGCAACACCCGAGATGATCGCCTGCTCCATCGGCTGGTCCCCTTGCGGCTCGTTGCTGACCCACGTGCCCTTGAGTCCGGAGAAGGACGAGCGGACGTGGATCGGGATGTTGTAACGGCGTGCGTACTCCACACAGCGGTGGAGCAGCACCTTGGAGCCGGAACTGGCCAGTTCCAGCATGTCCTCGAACGAGATCCAGTCGATCTTCCGGGCCTTCTTCACGACCCGCGGGTCGGCGGTGAACACACCGTCGACATCCGTGTAGATCTCACAGACCTCGCCCTCGAGGGCGGCCGCGAGAGCGACGGCGGTGGTGTCGGAGCCGCCGCGACCCAGGGTGGTGATGTCCTTCTTGTCCTGGGACACACCCTGGAAGCCCGCGACGATCGCGATGTTGCCCGCGTCGATCGACTCCCGGATGCGGCCGGGCGTGACGTCGATGATCCGCGCTTTGTTGTGGACCGAGTCGGTGATCACCCCGGCCTGGCTGCCGGTGAACGACTGCGCCTCGTGCCCGAGGTTTTTGATCGCCATCGCCAGCAGGGCCATGGAGATCCGCTCTCCGGCGGTCAGCAGCATGTCGAACTCACGCCCCGACGGAATCGGGGACACCTGCTCGGCGAGGTCGATCAGCTCGTCCGTCGTGTCGCCCATCGCCGAAACCACGACGACCACCTGGTGGCCGTTCTTCTTGGCTTCGACGATTCGCTTGGCGACCCGCTTGATGCCCTCGGCATCGGCAACGGAAGAGCCTCCGTACTTCTGCACGACAAGGCCCACGTGCGCTCCCTACGGCTCTCAGTATTGCGGTCGGCTCAGTCTAACGAGTGGCCGGAAATTACCCCGCCTATATCACATTGCGAGACACATGACTCACTTTGTGATCAGACGTCCACTTTCCCGTGCCACCCGCTCAGCGACCAACCCTGCCCGCTCGCGCCCGAAGCATACGAAAACGTAACCCAGGTCACATCCCGGAATTCCCGGAGGGGGCCTCGTTCGTCTCTCTCAGGTCTCAGGTCTGGACGGACCGGATGCCGAGCGGGGCCGCGATCTCCGCCGCCATGACGCGTCCCGCCTCCTCCGCGAGCTGCTCGTCCCCACCCGCGTTGCTGTCCGTGTCCAGGCCGTCCAGCTCGTCCAGGGGGCTGTCCAGGCGTACGTGGGCGACCAGCGACTGGAGCGCGCGCAGGGCGGCGGAGGCGGTCGTACCCCAGTTGGACAGATACGAGAACTGCCACCACCACAGCGCCTCGCTGATCCGGCCGTCACGGTAGTGGGCCATGCCGTGCCGCAGGTCGGTGATGATGTCGGCCAGGTCGTCGGAGATCCGGCAGGCCACGGGCCGGCTGCGCGGCACATACGGGTCGAAGACCTCGGAGTAGACGTCCACCGGGTCGAGCAGCCGGGCGAAGCGCTCACGCAGCTCGTCCACGTCCGGCTCGGGGCCGACGTCCGGCTCGTACCGCTCGTCGGGCACGAAGTCCTCATGGGCGCCCAGCCGGCCGCCCGCGAGGAGCAGCTGGGAGAGCTCGAGCAGCAGAAACGGCACGGCGCTGTCCGGCTCGTCGCCCTTCGCCACTTCTGTGACGGCGACGATGAAACTCTCGATCTGATCGGAGATCTGGACCGCGAAGTCGTCCGGATCCGGATGGGCGGCGTGCAGCGTTGCGTCAGACATCGAGAAGTCTTCTCCCTTCGAAGGCACGCCCCAGCGTGACCTCGTCGGCGTACTCCAGGTCTCCCCCGACCGGGAGACCGCTAGCCAGCCGGGTCACCTTCAAACCCATGGGCTTGACCATGCGCGCCAGGTAGGTGGCGGTGGCCTCGCCCTCCAGGTTCGGATCAGTGGCCAGGATCAGCTCCGTGACCGTACCGTCCGCGAGCCGCGTCAGCAGCTCCCTGATCCGAAGATCGTCCGGGCCCACACCCTCGATCGGGCTGATCGCGCCGCCGAGCACGTGGTAGCGGCCGCGGAACTCGCGGGTGCGCTCGATCGCCACGACGTCCTTGGGCTCCTCGACCACACAGAGGACGGCCGGGTCGCGGCGCGGGTCCTGGCACACCCGGCACTGCTCGGCCTCGGCGACGTTCCCGCACACCGCGCAGAACCGCACCTTCTCCTTGACCTCGGTCAGCGCGTGCGCGAGGCGGCGGACGTCGGTGGGCTCGGCCTGGAGGATGTGGAAGGCGATGCGCTGCGCGCTCTTGGGACCGACGCCGGGCAGCCTGCCCAATTCGTCGATGAGGTCCTGGACCACGCCCTCGTACACGCCCGCATCCAATCTCGCGCTGACACGCGGTGGCTTCTCTTCTTACAGACTTCGGTATAAGGCCCGGGTCAGGGCCTGGGCCAGACCGCGGAGAGCCGTTTCCGAACGGAAGGCCCGCTCAGAACGGAAGGCCCGGCATGCCGCCGAGACCCTGGGCGAGCGGACCGAGCTTCTGCTGCTGAAGCTGCTGAGCGGCGTTGTTCGCGTCGCGCACGGCGGCGACGACGAGGTCCGCGAGGGTCTCGGTGTCCTCCGGGTCCACCGCCTTCGGGTCGATCACCAGGCCCTGAAGCTCACCGGCGCCGGTCACGGTGGCCTTCACCAGGCCGCCGCCCGCCGAGCCTTCGACAGGGGTCCTGGCCAGTTCCTCCTGCGCCGCGGCGAGGTCCTGCTGCATCTTCTGGGCCTGCTGAAGCAGCTGCTGCATGTTGGGCTGGCCACCACCGGGGATCACGAGCTCACTCCTGCGCTGTCGACAGAGTTCTTCTTACCGATAGCCCGAGCCTACGTGCTCACGGAGCGCCTCGCTCTACGCCGTAGGGAGGAGGGAGGGGCGGCGCTGGAGGACACAACTCAGGGGCCGCGCAGGGCGGTACTAGTCCGGACCGCGCGCCCCCTCTTCACCCACACCCCTGTCTGTTCACGGCCCCTTCCCGTTCACGACCTCTACTCGTTCGCGATCTCTTCGACGACCGTGGCGCCGAGCTCGCGCACGATCAGGTCATGACCGCTGAGCGCGGTGTCGTCGAGATCCGGGTCGTCCTCGGCCGGCATGTCGTCCTCGGGCGCGATGGGCGGGGGCTCCGGCTCCCGGTACGCCGAAGGCTGCGCGGGCGGGCCCGCGGAGGCGGCGGGAGGACCGGCGGGGGACGCGCCGGGGGCGGCGGGCCCGGCGGCCGCCGCCTGGGCCTGGGGCCGGGGGGCGGGCTGGCGCGGCGGAGCCGCCGGGGCGGCACCACCCCCGAAGCCGCCGGAGCCCCCGGAGCCACTGAAGCCGCCGGAACCGCCGAAGCCACCGCCGCCCGCACCGCCGGGCCCGCCCTGCTGGCCGGCGCCGCCCGAGGGGTCGACGACCGCCTCGATCCGCCACTGCACACCGATCGCGTCGCTGAGCGCCTGGCGCAGCACGTCCTCGCTGCCGCCGCTGACGAAGCTGTCACGCGCGCCGGGGTTGGAGAAGCCGACCTGAAGGGTGGTGCCGTCGAAACCGGTGACCGCCGCGTTCTGGCTCAGCAGGATCCAGGTGAAGCGGCGGCGGTTCTTGACCGCCTCCAGAATGTCCGGCCACATCTGCCGCACCTGCATGGCGCCCTGCGCCATGCCCGGCGCGGACGCGGCGGGGGCAGCGGGGGCGGCGGGCGCCCCGGCGGGACCGGAGGGGCTGGAAGGGCCAGAGGGGCCGGAGCCGGCGGAAGTACTCGAAGCACCGGAGGATCCGGCAGGCCCTGTGGAACCGCCCGCCGCCCCGCCGCCCTGCCCAGGCGCGGCGGCAGACGGCCAGCTGCCGGGCTGCCGCCCCGAGCCCTGGGCGGAACCGGGGGCCGTGGCGGTCGGCCAGGCCCCGGGCCGCGACGCGGACGCGGACGCGGCAGGCGCCCCGCCACCTTCCGCACCGCCGGTCGAGTCGGCACCGCCCGCACCGGGGCGCTGCCCGCCGCCACCGCCGTGCCCCGCAGGCTGGGCGCCCCCGGGCCACGCTCCGGGCTGCTGCCCTCCGCCCCCGCCCCCGCTCCCGGCCTCGGCCTCGGCCGGGCCCGAGGGCGCACCGCTAGCCGCCGGAGCCGCGCCCTGGCCGGCCCCACCGCGGCCGGTCACCGCCGCGCGCGCGGCCGCCGGGCCGGACGGGCCCGCGGCCGGGGCGTGCGCGTCGGGCCCCGGTACGTACCCCATGGCGGGCCCATGGCCCTCCGGCCCTCCGACAATGCCTCCAGGGCCTCCTGGGCCTCCGCCCAGACCGCCCGCCAGGGCCCCCCGCTCCAGCTTCTCCAGCCGCGCCTGCACCGACCGCTCGTCCCCGAACGCCGCGGGCAGCAGCACCCGCGCGCAGATCAGCTCCAGCTGGAGCCGCGGCGACGTGGCGCCGCGCATCTCGGTCAGGCCCTCGTTGACCAGGTCGGCGGCGCGGCTCAGCTCGGCGGCGCCGAAGACGGACGCCTGGGCCTGCATCCGCTCGATGACATCGACCGGGGCGTCGATGAGCCCCTTCTCCGCCGCATCCGGCACAGCCGCGAGAATCACCAGGTCACGCAGCCGCTCCAGCAGGTCGGCGACAAAGCGGCGGGGGTCGTTGCCCCCCTCGATCACACGGTTGACCACCTCGAACGCGGCAGCGCCGTCGCTCGCCGCGAAGGCGTCCACGATCGCGTCGAGCAGCGAGCCGTCCGTATAGCCGAGCAGCGACGTCGCCATGGCGTACGTCACACCGTCCGCGCCCGCGCCCGCGAGCAGCTGGTCCATGACCGACATCGAGTCCCGCACCGACCCGGCCCCGGCCCGCACCACCAGCGGCAGCACCCCGTCCTCGACGGGGATCGCCTCGCGCTCGCAGACCTCCGCCAGATAGTCGCGCAGCGTCCCCGGGGGGACCAGCCGGAACGGGTAGTGGTGCGTACGCGACCGGATGGTGCCGATGACCTTCTCGGGCTCCGTGGTCGCGAAGATGAACTTCAGATGCTCCGGAGGCTCCTCGACCACCTTCAGCAGGGCGTTGAACCCCGCCGAGGTGACCATGTGCGCCTCGTCGATGATGTAGATCTTGTACCGGCTCGACGCGGGCCCGAAGAACGCCTTCTCCCGCAGCTCACGCGCGTCGTCCACGCCTCCGTGGGAAGCGGCGTCGATCTCGATGACATCGATCGAACCCGGTCCGTTCCGCGCGAGGTCCAGACAGGACTGGCACTCCCCGCACGGCGCCGGGGTCGGCCCCTTCTCGCAGTTCAGACAGCGGGCCAGGATGCGCGCGCTCGTCGTCTTGCCACAGCCGCGCGGACCGCTGAAGAGGTACGCGTGGTTGACCCGGTTGTTGCGCAGCGCCTGCTGCAACGGGCCGGTGACATGCTCCTGGCCGATGACCTCGGCGTAGGTCTCGGGGCGGTAGCGGCGGTACAGCGCGAGGGACGACACGCTTACGACGATATCGGTGCCCACCGACATCCGGAGCCGCCCCACAACGCAAGGGCCCCCCACGTACCCGCCAGAGCCCACTTACCCTTGCTGCCTTCCGGCCCTGGGGGAGTTCGGTGAGATAGCGCCACGTGAGGGGCTGGCCCCCACCCTAGCGGATGGACCGGGGTGGGAACGAGTTCGCATCCACTGCTTCTGGTCTTGTATTGTTCCTCGCGGAGGATTCGCCTAGAGGCCTAGGGCGCACGCTTGGAAAGCGTGTTGGGGGCAACCCCTCACGAGTTCGAATCTCGTATCCTCCGCACCCGCCCAGCAGGGCAGACGAGGGCCCCGACCGGTTCACCGGTCGGGGCCCTCGTCATGTACCGGCCTGGAACGGCCTCAGTACTGGTCGGTCTCCATGAAACCCGTGCTCCCGTTGTCGTCCGCGTCGAAGGCGGCGGCGGTCGGGTCGAACCCGGGCGGGCTGTCCTTGAGGGCCAGGCCCAGTCCGGCCAGCTTCGCCTTGACCTCGTCGATCGACTTGGCGCCGAAGTTACGGATGTCGAGCAGGTCCGCCTCGGAGCGCGCCAGGAGCTCACCCACCGAGTGGACGCCCTCACGCTTGAGGCAGTTGTACGAGCGGACGGTGAGCTCGAGCTCCTCGATCGGCAGCGCCAGGTCGGCGGCCAGGGCGGCGTCCGTCGGGGACGGGCCCATGTCGATGCCCTCGGCGTCCACGTTCAGCTCGCGGGCCAGACCGAACAGCTCGACCAGGGTCTTGCCGGCCGACGCCATGGCGTCACGCGGACGCATGGCCTGCTTGGTCTCGACGTCGACGATCAGCTTGTC
>NZ_JBIRPV010000013.1:0-264210 GCF_044332865.1 Streptomyces sp. NPDC021225 | reverse complement strand
CGATCAACCGGAACCGGCCGACCGTACGGGGTATCAACATATCTGGCGTTGACTTTTGGCACGCTGTTGAGTTCTCAAGGAACGGACGCTTCCTTCGAAACCGTTTCACCGGTTTCTCCGGGCGCTTCCCTTCGGTGTTTCACACGCTATCAGACCGATTTCGTTTCTCCGAATCCGTGCTTTTCGCAGACATGCGAAAGCTGATCCGAAGATCTGTCGTCAGGTGACTGATGGCGCTGCCTCGACCTGGATGTGCCCGCAGTGGACTGCGGCGCTTCATCCGGGGCAGGGATACGACAGTACAACCCTCGCGCAGCCGTGGCAAATCGATTCGGTCCCCCAGGGGTGCCCTTCGGCCTGCACAGCTTGTGCGGAATCCGCAGTTCCTATGACTTACGCTTCTGGGCAGTGCGCTGCCTGGGACGGGCAGTGACAGTGCGTAACGAATTCTCCACCCCTGGGAGGCTTCCCAATGACCACCGTGACCTCCCCGCTCGCCGGGCGTGTGATCGGACTCGAGGCCGTGCCCGATCCGGTGTTCTCCGGGGCGATGGTCGGCCCCGGCACCGCGATCGATCCCGTGCTCGAGCCTTCCGTGGCGGTGGCGCCGATCGACGGCGTTGTCGTGTCACTCCATGCCCATGCGTTCGTCGTCGTCGACGGGGAGGGGCACGGTGTGCTCATCCACCTCGGCATCGACACCGTTCAGCTGGGCGGCGAGGGATTCGAGTTGCTCATCAACAAGGGCGACACCGTGCGGCGCGGCGACGCCGTGGTGCGGTGGGACCCCGCGGCCGTGGTGGCCGCCGGGAAGTCGCCGGTCTGCCCGGTCGTGGCGCTTGAGGCCACCGCGGAGTCCCTGGCCGACGTCAGTGCGGACGTCGATGTGAAGTCCGGCGACGTTCTGTTCAGCTGGACATGAGCTCAGTGCCGGTCGGAGCCGGTCTGATCGGCCATTACGGCGAGTAGACAACCACCACGGCGGGTGATCCCCGCCGTATCGAACCGGAGACGTGTGCAATGGAGACAACGCTGCGAGGCGTCGGCGTGAGCCACGGAGTGGCGATCGGCGAGGTGCGGCACATGGGGACCGCGGTCCTGGAGCCGCCGGCGAAGCAGATTCCGTCGGACGAGGCGCCGCGCGAGCAAGGGCGCGCTCGCCAGGCGGTGGAGGCCGTGGCCGCCGATCTGCTGGCGCGCGGCAATCTGGCGGGCGGCGAGGCGCAGGCCGTGCTCGAGGCACAGGCCATGATGGCGCAGGACCCGGAGCTGATGGCCGATGTCGAGCGGCGCATCGCCGTGGGCAGCACGGCCGAGCGCGCGGTGTACGACGCCTTCGCCGCGTACCGGGCGCTGCTGGCCGGGGCCGGTGAGTACCTCGCCGGGCGGGTGGCCGACCTGGACGATGTGCGGAACCGGATCGTGGCCCGGCTGCTGGGGGTGCCCATGCCGGGTGTGCCCGACAGCGACGAGCCGTATGTGCTGATCGCGCGGGACCTGGCCCCCGCCGACACCGCGCTGCTCGACCCCACCCTGGTCCTCGGGTTCGTGACCGAGGAGGGCGGGCCGACGAGTCACAGCGCGATCCTCGCGCGCGCCCTTGGTGTGCCGGCGGTGGTGGCGCTGCCCGGCGCCGGTGAGCTCGCCGAGGGGATCCTGATCGCTGTGGACGGCAGCACGGGAGAGATCTTCGTGGCCCCGAGCGAGGAGAAGCAGGCCGAGTTGGCCCTGGCCGCGGAGGAGCGGAAGGCCGCGCTGGCCGCGTCCTCCGGGCCGGGTGCGACGTCGGACGGGCACAAAGTGCCGCTGCTCGCGAACATCGGCGGCCCGGCGGATGTGCCGGCGGCCGTGGAGGCCGGTGCCGAGGGCGTAGGGCTGTTCCGCACCGAGTTCCTCTTCCTCGACGACAGCACCAAGGCGCCGTCGGAGGAGAAGCAGTTCGAGGCGTACCGCCAGGTGCTGGAGGCCTTCCCCGAGGGCCGGGTGGTGGTGCGGGTCCTGGACGCGGGCGCGGACAAGCCGCTGGAGTTCCTCACCCCGGCCGACGAGCCGAACCCGGCGCTGGGTGTGCGCGGGCTGCGGACGCTGCTCGACCACCCGGATGTGCTGCGGACCCAGCTGACGGCGCTGGCCAAGGCCGCGGCGGGGCTGCCGGTCTACCTGGAGGTCATGGCCCCGATGGTGGCCGACCGGACCGACGCCAAGGCGTTTGCCGACGCGTGCCGGGAGGCGGGGCTGCGGGCCAAGTTCGGCGCCATGGTGGAGATCCCGTCCGCCGCGCTGCGGGCGCGCTCGATCCTCCAGGAGGTGGAGTTCCTGTCGCTGGGCACCAATGACCTGGCGCAGTACACCTTCGCCGCGGACCGTCAGGTCGGCGCGGTGTCCCGGCTTCAGGACCCGTGGCAGCCGGCGCTGCTCGATCTGGTGGCCCTTTCCGCCGAGGCCGCGCAGGCCGAGGGCAAGAGCTGTGGCGTGTGCGGGGAGGCCGCGTCGGATCCGCTGCTCGCGTGCGTGCTGACCGGCCTGGGCGTCACCAGCCTCTCCATGGGCGCCGCGGCGATTCCCTACGTGCGTGCCACGCTGGCCAAGCACACGCTCGCCCAGTGCGAGCGGGCAGCCGCCGCGGCCCGCGCGGCGGACACCGCCGAGGATGCCCGCGTCGCCGCGCAGGCGGTGCTGTCCGGCGAGTGAGCCGGTGATGTGAGGTGTGGTCCGGGAGGCGTCCCGTCGCGGTGGGTGCGGCGGGGCGCCTCCCGTCTACGTCGGTCTCCTTACGAGCCGTCCGGGCCGTCGGGGTCGTCCGGGCCCGGTAGCGGGATGCCCGGCCGGTACTCGACGCCGTGCTCGGGCGGGACGGGCTCGCCGGTCTCCGCGTCGGTGCAGTACGCGCTGAAGACCTCGGCCTCGCTCAGCGGCCGCAGCCAGCCCTGGTGCAGCGACCAGCCGCGGACCGTGTCCGGGGCGCCGGGCGTGGTGGTGCGCAGCACGACGCCGCCTGGGCTGTTGGTGGCGATCCCGCAGGCCAGCACGGTGCTGAAGATCAGGGCCTCGGTGCCCTCCACGACCTCCGTGGCTTCCGCGTGGACCACTGCCACGAGCGGGGCGCCGTTCGCCGGGACGCTGCACACCACATGGTGGCAGCCGGGCCCGGCCGCCGCGAGCAGTCGCCGCAGCGCGGCTTGGGCGCGGCGGAACGCGGCGTGGCCCGGGTCGTCGCCGCACCCGCAGCCTCCCGCGCGGGACAGCAGGGCCGTGGCGTACTCCCAGGTGGCCTGCTGCTCGGCGGCGCCGACGAGCCGCTGGACGAGTTGGTCGAGCGGCTGGCCCTCGTATGTCACGGTCGGGCCCGCGGCGGCCACGTCGGCCGTGTAGCGGGTGCGGGCGACGGAGGTGTCGGGGTCCATGCCGGAGTCCGCGCAGAACTCCTCGTACTCGGCCGGGTCGAAGAGGGCGATGGATGTGTGCACGCCCTGTGCCGCGAGCATCCGCAGCAGCCCCTCCGTCTGCCGCAGATACGCGGCGTGGTCGTCGAAGGCGAACGACGCGTAGCGCCGCATGGCCGCGAAGTCCTCCTCGCCGGCCAGCAGCGCCACGGTGCTGGGCGCTTCTCTGCGCAGCGCGCGCCGCGCGGCGCGGTCCCTCCGGTCCGTGCCGCCGTGTGTGGTGTGCGCCATGACTCCCCCTCTGCGCGGTCGATCAGTGCTCACTCACCGTAACCGGGGGCACTGACAACGCGCTGTGCCGCTACGCGGCGGGCGGGGTCGGCGGGGCGGACTTGTCGCGGGCCAGGCGCTCGTAGAAGCGCAGCAGCTCCACGTTGTCGACCGAGCCCGGGTTGACCGCCTTGTCCAGGGTGGTGCCCTGGAGCAGCCGCTTGACCGGCACCTCGATCCGCTTGCCGGTGAGGGTGTGCGGCACGCCGGGCACTTCGATGATCTCGTCGGGCACATGGCGCGGGGAGAGCTGTTCGCGGATGGTGCGCTTGATGCGGTCGCGCAGCGCCTCGTCGAGGGCGGCGCCCGGAGCCAGGTGGACGAACAGCGGCATCCAGTAGCCGCCGTCGGGCTGTTCGACGCCGATGACGAGGGATTCGCGGATCTCGGGGAGGCGCTCCACGGCTTCGTAGATGTCGGCGGAGCCCATCCGTACGCCCTGCCGGTTGAGCGTGGAGTCGGAGCGGCCGTGGATGACGACCGTGCCGCGCTCGGTGAGGGTGATCCAGTCGCCGTGCCGCCAGACCCCGGGGAACATGTCGAAGTAGCTGTCGCGGTAGCGGCTGCCGTCCGGGTCGTTCCAGAAGCGGACGGGCATGGACGGCATGGGGCGGGTGATGACCAGTTCGCCGACCTCGTCGAGCACCGGTTCGCCGCTCGGGTTCCACGCCTGTAGGTCCGTGCCGAGCCCGGGGGCCTGGAGTTCGCCGATGTGGACCGGGAGGGTGGGGACGGCCCCCGCGAAGCAGCTGCACACGTCCGTGCCGCCGCTGACCGAGGCGATCCACATGTCGCCCGAGTCGGCGGCGAACTCGTCGTGGATCCAGCGGAAGCCGTCGGGCGGCAGCGGGGAGCCGGTCGTGGCCACGCAGGCGACGCGCGAGAGCTCGAAGTCGCGGGCCGGGTGGACCCCGGCCTTGCGGCAGGCCATGACATAGGCCGCCGAGGTGCCGTAGAGCGTGGTCCCGGTGCGCTCGGCGACGCGCCACTGGGCGGCGGTGTCGGGGTAGCCGGGGCTGCCGTCGTAGAGGACCACGGTGGTGCCGACGAGCAGGCCCGACACCAGGAAGTTCCACATCATCCAGCCGGTGGAGGTGTACCAGAAGAACCGGTCCCCGGGGCCCAGGTCGCAGTGCAGGCCCAGCTGTTTGAGGTGCTCGATCAGGATGCCGCCCTGGGACTGGACGATCGCCTTGGGCAGTCCGGTGGTGCCCGAGGAGTAGAGCACCCACAGCGGGTGGTCGAAGGGCACCTGCTCGAAGACCGGTTCCGCCGGCTCGCGCACCACGGTGTCCCATTCGATCGCGCCCTCGGGGGCCGGGGTGCCCAGCAGCGGGATGTGGACGACGGCGCGCAGGGTCGGCAGTTCGCGGCGCAGCTCGGCGACGGTCTCGGTGCGGTCGTGTTCCTTGCCGCCGTAGCGGTAGCCGTCCACGGTGAACAGGACCACCGGCTCGACCTGCTGGAAGCGGTCCAGCACGCTGCGCGCGCCGAAGTCGGGGGCGCAGGAGGTCCATACGGCGCCGACGGCGGCGGTGGCCAGGAGCGCGACGGCCGCCTGCGGGATGTTCGGGAGGTAGCCGCTGATCCGGTCCCCGGGGCGTACGCCCAGGCGGCGCAGCTCGGCGGCGGCCGCGCCGACCTGGCCGCGCAGCTCGGCCCAGCTGACGGGCCGCGGCTCTTGGCTCTCGTCGACGTGGAGCAGGGCGGGTTCGGTGGCGCGGGCGGGGTCCTCGGCGGCGCGCAGCGCGTGTTCGGCGTAGTTGAGGGTGGCTCCGGGGAACCACTGGGCGCCGGGCATGGCGGCGTCGGCGAGCACGGTGTCGTACGGGGTGGCGAAGCGCACCTCGAACCACTCGGCGACCGCCTGCCAGAAGCGCTCCAGCTCCGTCACGGACCAGCGGTGCAGCGCGGCGTAGCTCGCCGCCGGGTCGGCGGGGTCGGGCGCGGGGGCGCCGTGGCGCTCGGCCGCCCAGGTGTGGAAGCGGGTGAGCTGGGCCCGGGCGATCCGCTCAGGCCCCGGCTGCCAGAGGGGGCGCGGCAGGTGGTCTGGGTGCGCTGCGGTGGTCATCTGTCGGCTCCCGGCTCCTCGCGGTGCGCGGATACGCGCGGTGTGTGTCCCGTGCAGGACGATGCCATGTGATCGACTTGTGCACCAGGGCCGCCACTCCATATCGGGGGCGGTGGGGATGTGTCGGGACCACGGGTGAACGGCAGTTGAACGCCGCGCGCACGGGGCTCCGTCAATGGCAGGGTGATCAACATGGATGCGCGTGACCTGGTGCGGTCGGTGAAGGTGGTCGGTACGGCGCAGGGGCTCAGGTCGCTGCGCTCGGCGTGGCGGCGTCGGCGTTCCGACGCGGTCGGGCTGCCGCCGCGGGGGCCTGAGCGCGCGCGGGTGCCGGGCGAGGTCCTGGGGGCGGATCCGCAGCCGGGCGGCGGGGTGGTGCGGTTCGCGCGGTCCTCGCTGCTGGTGCGGGTGACCGCGGGCGGCGCGGTGTTCTGCGGGTGGGACGGCGCCGAGCCGGCGCCTTCGTACGCGCTGGACGGGCCCTGCCCGGACGCGGACGAGCGGGTGCGTCTCGAGCCGGACACGGACGGCGGCTGGCGGGTGGTCTCCGAGCGGGTGACGGTGACGGTCTCGCGGACCGGGGCGGTGGAGATGCGGACGCCGGGCGGGGTGGTGCTGCGGCGGGATCTGCCGCCGCGCTGGTGGGAGCCGGCCGGGGCCGATCCGGAGGGGCGGGGCGTGGATGCCGGCGGGCCGGGCGCGGTCGGCGACGAGCCGCTTACGGACGGGGAGAGGCCGGGAGCGGGGCGGGCCGTGGCGCGGTGGGAGCACCGGTCGCAGGTCGCTGCGGACGCGCGGTTCTTCGGGCTGGGCGGGCGGGCGTCCGGGCCGCGGCTGCGGGACGGCTCGTACCGGCTGTGGAACACCGATCCGGGCGGCAGCTTCGGGCCGGGGGACGACCCGCTGTATCTGACCATGCCGGTGCAGCTGGTGGTGGCGGACGCGGGCACCCATCTGGTGTTCCATGACAACTCGTGGGACGGCACGGTCACGCTGCGGGAGGGCGAGGAGGGCGAGGGTTCCGGGCACGACCGGCCGGGCGGCTGCCGGATCCGGATGGAGGGCGGCCCGCTGCGCTACTGGGTGATCGTGGGCACGCCGGCGCGGGCGCTTCAGGGCTGGGCGGCGCTCACGGGCGCTCCCGCGGTGCCGCCGAGCTGGGCGCTGGGCCACCACCACGCGCGCTGGGGGTTCGGCGGCCAGGAGGAGGTGCGGCGGGTGGTGGCGGGCTACCGGGAGCGGGAGCTGCCGCTGTCGGCGCTGCATCTGGACATCGACCACCTCGCCGGGCACCGGGTGTTCACGGTGGACGCCGGCCGCTACCCCGATCTGCCGGGGCTGGCGGCGGAGTTGCGGGAGGGCGGGACGCGCCTGGTGTCGATCGTCGATCCGGCGGTCAAGGCGGAGCCGGGCACCGCGGCGTACGACAGCGGCTCGGCCGAGGAGGTGTTCGTACGCGATGCGCGCGGGCGCGAGGTGCGCGGGGTGGTGTGGCCGGGCGAGGCGGTGTTCCCGGACTTCACCGATCCGCGGGTGCGCAAGTGGTGGGGCGGGCTGTACGCGGAGCGGCTGGCGCAGGGGTTCTCCGGGGTGTGGCACGACATGAACGAGCCGGTGTCGTTCGCGGCCTTCGGCGATCCGACGCTGCCGCGCTCGGCGCGGCACGCCCTGGAGGGCCGGGGCGGCGACCACCGCGAGGCGCACAACGTCTACGGTCTGGCGATGGCGCGGGCCGGCTACGAGGGGCTGCTGGAGCTGCGGCCCGAGGAGCGCCCGTTTCTGTTCTCCCGGTCGGGGTGGGCGGGGCTCCAGCGGTACGGGGGCAGCTGGTCCGGGGATGTGGCGACCGGGTGGCCGGGGCTGCGCGCCTCACTGTCCCTGGTGCTGGGTCTTGGCCTGTCGGGGGTGCCGTACTCCGGCCCGGACGTCGGCGGGTTCACCGGCAGCCCGTCCCCCGAGCTGTATCTGCGCTGGTTCCAGCTGGCGTCGTATCTGCCGCTGTTCCGCACGCATTCGGCGATCTGGGCGGGACGGCGGGAGCCGTGGGAGTTCGGGGAGTCGGTCCTCACGCACGCGGCGGCCGCGCTGCACGAGCGGCAGCGGCTGCTGCCGTACTTCGTCACGCTGGCGCACGAGGCCCGGCGCACGGGGGCGCCGTACGCGCGTCCGGTGTGGTGGCGGTGGCCCAAGGACCGGGCGCTGCGCGACTGCGAGGACGCCTTTCTGCTGGGGGACGCGCTGCTGGTGGCGCCGGTGCTGGAGGAGGGCGCCGAGCGGCGGGCGGTGCGGCTGCCGCGCGGCCGCTGGTACGACACGGCGACCGGCCGGGCGTACGAGGGCCCGGGGCAGGTGGTGCTGGACGCCCCGCTGTCGCGTGTGCCGGTGCTGGCGCGGGCGGGCGCGGTGGTGCCGGTGGCGGGCGCGGACGGCGGGGTGGAGTTGGAGGCGTGGACTCCGGTGCGGGGCCGTCCGGGCCGCGGGACGCTGGTCGTGGACCCGGGCGACGGGTGGGACAGGCCGGAGGTGGTGCGGTTCGTCTCGCGGCTGCGGGACGGCGAGGTGGCGGTCGAGCGGGAGGGCGCGGCGGAGCCCGGGTACCCGGTGCGGGTGCGCGGCGAGGCTCCGAAGGAGCGGCCGCGCCGGCAGTGAGCGGGGCCGGATGGGCCACTTGGAGGCCCGCGGATGGGCGTGTCGGTTCCGGTGGGGCTTGTTCCGGACCCGGCCGCCCTGATATCTGAGGTGGGCATGCCGAGATTCACTGTCGCGCTGCGCGCGCTCGCCCTGCCCTTCGCCGCCCTGCTGGCCCTCTCCGCCCCCGCCCCGGCGCAGGCCCGGGCCGAACCCAAAGCGCCGAAGGAGTTCGTGGCGCTGAGCGCTGTGGACCCGACGATCCTCCAGGAGATCCGCTACGACACCCCGCACAACTTCACCGGCCACCGCGTGGACGGCTACCTCGAGCCGCTGTGCATCCTCACCCGCCCGGCCGCCGAGGCCCTGCACCGGGCGCAGGGCTCGCTGCTGCGCCAGGGCTACACGCTCAAGGTGTACGACTGCTATCGGCCGCAGCGCGCGGTCAACGACTTCGTGGAGTGGGCGAAGGACCTCGACGACCAGTCGATGAAGGGGGAGTTCTACCCGGATGTCGACAAGACGCGGCTGTTCGAGGACGGTTACATAGCCGAGAAGTCGGGGCACAGCCGGGGCAGCACCCTGGACCTGACGATCGTCAAGCTGCCCGCCGTGCCCACCCGTCCGTATGAGCCGGGCGAGAAGCTGGTGCCGTGTTACGCGCCGAAGGGCGAGCGGTTCCCGGACAACTCCGTGGACATGGGCACCGGTTACGACTGCTTCGACACGCTCTCGCACACGCTGGACCCGCGGATCCAGGGCGCGCAGCGGGCGAACCGGCTGCTGCTGAAGGACACGCTGGAGGCCCTGGGCTTTGTGAATCTGGCCGAGGAGTGGTGGCACTACACCTACAAGCCGGAGCTGTTCCCGGACACCTACTTCGACTTTCCCGTCTCGCACCGGTCGTTGCGCGGCCACTGAGGCGGGGGCTCCCCCGCGCCCGGCGGGCGGCGGCGCGGCTCACAGCCGGCCGCCCGCCGGGTCGGCGGAGAGCCGCTGCGCGATGTGGACGGGGAGCACGGAGAGGGCGACCAGCAGGGCGGCCACGACATTGACGACGGGCGCCTGGTGGGGCCGGGCCAGGTTCTCGTAGATCCAGATGGGCAGGGTGCTGGTCCCGGGCCCGGCGGTGAAGGTCGTCACCACGATCTCGTCGAAGGACAGCGCGAAGGCCAGCAGCCCGCCCGCGAAGAGCGCCGAGCGTACGGCCGGGAACGTGACGTGGCGGAAGGTCTGCCAGGGGCGTGCGCCGAGGTCGGCCGAGGCCTCGGCCATCGAGGGCGCCAGCCGGCGCAGCCGCGCCCCGACGTTGTTGAAGACCACGACGACGCAGAAGGTGGCGTGCCCGACGACCACCGTGAACAGGCCGAAGCCGACGCCGAAGGGGTCGAGGAAGGTGCGGAAGGCCGCGTTGAGGGCGATGCCGCTGACGATGCCGGGCAGCGCGAGGGGCAGCACCAGCAGGAAGGACACGGTGCGCCGCCCGAAGAAGCGGTGGCGGTGGACGGCGAAGGCGGCCATGGTGCCGAGCACCAGCGCGATGGCGGTCGCGGCGAGACCGGCCCGTACGGAGGTGAGCAGCGCTTCCCGCGCTCCGTCGCTGTGCAGCGCGGCGCGCCACCACCGGCCGGTCAGGCCGCTGGGCGGCCAGCCGAAGGACCGGTCGGAGTTGACGGAGTTGAGCAGGACGAGCAGCAGGGGCGCGTAGACGACGGCGAGCCCGGCGGCGGTGACACAGCCGAGGGCGATGCGGGCGGTGCGCGACAGCCGCACGGGCGGCACCTCCTTGAACAGGACGGGCGGGCGGGGTCTCAGAGGGAGTCGAGGGCTCCCGCCCGGCGTACGGCGGCCAGATAGCAGACGATCAGGACGACGGGCACCGCGGAGAGCGCGGCTGCCATGGGCAGGTCGAGGGTGATCTGCGAGGCGATGACGTTTCCCAGCAGCTGGGTCTTGCCGCCGACGATCTGCACGGTGATGTAGTCGCCGAAGGTGTGTAGCAGTCGTGCGAATGGCCTGAGGATCCTGGGTGTTTCTGGGCAGGCGAGCCGCACTTTCTGGATCGCCCGTTCGATAAATTCACGCGATCGGGTGAGATGTCCGGTGGGGCTGTTGCCGGTGAGAGCGACGGCGCTACGGTGCAGTCTTGGCCGCGAATCTTCATACCGCGTCGGCCTGCCAACAGAACAGGGAGCGGACTCCACAGCTCCCATGAACCAAACGCCCCGCGCCCGGGAAGCGACGCGGGGTCCCTGCCCCGACCGGGTCCACATCGGCTCGGAAAGCGTCCGGCAGGGCGACCTCCACCGCGCCAGACCCGCCGCGTCCAGCGGCGTCGACAGCAGCAGGAACCGAACACGATCGGCACCGACCGCACCAGGCGGCCACAACCGGCTCACACCCGCGGGACTCCAACCCCCGTCGGCATATCAACACGAGCCAACCACCCGACGTCGCCCCGGATCACCCAGGACAACTCAGGGAACCCAAGCCGATCAGAGACGCTGAGCGAGAAGGTGAAGATCGCCGATCGAGCCGAGGTAGGCCAGGGTCAGCCACAGCAGTGGCAGGCCGAGCAGGGCCTCTCGGGGGCCGGGGCGGGGGGGTGAGGATGGGTCGGGTGCCGGGCGGGCTGCGGGGGCTCCCATCCCAGCCCTTGATCTCGGTCCAGGCCCTGGTCCACTGGGCGTAGTCGGTGCAGGTGGTGTTTTTGCGTCCGTCGAGGCACTGCTTGATGGGCGTGGTCCAGAAGTGGACCTGCCGGTGGTAGCTCTCGTCGTCGGCGTGGTAGACGGCGCAGTGGCGGGGGTCCTTGGTCCGGGCGCATGCCTTGGCGTTGGGCGGGGCCTCGCCGAAGTACTCGGCGACCTGGGCGTTGACCTTCGGGGAGACGATCCAGTCGAGCCATTTGTAGGCGCAGTTGGGGTTCTCGGCCTTGGCGGAGACCATCCAGGTGTCGGACCAGCCGGTGGCGCCTTCCTTGGGCAGTACGGCCTTGACCGGCGCCTTCTCGGCCTAGGTGAGGTTGGCGATGACCTGCCAGGTGGTGCCGATGACGCTGTCGCCGCCCTAGAAGGCGGTGATCTCCTTCTGGTAGTCGCTCCAGTACTCCCCGATCGCCCGGTGCTGCTTCTTGAGCAGGGCGACGGCGGCGTCGAGCTGGCCGCGGTCCAGGGCGTAGGGGTCCTTGATGCCCAGCGACGGCTGGGTCTTCATCAGGTAGAGGGCGGCGTCGGCGATGTAGATGGGCGAGTCGTACGCGGTGACGTGGCCGCGGTAGGCGTCGGCGTCGTCGAAGACGGCGCGCCAGGAGTCGGGGGCGGGTTTGACCTTGTCGGTGCGGTACATGAGGAGGTTGGCGCCCCGGCCGTGCGCACGCGATGATGTTGACCTTGCCCTCGCCCTTGCCGAGCTTCTCCGGGGCCTTCGCCTTCTCGTCGTCGCCGTTCGAGCCACATGCCGTGGCGGCCAGCAGGGCGCACGCCACGGCCGCGGACCTCCCCACGAATGTCTTCCGCATCCTGGTCCTCCCCTACGACATGGCTGTCCGGGATCCCGCCAGTATCAGGGGCGGGATTCCGCCTCGCCAGGGCGCCTCATGCAATGTCCAGGTCAACCTCCCGGCTCAGCCGGGCAGCGGAAAGGCGTCGTCGTCGTCCCACAGCAGCCGGACATCGGCCTCGGGGCGGACGGCGCACGGGAGTTGAGCCAGGTTCTGCCGGATCACGGTCAGCCGGTCGCCGTGTGGAAGCACAACGGTGAAGCGGGTGTGCGCCCCGGCGTGCACGATGTCGGCGATGCGCCCGGTCACGCTCCGCTCCCCGTCGGCGGACGGCTCGGCGAGGCCGGCGAGGCGGATGCGCTCGGGCCGGATGCTGTAGGCGCCCGGGCGGCCCACCACACGGACGGCCGCGGCGCCGCGCAGCAGGTTGGTGCTGCCCATAAAGCCCGCGACAAAGGCGGTGGCGGGGCGCTCGTACACCTCCACAGGCGGGCCGATCTGTTCGATCCGGCCGTCAGAGACCACCGCGACGCGGTCGCTCATGGTCAGTGCCTCCTCCTGGTCATGGGTGACGAGGAGGAAGGTGATGCCGGTGGTGCGCTGGAGTTCCTTCAGCTCGGTCTGCATCTGCCGGCGCAGGCCGAGGTCGAGCGCGCCGAGGGGCTCGTCCAGCAGCAGCACGGCCGGCCGGTCGACCAGCGCGCGGGCCAGGGCGACGCGCTGCCGCTGGCCGCCGGAGAGCTCTGCGGGGCGGCGCGGCCCGAAGCCGTCCAACCGGACCGTGGTCAGGGCCTCGCGGGCGCGGGCGAGCCGCTCGGCCTTGCGCACGCCGCGCACCATCAGGGCGTACGCGACGTTCCGCTCGACATTCATGTGCGGGAACAGCGCGTAGTCCTGGAAGACGGTGCGCACGTCGCGGCGGTGGGGCGGCAGCGCGGTGACATCGCGGCCGGACAGCTCGACGCGGCCCGCGGTGGGCCGCTCGATCCCCGCGACCAGGCGCAGCAGGGTGGTCTTGCCGGAGCCGGAGGGGCCGAGGAGCGAGAAGAACTCGCCCTCGGGGAGGGAGAGATCGACGCCGTCGACCGCTCGTACGGAGCCGAAGTCCTTGCTCACGGCCGCCAGCCGGACCGCCGCTTCCGTCGTGGCCACGCGTGCTCCCTTCGCTGGGGTGGTACCCCTGATACCGGGGTTACGTGCCCCGCGGCCGCTGTGCCACACTTCTGACGTATCGTCAGTTCTGGTTGTCCCGCTGTCTGGGAGGCGTCGTGCCGCGCACCCGTACACCGGTGGTCCCCGGGTGGTTCACCGCCGAGGGCGAGGAGTTCCGGCTGCTGGGGACGCGGTGCCGGGTCTGCCGCTCGGTGTTCTTCCCCCGGGAGGACTCCTTCTGCCGCAACCCCGGCTGCGCGGGCACCGAGCTGGACGAGGTGCCGCTGTCCCGGCGCGGCCGCGTCTGGTCGTACACCGACGGCCGCTACCGGCCGCCCGCGCCGTATGTCAGCGACCCCGGCGTGGAGTGGCGCCCGTACACCCTGATCGCGGTGGAGCTGGCGGCCGAGCGGATCGTGGTGCTCGGGCAGGGCGCGCCCGGGGTGACCGTGGCCGACCTGGCCGTGGGGATGGAGGTCGAGGCCGTGCCCGGGGTGCTGAACGAGGACGCCGAGCACATCTGGACCACGTGGAACTGGCAACCCGTCAAGCGCGGCGCGCCCCGCGCCGAGGAGCGGTCATGACCGGGGCGGGCGGCGAGGTGGCGGTGCTGGGCGCCGGGATGCACCCCTGGGGGAAGTGGGGCCGCGGCTTCGTCGAGTACGGCACGGTGGCCGCGCGCGCCGCGCTCGCCGACGCCGGTCTCGACTGGCCCGCCGTCGACTCCGTGGTCGGCGCCAACACCGTGCGGAGCGGCTACCCCGGGCAGGTGGCGGGCGCGACCTTCGCGCGGGCACTGGGCTGGCAGGGGGCGCGGGTGACCAGTGTGTACGCGGCCTGCGCCTCCGGCGCGCAGGCCATTCAGACCGCCCGCACCCAGATCCTGGCCGGGCTGGCGGACACCGTGCTCGTCGTCGGCGCGGACGCGGCGCCCAAGGGCTTCTTCGCGCCCGTGGGCGGCGACCGGCCCGATGACCCCGACTGGCTGCGCTTCCGGCTGCTGGGCGCCACCAACCCCGCGTACTTCGCCCTCTGGGCCCGCCGCCGGATGGCCCGGTACGGCGACACGCCCGACGACTTCGCGCGGGTCAAGGTGAAGAACGCGGCCGCGGGGGCCGCCAACCCGAACGCCCGCTACCGCGCGGCGGTCAGCGCCGAGGACGTCGCGGCCTCCCCGGTCGTCGCCGACCCGCTGCGCCTGCTGGACATCTGCGCGACGTCCGACGGGGCGGCCGCGCTGGTGCTGAGCAGCCTGGACTTCGCCCGGCGGCGGGGCGTCCGGCGGCCGGTGCGGATCCGCGCCGTCTCCACCGTCACCCCGCGCTATCCGCGCACCGAGCTGGACCTGCCGGACATCGCGACCGACTCGGCGGCGGCCGCCCCGGACCCGGAGCCCGGCTCCTTCCGCTCCGCCCTCGCGCGGGCGGCATACGAGGAGGCGGGGCTCGGGCCCGAGGACCTGTCGCTCGCGGAGGTGTACGACCTGTCCACCGCGCTGGAGCTGGAGTGGTACGAGGACCTGGGGCTGTGCGGGGCCGGGGAGGGCGCGAAGCTGCTGAGCGAGGGCGTCACGGCGCTCGGCGGGCGGCTGCCCGTCAACCCGAGCGGCGGCCTCGCGTCCTTCGGCGAGGCGGTCCCGGCCCAGGCCATCGCCCAGGTGTGCGAACTGACCTGGCAGCTGCGGGGCCTGGCCGGGGAGCGGCAGGTGGCGGAGGCGCGGACCGGGATCACCGCGAACCAGGGGCTGTTCGGGCACGGGTCGTCGGTGATCGCGGTCCGCTGAGCGGCGCGGTGCGGGTCGGTGCCGGGTCGTCGCGGGGCGGCAATCGTGGGCCGCCGACCCGGGCCGCGCGTCAGGCCAGCGACAGGAACAGCTTCTCCAGCCGCACCCGGTTGCGCTCCCTGGTCTGCGGCCGGGCGCCGTTCTCGTCGGCGAGACAGTGCTGAAGACCGCTGGCGATGATCGCGAAACCCGCCCGGTCCAGCGCCCTGGACGCGGCCGCCAGCTGAGTGATCACCTCTTCGCAGTCCCGGCCGTCCTCGATCATCCTGACGACCCCGGCGATCTGCCCCTGGGCCCGGCGCAGCCGGTTCAGCACCGCGGTCAGCTCCTCGGCCGCCAGCTCCAGCTCCAGTTCCGGCTCCGGTTGCGGCTCCACAGCCACTCCTTCCAGATACCCGGCGGGCGACCTGCCCGGCCGGAGACGTCCCGAGACACACCACGGCCCGCACCCCGGACGGCGGGGTACGGGCCGTATCGCCGACGCCGACCTGGCGGCGCGCGCCGGCCTAGCGCCTGGCCGCGGAGGCCATCATCGCGTGCTCGACGACCGAGATGAGCACTTCCTTGGCGGATTCCCGCTGCCGTGCGTCGCACAGGACGACCGGCGTGCCCGGGTCGAGGTCGAGCGCGTCGCGCACCGCCTCCTCCGGGTAGCGCTGGGCGCCCTCGAAGCAGTTGACGGCGACCGTGAAGGCGATGCCGCGCCGCTCGAAGTAGTCGACCGCGGCGAAGCAGTCCTCCAGCCGCCGGGTGTCGGCGAGGACGACGGCACCGAGCGCGCCCGTCGCCAGCTCGTCCCACAGGAACCAGAAGCGGTCCTGTCCCGGGGTGCCGAACAGATAGAGCACCAGGTCCTCGCGGAGCGTGATGCGCCCGAAGTCCATGGCCACGGTGGTGGTCGTCTTGGCCTCCACCCCCGCGATGTCGTCGACCGGACGGCCCGCCTCGGTGAGCAGCTCCTCGGTGCGCAGCGGTTTGATCTCGCTCACCGCGCCCACCAGAGTCGTCTTGCCCGCGCCGAACCCGCCCGCCACCAGAATTTTCAGCGTGACCGGGTCGATGACGTGTGAGCGGCCCGGGTCAGAGTGCCCGTAGACCATTGATCACCTCGCGCAGAATCCTCTCGTCCGGCAGTTCCGCCGGAGGTACGGGCCGGGACACTCGGACGAGTGCGGCGTGCAACAGGTCACCGATGAGCACTCGGACGACGCCGACCGGCAGGTCGAGTTCGGCCGCCAGCTCGGCGACGGACTGAGGGGAGTCCCGGCTCATCTCGACGATGTCGATGTGCTCCGGGGACAACGTCTGGTCGGCGACGGGCACCTGGCTCACGCTGTCGGCGACGACCACCGCGATGAGGTCGAGCTTTCCCTCGGCCGCACTGCGGGTGCGGCCCCGTGTCATCGCGTACGGCCGGACCACCGGTCCCGCCGCGTCGTCGATCCAGTGGGCAGTGCCTTCACCCTCTGCGGTCATCTCCCCCCTCCCCCGTCACCCGCCGGATCGCGGCGCGCTGCCCAGATGCACGCCCACCCGCTTGACCAGCAGCGTCATTTCGTACGCCACCTGTCCGACATCCGAGTCCGCGTCGGCGAGCACGGCCAGACAGCTGCCGTCGCCGGCGGCGGTGACGAACAGGAAGGCGTCGTCGAGCTCCACGATGGTCTGGCGGACCCGCCCGACGTCGAAGTGGCGGCCGACCCCCTTGGCGAGGGAGTGGAAGCCCGAGGCCACGGCCGCCAGGTGCTCGCCGTCCTCGCGGGACAGGTCGCGGGAGCCGCCGGTGGGCAGGCCGTCCCCGGAGAGCACCAGCGCCTTGCGGATGCTGCCGACGCGCCCGACCAGTTCATCGAGCAGCCAGTTCAGCTCGCCCGATGCCCTCGGCGAGGCGTTCCGTGCTGCGTGCGGTGCGGTCATCGACCGTCCCCCTCATATGTTGTTCCAGGTGCTCTGTCCGCCCCACCACTGCCGCCGGACGTCTGGCGTCGGCCGCGCTGCCATCCCCGTTGGAGCGAGGCCATGGTGGCCCGCGCCTGCTCGGCGTCGCGTTCGGGGTCGGTCTCGGCAGGGTAGCGGTCCGCCTCGGTCTGCGGAGCGGGGTCGTTCTTCAACTGGGGTGCCAGGCTGGCCTGCCGCACCCGCTTGGGGAGGCCGGACGCCGACCGCTGGGCCGGCACGCCGCGCGCCGGGCGGGCGGGCTCCCCGTTCCAGGCCGTCGGAGCCTGCTGTTCGGGGGTGGGGGCGGGGGCACCTGGTCGGCCCGCGTTCCAGGGGGAACCGCCCTGGCCGCCGGCCGCGGACCCGTCCCGGCCGCCGGACGGAGCCCCGCCCTGACGGCCCGACGGGGATCCGCCCTGGCCGCCGCCACCGGACGGGCCCTGGCCCTCCGGGCGGTCCTGCCGCTGAGCCCAGGACGGCTGCCCGGCGCCCTGCGGCGGCCGCGCGTGCCGACCGCCGCCCGAGGCGCCCTGCACCGGGCGGCCGTGGTCCGAGACCAGCACCGGCGGCACCCGGCGGGGCAGCGGCGCCGGAGCGCCCTCGTCCCGCATGGCCGGGGCGCCGTCCCGCGCCTGCTGATGCTGCACCTCGGCGACCGGCTGATGCGGTTGGTGCGGTTGATGCGGTACGGGACCGGTGGGCCGGGCGCCCGCGGGCGGCGACTGCGACAGACCGCGGGCGCGGAAGATCGCGCCCACCTCGTCGTCGTCCTCGATGTCGCCCCCGTTCGCGACCGGCGCGAGCGGCACTGCGGACGGCTCGAGTTCGACCGGTCCGTCGACCACCGACACCTTGCGGCCCGCCCGGTCGGAGAAGGCGACCGGCGCCGCGTCGACGGCCTGAAGCCTGCTGTCCGGGCCCATCCTGACGTCGGAGACGCCGCGCTCCCGGCCGCGCTCGTAGGAGTCCTCGGCCTCCTGGCCCTGCTCGCCGCTGTCGGTGAGCAGGGTCGAGGGGATGAGCACGATCGCGGTGGTGCCGCCGTACGGGGAGGGCTGGAGCGAGACCCGGACGCCCTGCCGCTGGGCCAGCCGGCTGACCACGAACAGGCCGAGCCGGTCGGTGTCGGACAGCTCGAAGTCCGGGGTCTCGGCGAGCCGCTGGTTGGCCTCCAGCAGGGCATCGGACGTCATGCCCAGGCCCCGGTCGTGGATCTCCAGCGTGAACCCCTTGGCCACCCGCTCGCCGTGCACCTGAACGGAGGTGTGCGGGGGCGAGAAGACGGTGGCGTTCTCCAGGAGCTCGGCGATGAGGTGGGTGAGGTCGCCGACCGCCGGGCCGTTGACCGCGAGCCGCGGCATGCGCCGGACCTCGATCCGCTCGTAGTCCTCGACCTCGGCGACCGCGGCGCGGACGACGTCCATCAGCTGGATCGGCTTGCGCCACTGCCGGGAGGGGGCCGCGCCGGAGAGGATGACCAGGCCCTCGGCGTGCCGCCGCATACGGGTGGTCATATGGTCAAGGCGGAACAGGTCGGCGAGCTCGTCCGTGTCCTCGGTGCGCCGCTCCATGGTGTCCAGCAGCGTCAGCTGGCGGTGCAGCAGCACCTGGCTGCGGCGCGCCAGGTTGACGAAGACGTCGGAGACGCCCTGGCGCAGCTCGGCCTGTTTGACCGCGGCCTCGACGGCGGCCCGCTGGAGGGTGTTGAGGGCCAGGCCGACCTGGCCCATCTCGTCCGGGCTGTAGTCGCGGCGGGGCGCCTCGGTGTCCACATCGATCTGCTCGCCCGCGCCCAGACGGCGCATCACGTGGGGCAGCCGCACGCTGGACGCCTCCTGGGCGTCCTTGCGCAGCTGGGACAGGTCGCGGATCAGGCTGCGGCCGATCCGGAACGAGACGAAGATCGAGACGATCAGGGCCAGCAGGCCCAGGATGCCGGCGGCGAAGGCCCGCAGCATGACGTCGTCGGCCACCGGGTCGATGCGCTGCTGGAGGCGGTCGGTGGCCTCCTTGCCCAGCCGGTCGTAGTCGTTGAGCACCGGCTGGGCTGCGACCTCCCAGTGCTCCTCGTCCAGGGCCTTGAGCGCGTCGGACGGCTTGGTCGAGGCCATCAGCTTGCCCTCGGCCAGGCGGAGGGCGGCGGGCGCGGACTTGGTGCGCCGGTAATCCGCGAAGATCTTCTGCTCCGAGGCGGGCAGGATCGGCAGGCTGGTCTCGTACAGCAGGTTCCGCTCGGCGATCAGATCGGAGATCGCGTGCAGGTCCTCGGGCGTCATCCTGCGCGCCGTCAGCGCCGAGACGTACAGCGCGTCCTCGCGGGAGAGCGCCTCGCGGGCACGGATCATGGCGACCAGGGCGCGGCCCTGCTTGTCCAGGTCCGTGTCGGGCACGGCGTGCAGCGAACTGCGGAAGTTGTAGCAGAGGTCGACGAGTTTGTTGTAATACTCATATGTCGCCGCGCGGTTGATGCCGCGGTCCTCGACCTTTCGGCGCAGGGCGTCCAGGCCCTCGGTCGCCTTGAGGATGGCGGAGAGCTGGTCCTCCGACTCGTCGTTCATCATGTCGCGCACGCCGCCGTCCGTGGCGGCCTCGCGCAGGGTGCCCATGACCTCGTCGGTCTTGCGCTGGAGCGCGTGGAGGACGGGCAGCGCGTCGGCCTGGCGCGGATCGGCGAGCAGAATGAGGGTCTGGCGGCGCTCCTTCTGGATGGCGTGTACCGCATCCTCGGCCGGCTGACCGGCCTTGTCGATGATGTCGGAGGCGTCCAGCAGTCGAATCGCCTCACGAACGGTGATCACTGTAGCGAAGGCCCAGATTGCCGTCAGCGAGACAAGTGGCACCAGCAACAGCGCCACGATCTTCCGGCGGATCGATTTCCCGCGAAAGCGCATGGCCTCCCCAACGTCAACCCCGTTATACGGGGGCGGTGTTCGAGTTCCGACAACAAGCGGCGCGAGCCTACTACTGCCTGTTCTGCAACTCGAAGGCATGTCCGCTAGATGCCGGGGCAGGCCCACCCGGACCCCATCACGAGTTGTCCGGTGATGCCTGACTTACCCCCCGCTTTCCGGCCCTCCACTATCGGCTTCGACGGACGAGAATGAGTCAACCCTTGGCTGGTTTTCCCCTCTCTGGGGGAACCTCCCAGCGCTGTTATTCGTGCACTGAGGGGGCACAATAAGGGGGGACCTAAGGTGGAAACGACCCATGTCCCGCTTTTTGAATCCCGCAGGACCTGGGCAGCCGCTGAAAGGTGTAGGGGCTTCATGGACGCCATGGACAAGGATCGGGACATCCCGGAGCGCGCGGTGCGGCCGCTGTGGACCGAGGAACCGGCCCGAAGGCGCCGGCTGCCCGATCCGGTCCGTACGGCGGCGGTGCGGGCGGTCATCATCGTCGCGGTGACGTTGACGCAGGCGATGGTGGCGGTGCTGAGCACGCTGGCCGACTCATGGCTGGCGTTCCCCGCGGTGCTGACCACCGTGGCCAGCACGGTTCTGGCCACGTGGGGCGTGCTGGACGTATGGGTGACGCGGCAGGTGTGGAACCAGCGCTACGGGGTGGTGTCGCGGCCCAGCAGCACGGCGCGGGAGCTGCGCCGGCAGCGCCGCCGGGCCCGGAAGGCGGAGCGGGTCGGCTCGCCGCGGGCCGCGGAGCGCCGGTCGGCGCGCGGCGCGGCGGCCTGACGGGGCCTCATGGGGCCTCATGAGGCCTCAATGGGTTTGGCGCCCGCCCCCGCTGGGCGGGCGCCGAACCATGTGCTGCCTTCTACCACGGCGCGGCCCGCTGCGACGCCGACCGCCACGACGCGGCTCGCCGCGGCGCAGCTTGCCGCGGCGCAGCTTGCCGCGGCGCCGTCTGCCGCGGCAGGGGCTATCCCCGGCCGGGCTGCCCCGCCGGGGCGTCCGCCGGAGCCGGGGCCGAGGCCGGGGCGTCCGGGCGGCGGTACATCCGGGTCGCCGTGATCTGCCCGTGCACCTGGCCGTCCTCCGCGTCACGCTGCGGCAGCCCAGGACGCAGATGCTCCTCGACGCTGATGTACTTCAGCCCCGCGCGCAGATCCGCGTCATTGCGCAACCGGATGACCAGCGGAAACTCGGCGAGCGCCGTCGTGTCGAACAGGCCCGTGGTGTAGAGCAGCTGGACGCCCAGCGCGTCCGCGACCGCCCGCTGGAGCTCCAGCAGATACGTCGCGTTGGCGCGCCCGATGGGGTTGTCGAGGAACAGCGTGCCCGCGTGGCGGTGCCGGTCCCGGCCCCGGTCGTTGCTGCGCAGCGCCGCCATCGTGCAGTACAGGGCGATGGCGGCGGTCAGCAGCTGGCCGCCGGAGAAGACGTCGCCCATCTGGCGGACCGGCACCCGCTCGGCGCGCAGCACCGCGTCCGGCTTGAGGATCTCGACGGCCACACCGCGCGGCTGGAGCGCGGCGTCCACGCCGCGCAGCAGCAGCGACATGCCGTCGCGGCGCAGGTCGGAGTTCTTCCGCACGGCGGAGCGGGTCGCCTCGTCGATGACCTCGCCGAGCCGCTCGGCGAGCATCGCCTGGTCCGGATCCTCGAAGCGGATCCGCAGGAACTCCTGGCCCGACCACTCCCCGAGCCCTTCGGGGAGCCGGGAGAGCCGCTGGGCCGAGCGCAGGGTCGCCAGGGACGACTCGACCAGGCCGCGCAGCCGGTCCACGATGCTGTCCCGGTTGCGCTCCAGCTGGGCCAGCTCGTCGGTCAGGACGCGCAGCCGGGGCGCGAACGCCTCGGCCCACGCCGCGGCGTGCTCCGGCAGCGCGGCCGCGGGCAGCTCGCGGATCTGCTGCCGGGCGGGGGTGCGCACCTGCTCGTAGCGGGTCGCGTTGGCATGCCGTACGAGCACGTCGCTCGCCTCCCGGACGGCGGCCTCGGCCGCCGACAGGTCACCCGCGCAGCCGCGCAGCGAGCGGCGGGTCTCGGCGGCCGCCTGCCGGGCCTCCGCGAGGCTCCCGGCGTACGCGTCGGGCTGCGCGTCCGCCCCGTCGACGGCCGCCTCCTGGTGGTCGCGGAGCAGGTCCCGCAGCAGCGCGGCGGTCTCCTCGAAGCCGCCCGCCGCGTCCTCGGCGGCGCGGTGGGCGCGCAGCAGCTCGCTGTGGGTGGTGCGGGCGGTCTCCAACGCGTCCGTACGGGTGCTGAGTTCGGCGTTGGCCGTCCGCAGCAGTTCCTTGGCCTGCTCGGCGTCCTGCGGGACCATCCCCTCCGGCAGCTCGGTGTGCGCGTCGCCGTCCGCGGGCGCCAGCCGCTCCGCCTCGCCGCGCAACCGGCCCAGCTGCTCGCTCGCCGCCGACGCGCGCGACTCCATCGTGTGCACCAGCGACTCGGCGCGGGCCGCGGCCGCCTGGCGGGACGGGGCGTCCGCGCCGTCGGTGCTCTCCAGCAGCTGCGCGGCCCGGGTGCGGACCTTGTTGGTGAGCCGGTCCAGCGAGGCCAGCGCGGCGCTCTCGTCGCTCTCCGCACGGGCCTGCTCGGCGCGCAGGTCGGCGCCGACCCCGACCTTCTCGTACACCTGCGAGGCCGCGCGGTACGCCTCGCGGAGCGCGGGCAGCGAGGTGGTCGGCGGGGTGCCGTCCGCCACGTCGTCGGGCGCGCCCGCGATCTCGGCGCGCTCGGCGCGCAGCGCGCGGGCGGTGCGGTGCGCGTCGTCGGCCGCGCGCTGGGCCGCGCGCCGGTCCTCGTCGGCCGCGCGCGCCCGGTCCACGCACGCGGCGGCCCGCTCCTCGTACTCCGCGGCCTCGTCGGCCAGTTCACGCAGCCTGGTCTGCCACGCGGCCCGCTCCCGCAGCCGGAACGCGAGCCCCGCCAGCGCGTCGGCCGCCCGGCGGGCCCGCTGCGCCGCCTCCTGCCGCTCGTCGCGCACCCGGGCCGTCTCGCCGGCCGCCTCGTCCGCCTCCACCCGCGCCGTACGGGCCTCCGCCAGCTCCTGCTGCGCCTCCTCGGCCGCCTCACGCCCGCGCTCGGCCGCCTCCGCCAGCTCCGCGAGCCGCCCCGGCGGGCAGCCCGTACGCCACGACGACAGCCGCGCCGCCAGCGCCCGGTCCCCGGCCAGCCGGGCCGCCAGCCCCCGGATGTCCTCGTCCCGCGCGGTGGCCCGCGCCCGCAGCTCGCGCCGCTCGTCGTCGGCGGCCCGCTCGTCGTGCATCGCCGGGTTCGGCGGCACCAGGAACACCCCGCCGTCCTGCGCCCCCGGCGGCGGCGTCGGCGCGAGCAGCGCGGCCGCCGTCCCGACGGCCACGGCGGAGCGCGGCAGCAGCGACGCCGTGGCGAGCGCCTCGCGGGCGCGGACGTGTGAGTCGGGGTCGGTGATGACCACCCCGTCGACCAGCTCCGGCCGAGCGGCCAGCACCGCGGCGTGATCGGTGGGGTCCACGGCCTGCGCCAGATACCGCCAGCCGGGCAGCGCGGGGATGCCGTGCTCGCCCAGGTACTCCACCGTCGCCAGCACATCCGGGCTGGGCGGCAGCAGCCCGCCGTCACCGAGCGCGGCCAGGATCCGCGAGTCGTCGGCCGCGGCCGTACGCAGGTCGAACAGCTGCCGCTCGGCGGACGCGACGCTCTCGTCGAGCAACTCCCGCAGCGCGTCGGCGCTCCGATCGAGCTCCTCGGCGCTCAGCGGCCCCTCCCCCCGGACCCGCCCGGCGGCGCCACCCGCCGCCTGCCCCCGGCCCGCGCGCCCGGCTGAGCCACTGGCGCCGCTCGTCGCGCCCTCACCCCGCCGGGCCGAAGCCCCTGCCGGGTTCCCTTCCCCGCGAGCCGTAGCGCCCCTGGCTCCGCCCGCCGCGCCGCCGGCCGGGCGTACGGCGCCGCCGGTCGGGACGTCGGTCGCGGGCACGACCACGTCCGTCGCGCCATCGGCCCGGCGCGCCGCGTCGCCGGTCGCGTCCGCACCTTGGCCGGGGGTGACGCCCTCATCGCCGGTCGGGCCGGCTTCCCCGGGAGCCGTGTCACCCTTGGCTCCGCGCACCGCCCTGCCTGACGCACCTTCGGCCGGGCGCACGGCATCGCCGGTCGGGCCGCCAGGCCCGGACACCGCCACGCCGGTTGCCCCATCGGCGCCGCGCGCCGCGCCGCCGGTCGGGCTCTCCTCCCCACGAGCCGTGGCGCCCGTCGCGGCCTCGGCTCCGCCGTCCCCGTCGGCGGGCGCATCCCCGGCCTGATGGGCCGTAACGCCGGGCGCGCCCTCGGCCGGAGGAGTCCCCGCGTCCGCCGCGGGCCCGCCGACGGCGGCACCCGGCCCGCCCAGGCCGGGCTCACCGTCGGCCGGGCCGTGACCGGCCGCCGCGGCGTCATCCTGACGGGCCGTAGCGGCCGTTGCGCTCTCGGCGCTGCCAGACGTGGCGGGCCGGTCGTCGCTGAGTTCGGGGGACCAGCAGTCCTCGTCCGGGGCGGCCGGGTCGGCGGTGCCCGCGCTCTCTTCGGGGGCGTTCTCCGGCTCGTTCACATGGGCGGAGACGCCGCCGGGCGGGCGGGCTTCGGCCGGTAGGGAGCGGGGGTGGCGCCCGGGGGCGGGCTGCTCCAGTTCGTCGACGCGCATCGTCACCGGCCCGGGCGAGCCGGCCTCGGCCGCCAGCGGCCGCCCGGCGCGGGGGGCCGGGACGGACGGGGTGGCCGGGGTGGCACCGGGGAGGCCGAGGAGTTCGACGAGGCGCTGTTCGGAGCCGAGGGACTCGGCCGCCCGGCGCTCCGCGTCGTAAGCCGCCTCCGCCGCGCGGGACGCGTCGGCCGCGCGGGCGGCGGCCAGCTCCGTGCGGGACTGCTCGGCGGCGGCCGCCTGGGCGGTGTCCGCGGTGCGGCGGGCCGCCTCGCGGGCGACGTCCCAGGCGGCGACGGCGGTCTTCTCCGCGTCGCTGGCGGCGAGGGCGGCGCGGGCCGGATCGGCGTCGGGGGCGGAGTCGTCCAGCCAGCCGGCGCGGACCGCCTCGGCGGTCTCCTGCTCGACCTCGGCGAGCCGCTGCCGCAGGTGCTCGGTCTCGCTGCGGGCGCGCTGGGCAGCCGTGGCGGCGGCGGTGGCGTCGCGGTGGGCGGCCTCGCCCGTCTCCTGGAGGGCGGCGGAGCGCTCCTCCTCCTCGTTGGCCAGCCGCTCGCCGTCCTCGGCCGCCGCGTGCAGGGCGCGTACGAGGTCGGCGGCGGCCTTGGCGCGGGCGGCGAGCGCGGGGGCGGCGTCCCGCTCGGCCTCGCGGATCGCGGCGGCGACGCGCGCCGAGCGGTCGGCGGCGGCGCGGTGGCGCAGCACCGTCTCGGCGGCCTGCCACGCGGAGTGCAGGGTGCGGGCGTCGTTGACCTCGCGGCGCTGCGCGGCCGCGCCCTTCTCCGCTGCGGCCAGCGCCAACGAGGCGTGCCGGTAGGCGATTTCCGCGGCGACCAGGGAGCTGCGCCCGCGCGCCTCCTCCGCTTCGGTGACGGCGTGGGCCGCGGTGGCGACCTGCTGGGCGAGTTCGGCGGTGCGCTCGCGCTCCTCGGCGCCGCGCCCGGACAGCCGCCGGGCGAGCGTGCGGGTGCGGCGCTCGGCGCCCGCGTGCACCCCGCGGGCCTGCTCGCGCCGCTCCCCCGCGTCCGCGATGCGCGACAGCAGATCCAGCGAACCGGCCGTGAAGTCGCGCTCGGCGGTCAGCTCCGCGCGGCGGCCCAGCTTGTGGGCGAAGCCGTGCACGAGGTCGGCGAGCCCGTCCGTGTCACGGGTGTCGGTGACGGCGCGCAGCAGTAGATCGGTGAAGTCGGAGTCGTTCTTGACGGCGAACAGGCCGGCGGCCTCGCCCTCGTCGGCGTTCATCTCCCGCTGGTAGCGGAAGAGTTCGGGGTCGAGCCCGAGCTCGCCGAGGTGCTCGTTCCAGCGCTCGTGGATCTCCACCCAGACCACGTCGAGGTGCGGATAGGCCTTGTCCGCCTCGGTGATCGCGTCGCGGAAGCCCTTCATGGTGCGGCGGCGGCCGCGGGCGGTGGAGGCGCCCTCGACGATGGGCCGCACCGCCGCGGACTCCGCGACGGGCAGGGAGTCGAGGCTCAGCCCCGGCCCGGGGCGGAAGGAGTACCACGCCTCGGCGAACTTCCGCGGGTCGTTGGACACCTGGCGGCCGCGCCACTCGCTGACCTTGCCGACGACGACGGTCTCGCCGGTGACGGTGTGCTGCCACTCAAGCGCGACATGCCCGCAGTCGTCGGCGAGCAGGAACTTGCGCAGCACGCCGGAGCTGGCGCCGCCCAGGGTGTTGCGGTGGCCGGGGAGCATCACCGAGAAGATCAGCTTGAGCAGGACGGACTTGCCGCCGCCGTTCTCCAGGAAGAGCACGCCGGCGGGCGCGGGGCGGCGCGGCGGGCCGACGGGCTCCTCCTCGAAGAACTCCGCCTGGGTGGGGGCGGGGCTGGGCACCGGCTCGCCGACTCCGCGCAGGTCCAGGACGGTGTCGGCATAGCGCGCACCGGCCGGCCCGATGGAGTAGAGGCGGACCCGGGACAGCTCGTACATGGCGGCGGACTCTCGTTGTCGTGACGGTGGTCGGTAGGTGCGGGTCGTCGGGTGGGGGCGGGGGTGCCCAGGTCGGGTCAGGTGGCGTGGAAGGGCAGGCCCGCGTCGGCGACCAGGTCCAGGTCGTCGCCTTCGTCCGGCGGCAGCAGGGTCGCGCTGCCGTCGCTCATGGGCACCACGCCCAGTTCGAGCAGCTCGGCCATGGCGGCGCTGCCCGCCATGTCGCGGACCTGGAGCTGGTAGCGGGCGGTGGTGCGGTACGCGCCTCCTGCGTCGTCCCCGGTGCGCTGGAGAAAACCGGAGTCGACGAGGAAGGCGACGGCCTTGCCGACGATGCCGGTCGTCGAACCGGCCAGCCGCCGCGCGTCCTTGGTGGCGCCGGTGGCGCTGCGCCGCGCGTACACCCGCCAGGCCGCCTCCAGGCCGGGGGCGTCGGTGGTCGGGTCGGTGTTCTCCCCCTGCTCCTCGGCCCGCTCCTCCAGGCGGCGGCAGGCCTGTCGTACGAAGGCGTCGATGCCGTTGACCGTGACGCGCCCGATGTAGCCGTCGTCGGCGAGGTCCTCTGGGCGGGGGAAGGCCATGGCGGCGACGGCGAGATGGGCGAGGCCGTGCAGGAAGCGGTCGGCGGAGTCGGTCGAGGCGCGGCGGGCGTAGTCGCCCATGCGGACGGCGAAGACGGAGTCCTCGGCGGCGGCCAGGGCCATCCCGGCCCGGGTGGAGACCTCGAGCACGATCAGTCCGAGGCCGGCGGCCACCGCGTCGGCCAGCCGCGCGAACGCCGGGTCGTCGCGGTGGCGGCGCAGCAGCTCGGCGTACTCGACGTCACGGGCGGGCAGCAGCTTGGGCTGGAGCCCGAAGGCGACCAGGCGCGCCGCGTCGGCCGCGTCGGCGGGGGTGAGGGGCGCGCCCGCCGACGCGCCCGCACCACCACCTGACGCGCTTGCTGCCCCCGGCGCGCCCGGGGCCGACGGCATCAGGTCAGGTTGGGCGGCGTCCGCGGGATCGTACTCGGTCACGGGTGAAGCTCCTTGGGGGCGGCGGTCCAGCGGGCTGCGGCGGGCCGGCGGGCGTCAGCGGTCCGGCGGGCCGCGGCGGTCTCGCGGGCCGGGGCCGGGCCGCCGTATCGGCACAACACGCGCATTACGCCACCTCCGCGCGGTCCGCCGCCATCCCGGCCGCGTCCAGCATTGCCATGCCCACGATCAGATCCGCGCCGCCGAACTCCGGGTCGTCCAGATCGGTGCCGTCGTCGACGGCGAACAGCAGCCGCTCCTCGCCCTGGCGGTAGGCGGTGCCGACGGGCGGGCTCGCGGCGTGCACGGCCAACAGGGCGATCAGATACGGGAGTTCGCGGTCGCGGCGGCGGGCCTCGGCCAGGAGGCCGGAGAGCCTGCGGGGGGCGTCGGCCGGGAGGTCGAGCAGCTGCATGGCGGTCGCCAGCTGCTCCTCGCTGAAGCGGCTGTCGTCGGGGGTGGCGATCAGGTCCGGCTCGGGCATCTCCGCACCCAGGTGCTCACGCTCGACGGGCGGGGTCAGCAGCATGTCCACCAGGTCGCCGACGCGCACGGACGTCGGGGTGCGCAGCCCCGTGCCGCGGGCGAAGAAGGCGTCGGTGACGCGGAGGGCGCGGTCCACGGGGAGCGGCAGCACGGGCGCGAGGAGCTGCCCGTACAGGTCGAGCCCGGCGCGCGCGGCCGGTGTGGCGAAGGCCTGGCGGTCCTGCTCGGCGCGGAACAGCGGCCCGGCCTCCAGCAGCCGGGACTGAAGCTGGGTGTGGCGGCGGATGCAGTCCTTCACTATGTCGACGAGCTCGGCGGCGCGGCGCTTGTTCTCGGCGCTCTCCGCCTCGTCGCGGGCCTTGCGGATATTGGTCAGGATCGCGTTCTCATGGCGGTAGCGGTCGGCGACGTGGTCCAGGGCCTCGCTGATCAGGTCGGGGACCGTGCTCAGCCAGTCGACGGCGCGGACGTTGCGCCGGGTGGCGTCCAGGGTGCGGCGCAGCGTCTCGGAGTACTGCACGGTGCGGTAGCGGGCCTGCTCGGCGGCGAGTTGGGCGTCGGCGAGGCGGCCGCGGCTGACCAGCACCTCCAGCTTCACCTCGGCGGCGATCTGGGCGCTGGTCACGTCCGTGTCGAGCGCGCCGACCAGGACGTTGACCGCCTCGTCGGTGGTGCGCAGATAGACGCTGCCGCCGGGGCCCGGCACCTCTTCGACCAGTTTGAAGTCGTAGTCGCGGCGCACATAGACGCCGTCGGGGCCGAACGTGCCGTACACCGCGCGGAAGCCGCGGTCCACACTGCCGACGTTGATCAGGTTTTCCAGCACCCAGCGGGCGACGCGCTCGTGCTCGGTGGCGGGCCGCTCCGGGGCCTGGGCGGCGACGCGAGGGAGCAGCCTGGCCACTATCTCGTCGTGGTCGGCGCCGGTGTCGAAGTCCATGTTGAGCGTGACCAGGTCGATGGCGGCGAGGGCGACCTCCGCCATCGCGTACACCGAGTACTCACCCGCCAGGCTGCCCTTGCGCGCGTCGAGGTCGTGGAGCGGCGCGGTGCAGGCGAGCGCGCGGAGCCGCCGGGCCAGGCCTTCGTCGGCGGCCGGGCCCGGGGCCGGGCGCGCGGCCCCGGCGTACCCGTTGAGCTGGGGCGCGGCCGCCCCAGGCGGTGGAGAAGTCACGTCGCACAGATTAGGCGCTCCTACCGACAACGGACGAAACGGCGCGGAGCGGCCGAGCGCGTCGACCGAACCGTCAGTCTAAGGCCTGTGCCGGCCCGGCTCGGGCGGGCCGTTCAATGGGTGGCTCCCTCGGGGACGCGGAGGTCTTCGCGGGTGGTCACGGCCGTGGTGACGATGGCCCGCAGGGCGTGCGCCACCGTGTCGGCGGGCAGCGAGGGCTCGGCCCGGTCCACGACCTGTTCGGGGGCGTACGGGACATGGACGAATCCGCCGCGCAGGGCGGGCCTGCGGGTGGCGATCAGATGGGCGAGCCCGTAGAAGACGTGGTTGCAGACGAAGGTTCCGGCCGTCTGGGACACGGAGGCGGGAATTCCGGCCGCCCGCACCGCCGCGACGCAGGCCTTGACGGGCAGGGCGGCGAAGTAGGCGGCGGGGCCGCCCGGGACCACCGGCTCGTCGACGGGCTGCCGGCCGGCGTTGTCGGGGATCCGGGCGTCGTCGACGTTGACCGCGACGCGCTCGACGCTGATGCCGGTGCGGCCCCCGGCCTGCCCGACGCACAGCACCAGGTCGGGGTCGGCCGCCTCCACCGCGGCGGCCAGCTCCTCGAGCGCCGTGCCGAAGACGCAGCTCAGCCGGGCGGCGGTGACCTGGATGCCGGGCGGGGGCCCGGCGGCGACCAGCGAGACGGCCTGCCAGGACGGGTTGACGTCCTCGCCGCCGAAGGGCTCGAAGCCGGTGAGGAGCACGCGGGTCACAGGGAGGCCCCCTCAGAAGGCGAAGAGCGAGATGATGACGATGTTGCAGGCCAGCAGCGCCCCGGCGGTGGGGATCTGGGCCTTGATGGGCCCGTACTGGTCCTTCAGTTCGAGCAGCGCGGCGGGGACGATGTTGTAGTTGGCGGCCATGGGCGTCACAAGGGTTCCGCAGAAGCCGGCCAGCATCCCGACGGCGAGGACGACCGCCGGTTCGCCGTGCATCTGCTGGATGAGCACGGGCCAGCCGACGGCGGCGGTCATCACGGGGAACGCGGCGAAGGCGTTGCCCATGATCGTGGTGAACACGGCCATGCCGACGCAGTAGACGGCCACGGCCACATACTTCTGACCGTCCGGCAGCAGTTGTTCGGTGATCTTGCCGACCTGGGTGCCGACCCCGGCCACCTGGAAGATCGAGCCGAGCACGGCCAGCAGCTGGGGCAGCAGCAGTGCCCAGCCCATGGACTCCAGCAGACCGCGCCCGGCGTGCAGCGACACGGCGGGGTTGCGCTCGCGGACCACGAACATGGCGACCGCGAGCCCGGCGACGGCGCCGAATCCGAGGCCGAGGACGGTCTCGCTGCCCGGCTCGAGCACCGGCTCGCCGCCCACGTGCCAGTGCTTGAGGGCGGAGGCGCAGACGACCGCGACGAGCGGAATGGTGAGGGCGGGGACGAACAGCCTGCCGCGCAGCCGCGCGGCCAGGGCGGTGCGCTGCTCGGCGGTGGTGGTGCGCGGGGTGCCGCGCCCGGTGCGGCCGAAGCCGGCCAGGCAGGCCATGGCCAGCACGGCGACCCCCAGCGGCTCGGCCGGGGCCTGCCCGCGCACCACCCAGGTGCTGTAGAGGAAGCAGGCGCCCAGCAGGCCCCAGAAGGCCGCGGAGCCGAGGCGCTTGGGGTTGCTGCGGTCGACCGCCATCTGTGCGGCCATGGCGAGGAAGACGGCGCCGACCAGCCAGTAGAACCACTCGACCTTGATCACTTCGCGTCCTCCGAGGTGCGGTCGCCGGGCGCGGCGGAGCGGGCGGCCGCGGCCGTCAGTTCGCGGTCCAGGGTGCGGTCCAGGCGCAGCAGCCGGGCGCCGTGGATGAGGAAGGCGCACACGGCGGTCGGGATGGCCCACAGGGCCAGCTGAAGCGGCTCGAGGTGGGTGTCGTAGGTGGTGTTGACGAAGCCGGTGATGAGCAGGATCGAGCCGATGGCGAGGAAGCAGTCCTCGCCGAAGAACAGTCCGACGGTGTCGGCGCTCGCGGCATACGAGCGGACGCGCTCGCGCATCCGCTCCGGCAGCGGGCCGTGGCGGCGCTCGGCGGCCCCCTCGGCCATCGGCGCGACCATGGGCCGCACGCTCTGCGCGGGCCCGCCGACGCTGGTGAGGCCGAAGGCCGCGGTGACCTGACGGAGCCCCAGGTAGAGGGCGAGGAAGCGGCCGGCGGTGAGTTTGCCGAGCCGGCCGATGAGGGTGCGGGCCTGTTCCTGGAGGCCGTTGCGCTCCAGGAGGCCGATGACCGGGAGGGTGATGACGAAGATCGTCACCGAGCGGCTGGAGGCGAAGCCGTTGCCGAAGGCCGCGAGAACCTCCCGGGGCGAGAGTTCGCCCAGCAGCCCGGTGACGATGCCGGAGACTCCCACCACCAGTAACGGATTGCGGCGGGTGGCGAATCCGAGGACCACCACCAGGACTCCGAGGAGAACGATCATTGGTCCCGCCTTCCGTGAGCAGGACCTCACGGAAGCCGTGAGGAAGAGTGCATCGGAGGCTAGGGGATCGTTGAACGATCCGACAAGACGTCGATATGCGCCTGTTCCCCGGCGCCCGGATCGTTTACGGCTCGGAAACCCGCTGGGCGTAGGCCTCGGCCAACTGGAGCCGGGAGTCGTTGAGATAGGCGGCGAGCAGCCGCTCGGCCTCGGGGGCGTCCCCGGACTGGAGCACCTCCAGGATGTGCCGGTTGCGGATCAGATACGGCGCGTGGAAGCGGCGCGGGTCGTCCATGACATGGAAGACGAGGCGGAGTTCGGCCAGTACGCCGCGCATCAGCTCATCCGCGCGGGGGCTGCCCGCGAGGGCCACGATCCCCTGGTGGAAGCGGATGTTGGCGGTGGAGAGGTCCCGCCAGGCCCGCTCCCGCGCGGCGTGCTCCCCCGCCACGACGGCCGACTCGACCGCCTCCAGCGGGTACGGCGGCGCTCCGAGGCCGCGTACCGCGCCGCACTCCACCATCGTGCGCACCCGGAAGATGTCGGTCAGGTCGTCCACCGTCACCACGCGCACGAACACGCCGCGGTTGAGTTCGTGCACCAGCAGCCGCTCGTGGGTGAGCAGCCGGTACGCCTCTCTGAGGGTGTTGCGCGAGACACCGAGCGACGCTTTGACGCTGTCCTCGGACAGCCGGGTGCCGGGCGGGAAGAACCCTTCGGCGATGCGGTCGCGCAGGACGTCCGCGACGCGCTCGACGGTGCTCGTCCGCCCCAGCAGCGCCCGGTCGCCCTCCAGCCCGGCCGGCCCGGCCGGCGCGGAGGTCTCCACAATCAGCCGTTCCGCCCCGTTTTTCACCCTTGCTCCCCTTCACTGCTCCTGAATCCCGTATGGCGAGAAGTCAATCCCAGAACCCGCACCGGAACAACATTCTTCTTGTCGGATCGTTCAACGATCCCCTACCTTGTCATGCCATGGCGGACCTCACCATCGATCTCAACGCCGACCTCGGCGAGGGCTTCGGCCGCTGGCAGCTCACCGACGACGACGCCCTGCTGTCCGTCGTCACCAGCGCCAACGTGGCCTGTGGCTACCACGCCGGCGACCCCTCGACCATGCGCCGGGTGTGCGAGCTGGCCGCCGAGCGCGGTGTGCGCATCGGCGCCCAGGTCTCCTACCGGGACCTGGCCGGCTTCGGCCGGCGCACCATGGATGTGCCGCCGCGCGAGCTGACCGACGAGATCGCCTACCAGATCGGAGCGCTGCGGGTGTTCGCCCGGTCCGCGGGGGCGGACGTGGTCTACGTCAAACCGCACGGCGCGCTGTACAACCGCTGCGTATACGACGCGGCGCAGGCCGCCGCCGTCGTCGAGGGCGCGCTGCTGGCCGCCGACGCCCCGCTGCCCGTCCTGGGGCTGCCCGGCTCCCGGCTGCACGAGGCGGCCGGCGCGGCCGGACTGCCGGTGGTGAGCGAGGGCTTCGCCGACCGCGCCTACACCGCGGCCGGGACGCTGGTCCCGCGCGGCGAGCCCGGAGCCGTGATCGCCGACCCGGGCACCGTGGTCAAGCGCTCCCTCAACTTCGCCCGCGACAGGTCGGTGACCTCGATCGACGGCGAGCCGGTCGAGGTGGACGTGCGGTCCCTGTGCGTACACGGCGACACCCCCGGGGCCGCCGACATCGCCCGCCGGGTCCGGGCCGAACTGGAGGCCGCGGGCGTGCGCGTGGAGCCGTTCGCATGACCGGCCCCGGCGGACGGGTCCGGGTGCGCGGGCTGCCGGTGGGGGACCACGCGCTGCTCCTGGAAGTGGACACCGGCGAGGCCGCCCTGGCCCTGCACGCCGAGCTGCTGCGCCGCGCCGAGGCCCGGACGCTGCCCGCGGTGCGGGAGATCGTGCCCGCCGCGCGCACGGTGCTGCTGGACGGAGTGGCCGACCCGCGCCGCCTCGCGGCCGAGGTGGCGCGGTGGGACATCCCGCCGTCGGCCGACGGCCACGGCGCCACCGTCGAGATCCCGGTGCGCTACGACGGCCCGGACCTGGCCGATGTCGCCGAGCTGTGGGGGGTCGCCCCGCAGGAGGTCGCGCGCATCCACTCGGGCACCGAATTCCACGTCGCCTTCTGCGGCTTCGCCCCCGGTTTCGGCTATCTGACCGGCCTGCCGGAGCGCTGCCGGGTGCCGCGCCGCGCCACCCCGAGGACCAGGGTCCCGGCTGGTTCGGTCGCCCTCGCGGGCCCGTACACCGGCGTCTATCCGCGCTCCTCCCCCGGCGGCTGGCAGCTGATCGGCATCACGGACGCGGTGCTGTGGGACACCGCGCGCGACCCGGCCGCGCTGCTGTCCCCCGGCACGCGCGTGCGCTTCATACCGCAACGGCCCCTACGAGAAGAGACCTCCGCATGACGGACAGCGCCTTCGTCGTGGTGCGGGCCGGCGCGCTGACCACCGTCCAGGACCTCGGCCGGGCCGGCCACGCCCACCTCGGAGTGGTGCGCTCCGGGGCGCTCGACGAGCCCGCCCTGCGGCTCGCCAACCGCCTGGTGGGCAACCCCGAGGGGGCCGCGGCCCTGGAGACCACGCTCACCGGCTGTGCCGTGCGGCTCCGCCGCGCGGCGACGGTGGCGGTCGTGGGCGCGCCCTGCCCGGTCACCGTGGACGGCCGCCCGGCCGCGTGGGGCGCGCCCGTGCGCGTACGGGCGGGCGCGCTGGTGGAGGTCGCGGCGGCCACCCATGGCGTGCGCGGCTATCTGGCGTTCGACGGCGGCGTGGCGGCCGAGCCGGTGCTCGGCAGCCGTTCCACGGATGTGCTCTCCGGTCTCGGTCCGCCCCCGCTCGCCGACGGCGCGGTGCTGCGGCTGGGCGCGCCGTACGGCCCGGCGCCCGCCGTGGGCGCCGCGTTCTGCCCGGCGCCGCCGCGCGAGCTGGTGCTGCCGGTCGTACTCGGCCCGCGCGACGACTGGTTCACGCCCCGGGCGCTGCGCACCCTGGCCACCGGCGCGTTCCGGGTGTCGGCCGCGAGCAACCGGATCGGGCTGCGGACCGAGGGCCCCGCGCTGGAGCGCGCGAGGGACGGCGAGCTGCCCAGCGAGGGCATGGCTCTGGGCTCGCTCCAGGTCCCGCCGGACGGCCTCCCGGTGCTGTTCCTGGCCGACCATCCGACGACCGGCGGCTACCCGGTCGTCGGCGTCGTCCCCGAGCCCCATCTGGCCGCGGCCGCCCAGGCCGTCCCGGGCACGGCGGTGCGCTTCGTACCGCGGAGGCCCCGGTAGACGCCCGGTAGCGGAGACCGGAGGCCGGGCCGGTGTCCTGGGTCAGAGCTTCGCCGACGCCGAAGACGCGGAGCAGTCGAGGCTGTTCAGGTCCACCGCGTCGGCCATGGCCTGCATGCCCTTGTCGTTCGGGTGCAGATGGTCGCCGCCGTCGAAGAACGGCAGGATGCGCTCGTGGTCGTACGGACTGCGCAGGGCCCGGTCGAAGTCGGTGACCGCGTCGAACACACCGCTGTCCCGGATGAACGCGTTGACCTCCTGACGCACGGCCTCGGCCTCCGGATCCCACTCCGACCAGCCCTTGAACGGCCCGACCGTAGCGCCCACCACGCGCTTCCCGGCCGCGTGCGCCCGCCGGACGACCTCCCGGTAGCCGGCGATCATGTCCTGGGCGGTCACGCCGGTGTGCGCCTTGATGTCGTTGACGCCCTCGAAGAGGAACACCGTGCACACGCCGGGGTGGGACAGCACGTCCCGGTCGAGCCGGTGCAGTGCACTCTGCCCGGCGCCGTCGGCCAGCACCTTGTTGCCGGAGATCCCCTCGTTGGCCACGCCCTTGACCGTCGTGGTGGTGGATTGCCGGAGCCGGCGCGCGAGGTAGTCGGGCCAGCGGCGGTTGAGGTCCGTGCTGGACTGCCAGCCGTCGGTGATCGAGTCGCCGAGGGCCGCCACGGCTCCCGTTCCCGGGGACGCCCGGACCGTCACGGCGTCCAGGTAGAACCAGGAGCCGATGGTGCCGCCCCAGTTCGCCGGGGAGTCCTCGGCGGTGTGATCGCCCTGGGAGACATACGAGGTCTGCATGCTCATGCCGTGTCCGGTCGCCGGGCCGGCCGCGTCCGGGCTGTGCACGCTGACCACCAGGTTGGTCCCGGCGGCCACCCGGCCCGGCAGCGGGTCGCTGGTGACGGTCGCACCGGCCGGGACGGTGACGGACCGCGCGCCGCCGAAGACCAGCTGCCGGTTGCTGCCGCGCACCAGGCCGGCCCCAGCCTCCTGGACGCCCGCGTAGACGCTGTCGAACGTCACCGGCCGGTCCCCGAAGGCGTTGGAGAGCCTGACGCGCAGGTCACTCCCGCCGACGCTGGTGTGGACGACGAGCCGGTACGCGCGGTCCGGCACACCCTCCCCCAAGCGGTCGGCACTGGCTCCCCAGGTCACGACCTCGCTCCCGGCCGGCGCGGCCCGGGCCGTCGCCGGGACGGCCTGAACGGCCAGGGCGGCGAACGCCAGGGCCACCAGCACGCACCCCCGGCCCCGTCCGGCCCTCATCGGGTGAACCCCTTCAGCGTGACCGACTCGCCCGGCGCCAGCGTCACCGGCCGCGACGCCCCGCCGAACACCACCGTGGTGGTACGGCCGCCGACGCTGCGGACGCGCACCTCGGTCGGTGTGCCCTCCCGCCAGCGCAGGTCCACCACGAACCCGCCGCGCACCGGCACGCCGGCAACCGAGCCGGACGCGGCCCAGGCGCCGGGCAGCGCCGGCAGCAGCTCGATGTGTCCGGGGCGCGAGTACAGCAGCATCTCGATCATCGCGGCGGGTGTGCCGAAGTTGGCGTCGATCTGGAAGATGCCGCGTCCCCGCTCGACCTCGTAGATGTCGAACAGGTTGAACGCCGTGCCGTTGCTTCCGTCGGACGACGGAAGCAGGTTGTCGGCGACGAGCTGGTAGGCCTTGTCCGCGTTCTTCAGGCGCGCCCAGCACAGCGCCCGCCAGGCGTTCGCCCAGCCGAAGCTCTTCGTCCCGCGCGCGGTGAGCAGCGCGCGGGCGCCGTCGACGATCTCCTTCGGGGTGGAGCCGTCGGGGCGGATGCGGTCGCCGGGGAAGAGACCGACGAGCGGCGAGAGATGGCGGTGGGTGGTCTCGCCGAGGTTGTCGGGCGACATCCACTCCTCCAGCCAGCCCGTCGTCGGGCTCACCCGCGGCAGGTACAGCCGGTCCCGCAGACCGGTCACGGTCCGTGCGTAGCCGGCGTCCTTGCCGAGTACGGCGGCCGCCTCGGCGTAGTTGCCGAACAGGGCCCACACCAGCTCCTGGGCGTAGGTGATGCCCTTGGCGTCCAGCGGGCCGTGCTCGGGCGACCAGTCGCTGTCGGCGATCAGCACCTCGCCCGAGCCGTCCGGCGCGGCGATGGTGAGCAGCCGGGCCTCCCAGAAGGCGCAGGCGCCCTTGAGCAGCGGGTAGATCTTCGCCAGGTATCCCCGCGACCCGCTGTACTCGTAGTGCTCGTACAGGCTGTTGCTCAGCCAGGCGTTGCCCGCGGGATGCCACCACCAGCCGCCCCCGCCGTAGGGGTTGGTGGAGATGGCGACCGTCCAGCCGGCGACCTTCCCGGTGGAGTTGCGGTACCGGTTGCGCGGGTCGTTGAACAGGAGGCGGGTCAGGTCGGTCCACGAGGGCAGCTGGGCGAGGCAGTAGTCCGCGAAGGCGTCGAAGCACTGCGACAGGCCCGCCCGGTCGGCCATCCAGTAGTTCATCTGGATGTTGATGTCGGTGTGGTAGTCGCCCATCCAGTCCGGGTCGTTGCCGTCCAGCCACAGGCCCTGCAAGGCCAGCGGGAGGCTGCCGCGCGAGCCGGAGATCATCAGGTAGCGGCCGTACTGGAGGTACTGCGCCTCCAGCTCCGGGTCGGGGGCGCCGTCGCGGGCCCGTGCCGTGAGCCTCCCCCAGGTGTCCAGGGAGCGTTGCGCGTCGGTCGACGTGCCGAGCGAGAGGCTCAGCTGCTCGTACAGCGGTCGGTAGTCGGCGACGTGGGTGCGCAGCAGGGTGCCGGCCGGGTGCCGGGCCGCGGCGGCGACCTTGGTGCGGGCCAGCGCCTCGGGGTCGAGGGCGGGGTCGCGGTACCCGCTGTCGGCGTCGGGCGCGTAGTTCGTGCCGCCGCTGAGGACGACGGTGAGGTCCGTGCAGCCGGAGAACTCGATGCGCCGTCCCTTCACCCGGACCCGGCCGCCGCTGCCGTACGCCGTGACCGCCGCCCCGTAGCGCAGGCCGTTGGGCAGCGTGGCGCCGAAGGACTCGGCGCCGGCCGGCTCCTCGCCGTGCGTGCCCTCCAGGGTGACGGTGCCGGTGTGGCGGCCGCCGCCGCTCTGGGTGAAGTGCAGGACGATCGCGTCGTCGGGGCGGCTGGCGAAGACCTGCCGGCGGTACGTCACGCCGGAGCGGACGTAGCTGGTGGTGACCAGGCCCTGGGCGAGATCGAGGGTGCGGCGGTAGCCGTTCACGTCGGACAGGTCGTGGTCGGGGAGGTCCACCGTGAGCCGGGCCAGCAGGGTGAGCGAACCGAAGTCGGCGCGGCCGTACGGGAACTGGCCGTCGCCGTCGAGCGTGTCGTTGAGGCCGCCGGTCCACATCGTGGCGTCGGTGACGAGGAGCAGTTCACGGCCGGGGTCGTTGCTCGCGAGGGCGCCGAAGCGGCCGTTGCCGACCGGCAGCCCCTGCTCGATCAGGGAGTGCTCGTCGCCGGGGGCCCGCCACCAGAGCTGGTCGTGCGCACCGCTCGGTGCGGGCGCGGTCGCGGGGCGCCGGGGTTCGGCGGAGGCGGTGAACGCGGGCAGACCGCCGAGGGCGGCGGTGAGACCGGCCGTCGCGGCGAGAGAGAGCATGGACCGTCTGTTGGGATCGGTCGGGTGAGGGGTCATGGCGGCTCCAGAAGTCTGAGCGGGGCCCGGCCGCCCGGCCGGGCCCCGGGGGGTCAGGAGGACTTCGGTACGTCGATCCGGTCGATGTCCGGCGCGTAGCCGGAACCGCTGTCGAAGGTCAGGGTGTTGGCACCGGCCTTGAGGCTCACCGGGACGTGGACGGTGTTGACCGTGGACCAGTCGCCGGTGGAGGGGAACTTGTGGCTGGTGGAGCCGTTGCCGTTGGCGGAGACCAGGGCGGAGCGGGCGTCACCGCTGATGTAGGAGACCTTGATCTGGTAGGTGCCGGCCTTGGCGACGACGACGTCGTTGAAGGTCAGCCGACCGCCCTGGTAGAGGTTGCCAACCTTCTTGCCGCCGGAGCAGGCGGAGCAGTCGGCGACGGAGGCGTTGCCGGCGTGGGTGTTGGCGGGGTCCTCGGCCTCGACGCCGGACCAGGTGACGGCCTGGCCGCGCGGGGTGACCTTGAACAGGCGGGAGCCATGGGCGGGCAGGGCCTGGGTGATCCGGTCCCGGTAGGTGCCGAGGTTCTCGTGGTTCCACAGGTCGCGCACCGCGGCCTTGCCGGTGAAGCCGAGCGTGGAGAAGTCGGCGGTCACCGCGGCGGGCGCGTCGGCGAGGTTGAACAGGGCGACGGTGAAGGTGCCGTCGGGGTTCTTCGCGGCCCACACCTGCTGCCGGTCGGAGGGGGTGACGGGCACGGCGGGCGGGGCGTCGCTCTGGTCGACGGCGATGACCTCGGTGTTGGTCAGCAGGGACAGGCCGTAGGAGTCCAGCCGGGTGAGGTCGTCACCCGTGTACAGCGGGGACTTGGAGATGGCCCAGAGGGTGGCATAGGTCTGCCGCTCGGCCTTGGTCAGGCCGTCCATCGCACCGTTGCCGACGTTGAGGGAGTCGAGGTCGTTCCAGCCGCCGGGGCCGGCGTGCCGGGCCCAGGCCGGGGCGTCGTCGAACCGGTCGTCGACGGAGTTCTCCCAGCTGACCAGGGTGTTGCAGTAGCACTCGACGTCGGTGTCGATGCGCCAGCCGTTGGTGTACTTCTTCCAGTCGGCGACGTGCCCGTAGTCCAGGGACCAGGAGATCTCCAGGTGGATCGGCCGGCCGGTGGCCGCGATGGCCTGCTGCCAGGCGGCGACGTCGGCGACGTTGTCGTAGTTCTCGCCGCTCTTGAAGGAACCGGGGCCGACACCGTCGAGCTTGAGGAAGTCGTAGCCCCAGTCGGCGAACAGCTGCGCCTGGGAGTCGATGTACTTCTGGGCGCAGGGCTTGGCGAAGTCGAGCTTGTAGGCGCTGTCCCAGCCGTTGGTGGTGCGCAGGTCGGCGTAGACGAGGTCGGCGGTGGTGCAGCCGGGCGCGTTCCAGATGGGCGCGGCGCCTCTGTCGTACGCCTCCTTCTCCAGGCCGACCGGCAGGTAGATGCCCGCCTTGAGCCCCTTGGCGTGGATGTGGTCGGCGACGGCCTTCATCCCGCGGGGGAAGCGGACCGGGTCGGCCTGCTGGCGGGCGTACCGGTCGAAGTGCGGCGTCCAGGCCTTGTCACGCCACCAGCCGGCGTCGATGTTGACGTATTCGTAGCCGTACTTCTTCAGCTTCGCGGCGAGCGCGTCGGTCTGCTTCAGGACGTTGGCCTCGGTGAGGTAGCTGTAGTCGCCGTCGGGGTTGAGCCCGGGGTACTTGGACGACTGCATGCTCCAGCTCGTCCAGCCCATGTAGGGCTTGGCGGCGGGCGTCGGCGCGGCGGTGTCCGCCTGGGCCGGCGGTACGGCGGCCAGGGCCCCCGCGGCCATGGCGAGGACCGCCAGGAACCTCGGGGCGCGCGTGCGCAGCACGGAGTACGAGGGTGACCGCATGGGTCGTACCTCCTGGGGATGGGGATGCGACAGGGGGTGGTGCGCGGGGCGGCTCAGCCCTTGCCCGAGCCGATGGTGAGGCCGCTGATGAACTGGCGCTGGAGCGCGAAGTAGACCAGCAGGGTGGGGATCGCGGTCAGCAGGGCGCCGGCCGCGATCAGGTTCGGGTTGGTGAAGTACTGGCCCTGGAGGTTGGCCAGCGCCGAGGTGATGGGCCGCTTGTCGCCGGTCTCGATGAGGGTGAGCGGCCAGAAGAAGTCGTTGTAGATCCAGATCGACTCCAGCGTCGCCAGCGCGGCGAAGGCCGGGCGGCACAGCGGCAGGATGACCTGGAAGAACTGGCGCCACACCTGCGCGCCGTCGACGACGGCGGCCTCGGAGATCTCCTTGGGGATCGTCTTCATGTAGTTGCTGAGGACGAACGTGCAGAAGCCGCACTGGTAGGCGATGTGGATGGCGATGACGCCCCAGGCCGAGTTGTACAGCAGCAGGGAGTCGCTCATCCACGGGGGCAGCGGGATCAGCAGGTACAGCCGGTACAGCGGGGTGATGAGCACCTGGGCGGGCAGCAGGTTGCCCGCGGTGAACAGCATCAGCAGCGCCAGGTTGAAGCGGAAGCCGAAACGGGAGACGAAGAAGGCGACGGCCGCGGAGAACAGCAGGGTGCCCAGCACCGAAGGGACGGTGATGAGGAGCGAGTTGAGGAGGAAGTGCGGCATGCCGGACTGGGTCCAGGCGTCGGCGTAGTTCTCCAGGCTGACGCCGTGCGGCCAGGAGAAGTAGCCGTGGCGGGCGGTGTCGCCGTACGACCTGAAGGACGTGTAGACGGCCCAGAGCAGCGGGATCAGCCACAGCAGCGAGACACCCGCGAGCAGCAGGTGGCGGCCGGTGTCGCGGCGGGGGCGCGTCGGCCCCGCCGGTCCGGGGCGGCGGGCCGCCGGCGCCCGGGTGGAGCGTCGCTCCGCGGTGGTGGTCACCGGTCCTCCTTGCGGAAGGTCTGGACGAGGAACGTGCCGATCGCGGCCAGGGAGACCAGCAGGAGGACGACCGCGAGCGCGGACCCGTAACCGACCTGGCCCGACTCGCCGATGATGTTGTCCGTGATCAGCAGGGACAGCAGTTCCATGCCCGGTTTGCTGCCGACGCCGCCGCCGAGGACGTAGACGATGTCGAAGGCGCGCAGCGACTCGATCACCGTCACGACCAGGATGATGATGTTGACCGGTTTCAGCGCCGGGAAGATGACGCGCAGGAAGGTCTGGCGGCCGTTGGCCCCGTCCAGCGCCGCGGCCTCCTTCAGCGCCGGGTCGAAGCTCTTCAGGCCGGCCAGGTAGAGGATCATGATGTAGCCGGTGTGCCGCCAGCCGGAGGCGACCAGGACGGCCCACAGGTTCAGGTCGGGGTCGCCGAGCCAGTCGATGTGGTGACCGGCGCCGGCCGCCCCGAGGGCGCTGTTCAGCAGTCCGGTGTCGGGGTTGTAGATGATCTCCCAGATGAACCCCACGACGGCCAGGGACAGCACCATCGGCAGGAAGATCGCGGTCTGGTAGATCCTGGTGAAGCGGATCTTCTTGTCGAGCTGGTAGGCGAGGAAGATGCCGAACGGGGTCGGCAGCAGCGCGGTGAACAGCAGCCAGATCACGTTGTGCCGCACGGCCGGCCAGAACGGCGGGTAGTTGGTGAAGATCTGGTGGTAGTTGTCGAACCCGGTCCAGCGGATGTCACCGAGGTCGATGCCGTCCCAGCTGGTGAAGGACAGCGCCACCGAGGCGAGCGCGGGGAGCCAGACGAAGACCAGCAGGGCGAGGACCGGGATGCCGATGACCGCGGTCAGAAACAGGCGGTCACCGGTGCTCAGGCGGCCGGGCCGGTGCGGGGCGGAGGGCGGAGAGGACACAGTGGGGGCCTTTCCGGTCCTGGTCAGACCGTGAAGAAACGCGCGCGCTGCGACTCGATCTTCTTCAGCGTGTCGGCGCCGTCGTCGGGGTGGCCGAGCCACTGGATCAGTCCGGGCAGCAGGACGGTGGAGACGAACCCGGGGTCGCTGTCGCGGTCGGCGAACTGGCTGATGTGCCGGGCCGAGCCGATGAGCTGGGCGGACTTCTTCTGGAGCGCGTTGTACGAGGACGTGTCCGCCTTCTCGTTGACCGCGAGGTTGCTCGGGTCGACGTCCATGTACTGCTGCTCGGCCCGGGCACTGCCCAGGAACTCCAGGAACTTCCGCGCGCCGTCCGCGTTCTTGGGCCGGCGGCTGAGCATGAACCCGTCGGTGGGCGCCTCGACGGCGTCCTGGCCGTGCGCGGCGTCGATCTCGGGGAAGGGGAAGAAGTCGATGTCGCCGCGTATCTTCTGGTCGGTGATCTGCTGGCCGACGAACAGACCGATGACGGCCATGCCGGACTTCTTGTCGAGCAGGGACTGTGCCGCGTCCTGCCAGGACCGGCCGCCGGCACTGCTCTGGTAGTAGGGGGTCAGCTCGCGCCAGAGGTCGAGGATGCGGGCGGTGCGCTTGTCGGTCCAGGAGACCTGGCCGCGCATCAGCTGCATGTGGAAGTCGTAGCCGTTGGCGCGCAGGTTCAGGTAGTCGAAGGCGCCGAGGACGGACCAGCTGTCGCCGCCGCCGTAGCCGGAGGCGATCGGGGACAGGCCGTCCCGCTTCATCCGCTTGGCCAGGGCGATGAACTCGTCCCACGTGCGCGGGACCTGGTATCCGCGCTCCTCGAAGAGGCTGCGGCGGTAGAACACGGCCCACGGGTAGTTGTACAGCGGCACGAAGTAGTACTTGCCGTCCTCGCCGCGGCACAGCTGCTTGGTCGCCTCGCTGAAGCCGCCGCCGATCGTCTCCCAGACGTCGTCGATCGGGCTGCACAGCTTTTTCTTGGCGAAGTGCTGCATGCGGTAGCCGGCGAACCAGGTGAAGACGTCGTCCGGGGTGCCCTGGAGGTAGCTGGTGATGCTCTTCTGGAAGGTGTCGTGGTCGACGGAGTTCGTCTTCACCTTCAGGCCGGAGTCCTTGGTGAAAGCCGAGGTCAGCGCCGCATAGGCGGACTTGGGCGTGGCGTCGGCGCCGTTGGAGCCGAAGGTGACCGTCTTGGGGTCGGCCCCGGCCCCTCCACCGCAGGCGGTGAGGACCGGTGCCGCCAGGGCGGCCGCCCCGACGCCGAGCATGCTGCCGACGACTCTGCGGCGGCCGGGACCACGCGCAGCCAGGGGAGTGCGGCTCTGCTGCGTCATTGTTGCTCCTCGTGCGTGTCAGTTCGGGTCTGCTGTGATGAAGGACTGGATCGCGGTGGCGGCAGCGCCGCGTGCCCACTCCTCGAAGGGCAGCGGGCGGGTGCGGACGTCGCACCGGGCGGCGGAGCCGAAGGCCGCCGCGGTGAAGGCTTCGCGGATCTGCTCGGCGAACAGGTCGTAGGCGGCCAGCCCCTCGCCGGAGATGATCACGCGTTCGGGGCCGAGCAGGTTGGCCACCGTGGCGATGCCCCGGCCGATCGCCTCTCCCGCCTTCGCGTAGACGGCGCGGGCGCCGGCGTCACCCCGGTGGGCCAGTTCGATGGCTTCGGCGATGTCGGCGACCTTGAGGCCGGTCACCTCACAGACCTGGGCGACGATCGCCGAGTCCGCCGCGATCGCCTCCACACAGCCGCGGTTGCCGCAGCGGCAGGGCGGGCCGGCCGGGTCCACCGTGACGTGGCCGATCTCGCCCGCGACGCCGTGGGCGCCGGCGACGACACGGCCGTGCACCACCAGACCGCAGCCGATGCCGGCGCCGACGGTGACGACGGCGAAGTCGGACAGCCCCACGCCCTCGCCGAACCACTGCTCGGCCACGGTGAGGGCGCGTACGTCGTTGTCCACGGTGGTCGGCAGCCCACAGGTCATTTCGGCGAGTTCGGCCAGCCGCAGGTCGCGCCACTCCAGGAACGGCGAGTAGCGCACGGTCCCCTCGGCCCGGTCCACGTCGCCGGAGACGGCGATGCCGAGCCCCAGGACCCGCACCCCGAAACCGTCGGCCTCGGTCAGCAGCTCCTGCACCAGCTCCGCCGCCACGGCCAGCACCTGCCCCGGCTCCCGGCCGCGCAGCGGGACGCGGCGGGCGACGCGGATGCGGCAGCACAGGTCGGCGAGCACCCCGATGATCTCGTCGCCGGTCACCTTCAGACCGATGAACAGGGCCCGCCCGCCGTCGACCCGCACGAGGTTCGCCGGGCGGCCGAGCGCCGGGCGCGCCTCGTCGTTGGCGTCCTCCAGCAGATAGCCGGCCTCCAGCAGCGGGCGGACGGCCTTGGTCACGGCGGCCGGGGAGAGCCCGGCCCGCCGGGCCACCTCCAGCCGGGTGAGGGGGCCATGGGACAGGACCGTGGTGAAGGTCTGGGAGGCGGCCGGCGTGTTGACCGGGAACGCCTCGACACGGGAGGTCGACGACATGGCCGGGAACCTATGACCCATAATTTCTGCTGTCAATAAAAGAAACAGAACTCCTTCGGCGACCGACACTTGGCAGGTGGCGCCTTCGAAAGTCTGGTGATCACGAGTGGGTTGACACCCTATTGAAGGAAGCGCTTGGCTCTGCTGAGCATTTGCTGACCCTCTGATCGTGAGGTTCCATGCCGCTCATCCACCGCTCCCCGGACACCGGCGTCTGGCTGCTGACCACCCCGCGCACGTCCTACGCACTGCGGATCGACGACAGCGGCGCGCCCTGCCACCTCGCCTGGGGACCCCGGCTGACCACGACGGAGGCGGACACGCTGGCCGTGCCCACCGGGGACCCGCCGAGCAGCTTCGAGGGCCGGCCCCCGGTGGGCGAGGAGCTGCCGGTCGACGGCGGCACCCGCTACGGCCCACCGTCGCTCCAGGTACGCCACCCCGACGGCACCCGCGGTTTCGAATGGCAGCCCACGGGACACCACGTCCTGACCGACGTGCCCGGCAGCGCCGAACTCGTGCTGGAGTTCCGCGACCGGCACGGTCCGCTGCGGGTCGCGCTGCACTACCGGGTCCGCGACGACACCGACGTGATCGAACGCTGGACCGTGCTGCACAACACCGGGCACGAACCCCTGGAGCTGCTGCGGGCCGACTCCGCCGCCTGGACCTTGCCGCCCCTGCCCGGCTACCGGCTGAGCCACGTCACCGGCCAGTGGTCGGCCGAGACCCAACTGCGCCGCGAGCCGCTGCCGTTCGGCGAGACCGTGCTGACCAGCCGGCGCGGCATCACCAGCCACCACACCAACCCCTGGATCATGCTCGACGGCGGGACGGCCACCGAGGACCACGGCCCGGTGTGGAGCGCCGTCCTCGCCTGGAGCGGCAGCTGGCGCGTCACCGCGCAGCGCACCCCGGACGGCCGTACCGGCCTCACGGGCGGCGTCGGTCACGACGGGACGTGCGTGCCGCTCGCGCCGGGGGAGGAGTTCACCACCCCCGTCTTCGCCGGCCTCTACGGCGAGGGCGGCTTCGGAGCGACGAGCCGCGCCTGGCACGCCTACATCCGGACCCATGTCCTGCCGCACCCCGCCGAACCGGCCCCCGTGCTGTACAACTCCTGGGAGGCCACCGGCTTCGACGTCGACGAGGCCGGCCAGAAGGCGCTGGCCGAGCGCGCCGCGCGGATCGGTGTCGAGCTGTACGTCGTGGACGACGGCTGGTTCGGCGCCCGCCGCAGCGACCGGGCGGGCCTCGGCGACTGGTCCCCGGCGCCCGACCGGTTCCCGGCCGGCCTCGGCCCGCTCGCACAGGCGGTGCACGACCTCGGCATGCGGTTCGGCGTCTGGGTCGAGCCGGAGATGGTCAACCCCGACAGCGACCTGTACCGCGCGCACCCGGACTGGGTGCTGCATGTGCCGGGCCGCGAGCGCACCGAGCTGCGCAACCAGCTCGTGCTCAACTTCGCCCGCGACGACGTCGCCGACTGGGCGCACGACTGGCTGACCCGGCTCGTCGCCGACCACGGCGTCGACTTCCTCAAGTGGGACATGAATCGCGCCTTCGGCGAGGCGGGCTGGCCCGGCCGCCGCGACGGCAACGACCGGCTGTGGACCCGGTACGTCACCAACCTCTACGGCGTCCTCGACCGGCTCCGCGCCGCCCACCCGCACCTGCGCATCGAGACCTGTAGCGGTGGCGGGGGACGCGTCGACCTGGGCATCCTCGCCCGCACCGACCAGGCGTGGGTGTCCGACAACACCGACGCGGTGGACCGCCTGGTCATCCAGCACGGGTTCAGCCAGGTCTACCCGGCGCGGGTGATGTCCGCGTGGGTGACCGACGTGCCCAACCAGCTCACCGGCCACTCGGTGCCGCTGCGCTTCCGCTTCCACGTCGCCATGGCCGGCCTGCTCGGCATCGGCGGCGACCTGACCCGCTGGTCGGAGGAGGAACTCGCCGAGTCGGCCGAGCTGGTGGCGGCCTACAAGAAGGTCCGCCACCTCGTCCAGCGGGGCCGCCAGTACCGGCTCACCGAGCCGCTCGGCGAAGGGCCCACGGCCGTGCAGTACCTCGCCGACGACGCTTCGGAGCTGCTGCTGCTCGGCTACCGGCGCAGCCCGCGGTACGGCACCCCTCGCCTCCCCGTCCTCCTCCGCGACCTGGTGCCCGGCGCCCGCTACCGCGACACCGTGACCGGCACGGTCCACCACGCGACCGTGCTGACGCGGTACGGCCTCGACCTCCATCTGCCGTCGGGCGGCTGGGCGAGCACGGCACTGCATCTGGTGCGGGTGCCGGACGAGGCGACTGGCCTCTAGGGCAGGCCTACGGCCTGGCCGAGGGCGGCGGCGGACCGTGTGAAGAACTCGTCGCGCGCCTCGACGATGCCGTTGAACTGGCCGAAGAGCTCAAAGCTGACCAGGCCGAACAACTGCGCCCAGGCCGCGATGAACCCCGCGAGTGCCGTGTCGGGCAGGTCGGTTCCCAGAGTCCGGGCCAGGGCCCGGGCGTCGGCCCGCACCGCCTCGGGCACCTCGGCCTCCCCGGGGACGCGCAGAGCACCCGCGGCGTGGGCCTCGCCCACGATGGCGAGCAGGGCCAGGCCCACGCGGGAGGCGGGCACGACCGTGGTCTGGGGCGCGGAGTAGCCGGGCACCGGGGAGCCGTAGATGAGGGCGTACTCGTGCGGATGGGCCAGCGCCCACTCCCGTACGGCCCGGCACACCGCGCCCCACCGCTCGATGGGCTCCTGGGCGTCCGCCTTCGCGAGGGCCTGCTCGGCGGCCGCGCCGAGGGTGTCGTACGCGTCCACGATGAGGGCGGTCAGCAGGTCGTCGCGGCTCGGGAAGTAGCGGTAGAGGGCGGACGAGACCATGCCGAGCTCGCGGGCGACGGCGCGCAGCGACAGCTTGGCCGCGCCCTCCCGGGCCAGCTGGCGGCGCGCCTCTTCCTTGATGGCGGCGGTGACTTCGGTACGGGCCCGTTCCCTGGCCCCTCGGATCGCGCTCATGGGAGCCAGTGTCTCACCGGATGGAGCACCGGCCAATAACGAGAGCAGTGCTCTTGCAGCAGCGCACCGGTTCGTGCACACTGATCTCAAGCGAGAGCAGTGCTCTCACGCGAGAACACGGGAGGACACCATGCCGGAGCACCACATCAAGCCCAGCCGGTTCGACGGCGCCATGAACGCCACCATCGCCTGGCTCGCCCGGCGCGGAGTGAGCTTCTTCGGCACCGCCGAGCTGTCCGTCGTCGGCCGGAAGTCCGGCGAGTGGCGGCGTGTGCCGGTCAATCCGCTGTCGCTCGACGGCGAGCGCTACCTGGTCTCACCGCGCGGCGCCTCCCAGTGGGTGCGCAACATACGTGCGGCGGGCGGCGGCCGGCTGCGGCTCGGGCGCCGCACTCACGCCTTCACCGCCACCGAGCTGCCGGAGGGCGCGGAGAAGACCGAGGCGCTGCGCGCCTACCTCGACCGCTGGGGCTGGGAGGTGAAGAGCTTCTTCGACGGGGTGACCGCGAAGTCCTCGGACGACGAGCTGGCGCGGATCTCCCCGCTGCACCCGGTCTTCCGCGTCACCGTCACGGACGGCGCCAACACGGACGGCGCCGCCACAGACAGCGCCGTCACCGCCGCCGGGGCCCCGGCCGCCGGGGCATGAGCCTCCGGCGGCGGGTCCGCCGCGGCGCTATCCGCGGTCGAACGCGGTCAGCGCCCGCCGCGCCGCCGGATGGCTGCGAACGATCTCGGCCAGCGTGGTCGTCCCGCGGGTGATCTTCGTGAACGCCCGCCAGGCCGGCCGGAAGCCGGTGAGCGCCGCGTGGAACATCCCGGGGCGGCGCGCGAACACCGTGTACAGCCGCCGCCCGACCCCCATCTCCACGCCGAGGCCCGCCTTGATCGCGAAGGCGTAGTTCAGCGCCTGACGGCGGGCGTCGACCGCGTCGTGCGCCTCGGCGATCCGCACCGCCCACTCCCCCGCGAGCCGCCCCGAGCGCAGCGCGAAGGAGATGCCCTCGCGGGTCCACGGCTCCAGCAGCCCCGCCGCGTCCCCGCACACCAGCACCCGGCCGCGGGAGAGCGGCGAGTCGTCGGAGCGGCAGCGGGTCAGATGCCCCGAGGAGACGCTCGGCTCGAACCCGGCGAGCCCGAGCCGGGCGATGAAGTCCTCGAGATAGCGCTTCGTCCCGGCGCCCTCACCACGGGCCGAGATCACCCCCACCGTCAGGGTGTCGCCCTTGGGGAAGACCCAGCCGTAACTGCCCGGCAGCGGCCCCCAGTCGATGAGCACCCGGCCCGACCAGTCCTCGGCCACGGTCGGCGGCACCGGGATCTCCGCCTCGAGACCGAGGTCGACCTGGTCGAGCTTGACCCCGACATGGGCGCCTATCCGGCTGGCGCTGCCGTCCGCGCCGACCACGGCCCGGGCCAGCACGGTCTCGCCGTCCGCGAGCACCACGGCCACGGTGCGCCGGTCGGGCACGGACGGGCCGTGCTGCTCGACCCGCGCCACCGCGGTGCCGGTGCGCACCCGGGCGCCCGCGTCCTTGGCGGCCTCGACCAGACCGGCGTCGAACTCGGGCCGGTTGATCAGGCCGAACAGGGCCTGCTTGGAGCGGCGGGTGCGGGTCAGCCTGCCGTTCAGCGAAAACGTCACGGCATGCACGCGCTCGCGCAGCGGCAGCTCGAAGCCGGGCGGCAGCGCATCGCGCGTGGGTCCGATGATGCCCCCGCCGCAGGTCTTGTAGCGCGGCAGCTCGGCCTTCTCCAGCAACAGCACCCGACGGCCCGCGCAAGCGGCGGCATAGGCGGCGGAGGCACCCGCCGGACCCGCCCCCACCACGACGACGTCCCAAACCGACTCGTCCGCTGGCTCTGCCGGGGAGGCCCCGTTCCGGGCCGCGTTGTCGCTGCTCACGTGTGCTTCCGCTCCCACTCGACCGACCTGATCGCCCTGCGCCGCCACTGCCGCGGGCCACCGTCGCATCCTACGGCTCACCTGGGAGTGACCCCGCTGTGGGATGATCGGCAGCACATCATCAAGCCGTACAGTCGTACATTCGTGCCATCGCGCGCATCCCACAGGAGCGTCCTCACATGGAGCAGGCACCTCACGCCCGGTCCGAAGGCCCGGCGGCCACCGCCCCGGCCGACCGCCGGGCCCTCGCCGCCACCGTCGCCGCGCTACAACCCCGCGCCAGGACAGAACTGGCCGAGCTCGTGGCCTTCAAGTCGGTCGCGGACCCCGCGCAGTTCCCCAGGAGCGAGTGCGAGGCCGCCGCGGCGTGGGTCGCCGACGCGCTGCGCGCCGAGGGCTTCACGGATGTGGCGCTGCTGGACACGCCCGACGGCACCCAGTCCGTCTACGGTCTGCTGCCCGGCCCGGCCGGGGCCCCGACGGTGCTCCTCTACGCGCACTACGACGTCCAGCCGCCGCTGGACGAGGCCGCGTGGATCTCGCCACCCTTCGAACTGACCGAGCGCGACGGGCGCTGGTACGGGCGCGGCGCCGCCGACTGCAAAGGTGGCTTGATCATGCACCTCACCGCGCTGCGCGCGCTCAAGCAGCACGGCGGGGTCCCGGTGAACGTGAAGGTCATCGTGGAGGGCTCGGAGGAACAGGGCACCGGCGGCCTGGAGCGGTACGCGGAGGCGCACCCCGAGCTGCTGGCCGCCGACGCGATCGTCATCGGCGACACCGGCAACTTCCGCGTCGGGCTGCCGACGGTCACCGCCACGCTGCGCGGCATGACGCTGCTGCGGATCCAGGTGGACACCCTGGAGGGCAATCTGCACTCCGGCCAGTTCGGCGGCGCCGCCCCCGACGCGCTCGCCGCGCTGATCCGCATCCTGAACTCGCTGCGGGCCGAGGACGGCACCACGACCGTGGCCGGCCTGGCGGCGGACGAGACCTGGGACGGACTCCAGTACCCGGAAGAGGACTTCCGCAGGGACGCCAAGGTGCTGGACGGGGTCGAGCTGATCGGCACCGGCACGGTCGCCGACCGCATCTGGGCCCGCCCCGCGGTCACCGTCCTGGGCATCGACTCCCCTCCGGTCGTCGGCGCCACCCCGTCGGTGCAGGCGAGCGCGCGGGCGGCGGTGAGCCTGCGGGTGCCGCCCGGCGTGGACGCGGGCCGGGCGACCGAGCTGCTGACCGCCCATCTGGAGGCCGCCGCGCCTTGGGGCGCGCGGGTCTCCGTCGAGCAGGTCGGCCAGGGCCAGCCGTTCCGCGCGGACACCTCGAGCCCGGCGTACGCGGCGATGCGGCGCGCTCTGGGCGAGGCGTACGACGGGCAGGAGATGGCGATCGCGGGCGCGGGCGGCTCGATTCCGCTGTGCAACACGCTCGCCGCGCTGTACCCGGAGGCGGAGATCCTGCTGATCGGGCTGAGCGAGCCGGACGCGCAGATCCACGCCGTCAACGAGAGCGTCTCGCCGGAGGAGTTGGAGCGGCTCTCGCTCGCGGAGACGCTGTTCCTGCGGGCGTACGCGGCAGAGGCTGCCGGGGCTTGACGAGACCGCGCCGCGGCACGACGCGGTAGCCCCGGCGCTCCCGTGGCACCCCGAGTCGGGCGTCTCCTGAGCCGACGTCACGGCCCCGCGCGGCGGGGCGCGCCCGCCGGCGCCGACAGACCGGGCCGGGCCAGGCCGGGTCACGCGACTGAGTCGTGCCCGCCCGGCCCGGCGTGCCGACGCCCGCGCCCGGCCCCTGCCGCGGTCGGCCACGGCCCGGCGCCGGGCCGGAACCGGGCACGGTGCCACTGAGCTGGGCGCCGCGCCCGTGCCCGGGCGCTCAGCCCGCCGGGGTGCCCGCCTCCAGATACAGAGGGCGCCCCTGCTCGCGCGCCCGCAGGGCCCACCGCAGTCGGCTGAGCCGTACCGGAGGCAACAGCTCCGCCGCCTCGTCCTCCGTGACGAAGCGCCAGCCGCGCAGTTCGGAGGCCGGGAGCAGTACGTCCCGGGCCGCCTCGGTGGTCAGCCGCCCGCCGTCGAAGAGCAGCCGCAGGCCGCCGTAGCCGGGTGGACAGGGCTGTTCCCAGTCGATGACCAGCAGCCGCAGCGGCTCGGTCGGCCGCAGGCCGAGCTCCTCGACCACTTCCCGGACGCCGGCGTGGGTGGGCGGCTCGCCGGACTCCACGACCCCGCCGGGGAACTCCCAGCCGGGCTTGTACGTGGGGTCGACGAGCAGCACCCGGTCGTCCTCGTCGAACAGCAGGACCCCGGCCGCCACGGTCTCGGCCCTGGGCTCCGGGGTCTGCACGATGTCGCAGCCGCCGGCGCCCTCGCGGACGGCGTCGGCGATGTGCTCGGCGGTCCGCCAAGGAGTGAGCCCGGTGGTGTCCACGACATACGCGTCGTCGACGAGCCAGGTCAGGGCCGAGCGGTAGGGCGCGAGGTGGTCCAGGCACCAGCGGCGGACGGACTCGATGGCGTCCGCGTCGCCAGGGACGGCCTCGCGCTCCGCTATTCGTTCGCGCAGTATCGTTTCGTCGGTGTGCAGCAGCACATGCCGTACGGGGATGCGACGAGCCGCGAAGCCGCCGAAGATCTCATCGCGGTACTCCTGTCTCAGGACTGTCATCGGCACCACGAGCGGGCCACCGGTCTCGGCGATCAGCGCCGCGCCGGTATCCACGACCAGCCGCCGCCAGGACGGCAGGTCCTGATAGTCGGACACCTCATCGAGGCGCTTGCGCGGCAGCATCATCCGCAGGCCGTCGCCGACCAGCGCCGGATCGTAGAACGTGCTGCCGGGCAAGAAGTCCACCAACTCGCGGGCCACGGTGGTCTTACCCGCGCCGAACGCACCGTTCAGCCAGACGATCACATTTCCCCCTATTCCATCGCCCCCTGTCAGTTGCCCGCATCACCCAGTCGCGAAAACGCGCGGGGGCCGGGGAGCTCCGGATCGCGCCGCCGCCGGGGCGGCGGCGCGGGTTCCGCGGACCGTGGCGCAAGCCCTCAGCGGGCCCTCATTGGGCCCTCATTGGATGACCTTCAGCCCTTGCTCGCGCCGAGCGTGAGACCCGCGATGAAGTGGCGCTGGAGGAGCAGAAAGACCAGCACGGTGGGCAGTGCCACGATGACCGAGCCCGCAGCGAGCAGGTTGTAGTCCGTGAAAAACTGCCCGCGCAGATTGTTGAGCGCGGAAGTGACGGGAAGCTTGTCACCGTCCGAGATGAAGACGAGGCCCCACAGGAAGTCGTTGTACATCCAGGTGAACTGGAGCGTGCCGAGCGCCGCCAGCGCCGGGCGGCACAGCGGCAGGGTGATCCGCCAGTACTGGGTCCACACCCCGGCGCCGTCCACCACCGCCGCCTCCAGAATCTCCAGCGGCAGGGTGCGCATGAAGTTTGCCAGGACGAAGACGCAGAAGCCGACCTGAAAGGCGATCTGGACGGCGATCACCGCCCAGTAGGAGTCGTACAGCGTCATCGAGTCCGACATCCGGTACGGCAGGTCGATCTTGGTGAAGAGCACATACAGCGGGGTGACGATCACCTGCTGCGGCAGCAGGTTCCCGGCCGTGAACACCATCAGCAGGACCAGCCCGCCGCGCATCTTCAGCCGGGAGACGGCGAAGGCGACAAAGGAGGCGAAGAACAGCGTCAGCAGCACCCCGGGCACCGCGATGATGAGCGAGTTGACAAAGTACTTGCTCATCCCCGAGTCGGTGAAGGCCTGCTTGTAGTAGTCGAACGACAGATGGCGGGGCAGCGAGAAATAGCCGTACTCGGAGGTCTCCTCGTAGGGGCGCAGCGAGGCGTAGACGGCCAGCAGCAGCGGGGCCAGGAAGGCGAGCGAGACGGTCATCAGGAAGGCGTGCAGCCCGAGGCGAGCGGGGCGCGTCCGGCGGCGCGCGCCCCGCTCGGGCGTCGCCGGGACGGGGTTCCGCGCGGGTGCGGTCCGGGTGCCCGTGGTCATCCCCTTGCTCATCGTTTTCTCTCCCCTCGCAACTCCTGGACCAGGTAGGTCACGATGAATCCCAGGGACACGGCGAGCAGGACGACGGCGATCGCGGACCCGAAGCCGATGCGGCTGGCCTCGCCGATGATGTTGTCCGTGACGAGCACGGAGAGCAGTTCGAGGCCGTTGCGGCCGTGGTTGATGGCGTAGACGATGTCGAAGGCGCGCAGCGCCTCGATGACCGTGATGACGCCGACGATGACGTTGACCGGCCGCAGCGTGGGCAGCACGACCCGGAAGAAGGTCTGCCGCTCGTTGGCCCCGTCGAGGGCCGCGGCCTCCTTGAGCGAGGAGTCCACGGACTTCAGCCCCGCCAGGTAGAGGATCATCACATACCCGGTGTGCCGCCAGGCGGCGGCCAGCAGCACCACCCAGATGTTGAGGTCGGGGTCGCCGAGCCAGTCCACCGGGTCGTCGCCGTTGCCGAGGATGGCGTTGAGCACCCCTTGGTCGCGGGAGAAGACCAGCTGGGCGATGAAGCCGACGATGGCCAGCGACAGCACCACCGGCATGTAGAGGGTGGACTGGTAGAAGCGGCTGAACCGGACGCCCCGGTCGAGGAGTACGGCCAGCAGCAGCCCGAAGGGGGTCGCGACGAAGCCCAGAACGGCCAGCCACAGCAGGTTGTTGCGGGCCGCCGGCCAGAAGGGCGGATAGTCGGTGAACAGAGTGCGGTAGTTGTCGACGCCGACCCAGCGGAGGTCGCCGATCCCGTCCCAGCTGGTGAAGGACAGTCCGATGGAGGCGAGGGTCGGGCCCCAGACGAGGGTGAGGTCGAGCAGTACGGGTATGCCCAGCAGCACGCCGATGACGGCGAGGTCGCGGGTGGTGAACTTCCGCGGGCCCCGCCGCCTGGCACGCCGCGCGCTGGTGAACGGCACGGCGGGGTCTCCTAGTCGCTGGTGAAGATGGTCTTCTTCTGGGACTCGATGCTCTTCGTCAGGGAGTCGATGTCGTCCGGGTTGTTGATGAACTGCTGGATGGCCCGGATCATCACCTGGGACGCGAAGTCGGGGCGGGTGTCGCGGTCCATGAACTGCGAGATCTGCTTGGCGCCGGCCACCATCTGCACGGCCTTCTTCTGGAGCGCGTTGTACGAGGAAGTGGACGCGCCGTCGTTGACCGCGATGTTGTTGGGGTCCCGCTTGAGATAGATCTCCTCGGCGGCGGGGGTGGCGAGGTACTTCAGCAGCTCCTTGCCCTCCTTCTGCCGCTTGGACTTCTTGGACAGCAGGAAGCCGTCGATCGGCGCCTCGACCGCGTCCTGGCCGTAGGCGGAGTCGATCTCGGGGAAGGCGAAGAAGTCGAGGTCGTCCCGGTCGGCCTCGGGGAACTGCTGGCCGGGGTGCGGAAGGCCGAAGACGGCCATGCCCGACTTCTTCTGCGCCAGGCTCTGCGCGGCCTCCTGCCAGGTGCGCCCGTTGGCCCCCTTCTGGTGGTACGGCATCAGACCGCGCCACAGGTCGAAGACGTGCTTCACCCTGGGATCGGTCCAGGATTCCTTGCCGCCCATCAGGGAGATGTGGAAGTCGTAGCCGTTGGCCCGCATATTGAGGTAGTCGAAGGTGCCCATGGCGGGCCAGCCGTCCTTGTCGCCGAAGGCGATCGCGTCCAGGCCGTCCTTGTCCATCCGCTTGGCGAGCGCGCGGTACTCGTCGAAGGTCTTGGGGACCTCGTAGCCATGCTGCTGGAAAACGCTCTTCCGGTAGAAGACCGCCCAGGGGTAGTAGTAGTACGGCACGAAGTACTGCTTGCCGTCCTTGCCGGTGGACTGCTGCTTGAGCGCGTCGGAGAACCCGTCGAAGCCCTTCCAGAGGTCGCTGATCTCGCCGAGCAGCCCCTGCTGGGCGAAGAACTGCATGCGATAGCCCGCGAACCACATGAAGACATCGTCCGGGGTGCCCTTCAGATACCGGTTGATGTTCTCCTGGAAGGACTCGTGGTTGACGGTGTTGACCTTGACCTTCTTGTCCGACTTCTTCTCGTAGGCCTTGAACACCTCGTCGAACGCCTTGCGCGGCACGGCGTCCGAGGCGTTGGAACCGATCTTCACCTCGTTGCCGGGGCCGCCGCCGCAGGCGGTGAGCAGTGTCGGGAGGGTGATCGCGCCGGCTCCGACCATGGTGCCCCGGAGCAGAGAGCGACGGGAGATCCGATGTTCTGACGATGACTGTGCCATGTGCCCCTCCAAGGAGGTTCAATCAAACACAACCGAACGCGAGTGAGTGGATCTCACCCGTCGGGCGGGGCTCAGTCAAGAGTTATGACGAGATATCGAACAACCGTTATCGGTTCTCTTCCAACAGACTCCAACACGGTCTACCGTAAACGACCGCGAGTTACGTGATTTGACGCAGCGTCACCCCGTCGAGAACGGAGGAACCGCATCATGCGCCATCTCTTTTCCCCTGTCATCCGCCGAAGAATCATCGGAGGAGTGGCCGCCGCACTGCTCGGAGCCACCGGGGCGGCCGGGCTGACCGTCCCGGCCGCCGCCCAGCCCGCCGGGGCCGTGGCGGACACGCCGACGGCCGGGTCCGCGCCGGGCGACCCGCTCGCCCTCACACCCCCGATGGGCTTCAACAACTGGAACTCCACCCACTGCCGGGCCGAGTTCAACGAGACGATGGTCAAGGACATCGCCGACATCTTCGTCACCAAGGGGCTGAAGGAGGCCGGATACCAGTACGTCAATCTCGACGACTGCTGGGCGCTGCCCCAGCGCGACGCGGACGGCAAGCTGGTCCCGGACCCCGTGCGCTTCCCGAACGGCATCAGGGCCGTCGCCGACTATGTGCACTCCAAGGGGCTGAAGTTCGGGATCTACACCAGCGCCGGCACCAAGACCTGCAACAGCGCGGGGTTCCCGGGCGCGCTGGGCCATGAGCGGTCGGACGCCCAGCAGTTCGCCGACTGGGGCGTGGACTACCTCAAGTACGACAACTGCAATAACCAAGGCGTGGACGCGAAACAGCGCTATCTCGCCATGCGCGACGCGCTCCGCGCGACCGGCCGTCCCATCGTCTACAGCATCTGCGAATGGGGCCAGAACAAGCCATGGGAGTGGGCCGGCGACATGGGCCAGCTCTGGCGCACCACCGGCGACATCAGCGACAGCTGGGGCAGCATGCTGTCCATCGCCAAGCAGAACCTCCCGCTCGCCCCGTACGCCGGGCCCGGCCGCTGGAACGACCCCGACATGCTGGAGGTCGGCAACGGCGGCATGACGCCCACCGAGTACCGCAGCCACTTCTCCCTCTGGTCGATCATGGCGGCGCCGCTGCTCATCGGCTCCGACCTGCGCAAGGCCACCCCCGAGACCTACGAGATCCTCGGCAACCGCGAGGTCATCGCCGTCGACCAGGACCGGCTGGGCAAGCAGGGCGCGGTGCTCTCCTCCGGGGGCGGGGGTTGGGTCATCGTCAAGGAGCTCGCGGGCGGGGACCGGGCGGTCGCGCTCTTCAACGAGACCGACCGGCCCCGGCACATCGCCACCACGGCCGAGGCGATCGGCCTGCCGAAGGCCGACGGGTACCAGCTGCGCGACCTGTGGCAGCACCGCAGCTACAACACCGCGGGTGAGGTGGCGGCCACCGTCCCGGCCCATGGCACCGCGCTGTACCGGGTCTCGGCCGACCGGCGCTGGGCCGCCCACCCGCCCGCCGTGGAACTGGGCACCGACGCGGCCGCGCTGACCGAGGCCGGAAACACCGCCGAGGTCACCACCACCGTCACCGGCCTCGGCCGCACCCCGGCCCGCCGGGTCTCGGTCCGCCTCACCGGCCCCGACGGCTGGCGCGTGGAGGCCGCCTCCCCGACCGACGCCGACGCGCTGACCACCGGCCGGAAACTGACCACGCGCTGGCGGGTCACCGCCCCCGCCGCCACCCCGGTCGGCGCCTACGAGCTGAAGGTCTCGGCGGCCTATCGCTCCCCGCAGGGCACCCGGGCCACGGCGGAGCTGCCGACGCCGGTCCATGTGGTGGTGGCGCCGCCCTCCGGGACCTCCTACGCGAGCGATCTGCCCTGGCTGAGCGCGGTCAACGGCTGGGGTCCGGTGGAGAAGGACACCAGCGTGGGCGAGAACGCGGCGGGTGACGGACATCCGATCACCATCGGCGGCACCGTCCACGCCAAGGGCCTGGGGGTGCATGCGCCGAGCGAGGTGACGTACTACACCGGCGGCCGGTGCACCAGGTTCACGGCCCAGGTCGGCGTGGACGACGAGGAGGAGGCCGCCGGGACGGTCGCCTTCGAGGTCTGGGCGGACGGCGAGAAGGTCGCCTCGACGGGGACGCTGACCAACGCCGACCCGGCCACGGCCGTCACGGCCGACCTCGGCGACGCCACCACGGTCCGGCTCGTGACCACCGACGCCGGGGACGGCATCACCAGCGACCACGGCGACTGGGCGGACGCGGCCTTCAGCTGCTGAGGCCTGAGGCCGCCCCGCCGCGGGAGCTTGCCGCACCGGGACCGGCCGGCCCTTCCCCGCGCGCCCGTCAGCACACAGGGAGCCCGGGGAGGGGCTGGTCGTTGTCCCCGCCCTTGATGTAGACGTCGCTGATGAACACGTTGGTGTTGCCGCTGTCGTCGTCCGTCTTGGCCCACCACACGTTCGTCCACTTGCCGTAGGTCTCCCGGCGGCCCAGATTCTGCTGGCAGTAGAAGTAGTTCAGGCCCTCGTTGAGCGTGCCGACCGGCTGGCCGCTGGCCGTGTACGAGGTGGAGGCGCGCCACACCTGGCAGTTGTACTTCCCGCCGCCCGCGGCATGGCAGACCGGCGCGGGGTCGGGGTCCGCCGAGCCGCCACCGCCCGAAACCCCGCCGCCGCCACCGTGATTGCCACCGCCCGACCCTCCGCCGGAGCCGCCGGACGCGCCCTTGCCGCCGCCGTCCGGCTCGCCCGACGCGGACGGGGCGCCGGAGCCCGTGGGCTCCGCGGTCTTCTTCCCGCCCTCGTCGCCCTTGTCCCCCTTGCCGTCCTCGTCGCCCTCGTCGCCCTTGTCGCCCGTACGGCCCTTGTCGCCCTTGTCGCCCCTGTCAGCGGTCTTTCCGCCCTCCGGTGACGCTGAGCCGGAGGGGGACGCCGGGGTCTCCTCCTGGCGCGCGGTCGTGGCCTTGTCGTCGTCACCGCCGACGAGCGCGTAGGTCACGCCTCCCCCGGCGAGCAGAACGGCGACGGCCATGGCCGCGATCAGCGCCTTCTTACGACCGGGCCGCGGCGGCGCCCCACCGCCCGGCCGCCCGCCGCTCACCAGCGGCTCGTCGGGGACCGGCGGCCCGAAACCCCGCGGGGCCGAGGGCAGCAGAGGGGAGGACGGCTGAATGGACGGCGGCGGAACGGGAGCCTGCGGGGCGGAAGGCTGCGCGACGGCGGGCTGCGGCTCGGTGGACCCCGGGCCGCCGGACGGGCCGCCGGGCCCCGGCCGTATGAGCGGCGGCGCCGCGGAGCCCAGCACATCCGGCTCCGTCGGCGTGCGCTCCGCCCGGCCCGCGGCGGGCCGCGGCTCCTCCCCGGCCACCACCGCCTCCAGCATCACGCGCGCCTCGGCCGCGGTCGGCCGCGCCGCCGGGTCCTTGTCCATCATCGCGTGCAGGACCGGGGTCAGCGGCCCGGCCCGCCGCGGCTCCGGAAGCGGTTCGGTGACGATGGCCGTCAGCGTCGACCACACCGAGGTCCGGCGGAACGGGGACGAGCCCTCCACCGCCGCGTACAGCGTCATGCCGAGCGCCCAGACGTCCGAGGCCGGGCCGGGCTCCTGGCCCTGGGCGCGCTCCGGCGCGAGATAGTCCAGGGAGCCGATCAGCTCGCCGCTGCGGGTCAGCTTGGTGGTCGCGTCGTCGCCCGGCGCGTCCATGCTCGCGATGCCGAAGTCGGTGAGCACGACCCGGCCGTCGTGGTCGAGCAGCACATTGCCCGGCTTCACGTCCCGGTGCAGCACGCCCGCGAGGTGGCCCGCGCCGAGCGCGTCCGCCACCTTCGCGCCGATCGCGGCGGCCTCCAGGGGCTGCACGACGCCCCGCTCGTCTATCAGGTCGTCCAGCGAGCGGCCCTCGATCAGCTCCATGACGATGACCGGAAGCCCGCCCTCCTCCGTCACGTCGTGCACCGTGATCACGCCGGAGTGGCGGATCCGCGCCGCGGCGCGGGCCTCCCGCTGCATCCGGACGCGCAGATCGGCGAGTTCGGGCCCGGACGAGTCGGTGTAGGCGCGCAGCACCTTGACCGCGACCTCCCGGCCCAGCACCTCGTCGACCGCCTTGCAGACCACGCCCATGCCGCCCCGGCCGATCGCGCCGGTCACGCGGTACCGACCGCCCAGGACCCGGCCCGTCAGGTCCCCGCTCATGTCCCCCGATGACACCGTGCTCAGTCCCCCTTGCAAGCCGTGGTCGCGCAACAGCTTAGGGGCAAGCACCGACAGTGCCGCTCAACTCACGGGCGCGCCATGGGAAATGGGCCCGAAGCCTTCCAACGCGGCCTGCTGGGCGGCCGCGGCCGCGGCGCCGACCAGTCCGGCGTCCGTGCCCATCTGCGCGGGGACGACCTCCAGACCGGCGACGAACGACAAGGTCGCGTAGTCGCGCAGTGCGCGCCGCAGAGGGGCGAAGAGCACGTCCCCGGCGCCCGCCACCCCGCCGCCGACCACGGCCACCTCGATCTCGACCAGGGTCGCGGTGGCCGCGATCCCCGCGGCCAGCGCCTGCGCGGCGCGCTCGAAGGAGGCGCGCGCGACGGCGTCGCCGGCCCGCGCCGAGGCGGCCACCGCCGCCGCGCTCGTGTCGCCGTCCGGGCCGGGGCGCCAGCCGCCCTCCAGGGCGCGGCGGGCGATGTTGGGGCCGCTGGCGATGCGCTCGACGCAGCCGCGCGCGCCGCACGGGCACGGGTCGCCGTCGAGGTCCACGCTGATGTGACCGATGTGCCCGGCGTTCCCCGTGGGGCCCGGGTGCAGCCGGCCGTTCAGCACCAGCCCGCCGCCGACGCCCGTGGACACCACCATGCACAGCGCGCCCGTACGGCCGCGCGCCGCGCCCTGCCAGTGCTCGGCCGCCGTCATGGCCACCCCGTCGCCGACCAGCGTGAGCGGCAGTTCGCCGACCGTCTCCCGGACCCCGGCGACGAGGGGGAAGTCGCGCCAGCCGGGGATGTTGACGGGGCTGACGGTGCCGACGGAGGCGTCCACCGGGCCCGCGCTGCCGATGCCGACCGCGGCGACCCGCGACCAGTGCGCGGTGCGCGACAGCTCGTCGAGTACCGCCGTGACCTCGCGCATCACGGTCTCGCCCGACTCCTGGGCGGGGGTGGCGCGCCTGGCCCGCGCGACCAGCTTGCCGCCGCCGTCCACCAATGCGCCCGCGATCTTGGTCCCGCCGATGTCCAGTGCGGCGATGAGGTCACGTGGCATGTGAGTTGTCTCTCCTGGCAGTCTCTCGGCGGTCTCTTGGTGGTAACGCTGTGGGGCAACAGTCTTCCCTGCCGCTGACAACGTTGTCCAGGGGCTATGCTCGGACACCGCTTCCGCACGACGACCAGCGACGGGACATGCGCACCGTGACCGACACCGCTCCGGGCACCGCCACCACCTCGCGCCGCTACGGCACCCGGCCCACCATGAAGGACGTCGCCGCGCGGGCCGGGGTCGGCCTGAAGACGGTCTCGCGGGTGGTCAACGGCGAGCCGGGGGTCACCCCCGACACCGAGCGGCGCGTCAAGGAGGCCATCACCGCGCTCGGTTTCCGTCGCAACGACAGCGCCCGCATTCTGCGCAAGGGCCGCACGGCCAGCATCGGGCTGGTCCTCGAGGACCTCGCCGACCCGTTCTACGGGCCGCTCAGCCGCGCCGTCGAGGAGGTCGCCCGCGCACACGGCGCCCTGCTGATCAACGGTTCGAGCGCCGAGGACCCCGTCCGCGAGCAGGAGCTCGTCCTGGCGCTGTGCGCCCGGCGGGTCGACGGGCTCGTCGTCATCCCGGCCGGGAGCGACCACCGCTATCTGGGCCCGGAGATAGCGGCGGGCGTCGCCACGGTGTTCGTGGACCGCCCGGCCGGCCTGATCGAGGCCGACGCCGTGCTCTCCGACAGCTTCGGCGGCGCGCGCGACGGCGTCGCCCATCTGATCGCCCAGGGCCACCGCCGCATCGGCTTCATCGGCGACCAGCGGGGCATCCACACCGCCGAGGAGCGGCTGCGCGGCTACCGGGCGGCGATGGCCGCGTCGGGGCTGCCGGTCGACGACGCGTGGGTGTCCCTCGGCGTCACCGAGCCCGACCGGGTCGGGGCGGCGGCCCTCGCGATGCTGGACGCGCCGGAACCGGTCACCGCACTGTTCGCGGGCAACAACCGCGTGACGGTCACCGTCGTACGGATCCTGGCCGGGCGCCCCGCGTCGGTCGCCCTCGTCGGCTTCGACGACTTCGAGCTCGCCGACCTCCTCTCCCCCGGCATCACCGTCATAGCCCAGGATTCGGCCCAACTCGGCCGTACCGCCGCCGACCTGCTCTTCCGTCGCCTCGACGGGGCGGGGGGCGAGCCGCGGCGGGTGGTCCTGCCGACCCGTCTGATCACCCGCGGCTCCGGGGAGCTGCCGCCGGCGGCGTGATCCGGCTCCGCCGCGTCACCCGGCTCCGCACCCCGCCCCGGATGCGCCGTCCGGCTCGCCGTGGCGCCCGTCTGCCGTCAGGGTGGGTCCGACGACGGCAGTCGGAACGAGTGCGCCACGGCGCGACGGGACGAGGTGAGGCTCGATGGCCCGGTGCCGGGTACGCACGTTCTGCGCGGGTGGCTTGGTGGCGGCCGCGGTGCTGATCTCCGCCGGGTGTTCGAACGGCGGCAGCCCCTCGTCCACCGCGTCCCGCGCCTCCAAGGCCATCGCCTCGGCGACGGCCTCCGCGAAGGCCGAGCTGAACGAGATCAAGCACGGTGTGAACGCGAAGGCCGATGTCAAGGCCGGCACCGTCTCGATCGGCCATGACGGCCACGCCGTCGCACCGATCACCGTGACCAACAAGCAGGACCACAAGGCAAGCTACGCCGTGGAGGTGAACTTCCGCGACGCGGACGGCAATTTGCTCGATGTGGCCGTCGTGACGGTCTCCTCGGTCCAGCCCCGCTCGTCGAAGAAGGCCACCGCGCGCAGCCACCGCGAACTCAGTGGGCACCTCAAGGCGCAGGTGGGCGCGGCGGTGCGGTACTGAGCTCCACGGTGGTCGCGCTCGCGGTGGCCGCCCTCATGATGGTCGTGGTCAGGCCGCGAGCACCTTGGCCTTGGCCTGCTCGTACTCCTCGGCCGTGATGTCGCCGTGGTTCTTCAGCTCCACGAGCTTGGAGAGCTCCGCGGCGTGGCCGCTCGCGGCGGTCTCGCGTACGAAATCCTTCAGATCCGCCTCCGCCTTCATGGCCGCCTTCGACTCGCGCTCGCCCATGCCGCGGCCCCGTGCCACCAGGTACACGAAGATGCCGAGGAAGGGCAGGACGACGACGAAGAAGCACCAGCCCGCCTTGGCCCAGCCGCTCATCGTGTCATCGCGGAAGAGGTCGCCGATCACGCGGAAGAGCAGGATGAACCACAGGACCCACAGAAAGACCCACACCGTGGTCATGAACACGTTCAGCAGTGGATAATCCATCGTGTACCTCCATCGGGCGCGCCCGGCGGAGCCGACATGACCCCACACAGCGCCGACACCTCAAGCTTACGGCGGCCGCCCCGCCCCGGACCGGGTCACCCGGCCGGTCGCGGCCAGCAACGCGATCACCGCGAGCGCGGCCAGCAGGACCAGCGCCAGGAAGAGCACCGTCAGCGCGGTGGGGTGGTTCCAGGCGCCGAACGCCACGGCCGTCGGCAGCAGCGTCCCGCCCGCCAGCGCCCGTCGGTGGCCCGCGGCCCAGGTGCCGGCCCGCCCGGTGCGCAGCCCGCGGGCCGCGCTCCAGCGCGCGGCGGCCTCGGCCGCGCCGTCGGCGCTCCGCCGCGCCGCGCGGGGCAGCCGGCCGGGCCCCGCCAGGTAGGCGCCCAGCGCGACGACGAGGCCGAGCACCCCGACGGTGCGCAGGGTGGCCCGCGGGACGCGCAGCAGCGTGTCGTAGACGGCCGCCGCTGCCGCCCCGGGCAGCACGCGCGGCGGCAGGTGGTCGAGGCAGTACCGGCGGGCCACGGCCAGGCCCACGGCCAGGGCCAGCGAGGTGGCGGCGGTCCCCAGCGCCGCCCGGGCCAGGGCGCGGCGGCGCCCGTGGGCGAGCAGCACGCCGGAGGTGCCGAGCAGCGCGGTCAGCGCGGGCAGCCAGGTCCCGGCGAGGTCCAGCAGGTGCGCCGCCGCCCTGGCCCGGCCCAACTGGGCGGAGTGGAACAGGACCATGCGCCGGTCGACGTCGGGGACCGCCTTCGCCGAGGAGAGTCCGGCGTTCCGCAGCTTCCGCTTGACCTTCGCGAGGGCCGCGCCCACGTCCAGGGTCACGGTGTCGCCGTCCACTTCGACCGATCCATGCCCCTTGCCGGTGAGCACGCGGACGACGGCGGAGTGCGCGGCGCGGTTGGCGCCGACCCACACGGCCGGGAACTGGTCGCCGCGCACGACGTCCGCCGCCACCGCCGTCACCGCCTGGTCGACGGCCGGGTCCAGCTTGGCCACCAGCCTCTCGGCGGCGTGCGCGGCCTTGGGCGGGAGCCGATGGCGGCGCAGCCAGGAGGCGATGTCCGCGGTCATGTCCCGGCCGCTCCGGTGGATTTCCACGGCCCGGCGGACATGACGCAGCGCGGCGTCCTGGATCGCCGGGTTCTTCGCGAGCGGGGAGACGGTCGCCACGTAGCGGTCGGTGTCGAGGACGACGTCATGGAGCCACACCGACGCCACGGACACGGGCACGAGCAGACAGGCCAGCGAGATGAGCAGCCCCGAGGCGGCGCTTCTGGCGGAACCGCGGATCCCGCGACGGCGCGCCGGACCGTCGCCCGTCCCCGCGGCGGCACGGTCATGCGGTGGAGTCGGCGGCGGTGGAGTCGGCGGCGGTGGGGGCTTCGGGGCCGGTGGCCTGCCCGGTGGCTCGTCGGGAGCGCCGGTCATGACAACATCTCCCGCCTTCCCCGGCGGCACCGCATCCCGGGTGAGGCGTCGGAGTGAGCCCATACGGCCGACCACCGGGCGACGGACCGGAGTCCGCGGGGTCACTCGGGCCCGGCGCGGGCGGGAGCCGGGCGTGCCGAGGGCCGTCGAGACCTCGGCCCGTCGGGGTCAGCTCGCGGCGGCGGGGGCCCGGCCCGAGAGGGTGCCCAGAGTGGCGCGGGACAGGCCCGTGAGGCGCTCCACCTCGTCGGCGTCCACCGCTCCGCAGTCCAGGCCGCGCAGCAGATAGCCGCTGAGGGCCTTGGCCGTGGCCGGTTCGTCGGCGATGGCGCCTCCGGCGCCGCCCGCGCGGTTGACGTACGCTGCCAGGCGGGCCGCGGCCTGGGGCAGGCCCTCGCGGTAGAAGGCGTAGACCGCGGCGTAACGGGTCGGCAGATGGCCGGGGTGCATGTCCCAGCCCTGGTAGTACGCGCGCGCCAACGAGCGTCGTACCAGGCGGTGGTGAAGCCGCCAGGCCTCGTGGACCTGGTCGGCCGACCCGACGGGCAGCACGTTGGTCGAGCCGTCGGAGAGCCGGACGCCGGTGCCCGCGGCGGCGACCTGCATGACGGCCTTGGCGTGGTCGGCGACGGGGTGGTCCATGGACTGGTGGGCGGCGCTGACCCCGCAGGAGGCGCTGTAGTCGAAGGTGCCGTAGTGCAGCCCGGTGGCCCGGCCGTCGGCGGCGTCGATCATGCGGGCGACGGTGGCGCGGCCGTCAGGGCCGAGGATGGCCTGGGTGGTCTCGATCTGGATCTCGAAGCCGATCCGGCCCGCGGCCGGGCCGTGCGCCCGCTCGAACTCCTCGCACAGCCGGACCATGGCGGTGATCTGCTCGGCGTAGGTGACCTTCGGCAGGGTGAGGACGAGCCCGCCGGGCAGGCCGCCGGCGTTCATCAGCCCGGTGAGGAAGATGTCGAGGGTGCGGATGCCGCGGTCGCGGACGGCGGCCTCCATGCACTTCATGCGGATGCCGATGTACGGCGGCGCGGTGCCGTCCGCGACGGCGGCGGCGACCAGGGAGGCGGCGCGGGCCGCCGCGGCGTCCTCCTCGGCGTCGGGGCGCGGGCCGTAGCCGTCCTCGAAGTCGATGCGCAGGTCTTCAATGGGCTCGCGGGTCAGCTTGGCGCGCATCCGCTCGTAAACCGGTTCGGCGAGGTCGTCCTGGATGCCGAGGACGGCGGCCAGCGCGGCGGGGTCGGGGGCGTGTTCGTCGAGCGCGGCGAGCGCCTGGGCGCCCCAGTCGCGGACGGTGCCGGCGGTGAAGAGGTCGGCGGGCACATAGACGGTGTGGACGGGCTGGCGGGTGCCGGGGTCGCCGGGGTAACGGCGCGCGAGCTCGGCGTCGACACCGGCGAGGGAGGCTGCGATTCCGTCCCGTAGGGCGCCGGGAAGGCTGGTCGCGAACGTCTCTGGCTGTCCCATCCGCACACCCTCCACGCCACTGCGACTACTTCCGCACTGCGGAATCCGAAATCCGTAAGGCGAAGTTATCCGCGGCTCGACCGCGGGTCAACACCCCCCGGACACGCGTACGGCCCTCGTGCGCGGCGCGTCGTCCGCACACGGGGGCCGTCCACTGGCACAGGGCCGCCCGGCAGAGGCGTCAGCCCTTGCGGGCGTTGATCTCCTCGGTGAGCTGCGGGACCACCTCGAAGAGGTCGCCGACCACGCCGTAGTCGACGAGGTCGAAGATCGGGGCCTCGGAGTCCTTGTTGATGGCCACGATGGTCTTGGAGGTCTGCATGCCGGCCCGGTGCTGGATCGCGCCGGAGATACCGGTGGCGATGTACAGCTGCGGGGACACGCTCTTGCCGGTCTGGCCGACCTGGTTGGTGTGCGGGTACCAGCCCGCGTCCACCGCCGCGCGCGAGGCGCCCACAGCCGCGCCGAGCGAGTCGGCCAGCGCCTCGACGAGGGGGAAGTTCTCCGCGCCGCCGACGCCCCGGCCGCCGGAGACCACGATCGCGGCCTCGGTCAGCTCCGGGCGCCCGGTGGACTCGCGCGGCGTACGGGAGGTGATCCTGGTGCCGGTGGCCTGGTCCGAGAAGGTCACGGACAGCGCCTCCACGGCCCCGGCGGCCGGCGCGGCCTCCACGGCGGCCGAGTTCGGCTTGACGGTGATGACCGGGGTGCCGTTGGAGACCCGGGACTTGGTGGTGAACGCGGCGGCGAACACCGACTGGGTCGCGACCGGACCCTCGTCGCCGGCCTCCAGGTCGACGGCATCGGTGATGATGCCCGACTCGATCCGGACGGCCAGCCGGGCGGCGATCTCCTTGCCCTCCGCGGAGGAGGGCACGAGCACGGCGGCCAGGGAGCCCCCGGCGGACACCACCTTGTAGGCGGCCTGGAGCGCGTCCACCTTCGGGACGACCAGGTAGTCGGCGAACTCGGGCGCGTCGGCGGTCAGGACCTTGACCGCGCCGTACTCGGCGAGCGTGGCGGCGGTGTCGGCGGCGCCGTTGCCCAGCGCGACGGCCACCGGCTCACCGATCCGGCGGGCCAGGGTCAGCAGCTCGAGGGTGGGCTTGCGGACGGCACCGTCCACGTGGTCGACATAGACGAGGACTTCAGCCATGGGAATCGATCTCCTGCGGAAAAGATGCGAACGGTTGGCGATGCGGCGGGCGCGGCGGTCAGATGAACTTCTGACCCGCAAGGAACTGCGCGAGCTGCTTGCCGCCCTCGCCCTCGTCCTTGACGATCGTGCCCGCGGTGCGGGCCGGGCGCTCCGTGGCGCTGTCGACCGCGGTCCAGGCGCCCTCCAGGCCGACCTCGTCCGTCTCGATCTCCAGGTCCTCCAGGTCCCAGGAGGTCACCGGCTTCTTCTTGGCGGCCATGATGCCCTTGAACGACGGGTAGCGGGCCTCGCCCGACTGATCCGTCACCGACACGACGGCGGGCAGCGAGGCCTCCAGCTGCTCCGACGCGGTGTCGCCGTCGCGGCGCCCCTTCACCGTGCCGTCCTCGACCGAGACCTCGGACAGCAGCGTGACCTGCGGGACGCCCAGGCGCTCCGCCAGCAGCGCCGGCAGCACGCCCATCGTGCCGTCGGTGGAGGCCATGCCGCAGACGACCAGGTCGTAGCCGGTCTTCTCGATGGCCTTGGCGAGCACCAGCGAGGTGCCCAGCACATCCGTGCCGTGCAGGTCGTCGTCCTCGACATGCACGGCCTTGTCGGCGCCCATGGACAGCGCCTTGCGCAGCGCGTCCTTGGCGTCCTCGGAGCCGACGGTCAGCACGGTGATCTCGGCGCTGTCCCCTTCCCGCTGGCGCTCCTCAGCGATCTGGAGGGCCTGCTCAACCGCGTACTCGTCCAGCTCGGAGAGCAGGCCGTCCACGTCGTCGCGGTCGACGGTCAGGTCTTCGGCGAAGTGCCGGTCGCCGGTGGCGTCGGGCACGTACTTCACACAGACAACGATCCTCAAGCTCACGCCGGCTCTCCTACTGCATCGTCTCGTCAAGCTGCCTTGTGCAGGCAGCATAGGCGCCTTCGGGCACGGATTCCGGCCGGTCGGCGACCGGGGCGGCACCTGCACCGATCGAAATATTACTCGCCAGTACACCCAGGTGGTTCCCCGTAGGCAACCCGGTTGAACTGTGACCTTGCCAACGGGTGCCGGCGGCGGCTCAGACCGCCGCGCCGAGCGCCGCGATCACGTCCGCCTTGCGCGGCTGCCCGGTCGCGCGGCGCACCACGCGGCCGTCGGCGTCGAGCACCAGCACCGTGGGGGTCCGTACGACGCCCAGCCGACGCACCAGGTCCAGCCGCGCCTCGGCGTCGATCTCCACATGGGCCACGCCGTCCACCATCCCGGCGACCTCGGCGAGGATCCCCCGGGTGGCCCGGCACGGCTGGCAGAACACGCTGGAGAACTGCACGAGCGTCGCCCGCTCCCCCAGCGCCGCGTCGAGTTCCGCGGCGCCCAGCCGCGCGCTCCGGTCCGGCTCGCCCTGTCCGCTTCGCACCCGCTGTCCTTCCGATCGTCCCTCGAAGGATGCAGCACCGGATTCCCGGGGGACATTCCTCCCCGCGCCCGCCCTGGCGTACGCCCTTCCGTCGACGTGATGAGGATCTCGCGGCCGCCCCGGGCCGCCTGGTAGGCAGAGGGGCGCGATATGGGGCACCATCTGCCAGAAGCCCAGAACCTACGGCCGCGTAACTTCCGTCGGGAGAGCCCTCCCAGGAAAAGAGAAGGGTCCCCCCCCATGGCAGAGCTCGTCTACCCGCCCGTGATCGGGGCCGCCCGCACCATGTTCAGGGCGCAGGACCTGCGCTTCGACATCAAGGGCACCGAGAACATCCCCAAGCGGGGCGGCGCGGTTCTGGTGAGCAACCACATCGGCTATCTGGACTTCGTCTTCTGCGGGCTGACCGCCCGCCCGGCCAAGCGGCTGGTCCGCTTCATGGCGAAGGAGTCCGTCTTCCGCCACAAGGTCGCCGGGCCGCTGATGCGCGCGATGAAGCACATCCCGGTCGACCGCGCGGCGGGCATGGACGCGTACAAGCACGCGCTGCGGTCGCTGCGCTCGGGTGAAATCATCGGGGTGTTCCCCGAGGCGACGATCTCCGAGTCGTTCACCCTCAAGAACTTCAAGACCGGCGCGGCCCGGATGGCCCAGGAGGCCGGCGTACCGCTGCTGCCGATGGCGCTGTGGGGCACCCAGCGGCTGTGGACCAAGGGCCACAAGCGGGATCTGGGCCGCAACCACTTCCCGATCACGATGCGGGTGGGCGCGCCCATGGAGGCCGACCCGGCCGAGCCCGCGGACACGCTCACCGAGCGGCTGCGCGCCCGGGTGCAGGAGCTGCTGGAGGCGGCGCAGCGGGCGTATCCGGTGCGGCCGAAGAACGCGGACGACACCTGGTGGGTCCCGGCCCACCTCGGCGGCACCGCGCCCACCCCGGCGCAGGCGGCCGGGCTCAAGCGCGGCTGACCCGTCCCCTCTTCCAGGACTCTCTTTCAGGACTCCGGCCCTGTCCGAGCTCTCGGACAGGGCCGGAGTCCTGTGTGCCGCTACGCCTTGCCCAGCTCCTCGCGGAGGGCCGCGATGAAGCCGTCGACGTCCTCCTCCGTCGTGTCGAAGGAGCACATCCACCGCACATCGCCGGCCGCCTCGTCCCAGAAGTAGAAGCGGTAGCGCTTTCGCAGGCGCTCGGCCGCGTCGTGCGGCAACCGGGCGAAGACGGCGTTGGCCTGGACCGGGTGGAGGATCTCCACGCCCTCGACCGCACGGACCCCCTCCGCCAGCCGCCGGGCCATGGTGTTGGCGTGGCGGGCGTTGCGCAGCCACAGGTCGCGGGCGAGCAGCGCCTCCAGCTGTACGGAGACGAACCGCATCTTGGACGCCAGCTGCATGGACAGCTTGCGCAGGTGCTTCATGCCGCGCACGGCGTCCGGGTTCAGGACCACCACGGCCTCGCCGAACAGCATGCCGTTCTTGGTGCCGCCGAAGGACAGCACGTCCACGCCCACCGCGTTGGTGAAGGCGCGCATCGGCACGTCCAGGGACGCGGACGCGTTGGCTATCCGGGCCCCGTCGAGGTGGACCTTCATGCCGCGCTCGTGGGCGTGGTCGCAGATGGCGCGGATCTCGTCCACCGTGTAGACCGTGCCCAGCTCGGTGTTCTGGGCGATGGAGACGACCTGGGGCATGGCCCGGTGCTCGTCGTCCCAGCCGTACGCCTCGCGGTCGATGAGCTCGGGGGTGAGCTTGCCGTCCTCGGTGGGCACGGTGAGCAGCTTGAGCCCGCCCACGCGCTCGGGGGCGCCGCACTCGTCGACGTGGATGTGCGCGGTGTCGGCCGTGATGACCGCGCCCCAGCGGTCGGTGAGCGCCTGGAGGGCGACCACGTTGGCGCCGGTGCCGTTGAAGACCGGGAAGGTCTGGGCGGCAGCCCCGAAGTGGCTGCGCATCACCCGCTGGAGATGCTCGGTGTAGTCGTCCTCGCCGTAGGCGACCTGATGGCCGCCGTTGGCGAGGGCGAGCGCGGCGAGGATCTCCGGATGGGCTCCCGCGTAGTTGTCGCTGGCGAATCCGCGCAGATCGGGGTCATGGTGGCGGCGGGCATCGGTGCGCCCTGGGTTCACGGCTCGGGGGTCAGCCACAGACGGGTTCCGTTCACTTCCCGGGCGGGCCGGTCCCAGAGTCCGGCGATGGCCTCGGCCAGCTCCTTGACGTCCGTGAAGCCCGCGAACTTGGCGTTGGGGCGCTCCGCCCGCATGGCATCGTGCACCAGCGCCTTGACCACCAGGATGACAGCCGCCGCGGCCGGGCCGCCCTCGTCCCCCAGCTTCCGGAAGGAGTCGGCGAGCGCGAGCGTCCAGGCCTCGGCCGCGGCCTTGGCGGCGGCGTACGCGGCGTTCCCGGCGGTGGGCTGGGAGGCGCCCGCCGCGCTGATCAGGACATAGCGCCCCTTGCCGCTGCGCAGCAGGGCGTCGTGGAAGGCGAGCGAGGTGTGCTGGGCGGTCCTGATCAGCAGGTTGTGCAGGGTGTCCCAGTCGGCGAGCGGCGCGTCGGCGAAGCTCTTGCTGCCCCGCCAGCCGCCGACCAGGTGCACCAGGCCGTCCACCCGGCCGAACTCCTTCTCGGTGCGGTCGGCCCATTCGCGGGCCGCGCCGAGGTCGAGCAGGTCGACGGTGTCGCCGGTGACGGTGGCCCCGCCGTGGGCGTAGCGGGCGGCGTCCACGGCCTCGGCCAGCCGGGCGGGGTCCGCGTCGGAGGCGATGACGGTGGCCCCGGCCTCGGCGAGGCGCAGCAGCACGGCGCGGCCCGCCGGGCCCGCCGCGCCGGCCACCGCGACCACGGCTCCGTCCAGCGGCCCCTTGCCGTTCGGCTCGTTCGGCGTGGGGCTCGACGTCAGTGTGGTCATGGTGGTCGCCTCCTCGTGCCCTCCGCTCATCCCTGCCACCGGCTTCACGCCGCCGCCTTGACGCCGCTGTCGGCCGTGATGCCCTTGGTGGAGGCGACCACGTCGCGCAGCTTCTTCGCGAGCGCCTCGTAGAACATGCTGAGCGGGAATTCGTCGGGGAGCACGTCGTCCACCAGCTTGCGCGGCGGCTGGGTGAGGTCCAGGGCCTCGGGGCCCTTGGCCCATACGGAGCCGGGGTGCGGGGACAGGTAGGACGACACCAGCTCGTACGCCTTGAACCAGTGGACGAGCTTGGGGCGGTCGATGCCGTCGCGGTACAGCTTCTCGATCTCGCCGCACAGCTGGTTGGTGACCTGCGGGGCGCGGACCCAGTCGATGTGCAGGGTGTTGTCCGTCCAGCGTACGACGTCGTGCTGGTGCAGGTAGGCGAAGAGCAGCTGGCCGCCGAGCCCGTCGTAGTTGCGCACCCGGTCGCCGGTGACGGGGAACCGGAACATCCGGTCGAAGATCACGGCGTACTGGACGTCGCGGGCCTGGGCGATCCCCTCGGCCTCCAGCTTCACGGCCTCCTTGAAGGCCGTGAGGTCACAGCGCAGCTCCTCCAGGCCGTACATCCAGAACGGCTGGCGCTGCTTGATCATGAAGGGGTCGAAGGGCAGGTCGCCATGGCTGTGGGTGCGGTCGTGGACCATGTCCCACAGGGCGAACGCCTCCTGGCAGCGCCGCTGGTCCTCCAGCATGCCCCGGACGTCCTCGGGGAGTTCGACGCGCAGCGCCTGGACGGCGGCCTCGCTCACCCGCCGGAAGCGGGCGGCCTCGCGGTCGCAGAAGATGCCTCCCCAGCTGAAGCGCTCGGGGACCTCGCGGACGGCGATGGTCTCGGGGAAGAGCACCGCGGAGTTGGTGTCGTAGCCGGAGGTGAAGTCCTCGAAGGCCAGACCGAGGTAGAGCTTGTTGTCGTAGCGCGTGCGCTCGAGCTCGGCCAGCCAGTCCGGCCACACCACGCGCACCACGAGCGCTTCGAGGTTGCGGTCCGGGTTGCCGTTCTGGGTGTACATCGGGAAGACGACCAGGTGCTGGAGGCCGTCGGCCCGCCCGCGGGCGGGCTGGAAGGCGAGCAGCGAGTCCAGGAAGTCCGGCACCCCGAAGCCGCCGTCCGCCCAGCGGCGCAGATCGGCGACGAGCGCCCGGTGGTACGCGGCGTCGTGCGGCAGCAGCGGGGCCAGCTCCTCGACGGCCCGCACGACCCGGTCGACGGCGGACCGGGCTCTGGCGCCGGGTGGAGCGCCGTCGGCCTCGAAGTCGATCGAGCCGTCCTTGGACTGCCAGGGCCGGATGGTCTCCACGGCGTCCTTGAGTACGGACCAGGACGGGTGCTCGACTACACGGCCTCCGCGATCCGCACGCTCCGCACGCTCCGCAGACAGAATGACACCCTCCGCCACCGAAGACGAAAGAATTTCCGCCATATCAACACCTCCACCGAAGAAACTCACGCACCCACACCGTACGCATCGATGGATCACCCGCTCAAGTGACGTTACGGGAAATTATCCTGCGCCGCCCCTTGAACGCCGACGATTTTCCCGTGGTTTCCTGTGGCTTCCTGCGATACACGCCCCCGTCGCCCACCCGCGCCCAGGCCGCGGCCGCGTCTTAACCCCCGTGTCGCGGTCGGCCGTTAGGCTGAGCGCCGCTCCGGGCAGCCGTCTCGGCAACAGCCTCAGCACGACCAGCAGAGCCGACAGAAGAGCGAGAGACCGTTGACCTTTCTCACCATCGGACACCGCGGAGTGATGGGCGTCGAGCCGGAGAACACCCTCCGATCCTTCCTCCGCGCCGAGCGCGAGGGCCTGGACGTGATCGAGCTCGACCTGCACCTGAGCAAGGACGGCGAGCTCGTGGTGATGCACGACGCCGACGTGGCCCGCACCACCGACGGCAACGGCCCCATCAGCGACTTCACCCTCGCCGAACTGCGCCAGCTCGACGCCGGGCAGGGCGAGCGCATCCCGGTCTTCGAGGAGGTCGTGGACGCCGTGCGGGCGCCCCTCCAGGCGGAGATCAAGGACACCGCGGCCGCGCGGGCCCTCGCCGAGGTGATCACCCGCCGTGATCTGCTGGACCGCGTGGACGTGCTCTCCTTCCACGACGAGGCCCTCACCGAGATCCGCACCCTGCTCCCGGACGCCCGCACCGCGCTCGTGGCCAGCCGCTACGGACTGGATGTGATCGACCGGGCGCGGGCGGTCGGCGCCGGGATGCTGGTCCTCAACATCCGCCGGCTCACCCTGGAACTCGTCCAGCGCGCCCACGCCGCCGACCTCAAGGTCATCGGGTGGACGGTGAACACCCCGGACCACCTGAAGCTGGCCCGCGGGCTCGGCCTGGACGGCGGCACCACCGACTTCCCGGAGATCAGGCGGGCGGCCCGCTACACGGCGTGACCACCCTCTCTTGCCTCAGGCCAGCGGCTTGACCAGCAGCTCGAACTCGAGACCGGCGCGGCGCGGGATGCCGAAGCGCTCGTCCCCGTACGGGAACGGCGACATCTCTCCCGTACGGGCGTAGCCGCGCCGCTCGTACCACGCGATCAGCTCCTCGCGCGCCGAGATCACCGTCATACGCATCTCCCGCACGCTCCACTCGGCCCGCACCCACCGCTCCGCCTCGGCGATGATCACCTTGCCGAGCCCGGCGCCCTGAAGCTCGGGACGCACCGCGAACATCCCGAAGTACGCATGATCACCGCGGTGCTCCAGCTGACAGCAGGCCACCAGCTCGCCGCCCAGCTCGACCACCAGCATCCGGCCGCTCTCGTCGCTCACCACGGCCGCGACCCCCTCGGGGTCGGTGCGCTGCCCGCCCAGGATGTCGGCCTCCGTCGTCCAGCCCGCCCGGCTGGAGTCCCCCCGGTAGGCCGACTCGATCAGCGCGACGAGCCCCGGCACATCGGCCTCGGTCGCGGTCCGGAAGGTCGGCTCGGCGCTGGGCCGGGCGGCGTCAACGGTCTCCATGACGTCGGAAGTCCTCTCCCTGCTGGCTGCTCCCCGCCGACGGCTCCCCGCCGTCCGCGGCAGGAATCGACCCTAACGCGCCGCCGGTGCGTAGGGTCACGCACATGGTGCATGTACTGAGCAGCCGGACCCTGCTGCGGCCGACCGACCCCGAACGCTCCCGCGCCTTCTACGGCGAGGCCCTCGGCCTCGCGGTCTACCGGGAGTTCGGCGAGGGCCCCGAGCGCGGCACGGTCTACTTCCTCGGCGGCGGCTTCCTCGAACTCTCCGGCCGCTCCGACGCCCCTCCGGCCCCCGGCCTCCAGCTGTGGCTCCAGGTCGCCGACGCCCACGCCGTCCACGAGGAACTCACGGCACACGGGGTCGAGGTGCTGCGGCCCCCGCGGAAGGAGCCCTGGGGGCTGATCGAGATGTGGATCGCCGACCCGGACGGGGTCAGAATCGCGATCGTGGAGGTGCCGGAGGACCACCCCCTGCGCTACCGGCCGGGGACGTAGTCCCGGACATGACGCGCCGACCCCGCCGGACTCGCGCGCTCCTCACCGCCTGACTCCGCGCCCGTTGTTCACGGGCGCGGAGTCAGGCCGTGGAAGATCAGGTCGAGCAGAGCGGCCGCCTGCCCGGCCGCGTCCGGCTCCGTCTCGGTGACCAGCGCGATGGCGTTCACCAGCTTGAACAGCTGCTCGACCGGCACGCCCGGCCGGACGTCGCCCGCCTCTTGTGCCCGCGCCAGGAGCCCCCGCGCCGCATCGAACACCGCCACGCGACACGACGAGCCATCCTCGCCCAGCGCCGCCAGCAGCGACGCGGCCAGCCCGCGCTCCGTGCTGCCCTGCGCGATCAACGCGCTCAGCCACTCCCTCAGTGCCGCGCCCGGCGACGGCGCGGACATCAGCTCCCCGGCCCGGCGGCACAGGGCGTCGACGTGGTCGTGGAACACCGCCTCCAGCAGCGCCTGCCGGGTGGGGAAGTGCCGGTAGAGCGTGGCGTTGCCGACGCCCGCGCGCTGTGCGATGTCGTCCAGCGGCGCATCAGCCCCCAGCTCGGCGAAGGCCGCCCGCGCGGAGGCCACCAGCCGGTCGTAGTTGCGCCGGGCGTCGGCCCGCATCATCGCCTCCCGGGTTGACTTAATCGGGGACTGTCCCCGTATCGTACCCGACGGAAACCGGGGAGCATCCCCGGTTCTCGGCACCCCGCCACCGGGAGGAAACATGATCACCGTTCTCGTGACCGGCGCCACCGGCGCCCAGGGCGGCGCCACGGCCCGCGGCCTGCTGGCCGCCGGGCAGCGGGTCCGCGCTCTCGTCCGCGACCCCGGCACCCCCGCCGCGCGGACGCTCGCCGCCGCCGGCGCCGAGCTGGTCCGCGGCGACATGGACGACCGCCTCTCGCTCGACGCGGCCACCCGCGGCGTCGACGGCGTCTTCAGCGTCCAGCCCACCCTCGGCTACCCCGGCACGCCGCCCGGCTTCGCCATCGACGACGAGCTCCGCTACGGCCGCAACGTCGCCGACGCCGCCGCCGCGGCCGGCGTCCGCAGCTTCGTGTACGCCTCCGTCGGCGCGGCCGACGCCTCGCACGGCATCGCGCGCTGGCAGACCAAGGACACCCTGGAGCGGTACGGCCGCGACCTGGGCCTGCCCATGACCGCGCTGCGGCCGGTCCGTTTCATGGACAACCAGGTCCACCCGCAGATGGGCGTGCGCGACGGCATGCTGGCCGACGTCATCCTGCCGGACGTGCCCGTCCAACTCATCGCGGCCACCGACATCGGCGCGTTCGCCACGCTGGCCTTCACCCGTCCGGCCGAATACACCGGCCGGACGATCGAACTGGCCGGGGACGAACTGACCATGCCACAGATCGTCCGAGCCATGGAGCGGGCACTGCGGCGGCCCATCACCTACCGGCATATCCCGCGCGAGGCGCTGGCCGGCCGCGACGCCGACGCCGTGGCCGGCTACGACTTCGCCAACCACGGCGGCGGCTGGCATGCCGACATCGACGCGCTGCGCGAGGAGCACCCGGGCCTGATGGACTTCGCCACCTGGCTCGACCGCGAGGGCGCCGCGGCCTTCACGACGGCGCGCGCCTGACGGCCGCAGGCCGCAGGCCGCAGGCCGCAGGCCGCAGGCCGCACAACCACGCGGAACCGAACTCGTCCAGGAAGCAAGGCAGTTTCGTGAACGGCTCCTGTCGAACGGCAGGGTGCGACATACTCATCCCCACGGCCTTCGTGCTGATCACGAATTTTCCTTGGTCGGAGCACATGGACCGCCGAAGGCCGCCTGCACCTCCGGCAGTTACCCCTCGACGCGTACCAGCGCCTCCGAAGGAATCCGGAAGTCCGCTACCCCGGCCGGGTGCGCGTCGGTTCTCGGATTGTGGCCCGTTCTACTCGGGTTCACGCGCCGGTCGCTGAGCGACGCTAGGTTCCCTCGCCGAATGGCTTCCGCCCACGCCGGCTCAGCAGTCACCTGATGGAGGCACCGAAGTGGCCACTCGTCCGGATCTGTCGCGTCGAACCATTCTCGCGGGTGCGGGTGGGCTTGGCGCAGCGAGACCGGTCCAGCCCGCCCCGGGAGCCGAGTCCAGGACCAGGCGGTGGAGCTTGGCCCACGCCCGGGCCTCGGTCCACTCAGTAAATCGACGGAAGGCGGTCACTCCCGACAGACTCAAACCGGGCGGCAATTGGTTCCAGGTACACCCCGAGGGGGCCACGAAGATGATCGCGGCCAGTACCTCGCGGTCCTCGCCGGCGTGCTCCTCCACCCTGCGGACACTGCGGAGCCGGCGGGACCACCCGCTGGAGCAACTCCCACAGGTCTTCCGGCGCCAACCGTTCGACAAGCGCAGCAGTCATCACCCCAGGCCGGTATCTCAAGCCTCAGCGCCTGCACGCCGACAAAGCCTACGACAGGGCCGACCTGCGCAGATGGCTGCGATGGAAGCGCATCGGAGTACGCATCGCCCGCAAAGGCATCGAGTCCAGTGAACGATTAGGGCTCCGCCGCTGGGTCATCGAGCGCACAATGTCCTGGCTATCCGGCCACCGCCGACTCAGCCCTCGCTACGAACGCAATCCCCGCAACTATCTGGCCTTCTCGGCCTCGCCGCCGCCCTGTGCTGCTACAAGCGACTCGTCCGCCTCACCACATAGGACACGGTCTTAGTGTGGATTGCGACCTGTATTCGATCTGCGCGACCGGACTGGGTTCCTTGGCCGATGGCGACACCGATGGGCAGCCTGACCGCCTCCTCGACGAGTGGGCCGACCACGGTTGCGCCAGCGATTACTCGGGTTGAACTGGTGGAATCCGCCGGCAGTGATGGTTCTTGATCGTTTCGGTACGACGTCGTCATGCGGTACGCGCACGGGGGCGGACTGACGCCAAGGGATCAGCAGAAGCGGGAGCGGGTGCGCTTGGAGGCGGCCGGGCGGTTCGCTTGCGGGGAGAAGACCGACGCCGTCGCGCGGGATCTTCGGGTGACGGCGCGGGTCGGTGCGGCGCTGGCGGTGGGGCGCTGGCGGTGGGGCGAGAGCTGGGCCAGTCCTCTCGGGGCTGTTCAGCCCAGGAAGTGGGACCAAAACGGGATCGTGGGGTACGCGTGGTCTTTCGGTGTCGGAACCGGCCGACCGAACTCGTGATGGAAGTAGTCGACCAGGTCAGTGCCGTAGTAAATGATGTCTGCCTGATACATCGACAACACGGGCGTGCCCGTGCGGTCTGGGTCCGCCAGGAGATACCGGTGGGAGTAGATCGGCACCATCACCGGGACCTTGGCCAAGTAGGTGCGAGCCATCGCCAAGGCGTCCTGGGTGCCCGCTGGCCGTAATTCCCACTCCGGATGCCAGAAGCCGTTGTGCTCCACGTCGAACAACACGCCGTCGATCGGCCAGGCCAACCTCTCCGCGAGGTCGCCCGCGTGACCGTCCCGCCAGTCGGGCCAGCTACCGCTACCCGTCGGCAGTCCTGCACCCAGCAACGTTCGGTGCTCCGGAGCGAAACGGAACCCCCAGCGTTCCTCGATCTGGTCGAGCTCCCGCTCGCTCATGCCTGGCTTGATCTCGACTCGGGCAGAGAGCATGGCGAGCAATCCCTCAGCGTCTTCTGAGGTCAGCGGGTTCTCGGGGCTGATCGAGGTCATGGGTGGAACGGTAGGCCACCGGGGGACGGTAGGCAGGGGGATCGAGTGGAGTACGTCGCTGTCAGCCTGTAGTCCCCATTGGCGTAAGGCCGCGAGTAGGCGGTGCCGGGGGACGAAGCTGAGTCGGTGCGTTTCCATGTACGCCTCCGAACGAGTGGGCCCGTCCCAGGGAACTGCCGGGCCGTCGCCCTCGGCGATACTCGGGCACCGCCCCGGAGACCGCCCGACCGCTCACGCGGCGACCGATCCGCGTCCCCGAACGGCGCGCGGCCCTGTGGGTGGACGCCGCCCGTGCGTACAGTCAGCGGGCAGGATCGCCGACGGTTGCCGAGCGCTCCAGGTCGCTAAATGCTGCGCGGCCCAGGACATCCGGCGGCCGGCAGTGCGTGAGCTGGTGGCTGACTTGGCCGCCCGTGACCGCCGCCGAGCCGTGCCCGAGCTGCATCACTTCAGCCGACAACTGGGAGTGCCTGCATGAGTGAGCGGAGTAAGCCGTTCCTCTACGTCGTCGTCTGTGCGGCCGGGATCGCCGGTGACGTCGGCAAGCTGATCACCGCGGCACAGGAGCGGGACTGGGACGTCGGTGTCATCGCCACCCCGCAGGGCCTGGGCTTCATCGACCCCCAAGCGGTCGAGGCCCAGACCGGCTATCCGATCCGCTCCGCCTGGCGCTCGCCCGGTGACCCGCGCCCGCTCCCTCCGCCGGACGCCATCGCCGTCGCCCCGGCGACCTTCAACACGATCAACAAGTGGGCCGCCGGGATCTCGGACACTCTGGCCCTGGGCATCCTGTGCGAGGCGTACGGCTTGGGCATCCCGACCGCCGTCCTGCCCTATCTGAACGCCGCACAGTCCGCCCACCCCGCGTACCAGCAGAGCCTGGAGCGGCTACAGGGGATGGGCGTGTTGATCGCCGACTACGAGCCGCACCAGCCGAGGGCTGGCGGCGGACGGGACGCGTTCCGGTGGGAGCAAGCGGTGGAGCTGCTCATCCGCAAGGTGCGGTGAGCACGGAAAGGGTTCGCAGCCGACCGGCAGCCACACCGCTGCGATCGTCCTGGCGGGAGTCCCCGATGTGATCGCGCACGCGATCATGCTTGGGCAGCCCAGCCGCGGATACGGCAGGCGGACGAGGTACCGCTGCCGGACGGCACTGGCGGCGGCCGGGCGTCGCACGGCACAATCGTCGGCCGTGGAGATCACTGCGCGCGCACTCAACCGGGCCACGCTCGGCCGTCAACTGCTGCTGCGGCGGGAGTCACTGGGCACCGTCGACGCCGTCCGCCGCGTCGTCGCGCTCCAGGCCCAGCACGCCGCCTCGCCGTACGTCGCGCTGTGGAACCGGCTCGCCGGATTCGCTCCGGCGGAGCTCGACGCCGCGTTCGCCGACCGTGCGGTCGTCAAGGCGACCTTGATGCGGATCACGCTGCACGCGGTCCACGCCGAGGACTACCAGGGCTTCCGCGAGGCGATGGAGCCGACCCTGTACGGCTCCCGGCTCGGCTATCGCTTCGCCGCCGCCGGGCTCACCCCGGCGGACGCCCATGAACTACTCCCGGGGCTGCTGTCGTTCGCCGAGCGGCCGCGAACGGCCGCGGAGATGGAGGCGTGGCTCGAGGAGCGGCTGGGCGTCGAGAAGAAGGCCGGGGCGTGGTGGGGGCTGAAGGGCTATGCGCCCCTGCATCACGCGGTCACCGGCGGGCCGTGGTCCTTCGGCTGGCGGCCGTCCTTCCGCGCGGCGCAGACGGGCGCCCTTTCCGCCAGGGGGCGGGAGATATCACCGGAGGCGCTGCGGGGCCTTCTGTTGCGCTATCTGGAGGGGTTCGGTCCGGCGTCGGTGGCGGACATGGCGCAGTTCGCCATGGTCCAGCGGACGCCGATACGCCAGGCGCTGCGCGCGCTCGACGGCGCCGTCAAGGAGCTCCGAGGGCCCGACGGCACCGCGCTGTTCGACCTCCCCGGCGCCCCGCGCCCGCCCGCGGACACCCCGGCCCCGCCCCGGCTCATGGCGATGTGGGACAGCATCCTGCTCGCGTACGCCGACCGCGGCCGCGTGATTCCTCCGGACTACCGCCGGGTGGTGATCCGCAACAACGGCGATGTGCTGCCCACACTGCTGGTCGACGGCTATGTCGCCGGCGTGTGGCGGCCGGTCGACGGGGGCATCGAGGCGACGGCCTTCCATGAACTCCCGCCCGCGGCATGGGACGGCCTCGCCGCGGAGGCCCGCTCCCTGACGGCCCTGCTGGCCGACCGCGACCCCCGGCCCTACAGCCGCTACGACCACTGGTGGGCCAAGCTCTCCGGCGCCCAGGTGCGCCTGCTCCCCGGCTAGGTCCGCCACCCGCGGCACCGCTTATCCTCGGCCGATGGACAGGATCACCACCCAGGCGCCCGCTCTCGTGCTGCGCCCCTGGGACCCCGCGGACGCTGCCGATCTGGTCGGGCTGTGCCAGGACCCCGCCCTGCGACGCTGGACGAACACGCCCGTGGACGACGAGGCGGGCGCGGTGCGCTGGATTCAGGAGCAGCAGCGGGGCCGGGCGGCCGGGCACCGCTTCGCGTTCGCCGTTGTGGAGTCCCGGGCCTCGTCGTCCGAGGGGCGGTTGGCGGGCCATGTGGTGCTCAAGAACGTCACCCCTGGCGGCGCCTCGGCCGAGGTGGGTTACTGGAGCGCGGCGCACGCGCGTGGTCGCGGAGTGGCTTCCAGTGCGCTGCGGGCCTTGACCGACTGGGCCTTCACCACGTTCGCCGGTGACGGACTGACGCGACTCGAGCTGCTGCACCAGGTGGACAACGCGGCGTCATGCGGCGTCGCGCACAAGTGCGGGTACGAACTGGCCAGGCTGCTGCCGGCGGCACCGCCCGCGTTCCCGGGCGACGGCCATCTGCACGTACGGACACGGACACCGTCAGCGTAGATACGCGCGTTCGTCGACGCGCCGGGTCGGCGAGCCGAGGAAGACATCCGGGGCGGCGGGGCCGTAGGCGACGTTGAGAGTGTCGAGCCGGTAGGACCACTCACCGCCACAGAAACCGACAAAGCGGTAGTTGATCCGCCACCGCAGCCACTCCCCCGGCCCGAGCCGCACCGCGGGCGGGCGGCGATGCCGGCGGGGCATGCTGAACAGCGACGCCTCAGGGGGACGGACCCGCAGCAGGCCCCCGGCCTCCTGGAGCGCCACTCCGGGGTCGGGGAGCTCCCGTACGGAGGTGTGGGGCTCGAAGGCGTCGGCTTCCCGCATGACGACCTCGTGCACGGCCGACGCCAGGCCGGGCGGCAGCGGAAACGCGAGGGGAGCCGCGTTCCTCCGGGCGGCTTCGGGGCCGCCGCGGGAGGTTTTGGTCCACTCGGTGCGTACCCATTGAACGACGGCGTCCATGGCTCGATCATCAGGCACGGGCTCGCCGCGCCGCCACCCGCTTTCCGCCGAGGCGGCACGGATCTGTGGAGGGGGCATGGTGGGCGGGGCCCTGGAAGACCTCGTGCACTGGCGTGGCGAGACCGCCCGGCTCGTCCGGGCCGTACGGCGCGACGGCGGCACCACGACCGTCACCTTCACCCGTGCCCACGCCGCTGCCGCCGCCGCGAGGGTCGCCGATGGGACGGCGAGTCCGCGCGAACTCGTGGACTGGGCCCAGGCGGTGCACTTCGAGGAGTGGGTGGACTTCGAAGCGGGACACGAGGACCTGCTGACACAGTTCCTGTTCGAGATCTCGACGCCCGAGCTGTGCGAGCCCGTCACCGCCGAGCTGTGCCGACGGTGGCTGGGCGACCTGCGGGCATCGTCGGCACACCGCGCCTCGGGGGCTACGAGAACGAATCCAGCCCCGTGAGATCGCCGGACAGCGCCCAGAGCCGGCCCGCCGCGGCGGCGGTCCTGCGCGCCGGGACGATGACGTGCGCGCCGAAGCCGCTGCCGATCTTGTGTTGCTCGGTCGTCATGTCCCGGGACGCTAGGACCTGGAGTGCGCGCGAGGTCAAGATCACGGCTGCGGGACGGCCTGCCGCGCTCCCCCGTTGCCCCCGTGCGCTCCCGTGTGCCGGGCCGGTGCCGGGCAACCTCGGGGGGATCCGTCCGTCCCGGGAGGTGCCGTGCACGGACCGCCGCTCGCCGGTTGGCTGCTGGTCGCGCTGTGCGCGGCCACGGGGTCGTACTGCCTGCTGCGCATGCGCGGCGAGCCGCCCGGGCTGCCGCGGCGGGCCGCGGGGGCCGAGGCGCTGATGGGGTGGGGCATGGCGGTGATGGCGGTGCCCGCCGCGGCGCTGGACCCCCGGCCCTGGGGCCCGCCGGTCCTGGCGGCGGTGTTCGCCGTGGCGGCCGTACGGGCGCTGCTGCCCGCGCGGCGCGGTGGCGAGGACCTGGGCCATCATCTGCACCACGCGGTGGGGGCGTTGGCGATGGTCTACATGGCGCTCGCGATGGCGGTGAGCGGCCCGGCGGGGGCCCACGGCCACGCCGGGCACGGGGCGGAGGGGCGGGCGCCTGGCGGGGTGCCGCCGCTCACGGGCGTGCTGCTCGCGTACTTCGCGGTGTATGTGGTGTGGTCGGCGACGCGCCGGCTCGTCCCGGCGGCCACGGCCACCGCGGGCGCCGGGGCGGGCGGCGACCCCGGGCGGCCCGCCTGGTCGCGGCGGCCCGAACTGGCCGACGCGTGCAGGCTGTCCATGGCGATCGGGATGTCCGCGATGCTGTTGACCCTCTGAGCGCCCCCGGAACCGTCCCGCGGCCGTGGTGTACGTCACTTCCGGCCACCGGACCGTACCCGCCTCGCCCTCGCGCTCACTAAAGTGACGCCATGATGGTCCCGCTCGCGCTGATGGGCCTCGGCGCTCTGGCGGCGGCAATGGCGCCCCGCCTGCTGGCCCGGTCCGACTGGGCCGACCGCGAACCCGTGCTCGCCCTGTGGGTGTGGCAGTGCGTGGTGGTCGCCGTATTGCTGTGCTGCGGGCTGACCATGGCGCTCACCGCGGCGGCCGCGTCCCAGGCCGTGCGCGGGAATGTCTTCGCCCCCGCGCCCCAGGGCGTGGTGGAGGCGTACGCGCTGTCCGCGTACGGGCCCTGGGCCGCCCCCGTCGCCGTCGTCCTGGCCTGCGGCGCGGTGTGGACGGCGGTGATGCTGACGCGGGAGATCGGGCGCGCGCGGGCGCGGCGCAAGCAGCGGCGGGCCGAACTGCTCGACCGCTGCCCGGCGTTGCCCGGCGAGGAGCCCGCCGGGGACCGTCTGGTGGTGCTGGAGGGCGACCGGCCCGAGGCGTGGTGGCTGCCGGGCACTCCGCCCCGGCTGGTCATCACCACGGCGGCGCTGCGCCGCCTCAAGGGCCGTCGGCTGGATGCCGTTCTGGCCCATGAGCAGGGGCACGCCCGGGCCCGCCACCACTGGCTGCTGCACTGCTCGGCCGCGCTGGCCACCGGCTTTCCTCAGGTGCCGGTATTCGCGGCCTTCCGCGACCAGGTGCACCGGCTGGTGGAGCTGGCCGCCGACGACTCCGCCTCGCGGCGCTTCGGGCGGCTGACGACCGCGCTCGCGCTGGTCGAACTGAACGAGCACCGGGGGGTGTTCGGGCCCGTTCCGGCCCAGCTCGCGGAGGTCCCGCAGCGGGTGGACCGGCTGCTCGCCCCCGCCGCGCGGCTCTCCCCCGCCCGCCGCCTTCGGCTGACGGCCGCGGCGGCGCTGGTCCCCGTCGTGCCGCTGGTGGTCACGCTGGTCCCGGCGCTGCGGGTGCTGGGCTGAGCCAGGCGTAAACCCTTCGCCGGGGCGGGGCGCCCGCGGCTACAGTCGCGCGCTGTCACCTACCCGGGAAGGCCTGAGCAACATGACCCGCACCACGTGCACGACCCCCGCACCGGCCGAGCGACCCGGCGACCGGGCGCTGACGGCCCCCACCGTCTCGTGTGTCTTCGTGTGCCACGACGGCGCGGGGCGCATCCTGCTGGCCCGGCGCGGCGCGGCGGCGCGCGACGAGCCGGGGACCTGGGACACGGGGGCCGGGGCGCTCGAACACGGCGAGTCGTTCGAGGCGGCCGTCGCGCGTGAGGTCCGTGAGGAGTACACCGCGGAGGCCCTCACGGTCGAGACCCTCGGGGTCCGCAACATTCTGCGCGGCGATCCCGTCTCCCACTGGGTGGCCGTGGTGTGCGCCGTGGAGGTGGACCCGGCGCGGGTCGCCATCGGCGAGCCGCACAAGTTCGACGCGCTCGGCTGGTTCGCCCCGGACGACCTGCCCACCCCGTGCCACTCGCAGCTGGCGGCGACCCTCGACCTCTTCCGCGCCCTGCGAGGCTAGGCCCTGGCCGCCCCCCGCGCCCGCCGGTGCGCGATCATCGACTCATGCATGTGTCGAAGCTCCATGCCGTACGCACCGCCGCGGTCCTCGCCGCGCTCTTCGTGATCCTGCTGGTGCCGGTCGCGGCCGGCTGGGGGCCGCTGGTGGACGCGGACGGGGACATCGCCGAAGCCCTGCACCGGACCGCGGTGACGCACCACGGCTGGACCGAGGCCAACAAGGTGCTGACCGACTGGGTGTGGGATCCCTGGACGATGCGTGCGGGGCTGACGCTGCTGGCCGGATGGCTGCTGTGGCGACGGATGTGGCTGCTCGCGATGTGGATCGCGGCCACGGCCGCCGCGGGGACGGCGCTCCAGCAGGGCATCAAGGCGGCGGTCGGCCGGGAGCGCCCGCACTGGACGAACCCGGTGGACTCGGCGCACTACGCCGCCTTCCCGTCCGGCCACGCCCTCACCGCGACCGTCGCGTTCGGCCTGCTGCTGTGGGTGATGACGCTGTGCGGGGCGCGCGCGGCGTGGCTGCGGGCCGCGACCGTACTGGCCGTGGTGTCGGTGGCCGGGGTGGGGTTCACCCGGGTGTATCTGGGGGTGCACTGGCCCACGGATGTGCTGGGCGGCTGGCTGCTGGGCGCCGCCCTCGTGTACGCGGCGGCGGCCACGTACCCGTACCCGCCGGACCGGGAGGACGAGCGCGCCGAGGAGTGACCCGTCTCCGGCGGCGAGCGCGGGCCCACCCGCATCGGCCGAGCGGGCACCACCTGGGCCGCGGGCCTGGAACGATGGGGGCATGACGATCAAGGGCGCGCTGTTCGACTTCTCCGGGACCCTCTTCCGCATCGAGCCGACCGACGCCTGGCTGCGGGCCGTGCTCGACGCCTCGGGCGCGGTCCTCCCGGAGGAGGACCTGCTGCGGTACGCCCGGCGGCTGGAGGACGCGGGGGCGCTGCCGGGCGGTGCGCCGCCGCTGGCGGTGCCGCCGCACCTGAGCGAGGTGTGGGGCACGCGGGACCGCAGCGCGGAGGAGCACCGTGCCGCCTTCACGGGGCTGGCCCGGGAGGTGCCGCTGCCCGACCCCGAGCTGTACGACGCGCTGTACGACCGCCACATGCAGCCGGCCGCTTGGCGGCCGTACCCCGACGCGGCCGAGGTGCTGGGCGAACTGCGGCGGCGCGGGGTGCGGATCGCGGTGGTCAGCAACATCGGCTGGGATCTGCGGCCGGTGTTCCGGGCGCACGGTCTTGACGAGTTCGTGGACGCCTATGTGCTGTCGTTCGAGCACGGCGTCCAGAAGCCCGACCCCCGGCTGTTCCGGGTGGCGTGCGACGCGCTCGGGCTGGCCCCGGAAGACGCCGTGATGGTGGGGGACGACCGGCGGGCGGACGCGGGGGCGGCGCGGCTGGGGTGCCGGGTGCATCTGGTGGACCATCTGCCGGTGGAGCGCCGCCCTGACGGGCTGCGGCCGGTGCTCGACCTCGCGGGCGCGGTCAGACGCCGTGACACCCGGTCACAGACGCGGTGAAACCGCCGATTCGGACGATCCCCCGCGTCGCCCGAACCGGCGGAGCATCGGGGCCGCCCAGGGCACAGGATGGCGGACAACCCGAGACCGCACTGAGTATATTGGCCATGAGCCAGTCAACGCAGGAGTTACAGCATGTCCCCCCGCAGCCCTTCGGTCAATGAGGAGTTGCGCCGCCGGTCCCAGGAGCGCCTGCTTCAGGCGACGGTCGATCTGGTCGGCGAGCGCGGCTACGAGGCGACGACTCTCGCCGACATCGCCGACCGGGCCGGGGCGGCGCGCGGTCTGGTTTCGTACTACTTCCCGGGCAAGCGCCAGTTGCTCCAGACGGCCGTGCACCGGCTGATGCACCTGGAGCTGGCCAAGGGGCTGGAGCGGGAGCCGCGGCCGGAGGGCGAGGGCGCGGGCCGCGAGTGGCTGGCGCGGGCGATCGACGCGATCCTGGGGCTCGCTGTGGAGCGTCCGCTGCTGATGCGGACGCATATGGCGGGCATTCTGACGGCCGAGGGGTTCATCCAGTGCCCCGAGCAGCAGCGGCTGGCCCTGCTGCTGCGCGACACGATGGTGCGGTACGGATCGCCGGACCCGGACGCGGACTACCCGCTGTTACGTGCGCAGCTGATGGGCGCGGTGGTCGCGCTGCTGCTGCCGGGGGCTCCGATGCCGGTCGAGCGGCTGCGGGCGGAGCTGTTCAACCGCTACGGGCTGGAGTGGGAGTTGGGCCGCCCGCCGGGCGCGGAACGGCCCGGCGGGACGGACGAGCAGGACGAGCAGGACGAGCGAGACGGGCAGGACAGCCAGGACGCCCCGGACGACCTGGGGTCGTCCGGGGCGGGTGGTCAGCGGTAGTCGGGCTGCGTCTGCACGTTCAGCTCGGGCACCCGCACCGACCGGGCGCTGTCGGTGCGCCGGTCGTCGATCTTCAGGACGTCGAAGCCCTTGGCGATGTCGTTCGAGTAGATGTAGCCGTTGTAGTAGTACGCGGACCAGGAGCCGCCGCCGACCAGCGTCTCGGTGGAGATGGGGCCGCGCTCGAAGTAGCCGATCTCCTTGGGGTGATCGGAGTCGGTGAACTCCCAGATGGACACGCCGCCCTGGTACCAGGCCTGGACCATGATGTCGCGGCCCTTGACCGGGATCAGCGAGCCGTTGTGGGCGACGCAGTTCTCGGTGTTCGCCTGGTGGCGCGGGATCTTGTAGTAGCTCCGGAAGACCAGCTTGCGGCGGTCGCCCTTGCCGACGATGTCGTAGATGCCGTCGGCGCCGCGGTTCGGGCCGACCTCGGCGTTGCAGGTCGCGGCCCCGCCGCCGCCGAGCTCGTCGGTGAACACGACCTTGTCGCCGCGCTCGTTGAAGGTCGCCGAGTGCCAGAAGGCGAAGTTGACGTTGTCCTCGACCCGGTCGATGACGCGCGGCTTGGCCGGGTTGGCGATGTCCAGAAGGATGCCGTCACCCATGCACGCGCCCGCCGCCAGCTTCAGCTTGGGGAAGGTGGTGATGTCGTGGCAGCCGGTCGTCTTGGACACGCCCGGGTTGGTGGGAGCGCCCGGGTTGCCGCCGTCCGGGAAGAGCACCGGGAAGTCGATGACGGCCGACTTCTCGGGGGCGCTGCGCGGCACCTTGATGACGGAGATCCCGTCGTGCGGCGGCTGGCAGTCCGGGAAGGTGGCGTCCGGGGAGTACGAGGAGACGTAGATGTAGACGTTCTGCCGCTCGGGCACCAGGGTGTGGGTGTGGGAGCCGCAGGCGGTCTCGACGGCCGCGACGTACTTCGGCGCGGTCTTGTCGGTGATGTCGAAGACCTTCATGCCCTCCCAGGACGACTTCTCCGTGGCGGGCTGCGTGGTGCTGTTGCAGGAGTTGTCGCTGCGCGAGGAGTCCGTGGACAGGAAGAGCAGGTTCCCGGAGACGCTGATGTCGTTCTGGGAGCCGGGGCAGAGCACCTGGCTGACGGTCTTCGGCTGCTTCGGGTTGCTGATGTCGTAGATGACGAAGCCGTCGTAGTTGCCCGCGAAGGCGTACTTGCCCTGGAAGGCCAGGTCGGAGTTGGTGCCCTTGAGGGCCTGCTTGGGGATGTTGGTCAGATGGCTGACGTTGTCGCTGTGGACGACCTCGTCCACGCCGGGTATCTCGCCGCTCTTGATGGCCGCCTTGACGTCAGCGGCCTGATCCTCCGTTACCCGCTTGCCCTTGGGGTCGGCGCCGGGGTCGGGCGTCGCGGCCGCCGGGCTCGCGGCGAACAGCGAGGCGAGGAGGCCGAAGGCGACGACGGCTGTACCGAAGTGCCGGGGCCGCATCGGGGATCTGTGGCGCACCTGGAATCTGTGCCACGGCTTCAACTGCGTCCTCCCTTGGTTCACGTTCGGGTTGAACGATGCGTGGACCTGAGTCGTGGGCAGTATGGCTTGTTTCATGTACAGACCAACAGTCGGCAATGAATATGTAACGAAGATTCTCGGCCGGGATCGGCGACTTACGTGCTAATACGGTCACCAGCACAGCTTGCAAGCATCCCTGGAGGTCACGGTGTTGATCCGGCGTACGACCACGACCACCCGCGCCGTCCGGCTCGCGGTCGCGGCGGTGACCGCGGCCCTGGCGCTGGCCCTCACCGGCTGCGAGTCCGAAGGCGGCGCCAAGGCCGACGACAAGGGCAAGGAGGCCGGTCCCTCGGTGATCGCGCCGGGCAAGCCCGGCGAGGCGGCCGAGAAGCTGACGGCCGAGGAGGCGGCGAAGGCGAAGAAGGAGGACGACTCCCCCAACTCGGCCGATTTCGCGTACGTGAGCATGATGATCGAGCATCACCGGCAGGCCCTGGTGATGACCGATCTGGCCCCCGACCGGGCGAAGTCGTCGAAGGTCAAGCGGCTCGCCGAGCGCATCGCCGCCGGGCAGCAGCCGGAGATCGAGGCGATGCAGGGCTGGCAGAAGACGAACGGCTGGACGAAGGACCAGGGCGGCGGCGCGCCGGAGCACGCGGGCGGGCACGGCCACGACGCCATGCCCGGCATGGCCACCGAGAAGCAGCTGGACCAGCTGCGCGCGGCCCGCGGCGCCGACTTCGACAAGCTCTTCCTCAAGCTCATGATCACCCATCACTCCGGTGCGGTCTCCATGGCCACGGACGTCCTGGCCAAGGGCAACAACCTGCGGGTGGAGGAGATGGCGGACGACGTCATCTCTCAGCAGAGCGCCGAGATCCGGCGGATGGAGCAGCTCGGATAGCGCAGGCTCGGAGAGCCGAAAGCCGGCGCCCGGGCCGATGGCCGGCGCCCCGGCGTCAGCCTTCGGCCCGGATGTCACCCGGGAGCCTGGCATCGGGTGTGTAATTCCGGACCGGAGCCCGTCCCGGGTGCGATGCTGGAGACATCCTGCGGAAGGAGCTCCTCCGTGCTTCGCGTAGCAGTCGTCGGTTCCGGGCCGAGCGGGGTCTACGCCGCCCAGGCGCTCGTCCAGCAGCAGACCGTGCCCGATGTGGCCGTGGACGTACTGGACCGGCTGCCGTGCCCGTACGGCCTGGTGCGCTACGGGGTCGCCCCGGACCACGAGAAGATCAAGTCGCTCCAGAACACCCTGCGCACGGTCCTGGAGCACCCCCGGGTCAGCTTCCTGGGCAATGTGCCGGTGGGGCCCGCGCCGCTGGTGCCCGAGCGGCTGCTGGGGCTCTACCACGCGGTCGTGTACTGCGTCGGGGCGGCGTCCGACCGCCGGCTCGGCGTCCCCGGGGAGGAGCTGCCGGGCAGCTTCTCGGCCACCGAGTTCGTCTCCTGGTACAGCGCCCACCCCGACTCGGCGATCGACGCCTTCGCGCTGGGGGCGCGCTCCGCCGTGGTCATCGGGGTCGGCAATGTCGCGGTCGACGTGGCGCGGGTGCTCGCCCGCGGGGCGGAGGAGCTGCGCGCCACCGATGTGCCGCACGCCGCGCTCGGCGTGCTCGCCGACAGCCGGGTGGCCGATGTCCACATGGTCGGCAGGCGCGGTCCGTCGCAGGCCAAATTCACCACCAAGGAGCTGCGCGAGCTCGGCGCGCTGGCCGGTGCCGATGTGCTGGTGCGGCCCGAGGAGCTGGCGATGGATCCGGCGTTCGCGGACCCGTCGGAGCTGCCGGGGGCCGGCCGGCGCAATGTGGAGGTGCTGCGCGACTGGGCGCGCCGCGCCCCCGAAGGCCGGCCGCGCCGGATCCATCTGCGGTTCTTCCTGCGCCCGGCGGCGCTGCTCGGCGATGCCTCCGTACGGGCGGTGCGGTTCGAGCGGACCGCGCCGGACGGGATGGGCGGGGTCGCGGGGACCGGCGAGTTCGAGGACGTACCGGCGCAGCTGGTGCTGCGGTCGGTGGGCTACCGGGGCGTACCGCTGCCGGGGCTGCCGTTCGCCACGGACAGCGGGACGGTCCCGCATGCCGAGGGGCGGGTGGTGCGCGGCGGCGCGCCGTCGCCCGGCGAGTATGTCGCGGGGTGGATCAAGCGCGGTCCGACCGGGGTGATCGGCACGAACCGCTCGTGTGCCAAGGAGACCGTCGCCTCCCTCCTGTCCGACGCGGACGCCCTGGCCTCGCGCCCGGTGGCCGAGGACCCGCGGGAGGCGCTGCGGGCGATGGGCCTGGAGCCGGTGGAGTGGCCCGGCTGGCTGCGGATCGAGGCGGCGGAGTCGGCGCTCGGGCAGGCGCTGGGGCGGCAGCGGGTGAAGATCCCGGACTGGCCCGGGCTGCTGACGGCGGCCCGCGACGCTCGGGGCTGAGCTCCGGGAGCGCTCGGCGCCGAGCCCCGGCGGCCTGGTCACACGGCGGCAACGCCGGGGAAATCAACAAACTGTTCAAGGCTTCTACCGTCGCGTCCTGTTGTCGTGCTACCCACTCCCCAGCTGCCTCATCAGCCGCAGCGTTCCCGTAGCCGCCCAAGGAGCCCGTATGAAGTCCGCACGCCACCCCGTGGACGAGGTCCCGCCGCCCGGACAGCTCGCCGCCTTCGATCTTCAGCATGTGCTCGCGATGTACGCGGGCGCCGTCGCCGTGCCGCTGATCGTCGGCGGTGCCATGAAGCTGCCGCCCGCTGACCTGGCGTATCTCATCAACGCCGACCTGCTGCTGTGCGGGATAGCCACCGTCCTCCAGTGCGTCGGACTATGGCGGTTCGGCGTACGGCTGCCGATCATGCAGGGCTGCACCTTCGCCGCGGTCACCCCGATGGTGCTGATCGGCACCGAGGGCGGCGGGCTGCCGGCGATCTACGGCTCGGTGATCGTCGCGGGGGTGGCGATGATCCTGCTCGCGCCGGTCTTCGGACGGCTGCTGCGCTTCTTCCCGCCCCTGGTGACCGGCACGGTGATCCTCGTCATCGGACTGTCGCTGCTGCCGGTGGCGGGCAACTGGGCCGCGGGCGGCCAGGGTTCCGCGGACTTCGGGGCGCCGAAGAACCTGGGGCTGGCCGCCGGGGTACTGGTCACCGTTCTGGCCGTGCAGCGCTTCGCGCCCGGCTTCCTGGGCCGGATCGCGGTGCTGGTGGGCATCGTGGCCGGGACGGCGGCGGCCGCGCCGCTCGGCTTCACCGACTTCTCGGGCATCGGCGACACCGACTGGCTCGGCGTCTCCACGCCCTTCCACTTCGGCGCCCCGACCTTCGAGGGGGCGGCCATCGCTTCGATGCTGGTAGTCGCGTTGGTGACGATGACCGAGACGACCGGGGACTTCATCGCGGTGGGCGAGATGACCGGCCGCGAGGTCGACGCGCGGCGGCTCGCGGACGGGCTGCGCGCGGACGGCGCGGCCACCCTGCTCGGCGGGGTCTTCAACACCTTCCCGTACACCGCCTTCGCCCAGAACGTCGGCCTGGTGGGGATGACGCGGGTGCGCAGCCGGTGGGTGGTGGCCACGGCGGGCGGCATTCTGGTGCTGCTGGGCCTGGCGCCCAAGCTGGGCGCGCTGGTCGCGGCGGTCCCGGCGCCGGTGCTGGGCGGGGCCGGTCTGGTGATGTTCGGCACGGTCGCGGCGAGCGGGCTGCGGACCCTGGCGGGGGTGGACTTCCGGGACAACCACAACCTCACGGTGGTCGCGGTGTCGGTCGCCGTCGGGCTGCTGCCGGTCGGTGTGCCGGGCGTGTACCAGGAGTTTCCGCACTGGTTCCAGACGGTGATGAACAGCGGGATCAGCGCGGGCTGCCTCACCGCCATCGCGCTCAACCTGCTCTTCAACCATCTGCCGGCCGGGGCCGGGCGGGGCTCAGCCCCGGTCGTCGGCGGGGCGCAGGTCCTGGCGGGCGGCGGCGAGCAGGACGCTGTCGAGCAGCCCGGGGAACAGCGCCTCTAGGTCCTCGCGGCGCAGCGCGTTCATCTTGGCCGTGCCGCGGTAGATCTGGCTGATCACGCCGCACTCCCTGAGCACCCGGAAGTGGTGGGTGGAGGTGGACTTGGTCACCGGCAGGTCCACGTCCGAGCAGGTCAGCTCGTGGGCCTCGGCCGCCAGGGCCCGCACCACCCGCAGCCGCATCGGATCGGACAGCGCGTGCAGCACGTCCTCGAGGCGGATGTCGTCGCGCGCGGGGTGCTCGAGCGAACGGCCGGTCGGCTGTTCCTGGGCGGGGGTCTGCGTCTGCACGGCTACTCCTCGGTGCCTGGCTGGCAGACCCATTCTACGAGCATGGTACGAGAGTCTTCGTAATTTGACGCCTGGCGTACTACGAGGGTTATCGTACAAGGGTCCCGTGGAAGACATGAGAGGGAGCCTGCCGTGAGCGCGCTGTTCGAGCCTTACACCCTGCGGTCGCTGACCATTCCCAACCGGATCTGGATGTCGCCCATGTGCCAGTACTCCGCCGAGGTCGACGGCCCGGACGCGGGTGTGGCCGGCGACTGGCACTTCTCGCACTACACCTCGCGGGCCGTCGGCGGCACCGGTCTGGTCCTGGTCGAGGCCACCGCCGTCAGCCCCGAGGGCCGGATCAGCCCCGCCGACCTGGGCCTGTGGAACGACACCCAGACCGACGCCTTCCGCCGGATCACCGCCTTCCTCAAGGCCCACGGCACCACGCCGGGCATTCAGCTGGCCCACGCCGGACGCAAGGCCTCGACCGACCGGCCGTGGCTGGGCGGCGGGCCCGTGGCCGAGGACGGGGGCGGCTGGCAGCCCCTCGGACCCAGCCCGGTGCCGTTCGACGAAGGTCACCCGGTGCCCGAGGAGCTGACGGCCGACCAGATCCGCGAGGTCGTGAACCAGTTCGCCGAGGCGGCGCGGCGCGCGCTGGCCGCCGGGTTCGAGGTCGCCGAGGTCCATGGCGCGCACGGCTATCTGATCGGCGAGTTCCTCTCGCCGTACAGCAACCACCGCACCGACGAGTACGGCGGGTCCTTCGAGAACCGGACGCGCTTCGCGCTCGAGGTCGTGGACGCCGTACGCGCGGTGTGGCCGGACGAACTCCCGCTGTTCTTCCGGATCTCGGCGACCGACTGGCTGACCGAGGACGACTCCGACGAACGCCAGGGCTGGACCGCCGACGACACCGTCCGGTTCGCGCGCGAGCTCAAGGCACACGGCGTGGATCTGCTGGACGTCTCCACCGGCGGCAACGCGGCGCGGGTGCGGATCCCGACCGGCCCGGGCTACCAGGTGCCGTTCGCCGCGCGGGTCAAGGCGGAGACCGGGCTGCCGGTCGCCGCGGTCGGCCTGATCACCGAGCCGGAGCAGGCCGAGAAGATCGTCGCCAATGACGAGGCGGACGCCGTGCTGCTCGGCCGGGAGCTGCTGCGCGACCCGTACTGGGCGCGGCGCGCGGCGCGCGAGCTGGGTGCGGCCGTCACGGCCCCCTCGCAGTACGGCCGGGCCGTCTGACCTGCGGCTGCGTGGACCGAGCAGGCCGTTGTCAGTGGCGGGGTGCAGACTCTGTGATGTCGGACACATCGCAAGGAGTGATGCCCCATGGACGACGTCCTGCTCGCCATCGGCACCCGTAAGGGGCTGTTCCTCGGGCGCCGCGGCGGTGGGGGCTGGGAGCTGACCGGTCCGCACTTCCCGATGCAGGCGGTGTACTCCGTCGGCATCGACACCCGCCGCGCCGTGCCCCGGCTGCTGGTCGGGGCGGACAGCTCCCACTGGGGCCCGTCGGTCTTCCGCTCCGACGACCTCGGGCGCAGCTGGCATGAGCCGCCCGCGCCCGCGGTCCGCTTCCCCGAGGGCACCGACACCTCGCTGGAGCGGGTGTGGCAGCTGCATCCGGCCGGGCCCGCCGCGCCCGAGGTGGTGTACGCGGGCACCCAGCCGGGCGCCCTCTTCCGGTCCGACGACGGCGGCGAGACCTTCGAGTTCGTACGGAGCCTGTGGGACCACCCGCAGCGGCCGGAGTGGGGCGCGGGCTTCGGCGGCCAGGCGGTCCACACGGTCGTCACCGACCCCCGCGACGCCGACGCGGTGCTGGCGGCCGTGTCCTCGGGCGGGGTGTACCGGTCGGCGGACGGCGGGGCGAGCTGGGCGCCGTCCAACACCGGGCTGAAGGCGGAGTTCCTGCCCGACCACCACCCGGAGTTCGGCCAGTGCGTGCACAAGATCGCGCCGGACGCGGTGGACCCCGACCGGCTGTATCTCCAGAACCACGGCGGGGTGTACCGCAGCGACGACGCCGGGGCGACCTGGACGGAGATCGGCAAGGGGCTCCCCGCCGACTTCGGATTCGCGGTCGCCGCCCACCCCAGGCGCGGCGGCGTCGCCTATGTGTTCCCGGTCAACGACGGCTCGGACCGCTATCCGCCCGACTACCGCTGCCGGATCTACCGCACCGAGGACGCGGGGGCGTCGTGGTCCGAGCTGTCCGCCGGGCTGCCGGAGGAGCACCACTACGGGGTGGTCCTGCGGGACGCGCTGCGCACGGACGACGCCGACCCGGCGGGCGTCTACTTCGGCAATCGCAACGGCGAGGTGTACGCGAGCGCGGACGACGGCGACAGCTGGCGGCTGGTCGCCGAGCATCTGCCGGACGTCCTGTGCGTGCGGGCCGCGGTGGTGGGGTGAGGTGCGTACCCGGGTGAGGTGCGTACCCGGGTGAGGGGCGGGCTCCGGTGAGCTGGCGCACGGCCACGCACCGAGCCACTAGAGTGACGCGACGTGGCACGACCCTTGAACGAAATCGTAGAAGCAGGCTGGGCCAAGGCACTTGAACCGGTCGAAGGACGCATCGCCGCGATGGGCGACTTCCTGCGGGCCGAGATAGCGGCGGGGCGCACCTACCTCCCGGCCGGGAAGAATGTGCTGCGCGCCTTCCAACAGCCCTTCGACGAGGTGCGAGTCCTGATCGTGGGTCAGGATCCCTATCCGACGCCCGGCCACGCGGTGGGGCTGAGCTTCTCGGTGGCCCCCGAGGTGCGGCCGCTGCCCGGCAGCCTGGAGAACATCTACCGAGAGCTGCACACCGACCTCGGTCTGCCCCGCCCCTCCAACGGCGATCTGACCCCGTGGTCCGAGCAGGGCGTGCTGCTGCTCAACAAGGCGCTGACCACCGCGCCGCGCAGGCCCGCCGCCCACCGCGGAAAGGGCTGGGAGGAAGTCACCGAGCAGGCCATCCGGGCGCTGGCCGCGCGCGGCCGCCCCCTGGTGTCCATCCTGTGGGGCCGCGACGCCCGGAACGTACGGCCGCTGCTCGGGAGCCTGCCGGCCGTCGAGTCCGCCCACCCTTCCCCCATGTCGGCCGACCGCGGCTTCTTCGGCTCACGTCCGTTCAGCCGCGCCAATGACCTCCTCGTACAGCAAGGGGCCCAGCCGGTGGACTGGCGCCTTCCCTGACCGCTTCCTTCCTGGTGAGCGGCAGGTAGTCTGCCCGCCATGACGACACACCCGAACACCCCTGCGGGCTGGTACGCCGACCCGCAGGGCACGCCGAACCAGCTGCGCTGGTGGGACGGCGCACAGTGGACCGAGCACACCCACCCGGGCCAGCCGGGGCAGGTACCGCAGCAGCCGGCCCAGCCGGTCGCGGACCCGGCGAAGATCCAGCATCAGGTGCAGCAGCAGGCGGGTGTCGCCCCGGTCTACGCGGGCGGCGGCACGCTCTTCAGCGAGCCGGTGCTGGTGGTGAACCAGAAGGCCAAGCTGATCGAGCTCACCAACGAGTACAGCGTCTTCGACCAGCACGGGCGGACCATAGGGTCGGTGGTCCAGGTCGGCCAGAGCACGCTCAAGAAGGTGGCTCGGTTCATGACGAGCCTCGACCAGTTCATGACCCACAAGCTGGAGATCCGCGACGCCCACGGGCAGCCGCATCTGGTGCTCACCCGCCCGGCGAAGTTCATCAAGTCCAAGGTGCTGGTGACACGCCCGGACGGCCAGCCGGTCGGCGAGATCGTGCAGCAGAACGCCATCGGCAAGATCAACTTCGCGATTCAGGTCAATGGCCAGCAGATCGGCGCCATCAAGGCGGAGAACTGGCGCGCCTGGAACTTCGCCATCGTCGACCACACCGACGTCGAGGTCGCCCGGATCACCAAGACCTGGGAAGGTCTGGCGAAGACGATGTTCACCACCGCGGACAACTACGTCCTCCAGATCCACCGCCAGCTGCCCGATCCGCTGCTGAGCCTCGTCGTGGCCACCGCACTCACCGTGGACACGGCGCTCAAGCAGGATGCGCGCGGGTTCGGCTGAGCCGGTGGGCGACCGCACAAAGCGGGAAACACAGCGGGAATTCGTCCTCGGGATCGACTCGGGCGGCTCCGGCGTCCGGGTCGCGCTGTCCCATGGCGACGGTCCGGGGAACGGCCCGACCTGGTCCTCGCCCACGCCCGCCGTGGTCGGCGACCGGGGCATCGACGCGGAGAGCCTGCTGGCCCGGGTGGAGCCCGCCGCCCACGCGCTGCTGCGCGAGGCGGGAGCGGACCGTGTGGCGGCGGTGTGCGTCGGCGCCGCGGGCATGGCCACGCTCGGCGACGATCTGCGCGCCAAGCTGCCCGACGCGCTGGCGCGTTCGTTCGGCGCCCGGCGACTGGCCCTGGCGGCCGACGGGGTGACCGCCTACGCCGGGGCCCTCGGCCAGCGGTCCGGCGCCGTGGTCGCGGCCGGCACCGGCCTGATCGCCCTGGGCGCCCTGGTCGCCCTGCCGGGCGACACCAGTGACGACACCGCGGACGGCGCGGCGGACGACTTGGCAGGCGACGCGGCGGGCGATGCACGCGCGGGCGGCGGCTGGCGGCGCGCCGACGGCTGGGGCCATCTCCTCGGCGACTGCGGCGGCGGCGCCTGGATCGGCCGGGCCGGCCTGGAGGCGGCGATGCGCGCGTACGACGGGCGCGACGGCGGCTCCCGTCCGCTCCTGGCCCGTCTGGAGGCGGTGTTCGGCCCGGCCTGCGAGCTGCCGGGCAAGCTGTACCCGCGCCCGGACCGGCCCGCCGTACTGGCCTCGTTCGCGCCCGAGGTCGGGCGGTGCGCGGCGGAGCGGGACCCGGTCGCGGACGCGATCCTGCGGGACGCCGCACGGCACATCGCCGAGGCCGCGGCAGCGGTCTGCCCCGATACCGAGGGATGCGCGGTGGGGCTCACCGGCGGCCTGTTCCGGATGGGCGACCCGCTGCTCGTGCCCCTGCGCGCCCAGTTGGCGGCGCGGCTGCCGCACGCCCGCGTGACCGAGGCGGCGGGAGACCCGCTGACCGGCGCGGTGCGGATCGCCGCGGCGCTCGCCGGTGACTCGCTGCGCCTTCCGATGGACGCCGCGCTGCTGCGTGTCGTGGACGTCGGCCCGGCAGCGGCCAAGCCCTGATGCTCTGATTCCCTGATGCTCTGACGCCCTGAGCCCGCCGATACACGACCCGGCACGGCACCGCAGGGCTTTGTACGCCGTCGCGCAGTTCGCCTCGGCAAATGGGGACAGATACCCCCGCCTCGCACCCTCCCGAACAGTCGATCACAACAAGCGACTAACATGCGGCGCCATGAGCTCCCCCACTGGGCCCGCGTCCGGCCTGCCTGTACGAATGCCGCGTCCCCGCCAGCCCGGACGGCACCGCCGACCGGAGCCCGTGGCCGCCCCCGTCGGCGCACCTCCGCTGGTACTCGCCGTCCCGGGCTCGCCCGACGGCGCCACCCGGAGCCTGGCCGAGGAGATCGTGAGCATCGCCCGTTCCGAGCTGCCCGGCCTGGACGCCCGGATCGGTTACGTGGACGGCGACGGGGACACGGCGGACTTCCCGGCCCTGGAGTCCGTGCTCACCCGCGCCGCCCAGGAGCGCGGCGAGCGCGCGCGCCTGGCCGCCGCGGCTGCCCGGGCCGAGGCGGAGGCGGTCCGGGCCGAGGCCGAGGCGCTCGGCGAGGAGGCCCCGGTGGTGGCCGCCGAGCCCGCCGCCGCGGACGAGGCGGCGTCCGCCGTCGTGGTGCCGCTGCTCGCCGGGCCGGACAACGCGCTGCTGCGCCGGATACGCCAGGCCGTCAAGCACAGCGGCTCCGCCGCCGAACTCACCGACGTCCTCGGCCCGCACCCGCTCCTCGCCGAGGCCCTGCACGTGCGCCTCTCGGAGGCGGGCCTGGCCCGCGCCGACCGCGCCCGCCTGTTCACCGTCGCGACCGCCGCGGACGGGATCATCCTGGCGACGGTCGGCGGCGCCGAGGCGACCCAGGCCGGTGGCATCACCGGCATGCTGCTCTCCGCGCGCCTGGCCGTGCCGGTGATGGCCGCCGCGCTGGACGAGGACGGGGCCGTCATGCGCGTCGCCGAGCAGCTCCGCTCGGCGGGCTCCGCCCGGCTCGCCCTCGCCCCCTACCTGATCGGCCCGGAGGTCGCGGCCGACCTCCCCGCGGCCGCCGCCGAGGAGGCGGAGTGCGCGGCCGCGGAGGCGCTCGGCGCGTACCCGGCCGTCGGCAAGCTGGTGCTGTCGAAGTACGCGACGGTGCTGGGCATCAAGCTCCAGCCCGCCCCGGCGATGCGCTGACACCGCGCCGGGCCGCGTCACGGACGCCGTGCGGGCCGCCGAGCCCGCCCGCGGCGGCCGGGTCGGGCACCGCCGAGTGCCCGACCTGGCCGCGGGCACCCCGGCCGCGCGCTCAGGCGAAGATCACGCACGAGGCCGCGGGGGCGGCGAGCGAGCCCCCCGGGGTCGGCACGCCGGTGGTCGGATCGATGTCGAACCAGGTCACCTCGCCGGAGCGCTGGTTCGCGGCGTAGAGGTGGCGGCCCGAGGGGGCCAGGGTCAGATCGCGGGGCCAGCGCCCACCACAGGGCGTGGTGGCGACCAGCGTCATGGTGTCGCCGGAGGCGCCGAGGGCGAGGGTCGCGACGCTGTCGTGGCCGCGGTTGGCGACCCAGACGAAGCGGCCGTCCGCCGAGACGACGACCTCGGAGGGGAAGTTGGGGACGTCCGTGCCGTCCGGCACGACGCGTACCTCGCCGAGCGCGTCGAGGGTGCCGGACGCCGCGTCCCACCGGCACACCGTGACCGTCGAGTCCAGCTCGTTGACGACGTAAGCGCGGTGGCCGCGGGGGTGGAAGGCGAGGTGGCGCGGGCCGCTGCCGGGGCGCAGCCGGGCCTCGCGGTGCGCGCGCGGGGGCGCGTCCACGGTACGCACCGCGGCCCGCCGTACGCCCTGCCCGCCCCGTGCGTCCGGCTCGCCCGGTGCGTCCGGCTCGCCCAGCGCGTACACCCACACCGAGTCCGTGCCCAGGTCGACCGCGAGCACCCAGCGGCCGGACGGGTCAGGGACGACGGCGTGCGCGTGCGGGCCCTCCTGGCGGTCGGTGACCGGCCCGCCGCCCTCGTGGCGCAGCACCGCCGACGGTTCGGCGAGCGCGCCGCCGTCCCGGACCGGGAGCGCGGTGACGCTCCCGGAGCCGTAGTTGGCGGTGAGGAGACACCCGGCGGCGAGCGCGAGATGCGTCGGGACGGCGCCGCGCACCGGTACGGGCGGGCCGAGCGGAGCGGGCGGCCGGGCGGGGTCGGCGACGCTCAGGGCGGCGGCCGCGCCGTCGTCGGTCTCGCTCACCGCGTAGAGGACCTGGCCGCCGGGGGCGAGCGCGAGGTAGGAGGGGTTGGGCACGGCGTCCGTCGTGTGCAGAACGCTCAGCGCGCCCGTCTCCGCGTCCACGGACGCGACCGCGATCCCGGCGCCGCCCTCCGAGGTGAACGATCCGATGTACGCCCGCTGTCCCCTGCCCGTGGTGCTCACCGCACTGCCCTTCCGCCGACATCACCGTGGAGGGCCGACGCTAACGCAGCCGCGGGGCCCGGCGCGCGAGGTGGGCGCGCGAGCGGGCCACGGCCTTCCCCGGGATGCGCGAGTTCGTGGAACTGCCGCACGCCGCCGGGCACCCCCTCGCCGTCGCGTCCGGCTCCTCCCGCGCCGCGATCGAGGCCGCGCTGGAGGCCACCGGGCTGGGCGCCCGGCTGACCGTCCGCGTCTCGTCGGAGGACGTCGGTCGCAGCAAGCCGGAGCCGGATGTGTTCCTTGAGGCCGCGCGCCTGCTGGGCGCCGCCCCCGCCGACTGTGTGGTGGTGGAGGACTCGGCGCCGGGGGTCGAGGCGGCGCGCCGGGCGGGGATGCGGTGCATCGCCGTGCCGTATGTGCCGGACGGGCAGGGCGACGGCGCCGGGCAGGGCGGCGACGCGGCGTTCGCCTCGGCCGGGCTGCTCTTCCCGGGCGGCCATCGGGAGTTCGACGCCCGGGCCGCCTACGACTGGACCACCGCGAACGGCAACTGACGCCCCGACGTCCATCGATTCATCCCCCAGTGACATGATGCGCTCGCCCAATAATCACGAGGAGATGGAGGGCATATGAGAAGATTAGGGGGAACCGCGGTGCGGCGCTGGGGAGCGGCCGTCATCGCATCCACGGCGGCGTTGACGATCGCGCTGCCCGTGTCGACGGCCGAGGCCGCCGGCGGCCCGTCGGGTATCAGCGCCAAGGGCGCGTATCTGATGGACAACGGCACCAACACGCGGCTGTGGTCCAAGGGGGCCGACGCCAAGCGCCCGATGGCGAGCACCACCAAGCTCATGACCGCGATGGTGGTGCTCGACACCAGGGGGTTGAACCTCGGCAAGAAGGTCACCGTCAAGCAGTCGTACATCGACTACGTCGCCCGCGTCGGCGGCAGCAAGGCGGACCTGAAGAAGGGGGACAAGCTCACCGTCAAGCAGCTGCTGTACGGTCTGCTGCTGCCCTCCGGCTGCGACGCGGCCATGGCGCTCGCCGACACGTTCGGCACCGGTGACACCACGGCCAAGCGCACCAAGTCGTTCATCTCCCAGATGAACAAGAAGGCGTCCGCGCTGGGGATGACCAAGACCCACTACGACACCTTCGACGGCATCTCGTTCGGGGAGCAGAACTACACCACCCCGCGCGACATGGCCAAGCTCGCCCGGCACGCGCTCGGCAACTCCACCCTCACCACGGTCGTCAAGTCCGTCGACACCGTTCAGAAGGCGCCGGCGGCCAACGGCAGGACGAGGACGTACTCCTGGAACAACACCAACCGGCTGCTGGGTTCGTACAGCGGCGCGATCGGCATCAAGACGGGCACCGGCACGGCGCCCGGCAGGTGTCTCGTCTTCGCCGCCAAGCGAAACGGACGCACGGTGGTGGGCGTGATACTCAACGCCCCGAAGCGGTACCCGGACGCCAAGAAGATGCTGGACTGGGCGTTCGACACCAACACCAAGGTGTCATGGCGCCAGTTGCCCCAGGGCACGCCGCAGGACTGATCCTCTCCGTCCCGTAGCGCCCGGCAGCACGCGACGCCCCGCCCGGACCGGTTCCGACCGGTTCCGGGCGGGGCGTCGTGCCGTTCGCCCGGAGCGGGGACCGGTCCCGGCGCCGCCTGTCTACGGTGGCCGGCATGCGGATCACGCGGATCACCCGGAAACTCGTCGTCGGCTTTCTCGCCATCTCGATCCTGGCGCTCCTGATCACGCTGACCGGGCCCTGGGCGGGGGCGCGCGGCGCCGAGGCCGGCGCGGCGCCGCGCTGCACCCGCCACGCCGCCGGCCCCGGCGACGCGGCGCGCTCGGCTCGCCCGGGCGACGTGGTCTGCTTCGACGGCGATCTGACCCGGCGCCGGCTGGTCATCACCAAGGGCGGGACACCGCGGCAGCCGATCGTCTACTCCGGCCGCGGCGACACCGTGAACGGGATCACGGTCGAGGCCGACAACGTGGTCGTCCAGGGGTTCCGGGCGGTCCGCCCCCGGGCGCCGGGGATCGAGCTGACCGGCCGTCGGATCACCCTGCGGGACAACACCGTGATCCGCCCGAAGGGCGGGGACGGCGACGGCATCCGCTTCTTCGGCGACGACCTCACCATCGCGCACAACACGGTGCGCGACACGGACAACAGCGGCGGCAGGCACGCCGACTGCATGCAGACGTTCGCCAGCGACACCCCGCCCAGCCACCGGGTGCGCATCGAGGGCAACCGCTGCGAGCAGGTGGACAACATGTGCCTCATGGCAGAGGGGCCGAACGACGGCGAGGGCGACGGGCGGGGCGCCTCCGGGGACTTCGTCATCAAGGACAACTTCTGTGAGACGCTGCGCGCTTCACAGGCCCTGATGTTCGAGGACGTCCAGAACGCGACCATCACCGGGAACACCTTCGCCGCGCCGACCCACCACGCCATCGGGCTCGCCGTCCACTCCACGGGTGCCCGGGTCCGCGGCAACACGCTCCACGCCGGGATCCGCTACGAGGTCGGCATCGACGCCTCGTCGCGGCGGGGCTACGAGGGCCCGGAGCCCGGCGGGGAGCCGTAACAGCCCTGTTGGGGAGGGCAGGGGCGGGGGACGTGGTCCGCAGGGGTGGGCCGCGTCCCCCGCCTCCGTCATGCGCTCCCCCGCCACCCCGAGCGCTCCGCGGGCGCTCCTGCGACCGCCCGGCGTACGCCGCCGCGGGCCGCCTCGCCTCCACACATGCGGGGGTTTGGTAAGTGCGCCCGAAACGCTGTGTGCTCGCCTCCTCACGCAGTAAGTTCGGTGCGCGCGCCAGGTCATGGCGCGACGTGAGCCGGTGTGAGGGGAGTGTCCGAAGTGCGCCCGGGTGGGAAGGTCGGCAAGTACCGGCTCACGAAGGGGCCCGTCAACGGAGGCAGAGGCGCGGTCTGGTTCGCCGTCGACACGGAGCTGGGTCGGCCGGTCGTACTGAAACGGGCCCTGGCCGAAGACAACAGCCGGGCCGCCTTCGACGAACTCCTGGCCGAGGCCCGTGCGCTGGCGAAGTTCAGCCATCCGAACGTGGTCACCCTCTACGGAGCCGAACGCTCCGGCCGGGGCCGGAAGACCACCTTCTGGCTGGTGATGGAGCATGTGACCGGCGGCAGCCTGGACGGCTCGGCCCGGCTGCCCGCGAAGCTCGCCGCCCATGTCGGCGCCCAGGTCGCGAACGCCCTGGACGCACTGCACGCCAAGGGCATCGTGCACTGCGACGTCAAACCGCACAACGTGGTGATCTCCGAGGACGGGGTCGCCAAGCTGGCCGACTTCGGCGCCGCGTACCGCATCGACGGCAGCAGGACGGTCACGCCGAGCGGCCCGATCAGCCTCACCCCCGCCTATGCCGCCCCCGAGGCCTTCCGGGGGGCGCCGGAGCGGGCGTCGGATGTGTTCTCGCTCGGGGCCACGGTGTACGCGCTGGTCACCGGGGAGACGCCACCGCGCGGCCCCGGGCGCGCGATCCGGACCGAGGCGCTGGCCGAGGAGGTGGGGCCGCTGCGCGAGGTGCTCACCGCGATGCTTCAGCGCGACCCGGGGCGGCGGCCCGGCGCGGCGGCGGCGCTGCGGGCGCTGCGGGAGATCGCGGGGCCGGTGGACCAGCTTCCGCGGGTGCCGCTCGAGGAGGTGACCAAGCCTTACCCGCCTCCCGAAGAGTCCCCTGAGGCGCATGGGCCCACCGGGCCCGATGAGACCGGCGTGGCCCGGCTGCCGTCCCTGCTGCGCCGCCGCTCCCTGCTCGCCGGGGGCGCGGCCGCCACGGTGGTGGCGGCCGCCGCGGTGGCCATGGTGCTGTGGCCGAACGACGGGGACGGTGGCGGCCGCTCGGCCCACGCCGAGGAATCGCCGACCGCCACACCGACCGCCAGGGCGACCGGCGACGACTTCGGCATCGGGGACCCCCGTACGGTGGATCCGTGCGCGCTGCTGAGCACCAGCCCGTTCGAGCGATTCGGGGACAACGCCCAACTGGACCCGCGGTACGGCAATTACGACCGCTGCGACATCGTGCTGAGCTCGGACGAGAGCGAGATCGTCGATGTGACGGTGGACCTCGACACCGAGGATCCGCCGAGCGCCGCGACGGCCAGGATGTCGGGGAGGGTCGGCGTCATCACGGAGCCCGCCGAGAGCGAGGAGTGCGGTCGCACGCTGGTGCTGTCGGGTGTGCGCGACATCGTCATCAGGGTCGAGGCGAAGCTGACCGACGACGCCAAGGCGCCGCTGTGCGAGATCGCCGACGCCGCCGTCGAGCACGCGGTCACCGTGCTCAACCGGGGCGAGGTCCCGCGCCGCTCGCCGAAGCTCCCGGCCGACTCGCTGGCCCGTCAGGACGCCTGCGGGCTGCTCGACGCCCGGGCGCTGGAGGTCGTCCCGGGCATCGACGCCCGCGACCTGGACGTCGGTTTCGGCCGCTGGACCTGCGGCTGGCACAGCACCACCAACCGCATGGCGGTGCGGCTGGTGTTCGACCAGGGCTTCCTCTCGCCCCCGGACAACGCCCGGTTCACCGAGCTCGCCGGACGCGACGCCGTCGTGATGCCGGAGTACGAGGGCGACTCCACCTGCACCGTCGATGTGTTCTACCACCCCCACCAGGGCCAGGACGACGGGCCGACCGAGCGGCTGCGCCTGGTGGTCAGCGGGGCACGGGCCCAGGGCCGGCCCTGCGAGACGGCGACCGATCTCGCCCGGTCGGCCGCCGCCGCTCTTCCGGCCGTCTGACCCACGTCCGAGCGGGAGGGGTCCCGCCGCCGGTGGGGCACAGTGGGTCCCGGACGGCACGACCCGAGGAGGCCAGCGATGGACAGCCACCGCCCCGAGACCCTGGCGCGCGGCGCCGAACCCGCCCGGCCCGGCACGCTCCACGCGCGCTCGATCATCGGCGGCATCAGCGTTCCGCCGACGCCCGGCCGCGTCGTCCGGTTCGGGCGCGCCGGCCGGCCCGAGGTGGATCTGCCCGTCACCGAGGGCGATCTGCGGGTGAGCCGCCGGCACGGCGAGCTGACGTACCGCGAGGGCCGGTGGTGGCTGCGGAACACCGGGCAGCAGCTGGTCCGGCTGCCGCGCGGCCGGATGATGCACTCCAGCATGGACCCGATCCCCCTGGACACCGGCTACACACCGCTGTTCGTCAGGGGCTCGGGCTACCGCGAGCACCTGGTCGAGCTGTTTGTGACGGACCACGGCGAGCGGGGCCTCGGGGCGCGGCGGGAGGACGACACCCTGGCGCCCAAGCGGTGGCCGCTGGACGACGACGAGCGGCTGCTGCTGGTCGTGCTCGGCCGCCACTACCTGCTCTACGAGGAGTGCCCGCGCCCCCTGTCGTACCGGCAGGCGGCCATGGAGCTGACCTATCTGTGCGGCGAGGGCGTCTGGGGCGAGCGCCGGATCGAGCGCAAGGTGGGGGCGGTACGCCGCCGGATCGAGCGCGGCGGGGACTTCCCGTACCCGGTACTGCGCGAGGACGACGGCGCGGGGCCGAGCGATCACAATCTGCTGCACAACCTGCTGCGCGGGCTCGTCGAGTCGACGACCCTGGTGCCGCCGGACCTCGAACTGCTGGACGGCGATCTCGACGACTGACCTCGTCGATCCTTAAACCCCGGCGTTCCCACGATCATCCGATCTGATGAGTCGGCTTCGCCGTCCCCGCCTCCGCCGTTCAACGCCCCCTAGCGTGCTGAGTGTTCGCCGCCAGACCCCCCGCACGCAAAGGAGAACGGCTGATGTCGGTAGACGCGGCCAGCGAAGCGCAGCCGGATCGGCAGGAGCAGCTCAGCCTCGGCACCGCCGCCGCACGCAACCTCGCCACCACCACCAAGTCCGTTCCGCAGATGCAGGGGATCACCTCCCGCTGGCTGCTCAAGGTGCTGCCCTGGGTGCAGACCGAGGGCGGGGTGTACCGGGTCAACCGGCGCCTCACCTACACGGTCGGGGACGGCCGCATCGAGTTTGTGAAGACAGGTGCGCGGGTCCAGGTCATCCCGCGTGAGCTCGGCGAGCTCGCGGTGTTGCGCGGCTTCGAGGACGTGGGTGTGCTGACAGCCCTCGCCAACCGCTTCGTGCAGCGCGACTTCGAGGCCGGCGAGGTGCTCGCGGAGGAGGGCACCGCCGCCGACCACATCTATCTGATCGCGCACGGCAAGGTCCAGAAGACCGGCAGCGGTCCGTACGGCGAACCCACCCGCCTCGGGGTGCTGGGCGACGGCGACCGGTTCGGCGAGCAGTGTCTGCTCAGCGCCGACTCGACCTGGGAGTACACGGCCAAGGCCGTCACCGGGGGCACCCTGCTCGGTCTGCCGCGGCGGGAGTTCACCTCGATCCTGGAGGGCTCGCCCGCCCTTCAGGCGCATGTCGCGGAGTTCGCCGCGCTCCCCCAGCAGCGGCAGAACGCGCGCGGCGAGGCCGAGATCACGGTGGCCTCCGGCCATGCGGGCGAGGTCGAGCTGCCCGGCACCTTCGTCGACTACGAACTCCATCCGCGTGAGTACGAGCTCAGCGTCGCGCAGACCGTGCTGCGGGTGCACACCCGGGTGGCGGACCTCTACAACAAGCCGATGAACCAGACCGAACAGCAGTTGCGGCTGACCATCGAGGCCCTGCGCGAGCGGCAGGAACACGAGATGATCAACAACCGCGAGTTCGGGTTGCTGCACAACGCCGACTACTCCCAGCGGATCCAGACCCACTCCGGCCCGCCGACCCCGGACGACCTCGACGAGCTGCTCACCCGCCGCCGCGGCTCCAAGTTCTTCTTCGCCCATCCGCGGACCATCGCCGCCATCGGCCGCGAGCTGAACTCCCGGGGCCTCTACCCCGACCACGTCGACCTGAACGGAAACAAGGTGCCCGCCTGGCGCGGCGTGCCCATCCTGCCCTGCAACAAGATCCCCATCACCAAGGAGCGCACCAGCTCCATCATCGTCATGCGTACCGGCGAGGACGACCAGGGCGTCATCGGGCTGCACCAGTTGGGGCTGCCCGACGAGTACGAGCCCGGGCTGTCCGTGCGGTTCATGGGCATCGACGAGAAGGCGCTGATCTCCTACCTCGTCACGGCGTACTACTCCGCGGCCGTCCTGGTGCCGGACGCGCTCGGCGTCCTGGAGAACGTCGAGATCTCCCACGGCCGGGACTAGGCCCCGTCCAGCGGAGCTGTTCCCCACCCCGCCCCTTCCCGCAGTGCCGATGTGCGGCTCCGCCGCGCGGGGGGCTCCGCCCCAGACCCCGGCCCGGGGTCCAGGGGGCAAAACCGCCCCCGCGCGGCGGAGCCGCATCTCGACAGGGGCGGGGGCAGGGTCCCGCCGCAGACGTCGTACACGATGAGAGGTGAGAGGCGCGGATGCCACAGCCCTTCGAGCTGCCGGACTTCTACGAGCCGTATCCGGCCCGGCTGAATCCCCATCTGGCGGCGGCCCGGGAGCACTCCAAGCGGTGGGCCCGTGCGATGGAGATGATCGAAGGGTCGGGGGTCTGGGACGAGGCCGACTTCGACTCCCATGACTACGCCCTGCTCTGCGCCTACACCCACCCGGACGCGTCGGCCGAGGTGCTGTCCACGGTGACCGACTGGTACGTCTGGGTGTTCTTCTTCGACGACCACTTCCTGGAGAGCTTCAAGCGCAGCCGGGACATGGCGGGCGCCAAGGCCTATCTCGACCGGCTGCGGGCGTTCATGCCGGTGTGCCCCGACGGCGAGCCCGCCGCGGCGCCGGAGAACGCGGTGGAGCGAGGGCTGGCCGATCTGTGGGCCCGTACGACACCCGTCATGTCCCGGGGCTGGCGCCGGCGGTTCGCCGAGGCCACCCGGCATCTGCTCGAAGAGAGCATGTGGGAGCTGTCCAACATCAGCGAGGGGCGGGTCGCCAACCCCCTGGAGTACATCGAGATGCGCCGCAAGGTCGGCGGCGCCCCCTGGTCGGCCGGGATCGTGGAGTACGCGGCGGGCGCCGAGGTGCCCGAGGCCGTGGCGGCGAGCCGGCCGCTGCTGGTGCTCAGGGACGCCTTCGCCGACGCCGTGCACCTGCGCAACGATCTCTTCTCCTATCAGCGCGAGGTCGAGGACGAGGGGGAGCTCTCCAACGGCGTGCTGGTCTTCGAGCGGTTCCTCAGCTGTGACACCCAGGCGGCCGCCGAGGCCGTCAACGACCTGATCACCTCGCGGCTTCAGCAGTTCGAGCACACCGTCTTCACCGAACTGCCGCAGCTGTTCGTGGAGTCCGGCCTGGACCCGCGGTCCTGCGCGGACGTCCTCACCTACGCCAAGGGGTTGCAGGACTGGCAGTCGGGCGGGCACGAGTGGCACCTGCGCTCCAGCCGCTATATGAACGGCGGCGGGGCGGCGCTCCCGGGCGGCCCCACGGGCCTGGGCAGCGCGGCGGCCCGGATCGTCACCTCGCTGGCCGTCACCCTGCCGGCCCGGCTCAGGAGCCATGCGCACCCGCCGCGCCGGGCGGTCGGGCCGGTGCGGCTGCCGGGGCTCCATATGCCCTACCCCGCCCTGCTCAGCCCCCATCTGGACCGCTCCCGGGAGAACATCGTGGAGTGGGGGTGGCGGATGGGCATCCTGGATGTGCCGCCCGGTCTGCCCGGCGCCGGGGTCTGGGACGAGCGCAAGCTGAGGGCCTGCGACTTCGCCCTGGCCGCGGCCGGGATCCACCCGGCCGCCACCCTCGAGGAGCTGGATCTGACCACGGGCTGGCTGACCTGGGGCACCTACGCGGACGACTACTACCCCGTGGTGTTCGGGCGCGGCCACGACCTGGCCGGGGCCAGGGCGTGCAACGCGCGGCTGTCGGCCTTCATGCCGGTGGAGTCCACCGCCGCCCCCGCCCCGGTGACCGCGCTGGAGCGGGGCCTGGCCGACCTCTGGGCGCGTACGGCGGGGCCGATGGAGGTGTGCGCGCGCCGCGCCTTCCGCACCGCCGTCGAGGACATGACCGGCAGCTGGCTGTGGGAGCTGGCCAACGAGACGGAGCACCGGGTCCCCGACCCGGTCGACTACATCGAGATGCGCCGCAGGACCTTCGGGGCGGACCTGGCCATGAGCCTGTCCCGGCTGTCCCGCTGGCCGGCGATACCTCCCGAGGTGCGCCGGGCCCGTCCGCTCCAGGCCCTGGAGCACGCGGCCGGGGACTACGCGGCGCTGGTCAACGACCTCCACTCGTTCCGGAAGGAGATCGAGTTCGAGGGCGAGATCCACAACGGTGTGCTGGTCGTCCAGAACTTCTTCGGCTGCGGGGTTCCGGAGGCCCTGCACATCGTCGGCGATCTGGCCAACTCCCGGATGCGCGAGTTCCAGCGCATCGTCGCCACCGAACTGCCCGCGATGTACGGGGATCTGGCGCTGGACGCGACGACCCGCGCCACGCTCGACCGCTATGCCCGCGAGCTGAAGCACTGGATGGCCGGGATCCTGCGCTGGCACCGGCAGACCCTCCGCTACACGGAGTCCGAGCTGCGCCGCCCGGTAGGCCTGCCGTCGCGCACCTCGTACGGGCCCACGGGGCTTGGCACCGCGGCCGCCTATCTCGCCGCCACACTGCGCCGGAGGTCCGAGGTCTCACCCACCTGACGGCCTTTCGCGCGGGTATCGCACCGTCATCACCCGCATGCCATCCGATGTTTATCGTGCGCGAGGGGTTCCGGTTCCCTTCCGGGGACTGCATCATGCCGAGGGGTTCAGAGTGACGAACTGGAGGCATGTACGTGTCCACGGCTGCGATGTCACCCATACCGTCCAGAAGAACGGTCCTCGGCGGCGCCCTCGCCGCATCCGCCGGGGCCGCCGGGCTCGTCACGGCGCCCGCCGCACACGCCGCGGAGCATGCGGAGCCCGCGGCAACGGCCGCGAGCGACGCCTGGGCCGCGGTCCTCGACGACGCCGACATGGTGTGGCAGAAGCTGCCGACGACCTGGTACGAGGGCCCCTTCCTGGGCAACGCCCTCCTCGGCTCCGGCATCTACGCGGAGCCGGGCGGCGCGGGCGCCGTCCGGTTCAACGTCCAGCACAGCGAGGTCCAGGACCACCGCCCCGAGTTCGGCTCGCTGTTCGGCCTGGCCCGGCTGCCGATCGGCTGGTTCACCCTGGAGCCGGTCGGCACCATCACCGCCGTCGACTGGCGGCTGCGGCTCCGCGACGCCGAGCTGACCGGCACCGTCACCACCGACAAGGGCACCCTCACACTGCGCGCCCTGGTCCACAACTCCCGCTCGGTGATGGCCGTCGAGGTCACCCCGAGCGCCGGCGAGGCCGCCTTCCGCTGGGTCTTCCACCCGGCCGAGGCGATCAGCCCGCGGGTCGCGTTCAAGCCGGTCCCGGACGGCTACACCGGAAACCCCCCGGCCGTGGTGGCGGAGCGCGACGGCGTGCACACCGCCGTCCAGTCCCTGCTGGCGGGCGGACAGCACGTGACGGCCTGGCGGGAGCGGACGGCCGCGGGGCGGCGGACCCTGTATCTGACAGTGGCGCACTCCTTCCCGCGGACCACCGCCCTGGGCGCCGCGCTGAAGTCCGTACGGTCGGCCTCCGCACACCCCTACGACACGCTCGCGGCCACCCACCGCCGCTGGTGGCACGCCTACTACCGCAAGAGCTTCCTGTCCCTCCCCGACGCCCGGCTTCAGCGCTTCTACTGGATCCAGCTCTACAAGGTCGCCGCGGCCGCGCGCGCCGACGCGCCCGTGATGGCCACCTGCGGGCCGTGGCTGGAGTCCACCCCCTGGCCCAACACCTGGTGGAACCTCAATGTGCAGCTGGAGTACTGGCTGATCCACGGCTCCAACCACCTGGAACTCGACGCGGTGACCCGGGCGCTGAGCGAGTTCCGCGACAACCTCTCCAACCAGCTCGACGCCCCGTACCGCAAGGACTCGGCGGGCATCCCGCGCACCACCGACCCCCAGCTGGTCAACGGCGGCTCCGTCGCGAACGGCGGCTTCGCCGTCGGCATCCCCGGCCAGGACCCGCCCACCCCCGAGGTCGGCAACCTCACCTGGGCGCTGCACAACGTCTGGCTCAGCTACCGCCACACCATGGACACCGCGGTCCTGCGCGACGTCCTCTTCCCCCTGCTGCGCAAGGCCGTCAACTACTACCTCCACTTCCTCACCCCCGGCAGCGACGGCAAGCTCCATCTGCCCGCCACCTTCTCGCCCGAGTACGGCGTGAACGCCCCGGACTGCAACTACGACCTGATGCTGCTGCGCTGGGGCTGCGCCACCCTGCTGGAGTCGGTGAAGACCCTGGGCGTGCGCGATGATCTCGCGCCACGCTGGCGGGAGGTGCTCGCCAAGCTCACCCCGTACCCGGTCGACGAGAACGGCTACATGATCGGCGCCGGGGTCCCCTTCGCCAAGTCCCACCGCCACTACTCTCATCTGCTCGCCGTCTACCCGCTGTACGAGGTGACCTGGGAGGACCCGGCGAACCGCGAGCTGATCGAGACCTCGCTGAACCACTGGGTGGGCTTCGAAGGCGCGCTTCAGGGCTACACCTTCACCGGGGCCGCCTCCATCTCCGCCCAGATGGGGCGGGGCGAGGACGCGCTGAAGTACCTGGGCGAGCTGATGCGCCGCTTCATCCAGGCCAACACCATGTACAAGGAGTCAGGGCCGGTCATCGAGACCCCGCTGTCCGCCGTGCAGTCGCTGCACGACATGGTGTGCCAGAGCTGGGGCGGGGTGATCCGGGTCTTCCCCGCGCTGCCCGCCGCCTGGCGCGAGCTGGTCGTGCACGACTTCCGTACGCAGGGCGCGTTCCTGCTGAGCGCGGCGCGCGAGGACGGGGTCACCCGCTGGGTGCGGCTGCGCAGCGAGGCGGGCGCGCCCTGCGTCGTACGCCACTCCCTCGGCGGGGACATCGAGGTGCGCGACGGGCACGGGCGGCCCCTGCGGTACGAGCCGGCGGGCGAGGGCACCATCCGGATCCGGCTCGCCCGCGGCCAGGAGGCGGTCATCACGGCGCGCGGCGACCGGCCCGACATGAGCGTGCGGCCGGTCCCGCCGAACGAGGCGGCGCCGCGCTGGGGGCTGCCCGCCTCCTGACGCGGCGTACGAGGGGAGAGGAAGCCCGGACCGGCCGTCGGCGAGCACCGGAATTGGGCGCCGACGGCCGATCCGGGATACCCATGTGGCATGAGATTCATCAGCGATCTTGACCGACGGCTGTTCGCACGGGTCGCGGACGGCCGGCTGCGCGGCGCCCATCCCGTGCTGCCGGGGCTCACCCACGCCGCCAACCACGGCCGGCTGTGGTTCGGCACGGCCGGAGTGCTGGCCACGGTCGGCGGGCGGACCGCGCGGCGGGCCGCGCTGCGCGGGGTCGGGGCGCTGGCCGCCGCCTCGCTCGCGTCCAACACCGTGGTGAAGTGGACCGTGAACCGGCGGCGTCCGGTCCTCGACGGCGTGCCGCTGATCCGCCGGCTGGCCCGGCAGCCGTGGACCAGCTCCTTCCCCTCCGGGCACTCCGCCTCCGCGGCCGCCTTCGCCACCGGGGTCGCCCTGGAGTCCACCGGATACGGCATCCTCGTCGCCCCGCTCGCCGCCGCGGTGGCCTTCTCCCGGGTGTACGTCGGCGTGCACTACCCCAGCGACGTCCTCGCGGGGCTCGCCCTGGGCGTCGGCGCCGCCGCGCTGACCTGCCGCTGGTGGCCGCCACGGCCGCAGACCCCCGCCCAGGCCCGGCCGCGCGTCTCGGCCCCGGCGCTGCCCGGGGGCGACGGTCTTGTGGTGGTCGTCAACCGCCAGTCGGGCGTGGGCGTACCAGGGGGCGTACCGGGGGCCGCGCCGACGCCCGCCGAGCGGCTGCGCGCGCTGCTGCCCGCCGCCGAAGTCCTGGAGCGCGACCCCGAGACGGACCTCGGGGAGCTGCTGGACCGGGCCGCCCGGCGCGCCGCCGAGCGGGGCGGGGCGCTGGGGATCTGCGGCGGGGACGGCAGCGTCAACGCGGCGGCCGCGCTGGCCGCCGAGCGCGGGCTGCCGCTGGCCGTGTTCCCCGGCGGCACCTTCGACCACTTCGCCCTGGACGTGGGGGTGCCCGCCGTCGAGGACACGGTGCACGCCGTGACCCAGGGCGACGCCGTCGCCGTGGACCTGGCCCGGGTGAGCCCGCTCCCGGGCGACGGACCGGGCGGCCACTTCATCAACACCTTCAGCCTGGGGATGTACCCCGAGCTGGTGAAGATCCGCGAGAGCCTGGAGGGCCGGCTCGGCACATGGCCGGCCGCCGCGGTCGCCCTCGCCCGCGTGCTGCGCACCGCGACGCCCATGGAGATCGAGGTGAACGGCCACAGGCGGCGGCTGTGGGTGCTGTTCGTCGGCAACTGCCGCTACGCGCCGGAGGGGTTCGCCCCGGCGTACCGCGAACGGCTCGACGACGGGCTGCTCGACGTCCGGGCCGTCGACGGGGACCAGCCGCTGGCCCGCACCCGGCTGCTGGCCGCCGCCCTGACCGGCACGCTGGGCCGGTCCCGGGTGGTGGCGACGCGACGGCTGCGGCGGCTGAGCCTGACGGGCCTGCACGAGGTGGACGTCCGCGCCTACGACGGCGAGGTCGCCCCGTCCCCCGCCGAGGCGCTGGTGATCGAGAAACGGCCCGGCGCTCTGACCGTCTACCGCCCGGCCGAGCCGGGGAACGAGCTGGCGCAGCGCGCCCGTACAGCAGCCGCTACGGCGCACTTCCGGCGGGCCGTACTGCGCCGGTAGTACGCGCAATGGGGGCTCAGGGACGACGACGTGGCGGGCGAAACACGTCATCGTGAAGGCATGGACGACGACCGACCGGCCCCGGGGGCCCTGACGTGACCTCCCTGGCTCTCTCCGTGCTGCTGGCCCTGGCCTCTGCGGTGTGCTACGCCGCCGGCGCCATCCTCCAGGAGCATGTCGCGGCGACGACGCCGCCCCGCCCGTACGCAGCGCTGCGCCGTGGCCGCTGGTGGACCGCGGTGACGCTCAACGGGGCCGGTGCGGTCCTCCATGTGCTGGCGCTGGCGTACGGGCCGCTCAGCGTGGTGCAGCCGCTCGGCGCGCTGACCATCGTCTTCGCCCTGCCGATGGCCGCGGTGTTCGTGCGCCGCCCGGTGGGCTCGGCCGGATGGCGGGGCGCGGTGCTGGCCACCGCGGGGCTCGCCGGGCTGCTCTCGCTGAGCGGTTCGTCGGGGGCGAGAGCGCTCACGAGAGACGGCCGGATCACGGTGGCCGTGGCCACGGCGGCCGCGATCGCCGTGCTGGCCGTGGCCGCGCGCTGGGCGCGGCGGCCCGGTGTGCGCAGCGTGCTGCTGGCCATGGCCGCGGGGACCGCCTTCGGTGTCTCGTCGGTGTTCACCAAGAACGTCACCGTGGAACTGGAGTGGGACGCCTGGGCCTCGGGGCTGCCCAGCGCGGCGATGATCGCGCTGCTGGCCGGCTCCGGGGTGCTGCTGTCCCAGGCGTCCTACCGGGGCGCCGGGCTGGCCGCCCCGCTGGCGACGGCGACCGTGGTCAACCCCGTTGTCGCCACGGCCATCGGCGTCGCCGCGCTGGGCGAGCACTTCCGCCACGGCGCCCCCGGCACCCTGCTCGCCCTGGTGGCGGCGCTGGTCGCCGGCACCGGCCTGGTCATGCTGACCGTGCACGGCGTGGAGACGTCGGCCCAGGCGGCGGAGGCAGCGGGCATTCCGCGGCCGCGCGAGGCGGACGCGACGGAGGGGGCGGACGCGACGGACTCGAGGAACGGAACGGATGGAACGGACGAGGCGGACGGGACGGGCGAGGGGCGCGGGACGCGGGGGCCGGACGACGGGAGCCGCGGCCCCGGGGCGGGCGCCGCGGGCCCGCGCCGGCTCCCCCGGATCCCCCGCCCGGCGCGCGGCGCCGACGACCGGCTGCCGCCCGGCCGCCGCTTGTCCTCCCGCCGCCCGCCCGACCAGCGCCGCGCCCCCCGCGGCGAGGCCGTCCTCCAGGACCAGCGTTAGGCGGTGCCGGGGCGCGTCACGCCCGGGTGCGGAGCAGTTCCACCAGGCCCGAGAGGTCCTCGTGGCCGTGGCCGTCGGCGACCCGGCGGGTCATCAGCGGCGCCAGCGGGGCGAGGAGTTCGGGGCTGACGCCCTGCTCCTCGGCCGTCTCCAGGAGATGGTGGAAGCCGGCCTCCTGCATGGCGAGGTTGGAGACCACGCCCTGGGCGTAGTCGCCCTGGTCGATCCGCGCGGCGACGCCGGTCGCGGCGCCCGACATGCCGTTCAGCCAGCTGCCGAGCATGGGAGCGAAGTCGGCCGCCTTGATGTCCTCGCTGCGGATCAGCGCGTGGGCGTGCAGGATCCCGGCGAACATGCCGTACATCGCGCTGAGCAGGGCGATGTCGTACAGCGACGCAAGCCCGACGTCCTCGCCGAGGTATTCGCTCCGGGCCATGGCGTCCAGCGCCGCCCGGTGGGTCTCGAACACGTCCCGGGGTCCGCTGTAGAGGATGAACGCGGCGGGGGTCGCGATCATCGGGGGCACGGCCATGATGCCGCCGTCGAGATAGTCCACTCCCTGGTCCGCCGCCCACGCGGCCAGCTCGCGGGCCTGCCGGGGCTTACCGCTGGTGAGGTTGGTGACAGCCTTGCCGGACAGCGCCCCGGCGACCGGGGCCAGGGTGTCGTGCACCGAGTCGTGGTCGAGCAGGCACACCACCACCAGCCGGCTCGCCTCGACGGCCTCGGCGACCGTCGCCGCGTGCCGGGCGCCTTCGCCGGCGAGGGCCTCGGCCTTCGCGGCCGTACGGTTCCACACGGTGGTCCGGAATCCCGCCTTCAGGAGGGCGCGGGCCAGTGCCGTGCCCATGGCGCCCAGGCCGAGGACGGTCACGGGGGTGTCACTCATGTCAGGTGCTCCAGTTGCTCATTACCGCTGCTGGTATCGGTCTCGGCGCGCCTGTCCCAGCCTTGCCGCCCGCTGTAGTGTGGGCAAGTACCGACAAAAAAGTGCGTGGTTACCTTGAGGTCAGTGGGGATGGGTTCATGAAGAAGCGGCCATATGTCTGCGGCCTGGACGCGGCCGTGGACGTCATTGGCGGCAAGTGGAAAGTTCTGATCATTTGGGCGCTCAATTCCCAGCGGTGCCGGTTCGGTGAATTGAAGCGGCTGGTCCCGGGGGTGAGCGAAAAGGTGCTGACCCAGCAGCTGAGGGAGTTGGAGGCGGACGGGATCGTCCACCGGGAGATCTACGACCAGGTACCGCCGAAGGTGGAGTACTCACTCACCGAGCTGGGCGAGGATCTCAATACGGCGCTGAAGCCCCTGGGCGCCTGGGGAAGGCAGCGGCTGGCGGCTCTGGGCGAGCTCTCCGAGCACGACCGTCAGCAACTCACGGGCAGGTGAGACGGCGGCTTCCGGGATCCCCTCCCCGGAAGCCGCCGCCTTGTGCCCGGGCCTTTCAGGACGTGCGGTTGCGGCCCACATACACGTTCCGGGCCCGGTAATACGTGTCCCCGCCGGGGCCCGAGGAGCCCGAGGAGCCCTCCATCTGGAGGTTGATGATGAGCCACAGGGGTTTTCCGACGAAACCCGCGCCGCGGTGGACCGCTTTCCAGGTCCCGTCGAGATAGTAGTGAATGTCGACGTCGGTGTTGTTCACCTTGGTGATCCAGGCGCGATAGGTGTGCCAATTCCCCGGTGACGACACCCCGACAATCGTGCTCGACACATCCGAGGAGGTGCGGAAGGTATTGAACCAGTTGTTGGAGTTCCCCTTGAATTCCAGGATGTCGCTCTCCGGCGGCCAGCTGTTGACGCCGGTGAGCCAGAAGGCGGGCCAGGTCCCCGCGCCGTTCGGGGCCTGGAATTCGCCCTTCACCTCGTAGTCGGGGAACTGGTCGGTCACCACGATCTGGTTCTTGGCGTGCACCGCGCCCGAGTGGTAGCGGATCGGCAGATGCGGGGTGGAGGAGCTGGTGCCCTCGTCCCAGGTGATCCGGCTCGCTTGCAGGGTCAGCACGCCGGAGCCGAGATAGATGTGGTTGTGGTCGCTCGAGCTGCCGTACATCCGGGCGCTGCCGTTGTGGTCGGAGCCCCAGGGGTAGAGATAGTTCCACTCCGCCTCGAAGGCGCTGTAGCTCGCGAAGGAGCCGTTGATGACGTCCTCCCAGGTCGCGGCCGGGGCCGCGGCGGCCGGGCGGGGCCACCCGGTCAGGGCCGCCGCCCCGCCGAGGGCCGCGGCCGTGGTGAGGAATCGTCTGCGCCCGTACGACGCGCTCCGCGCCGACCCGTTCTGTGCTGACTCGCTCTGTGCCGACTCGCTCTGTGCCGACATGCCGCTCATGGCTGCCTCCCGAAGTCCGAAACTTCGAACACAAGCAAACAGAAGTCAATCGGAATCACCACAGTCCCAAGGGCCCCACACCTCGTCAAGGGCTCTTGTTAAGCGGAGGTTAGCTCTGCCCCCGGGGGCTGTACGCCGACACCGTTCCGCGTCGAAGCTGCGACCCGCGGCGGCGTCCCTCGGGCGGGCCGCCATCCACCCGCATGCACGAGGAGGCCCCTGTGTCCGTCAAATCCCCCGCACCACCGGCTCGCACGCCGTGGCGCGCCGTGCTCGGCGGCTCGATCGGAAACCTGGTCGAGTGGTTCGACTGGTTCGTCTACGCCAGCTTCGCCACCTACTTCGCCTCGGCCTTCTTCCCCAAGGGCAACGACACGGCGCAGCTGCTCAACACGGCCGGCATCTTCGCCGTCGGCTTCTTCATGCGCCCCGTCGGCGGCTGGCTGCTGGGCCGCTACGCCGACCGGCGCGGCCGCAAGGCCGCGCTCACCCTCACCGTGACCCTGATGTCGGCCAGCGCGCTGCTCATCGCCATCGCACCCACCTACGACCAGGTCGGCTACTTCGGCGCCGGGGTGCTGCTGGTGGCCCGGCTGCTCCAGGGCCTGTCGGTAGGCGGCGAGTACGCGGCCAGCGCCACGTATCTGACCGAGGCCTCCCAGCCCGGCCGCCGCGGCTTCGTCTCCAGCTTCCAGTACGTGTCCATGACCGCCGGCCAGCTGATCGGCCTGGGACTGCTGATCGTGCTCCAGCGCACCATGTCCGATGACTCGCTGCACTCCTACGGCTGGCGCATCCCGTTCATCGTCGGGGCCGTGGCCGCGGCCGTGGTCTTCTGGCTGCGGCGGAATCTGCTGGAGACCGAGGTGTACGAGGAGGCCGGCTCCCACCGGCCGGGCGAGCGCGGGACCATCGCCGAGCTGCTGCGCCACCGCAAGGAGGCCGCGCTCGTCATCGCTCTGACCATGGGCGGCACGGTGGCCTACTACACCTACACGACCTATCTCACCAAGTACCTGTCCAACACGGCGGGGCTGAGCAAGTCCGACGCCTCGCTGGTCAGCTTCTGTGCCCTGTTCATCTTCATGCTGCTTCAGCCGCTGGCCGGGGCGCTGTCCGACCGGATCGGCCGCCGTCCGCTGCTGATCACCTTCGGGTTCGGCTCGATGCTGGCCACCGTGCCCATCATGACCGCGCTGTCGCACACCGACACCTTCGGCGGGGCGCTGCTGCTCTCGCTCGCCGCGCTGGTCGTCGTCACCGGCTACACCTCCATCAACGCGGTGGTGAAGGCCGAGCTGTTCCCCACGCACGTCCGGGCGCTCGGCGTCGCCCTGCCCTACGCGCTGGCGAACGCCCTGTTCGGCGGCACCGCGGAATATGTGGCGCTGTGGTTCAAGAACGCGGGCGCGGAGTCCGGGTTCTACTGGTACGTCTCGGGGTGCGCGGCCGTGTCGCTGGTTGTCTATCTGACCATGCGGGAGACCCGGAACGCCTCCCTCACCAAGGCCCGCGCCGATGAGCCGGCCGCGTCGGAGCAAGCGGCACGCACCCCTGTCTGACCAGGGCAGAGGCTGTTTACCCTTACGCCCATGCAGATTCTCCTGGTCGAAGACGACGACCGGCTGGCGGCCGCGCTGACCGCCGCCCTCGACCGGCTGGGGCATCAGGTCGTCCGTGCCGCGCGCGCGGACGACGCCCTGCGGCTCAAGGACGGCGCCGACTTCGTCCTGCTCGACCTGGGGCTGCCCGACATGGACGGCCTGGAGGCGCTGCGCCGGCTGCGCCGCGCCTCCGCCGTCCCGGTCATCGTGCTCACCGCCCGGTCCGAGGAGCGGGATGTGCTGCGCGGGCTGCGCGGCGGCGCCGACGACTACCTCGTCAAGCCGTTCCGTACGGCCGAGCTGGTCGCCCGGATGGAGGCCGTCGTACGGCGGGGCACCCGCCCCCTCAGCGCACCCGGCCCGGTGGTGGCCGTGGGCGGGGTCCGCATCGACCTGGCCGCCCGGCAGCTGGAGGTGGACGGCAGGCCGGTCGCCCTCACCCGCCGGGAGTTCGACGTACTGGCCCTGCTCGCCCGCGAGCCCGGGGTCGTCCGCAGCCGGGAGGAGATCCTGGACGCTGTCTGGGGCGACCTGCTGCTGTCGGCGTCCCGCTCGCTGGATGTGCACATCGCCGGGATCCGCTCCAAGACCGGCTGCCCATGGCTGGTGGAGACGCTGCGCCGCACCGGGTACCGCCTGGGAACCGGCGGATGCAGCTGAGGATCCTGGCCGTCTACACGGTGCTCATCGCCTGCCTGGTGGCCGCGCTCGCCGTGCCCTTCTCGCTGGCGTACTCCTCGCACCGCACCGGCCAGCTGCTGCTGGAGCGGCGCGCGGACGCCACCCGCTTCGCCGAACTGGCCGACCAGGCGATGCGCGAGGGCGACACCTCCGGGCTCGTCCAGGAGGTGTCCCGCTACCACGAGCTGTACGGCACCGAGGTGGAGATCCGCGACCGGGACGGCAAGCGGGTCGCGGGCGGCGGGGCCTGGTCCGCGGACCCCGCCGAACGCGCGCTGTCCGGCCGCACCACCGCGAGCCTGCCCCTGGTCACCCCCTTCGGCCCCGCGTCGGCCGTGGTCGCGGAGCCTGTGGGGCGGGACACGCAGGTGTTCGGCGTGGTGGTGATGAAGGTGCCCACGGCGGCGGCCAGGCGCGATGTGGCGCTCGTCTGGGCAGCCGTGGCGGCCGGCTCGGTGGTCGCCGTGCTCTGCGCCCTGATCGCCGCCCGCAGGCTGGCGCGGTGGATCCTGCGCCCGGTGACCGAACTGGACCTGACCACCCGCGCCATCGCCGAGGGCAGGATGGACGCGAGGGTGCGCGCCGGCGGGCGCGGCCCGGCCGAGCTGCGGCTGCTGGAGCGCCGCTTCAACGCGATGGCCGACGCCGTCTCGGCCGCCCTGGAGCGGCAGCGGGCCTTCGTCGCGGACGCCTCCCACGAGCTGCGCACCCCGCTGACCGTGCTGTCGCTGCGGCTGGAGAACCTGGAGCCGCACCTGACTCCGGACGGCACCGAGGAGTTCGCCGAGGCGCTGGCCGAAGTCGACCGGCTGGGCCGGCTCATGGAGGACCTGCTGGAGCTCGCCCGGGTCGAGGCCGGCACGGCGGCCCCCGAGCCGATCGCCCGCACGGCGCTGCGGGCGCGGCTGACCATCTGGCACGACGTCTACGCGGCCCGGAAGCTGACCCTGGCCGTGGAGCTCGAGGACATCGGCCCGTCCGCCGCGCCGCTGCCCGCCGCGGCCGCCCGGATCGCCGACATCGCCCTGGACAACGCGGCCAAGTTCGTACCGCCCGGCGGCACGGTCACGGTCCGGCTGGAGGCGCGCGTGCTGCGGATCGCCGACGACGGCCCGGGGCTCGAGGCCGAGCAGTTCGAGGCGGCCCTGGGCCGCTTCTGGCGCTCCCCCGGCCATGGCAACGTCCCCGGCAGCGGCCTCGGCCTGGCCATCGCCTCGGAGCTGGCCCGCGCCGCCGGCTGCGAGCTGTCCCTGCGGCCCGCCGCGCCCCACGGCCTGGTGGTCGAACTGCGCCTTCCCGAGGCGTAGGCGATCACGCGACGGGGGCGGGCGTGTGGGTTCCGGTGGCGCCTCGGGCGAGCGCCCGTCGTGCCCGGGCGAGTCTGCTGATCGCCTCGGTGAGCTGACTCGACGGGAGCGTGTACGGCAGTCGGACATAACGCTCGAATGCGCCGCCGACCCCGAATCGTGGTCCGGCCGCGATGGTCACTCCGTAGTCCGGCGCGATCGCCGCCAGCCGTGAGCTGATGGGCTCGGGGAACGACGCCCAGAGCGACACACCTCCGGCCGGCCGCGGTGCGTGAACGTCGGGCAGGTGCTCGGTGAGTGCCTGACTCAGCGCGTCACGCTGCGACCGCAGGTGCCGGAGGGTGTCGGGCCCCGCGGTCCGGCGCTCGTTCAGGAGGACGGCCGTCGCCAGCTGTTCGACGACGGGGGTGCCGAGGTCCGTGGCGGGCCGGGCCTGTTCGAGGCGGTCCAGGAGCGCGGGCGCGGCACGGATCCAGCCGATGCGCAGGCCGCCCCAGACGCTCTTGGAAACCGAGCCGACGCTGATGGCGGTCGGCACGTGTACGGCAAAGGGTTCCGGTGTCGCGCCGTCCAGAGCAAGCTCGGTCATGGTCTCGTCGATGACCGTGGGACACGCGGGCCTGAGCCGGCGGCGCTCGCTCGCGGACATGCACATCCCGGTCGGGTTGTGGAAGTCCGGTATGAGATAGGCCAGTTGGGCGGTGCGCCCGGCCTCGTGGAGTTGCGCGATGTCCCAGCCGGACGTCCCGACGGCGACGGGCAGCAGCCGGGCGCGCGCCCCGGTGAAGGCCCTGATCGCATGCGGGTAGGTGGGGTGATCGATCAAGACCGTGTCGCGTGGTGACAGGAGCGTTCGCGCCAGCAGGCCGAGCGCGTGCTGCGCCCCATTGGTGATCATGATGTGATCGGGCGCGGTGGACAGCCCTCTGCGCCGGTACCAGTCGGCGACCGCTTCGCGCAGCTCCGCCGTACCGCATCGGTCGTATCCGTGCCGCTCGAAGTGGCACGGCAGCTGTTCGAGCGCGGCCGCGAAGGCGGCGTGGAGGATCTCGACGGGTGCCGGTGGCGCGGCGAACGACAGGTCGATGATCGAGGGGTCCGTACCGGCCGGACGCTCGGACGGCGTGTCATGGGGGAGCCGCACGGTCGCCCTGGCCCGCGCCCTCGTGGCCAGGTACCCGTGCTCGACGAGAGTGCGGTACGCGGCACCGGCGGTGGTTCTGCTGATGCCGAGCGCGGTGGCCAGGTCACGTTCGCTCGGCAGCGCCGCGCCGAGGGAGAGACGTCCGTCCAGGATCAGCAACCGCAGCCTGTCGGAGAGGCGCTGGTGCGCCGGCCCCGGCCCCTCCTGCCAGGTCCCCACCATGCGCGCCACCGCGTGCGAACTGATTTTCACCGGGCCAGCGTATCCAATCTGGCTATGGAATCGGAGTCCAGATGGCGCGGAGGCTTACGCCATGGCTCCTCCTGCTTCCACCGCGCACCCGCCCGTCCCGGCCCGTCACGACCGCCCTGTGATGGTGCGCATGAACGCCTTCGCCCAGGTCCGGGCGGGCCGGACGGCTCGTCGCATCCCCCAGCTCCTGGTCGGCCTGGTGGGGTACGGCGCCGCCGTCATGGTGCTCGTCCGGTCCGGTCTCGGCACGGCCAGCTGGAGCGTGCTCACGGACGGCACGGCCAGGACGCTCGGCATCTCGTTCGGCTGGGCCACCAACCTGACCGCGCTCCTGGTGCTTCTCGCCTGGATACCTCTGCGCGAACCACCGGGTCTTGGCACACTCCTCAATGTCGCGATCGTCGGCTTCGCCGCGGACGCCACCGCGGCCGTGCTCCCCACCCCTCAGGGGGCACTCGCCGAGATCGGTTACCTCGTCGTCGGCCTCCTCGCGCTGGCCTTCTTCGACGCGCTCTACCTCGGCGCACAGTTCGGACCTGGTCCACGCGACGGCGTCATGACCGGGCTTGTCCGGCTCACCCGCCTGCCCATCGCGGTGGTACGCACCGGCCTCGACATCGCCGTCGCCGGCATCGGCTGGATGCTCGGCGGAACCCTCGGGGCCGGGACCGTACTCGTCGCGCTGTGCATGGGGCCTCTCGTCGGCTGCTTCCTGCCGCTCCTGACCGTTCGCCTCCCCGCCGCGCCGGGCCGTGAAGAGACGCGCCCCGCGCGGGACAAGGCCGCTCAGCCGTAGACCGCGCGGTAGTACGCCGCCGCGCCCCGGTGCAGGGGCACCGTGCCCGTGCCGATCGCGTACCGCTCGTCGAGCCGGCTGCCGGGGGCGTCCGGGACGGGAAGGCGGGCGCGGGCCTCGAACAGGACGCCGGTGACGGCGCGGGCCGTGTCGGCGGCGAGGGCGGTGCGGCAGACCAGGTAGCTGGGGGTGCCGACGGTCGAGGTCGGGGCGCGCAGGCCGTAGACCCCGGCGGGGATGGACACGCTCTCGTAGACGGGGCCGTGCTCGCGGCGCAGCGCGGGCGCGAGGCCGCCGAGGGGGACGAGGCGCACGCGATACCGCCGGGCGAGTTGCGCGATCGCCCGGGTCGGCGCGCCGCCCGACCAGAAGAACGCGGCCACCTCCCGCGCCTTCAGCGCGGTGATGGACTCGTCGAGGCCCAGCTGTACGGAGCGGACGCGGCGTACGCCCGCCACGGCGAGCACCCGCCCGGCGGTCACCGAGGTGCCGGACTCGGCGGCGCTGAGGGACACCGTGCGCCCGGCCAGGTGTCCGGGCTCCCTGATCGGCGAGTCGGCGGGCACCACGAGATGGAGATAGTTGAGGTAGAGCCGGGCGAGCGCCGCGACCGGCGCCGGGCGGGAGAAGCTGCCGCGGCCCGCGGTGGCGTCGGCCGCGCTGTCGGCGAGGGCCATACCGAGATCGGCGCTTCCGTCGGCCAGCAACCGCAGATTCTCCACGCTCGCCGCGGTGGTGAGCACGCGCACCGTGAGCCGGTCATGGGCCCGGTGCACCTCGTCGGCCAGCCGGCTGCCGAAGGTCGCGTACGGGCCGCCGCGCGGGCCCGTGGCCAGCCGGACCCGGTCGGGCGGGCCGTCGCCGGAACATCCCTGGAGGGGTCCTGTCGCGAGGGCGCCGGCCGTGAGCGTCAGGAGACGGCGGCGTGGTACGGCGGACACCCCGCCATGCTAGGCCCTGTCCGGTCAGGCTCTCCGGTCAGACTGCGCGGTCAGACGACCCCGCTCAGCTGGGCCCACACCACCCGGCCGCCGTTCAGTCCGGGCCGGTCCCCCCACGCCGCGGCCATGGCCCGCACCAGGGCGAGGCCCCGGCCGCCCTCGTCCTCCGCGCCCGCCTGGCGCGGGGCGGGGCCGGCGGATCCGCCGCCCTGGTCGGCCACCTCGACGTACAGCGTGCGCCGGGCCTCCGCCCGCAGCACGCACAGGATCTGCTCGCTGCCGGTGTGCACGAGGGCGTTGGTGAACAGCTCGGACATCACCAGCTCGGCGGCGTCGCAGACGTCCTCGCAGAAACCCCATCCCGGCACCCGGGTGCGGACCCGGTGGCGGGCCGCGGCCACGGAGGCGCCCTGCGCGGGCAGTTGGAACCTCTCCTGGCGGAACCCGGCGTCATGGCCGCCGAGGAGCATGGTGGGGCGGGCCATCGTCGTGCGTTGAGGCAGTGCCACGGCCGTTCGCCTTCCGTCTACCGGTGGGGGGTTCGAATGCCGCAAGTCGGCTACGCGCCAGCCACATTGAGACCCGGCACCCCATCACTATCGTGCTGTAGGCGCCAGTTGGCAAGCGGCGTTCTGCAAAATGCAGAATAGCCAAAGCACTCTGTTCGGGTTCATCCCGAGCATGGCACACTGAGCCCACGAGACCGTCCGAGGAGGTAAGGCGTGGGTGAAGCGCGGTCTGCCCCGACTGTCGGGCAGATGGTTCTCGGCATGCGCCTGCGCGACCTTCGCGAGAAGGCCGGCGTCAGCTATGACCAGGCCGCGAAGGCGCTGCACGTCAACCAGACGACGGTGCGCAGGATGGAGAAGGCCGAGGTCGGCCTGAAGCTTCCGTACGTCGAGAAGCTGCTTCAGACCTACGGGGCCGAGCAGGAGGAGATCGAGGCCTTCCTCTCCCTGGCCGAGGACGCCAACAGACCCGGCTGGTGGCATCGCTTCCGCGATGTCCTGCCGGACTGGTTCAGCCTCTATGTGAGCCTGGAGGGGGCGGCGAGCCGCATCCGCGCGTACGAACCCCACTTCATCCCCGGGCTGCTACAGACCGAAGACTACGCACGAGCGCTGCTGAGCATCGGATTTCCGCAGGCCGACCCCAAGGAGCTCGACCGACGGGTCGCCCTGCGGATGGAGCGTCAGGAACTGCTGAACCGACCCGACGGACCCCATCTGTGGGTCGTCATGGACGAGCCGGTGTTCCGCCTGCCCATCGGCGGCCCGGACGTCATGCGCGCGCAGGTCGACCGCCTCATCGAGGCCATCCAGATGCCGAACGTCACCTTGCAGGTGGTGCCGTTCGCCGCCGGACCCCACCCGGCCATGGGCGGACCGTTCCAGCTCTTCCGGTTCCATATCCCGGAACTGCCGGACATCGTCTACACCGAGGGACTGACCGGCGCAGCTTATCTCGACGAACGCGCGGACGTGGCCGCCTACTTGGAGGCCCTCGACCGAATGGGCACCCAGGCCACACCGGCGCGACGCACGGAGGCCTTTCTCCGTGAGATTCGCAAGGAGCTCTGACCGTGGATCAGGTGGATCACATTTACAACGGCATGCCGGCCAAGCATCTCGGTGCGGAAGGCTGGCGCAAGCCCTGGAGCGGCCCCAACGGCGGCGCCTGCGTCGAGGTCATGAAGCTGAGCGACGGCCGCGTGGCCCTGCGCCAGTCGACCGACCCCGACGGCCCCGCGCTGATCTACACGCCTCTTGAGATCGAGAAGTTCATCCAGGGCGCCAAGGCGGGCGCCGCGGACTTCCTTCTCACCCGTACAGAACCGAACCTGACCACCTCGGCGGGTACCGCAGCAGAACGGAGGGCCGCCGCATGAGCGAGCAAGACCTCGGCCGGGGCCGGATCGACACGACCAAGCCGCATTCGGCCCGGATGTACGACTACTACCTCAATGGCAAGGACCACTACGAGGTGGACGCGGAGGCGGCCGCCAAGGTGCTGGCCGTCCACCCGACGGTCAAGCTCAACGCCCGGGTCAACCGGGGGTTCATCCACCGGGCGACCCGCTGGCTGGCGGGCGAGGCCGGGATCCGGCAGTTCCTCGACATCGGCACCGGCATCCCCACCGCGCCCAACCTCCACCAGGTCGCCCAGTCCGTGGCCCCGGACGCCCGGGTCGTGTACACCGACAACGACCCGATCGTGCTGGTGTACGCCCAGGCCCTGCTGAACGGCACGCCGGAAGGGCGTACCGCCTATGTCGAGGCCGACGTCCGCGAGCCCCAGAAGATCATCACGGCTCCGGAGCTGCTGGAGACGCTGGACCTGGACAAGCCGGTGGCCATGTCCGTGAACGCGCTCTTCCACTTCATCCCGGAGGAGGCGAAGCCGTACGAGATCGTGCGCGAGCTGGTGGACGCGCTCCCCTCGGGCAGCTACCTGATGATGTCGCACTCCACGCACGACTTCTCCGCGGACACCTGGCGGAAGGTCATCGAGGTCTACAAGGAGAGCGGGATTCCCTTCATCACGCGCTCCAAGACCGAGGTCGCGCGCTTCTTCGAGGGCATGGAGCTCGTCGACCCCGGCGTCTCGGAGCCGCACTTCTGGAAGCCCGAGGCCGGCGACCGCCCGGAGGACATCCGCAGCGCCGACATATCCATGTGGGCGGGAGTGGCCCGCAAGCCATGAACCCGACGAACCCCATGAACCCCCTCAACATCGACACCACGAAGCCGCACTCGGCGCGGATGTACGACTACTACCTCGGCGGCAAGGACCACTACCAGGTCGACGAGGAGGCCGCGGCCCATGTCATGGCGGTCTTCCCGGGCGTCAGGACATGCGCGCGGGAGAACCGTTCGTTCATGCACCGGGCGACCCGCTGGCTGGCGGGCGAGGCCGGGATCCGGCAGTTCCTCGACATCGGCACCGGCATCCCCACCGCGCCCAACCTCCACCAGGTCGCCCAGTCCGTGGCCCCGGACGCCCGGGTCGTCTACGCCGACAACGACCCCATCGTCCTCGCCTACGCGCAGGCCCTGCTGAACGGCACCCCCGAGGGCCGCACCACCTACATCCAGGCGGACGTGCGCGAACCCGAGCGCATCCTGGGCGCCGCCGAGCTGCACGAGACGCTCGACCTGAGCAAGCCGGTGGCGCTGTCCATGAACGCCCTGTTCCACTTCATCCCGGACGACGACAAGCCGTACGACGTCGTCCGGCAGCTGGTGGACCCCCTGCCCTCGGGCAGCTATCTGATCCTGACCCACTGCACCCCGGACTTCGCCCCGGAGACCTGGGAGAGGGTCATCGACGTCTACCGCCAGGGCGGCATCCCCGCCCAGGTGCGCAGCAGAAACGAGGTCGAGGTGTTTTTCGAGGGCCTGGAGCTCATCGAGCCGGGTGTGGCCGAGCCGCATCTGTGGCGGCCGGACGGTGAGCGCGCGCTCGACAGCGCCGATGTCTCGTTCTGGGTGGGAGTGGCGCGCAAGCCATGAACCGGATGCACATCGACACCACGAAGCCGCACTCGGCGCGGATGTACGACTACTACCTCGGCGGCAAGGACCACTACCAGGTCGACGAGGAGGCCGCCCGCAAGGTCATGGAGGTCTATCCGGGCATCATCCCGTGTGCCCGGAGCAACCGCGCCTTCATGCATCGGGCGACCCGCTGGCTGGTGAGCGAGGCGGGGATCCGGCAGTTCCTGGACATCGGGACCGCCATCCCGACCGCGCCCAATCTCCACCAGGTCGCCCAGAGCATCGCCCCGGACGCCCGGGTCGTCTACGCCGACAACGACCCCATCGTGCTGGCGTACGCCCAGGCCCTGCTGCACGGCACGCCCGAGGGGCGCACCGCCTACATCGAGGCCGACGTCCGCGAGCCCGAGACCATCCTGGGCTCGCCGGAGCTGCTGGAGACGCTCGATCTGAGCGAGCCCGTGGCGCTGTCGATCAACGCGACGCTGCACTTCATCCCGGACCAGTACGGGACGTACGAGATCGTGGAGCGGCTGATGGACGCCCTGCCCTCGGGCAGCTTTCTCGAGATCAGCCACAGCTCGCCGGACTTCGACAAGGCGAGCGTGGACGCGGCGGTCGCGATCTACCGCAAGGGCGGCATCGAGGCCCAGCTGCGCACCAAGGGCGAGATCGAGAAGTTCTTCCACGGTCTGGAACTCATCGAGCCGGGGATCGTGCCTCCGCACCGGTGGTGGCCCGACGGCCCGGTCACGGTCACCGACGAGGAGGTCTCCTTCTGGGCCGGCGTGGCCCGCAAGCCCTGAGGCTCCCCCCGCTCGACGAATCCCGGCTCATCCCGGGCCGTCCCGCCTCGTCGTGGGGGGCCTCCCGGCGGCGGCCGGGGGCGGTTCGCCGACCGTGAAGCCCATGACCGCGCCGCCGCCCGCCCGCCGCTCGGCGAAGACCGTGCCGCCATGGGCGGCGGCCACCTCCCGGACGATGGCCAGGCCGAGCCCGGAGCCGGGCAGGCTGCGGGCGCCGGGGGCGCGGTAGAAGCGGTCGAAGACCCGGTGGCGGTCCTCCTCGGCCACGCCGGGCCCCCGGTCCAGCACCGCCACCCGGCCGCCGTCGATCACCACCTCGATGGGCGCGGTGCCCTCCTGGTCGAACTTGGCCGCGTTCTCCACCAGGTTGGTGATGGCGCGCTGGAGGGACGCCGAGCGCCCGTCCACCACACTGTCGTCCGCGGTCACCACGATCTCCCGGCCGGTGCGGCGGCGGGCCAGACCGGCGGCCCGGTGTGCCACCTCGCCGAGCGAGGTGGCCGCCCGCGGCTCGTCGTCGCGCTGCCCGGCCGCCAGGCTGACCAGCTCGTTGACCAGGTCGGTCAGCTCCCGGGTCTCCCCGGTGAGATCGGCCAGCAACTCCTCGCGGGTCGACGGCGGCAGCTCCTCGAAGCGGCGCAGCAGCGAGATGTTGGTCCGCAGCGAGGTGAGCGGGGTGCGCAGCTCGTGCCCGGCGTCCTGGACCAGCCGCCGCTGGTCGTCCTTGGAGCGCGCGAGCTGGCCGAGCATGCCGTCGAAGGCCCGCCCCAGCCGACCCACCTCGTCCTCCCCGGCGACCGGCACCGCCACATCCATCCGCCCGGTGGCCGTCACGCTCTCGGCGACCCCGGTCAGCCGCACCAGGCGCCGGGTGATGCGCCCCGCCAGCCACCATCCGGCCACCCCGGCCGCCACGATGGCCGCGCCCACGAACAGCGCCGTGCGCTTCTGAAGCTCCCGCAGCAGGTCCTCGCTGTCGCTGAACTGCTGCGCCACCTGCACCGCGCCCCGGCCGGCGCCGAGCGAGACGGTGGCCATCCGGAACCGCTCATCGCCGATCTCGACGTCCCGCCGCTCCACCAGGCCCGCCGTGCGGGACGCCGCCATCCGGCGCTCGGCGGCGCCCACCGGCAGGGCGGGGCTCCCCCGGTCGGCGACGGTGCCCGTGGGGCGGATGATCTGGACGTCGGTACGGGTGGGGCGGCGGAGGTCGTCGCGCGGGCCGTCGTGGTCGGGGTCGGTCTGGACGAAGTCCTCGTAGCCGAGCGGCTGCTGCCGGACCTGGCTCCGCAGATCGTGGATGACCTCGCCGAAGACGCTCTGCTGGTCGACCCGCACCAGCCCGGCCGCCGCGTCGTAGCTGAGGAAGCCGACCAGGAGGGTGACGGCGGCGGCCACCGCGGCGAAGGAGATCGCGAAGGTGATGCGCAGGCTGGATCTGGGGCGGCGCGGGCGCGGGAGCGGCACGGTCACGCCTCCCGGAGGGTGTAGCCGACGCCCCGTACGGTGTGGATGAGCGGGACCAGCCCGGGGTGGTCCACCTTGCGCCGCAGATAGCCGATGTAGACGGCGAGGTTCTTCGATCCGGGGCCGAAGTCATAGCCCCATATGCGGTCGTAGATCGTGGCGTGGTCCAGCACGATGCCGCTGTTGCGCACCAGCAGCTCCAGCAGGTCGAACTCGGTGCGGGTGAGCTCCAGCTCCTCCCCGCCCCGCCAGACCCGCCGGGCCGAGGGGTCCAGGCGCAGATCCGCCACCTCCGCCGTGCCGTCCTCCGGCCCGCTCTCCTCCTCGGCCGCCGCCGGGGCGACCGGGGCGGCGCGGCGCAGCAGGGCGCGCAGCCGGGCGAAGACCTCGTCCACGTCGAAGGGCTTGGCCACATAGTCGTCGGCGCCCGCGTCGAGCCCCTCGATCCGGTCGGCGGTCTCCACCCGGGCGGTCAGCATGAGGATCGGGGTGCGGTCGCCTTCCGCGCGCAGCACCCGGCACACCTGGAGCCCGTCCAGGCCCGGCATCATCACATCCAGCACGATCACGTCCGGGCGCTCGCGGTGGACGGCGGCCAGCGCCTCGATGCCGTCGGGGACGGCGGTGACCTGGTAGCCCTCCAGCGCCAGGGCGCGCTCGAGCGCCTGCCGGATGGCCCGGTCGTCCTCGGCGAGCAGCACGGTGTTGTACGTCGTCACACCCCGAGTCTGCCAAGCCCGGCGGGGTGCGGGCGCCGCCGGGCACCCCGGTGGCCTGGCTTCTTACCCTGCTCTCACCTCGTTCTGGCGGCCGGCTTACCGTGCCCGGCCATGGTGTTCACAACGATCCGGGGGTTTCGGTCCCCGGTGCCGTCACCGTCGGAGAGACACCATATGAAGATCGCCTTCCTGCTCCACAACGTCTACGCGATCGGCGGGACGATCAGGACCACGCTGAACCTGGCGGCGGCCCTGGCGGAGCGGCACGATGTGGAGATCGCCTCGATGCAGCGGCACCGTGAGACGCCCCGTTTCACCGTGGACCCCCGGGTGCGGCTCGTCCCGCTGGTTGACACGCGTCCGAGCGGCCTCGACGCGCAAGACCCGCGGTTCGGCGAGCCCGCCCGGGACTTTCCCGCCGCCGAGAAGCGGCATCGCCAGTACACCCGGCTGCACGACGAGCGGGTCGCGGAGTATCTGCGCGCCAGCGACGCCGATGTGATCATCGGCACCCGCCCCGGCGCCAATGTCTACATAGCCCGGTTCGCCCCGCGCCACGCGCTGCGCATCGGCCAGGAGCATCTGCGGCACGACGCGCACAGCAAGGCGCTGCGGGCCGAGCTCGCCCGCCACTACCGGACCCTCGACGCCGTCGTCACCACGACGGAGGCGGACGCGGCGGTCTACCGGGCGAAGATGCCCCTGCCGGGCGTACGGACCCTCGCCGTGCCCAACAGCGTGCCGGCGCCCCCGGTCAGCCCCTCGGACGGCACCGCCCCGGTCATCGCCGCGGCCGGGCGGCTGGTCCGCGGCAAGCGCTTCGACCTGCTGATCGAGGCGTTCTCGGCGGTCGCGGACAAGCACCCCGAGTGGCGGCTGCGGATCTACGGCGGGGGCGCCGAGGAGGAGCGGCTCCAGGCCCTCATCGAGCGGCTCGGCCTGGCGGAGAGCGCTCGGCTGATGGGGCCGCACTCGCCGATCGAGGCGGAGTTCGCCAAGGCGTCGCTGGTGGCGGTCGCCTCGGACGCCGAGTCCTTCGGCATGACGATCGTCGAGGCGATGCGCTGCGGGGTCCCCGTGGTCAGCACGGACTGCCCGCTCGGCCCGGCGGAGATCATCCAGGACGGGGTGACCGGCCGGCTCGTCCCGACCGGCGACAAGGACGCCCTGGCCGGCGCGCTGCTGGACCTCATCGACGACGCCCCGGCCCGGCGGGCGATGGGCGCGGCGGCGCTGGAGAGCGCGTGGGCCTACGACCCCGCGCCGATCGCCCTGCGCTACGAGCGCCTCTTCGAGGACCTGGCGGCGAGCCGCCTCTCCCGCGGCTGGCAGCGCGGCCGGGCCCGGGCGCGTCGGCGCGCGGGCGGCGTGGCGCGCCGCTGGCTCACCGCCGTCCGCCGCGCGACCCGCCCCGACCGCCCGCTCCCCGCGGCCCCCGCGACGGGCGCGAAGCGCCCATGAGCGGTCCCCGCCAGGCGCCCGTGAGCGGCGGTTCCGGCGGCCGGACCACCCCGCCCATGCCCGGGCGCGGGCGGAGCGCCGCTCGCCCGGCGGCGGACGGCGGCCGCGTCCCGATGGTGGCCCGTGCGCGACGCGGCGCGTCGGCGGCGGCCGCTTACGCCGCCGCACCCCGGCGGGAAGCCGACGGGCGGGGCGAGCCGTGACCGCGACGGTGGTGGGGCGGCCCGTCGCCGCGCAGAGCCCGGCGCGGGCGCGCCGGGAGGTGCCGTGGCTCGCGGTCGTCGCGGCGGTGTACGCCGTGGTGCAGCTGGCCATGGTCGTGCCGCATATGGGCGGTGGGCTGCTGTGGGACGAGAGCGTCTACGCCTCCCAGGTGGATCCGCACCGTCCCGCGGCCTTCTTCAGCGCCCCGCGGTCCCGTGGCATCAGCTATCTCGTCGCGCCCGTGGTCGCCGCGACCTCCTCGGTCGTGGCGCTGCGGGTGGTGCTGGCCCTGCTGTCGGCGGCCGCGCTGTACGCCGTCTTCCGCGTGTGGGGGCCGCTGGTGGGGCGGGGCACCGCCGCACTGGCCGCGCTGTTGTTCTCCGGGCTGTGGATCACCCAGATCTGCGGGTCGCAGGTGATGCCGAACCTGTGGGTGGCGCTGGGCGCGGTGGCCGCCGTCGGCTGGTTTCTGCGGGCCCCGGCCGAGCCGCGCGCCCGCTGGTGGCTGGCCGCCGCCGTGGCCGGGGTCACGCTGCTGCGGATGCCGGACGGCGGCTGGCTCGGGCTGCCGCTGCTGGCGGCCGCGGTGTGCGTACGCCGGTGGCGGCCCGCGCTGCCCGCGCTGCTGGGCGGGCTCGCGCTGGGCGCGGCGCCCTGGGTCGCCGAGGCGTACGCGCGGTTCGGCGGCGTCGGGGCGCGGCTGCGGGCCTCCAGCGCCACGGAGGGCGGGATGGTGCCGCAGCTCAACGTGGGCACCGCGCTGCGCAGCCTCGACGGCCCGCTGCTGTGCCGCCCGTGCCAGGTGCCGCTGCGCCACCCGGAGCTGACGCTGTGGTGGCTCGCCCTGCCGCTGCTGGCGGCCGCCGCGCTCGCCGTGGCCGTACGTGACCATCGCGCCGGGCACGGCCGGGCGCTGCCCGCGACCGTGCTGCCGGTGGTGTGCGCCGCCTCGATGGCCGTGCCGTATCTGCTGCTCATCGACTACTCGGCGCCCCGCTTCCTGCTGCCCGCCTACGCGCTGCTCGCCCTGCCCCTGGCCGCCCTCGCGGCGCGCGCGGTGCGGGCCGGGCGCTCGCCGGTGCCGGTCGCGGCCGCCCTCGGGGTCGTGCTGGCGCTCCAGCTGGGGAGCCAGTACGCCGTCCTCGCGGACACCACGCACCAGGCCGCCGCCACCGCCGAGCGATACCAGCGGGCGGCGGCCGGGCTGCGGGCGCTGGGGCTGCGGCCGCCGTGTCTGGTGGCCGGACCGCGCGCGCTGCCGATCGGCTACGCGGCGGGCTGCGCCTCCGCCGAGGTGCGCGGCAACAACACCTCGACCACGGCGTCCGCGCTGCTGCGCCGGGCCGCCCACGAGCCGACCGCGGTGTTCGGCCACGCCCCCGGGCACGGCCTGCCGTCGCTGCGCGACCGCGGCTGGACGCGGCACACCCTGCCCGGCACGGGCGGCCTGAGCGTGTACGTCTCCGCGGTCTCCGGACGCGCCGAGCGGCCGGGGCAGCGGTAAATTGTGAAGGTCCGGGGCGCCCTCCAGCCCGCGTGACCACTCCCGTTCCGCTGCTCCTGTGTTGCCTCTCGGCCGTCCCCTCCCGCCGAGCCGAAGGAGTCCGCTCATGTCCAAGGGCTACTGGGTCGTCGCCTACCGCTCGATCTCCGATCCCGCGAAGTCGGCCGCCTACGTGAAGCTGGCCGTCCCGGTCGTCGAGAAGGCCAAGGGGCGGTTTCTCACCCTCGGAGGACAGGTCGTCGCCCACGAGGCCGGGGTGGCGGAGCGAACGGTCGTCATCGAGTTCGACAGCTTCGAGCTGGCCGTCGCCACGCATGACAGCGAGGACTACCAGAAGGCGCTGACCGTGCTGGGCGACGGCGCGGACCGGGACTTCCGCATCGTCGAGGGCGCCGACTGACCGCCTACCAGTCCGTGGGGGCGTAGTCCTTCAGGAAGCAGCCGAAGACGTCCTCGCCGCCCTCGCCCCGCACGATCGGGTCATAGACGCGGGCCGCGCCGTCGACGAGGTCGAGCGGGGCGTGGAAGCCCTCGGCCGCCAGCCGCATCTTGTCGGGGTGCGGGCGCTCGTCGGTGATCCATCCGGTGTCGACGCTGGTCATCAGGATGGCGTCGGACTCGAACATCTCGCGGGCGCTGGTGCGGGTCAGCATGTTGAGGGCGGCCTTGGCCATGTTGGTGTGCGGATGGCCCGCGCCCTTGTAGCCGCGGCTGAACTTGCCCTCCATGGCGGACACGTTCACCACGTACTTCCGCCGCGCGGGCGAGGCCGCCATCGTCGGGCGCAACCGGCTGACCAGGATGAACGGCGCCGTCTCATTGCACAGCTGCACTTCGAGCAGCTCGACCGGGTCGACCTCGTCCACCCGCTGGATCCAGGTGTTGGAGGAGTCCAGGTCGGGGACCAGCCCGCCCGCGTCGATCGCGGTGCCCGCCTCGATCCGCGCGGGCGAGGCGGAGCCGCTGGTCAGGGCGAGGGCGGTGAGGTCCTGCGCGCTCAGCGCGCCCTCGCGCGAGGCCGCCGGCCCCGGCAGAGCCGCCTGGGCGCCGCTGCCGAACGCGCCCAGGACGACGGACTCGGGCAGCTCCCCGGCGGGCAGCGCGGCCGATTCGCCCGCTATGAGCTCCGCGTACGCGGCGGGCGTGCGGCGCACGGTCTGCGCCGCGTTGTTGATCAGGATGTCCAGCGGACCCGCCGCGCTCACCGAGTCGGTCAGCGCGATCACCTGGGCCGGGTCCCGCAGATCGATGCCGACGACCTTCAGCCGGTGCAGCCACTCCCCGCTGTCCGGCATGGCCTTGAAGCGCCGGATCGCGTCGTTCGGGAAGCGCGTGGTGATGGTGGTGTGCGCGCCGTCGCGCAGCAGCCGCAGCGCGATATACATGCCGATCTTCGCCCGGCCGCCGGTGAGCAGCGCCCGGCGCCCGCTGAGATCGGTGCGCGCGTCGCGCCGGTCCCGGTTCTTCGTGGCGCAGTCCTGGCAGAGCTGGTGGTAGAAGGCGTCGACCTCGACATAGCGGGTCTTGCAGGTGTAGCAGGACCGGGGCCGCTGGAGGATGCCCGCGATCGGGGTGGTCACCGAGCTGGTCAGGGCCAGGCCCAGCGTCTCGTCGTCGATGCGGTCGGCGGCGCCGGTGGCCGTGGCCTCGGTGACCGCCTTGTCGTGGGCCGTCTTCGCGGCCCGGCGCTCCTGGCGCCTGCGCTGCTTGACCGTCCGGTAGATACCGGAGGTGGCGCGGCGCACCGCGATGGCGTCGGGGTGGTCCACCGGCAGCTCGTCGAGCTCCTCGAGCACGCTCAGGCAGGTCGCCAGGCGCTCCGGGTCGATGCCCGCCTGCTCGGCCAGGCCGTCTTCAGTCACCGTCATTCGCCGCTGCCACTTTCTGCTTCGCCCGTTCCAGGGCGGAGCCCTAGGTGGTGGTGGGGTGGGTAACGGCGAAACTTTACGGAAGCGGGGGCGGCGTCGCCAAACCCGGAGCGGGCTCACCCCCGCTCGGGCTTGCGGTAGACGTAGCGGGCGGCACCCGCCGGGGCGGCTCCGGTGAGCGCGCGGATCAGGCCGTGGTCCGGGGAGAGCGCGCAGGCCGGGTCCGTGGCGGCCGCGTCGCCGGTCAGCGCGTACGCCTGGCAGCGGCAGCCGCCGAAGTCCTCGGCGCGGTGGGCGCAGCCCCGGCACGGCTCCTTCATCCAGCTCTCGCCGCGGTAGCGGGCGAACGCGCCGGAGTGGTTCCAGATCCAGTCCAGCGGGTGGTCGCGTACGTTCGGCGGGTCAAGACCGGGGAGCGCGGCCGCCGCCGGGCAGGGCAGCGCGGTGCCGTCGGGCGCCACGGTGAGCGAGACCGCTCCCCAGCCGCCCATGCAGGGCTTGGCGACCCCGTCGAAGTAGTCGGGGACCACCCACACCAGGTCCGTCCCGCCGCCCAGGCGCTCCCGCCACCGCTCGACGGCCTCACGGGCCCGCTCCAGCTGTTCCCGGGTGGGCAGCAGCGCGGAGCGGTTGCGCAGCGCCCAGCCGTAGAACTGGGTGTTGGCCAGCTCGATCCGCTGGGCGCCCCAGGACACCCCGAGCTCCACCAGGTCGTCGAGCGCGTCGAGGTTGTCGCGGTGCAGCACGATGTTGAGGCCCAGCGGCAGCCCCGTCTCACGGACCAGAGCGGCGGCCCGCTCCTTGTCGGCGAAGGACCGGCGCCCGGCGATGCGGTCCGAGGCGCCCGGGTCGGCGTGCTGGACGGACAGCTGGACGCCGCGCAGCCCGGCGTCCACCAGCGCCGCCAGCCGGGCCGCGGTCAGCCCGACGCCGCTGGTGACCAGCTGGGTGTAGATCCCGGCGGACTCGGCGGCGGCGGTGATCGTCTCCAGGTCGGCGCGCAGCAGCGGCTCGCCGCCCGACAGATGGGTGTGCACCACGCCCAGCTCCCCGGCCTGGCGCATCACCTCCGCCCACTCCGCGCCGGTCAGCTCCCGGGAGCGGCGGACCAGCTCCAGCGGGTTGGAGCAGTACGGGCAGTGCAGCGGGCAGCCGTGGGTGAGCTCGGCCAGCAGGGCCCAGGGGGGCGGCGCGTCGGTCATCGCAGCCAGCCCTCCCGCCGGAGGCGGTCGAGGAAGGCGGGGACCTCGGTGGCCACGGGGGCGCCGGGGAAGCGCCCGGCCAGTTCCGCGACGATCGCGTCGAGGTCGCGAGCGCCGTCGCACAGCCGCAGGATCTCGCCCGCGGTGCCGTGCAGCACGACCACCCGCTCGGGCACCACCAGCAGGTCCACCCCGCGCACCCGGTCGTGGCGGAGGTGGGCCACCGGCGCGAGCGCGGGCCGCCACGGGGGCGTGGCGGCCGTCGTGGTACCGGCTTCCCTGGCCGTGTCGGCGGTCACGGCCCCTCCTTGGGGTCGGCGTGGTCCACCGCGTCCAGCAGCGACCACAGCACCTCGCATTTGAAGGACAGCGCCGCCACGGCCCGCTCCCGGTCCTCCTCGGTGCGCGCCCACGACAGCACCAGCTCCAGGGCCTCCCGGCTGTCCCGGCGCCCCTGGGTCTCGCGGGTGCGGAAGTAGGCGAGCCCGTCGCCGTCGATCCACCGGTAGTGGCGCTCGAAGGCGCCGACGCGGGTGCGCATGATGTCCGGGGCCGACAGCTCGGTGAGCGAGGCGGCGACCGCCTCCAGCGGGGGGCGCAGCCGGCAGAAGTTGACGTAGCCGTCGACGGCGAGCCGCACCCCCGGCAGCACGTCATGGCCCGCCAGCAGCCGGGAGCGGTCCAGGCCCGCGGCCTCGCCGAGCCTGAGCCACCGCTCGATCCCGCCCTCGCCCTCGACCGTGCCGTCGTGGTCCTGGATGCGCCGCAGCCACATCCGGCGCAGCGCCGGGGTGTCCAGCTTGGCGGTGATCAGGGCGTCCTTGACGGGGATGTGGCGCTGGTAGTGGAAGCGGTTGGCGATCCACCGGCGGAGCTCGTCGGGGGTCAACTCCCCTTGGTGCATACGGATGTTGAAGGGGTGGCGGTCGTGGTAGCGCTCGCGCGCCACGGTCCGCAGCCGCTCCTCGAACGCAGGTGTGTCGCTCACAGCTCGATCACCATCCCGTCGGCTGCCACCTCGAGGCCCATGGCGGCCAGCTCCTGGTGCTGGGGTGCCGCCGGGTCGGCGAGGGGGTTCGTGTTGTTCAGATGGGTGTAGAGGCAGCGGGCCGGGAGTTCGGCGAGCCGCTTGGCGGTGCCGCCGGGGCCGTCGATGGGCAGATGTCCCATGCCGGTGGCGGTGCGGGTGGAGAACCCGGCGCGCCGGGGCTCCTCGTCGTCCCAGAACGTGCCGTCGACGATCACGCAGTCGGCCTCGGCGGCCGCCCGCTGGAAGGTGTCGGACCAGACGGCGAGGGCGGGGGCGTAGAGGAGGGACCGGCCGGTGTCCCGGTCGGCCAGGCGCAGCGCCACCACCCACGCGTCGTCCCCCGCCGCGTCGGCCGCCATACCGGCCGCGTAGCGCGGGCGTTTGGCGGAGACCGGCACGGCGCCGACGGTCAGGGTCGAGCCCTCGGCGAGGGGCACCGGAGCGGTGTCGAGCCGGCGCCACCGCAGGGTGGTGTACGGGCCCAGGACGTCGCCGAGGTGGAGGCCGTCGAGCAGCGCCCGGCGCACGGGGGCGGTGGCGAGCACATCCACGCCGTCGGCCGCCTCGCGGAGCCGGGCGATGCCGAGGGTGTGGTCGAGTTCCGCGTCGGTGAGGACCACTCCGGCCAGCGGGGTGTGGCGGCGCCGCGGCCCGGGGTGCAGGTCGGGGCAGTCCTCGATCTGGTCGCCGAGGTCGGGGGTGGCGTTGACGAGGTACCAGCGGCCCTCGGCGGCCCGTACGGCGAGGGAGGCGTGGCGGCGGCGCCGGCCGGGGTGGGCGCGTGCCCCGGAGCAACCGGGGCACGCGCAGTTCCACTGGGGCAGTCCGCCGCCCGCCGCGGTGCCGAGCACGCGCAGCAGCATGGCGGCGCCGTCAGCGGTTGGTCAGCGAGTAGGCGGTGACCTCCAACGCGGTGTCCACGACCGCGTAGTCGGGGGTCTGCCAGGCCGTTTCCTCGGGGCGGGGGCGGGTCTGCTCCGCCGTCCGCCTCGACTGGGGTTCGGTCCGCTGCACGGTTTCGTTCATGTCCGTACCTGCCTTCCTGTGTGTTGGGGGGTGATCCACGGGACGGATTCCCGTGGATCCGCACGGAGGGTGATGGACGAGGTGTTCACGGGCCTCAGGAGCTCTTTCCCGCATAGCCGGAGCCGACCCGCACCTCGTCGATGAGCAGCTTCTGGTAGCGCTTGGTGTCGGTGGCGGCGGCCCAGGTGCTGTTCACGGTGAGCCGGACGTACCGCTTGGTGGTGGCGGGGAGGTCGATGAACTGCACACCGCGGGCGCTGGGGAGGGTGCCGGTCTTGACGGCGCTCCCCCAGTCGGTGCCGTCGCTGGACACCTGGACCTGGTAGTCGCGGATGCGGGCGGACTGCTCGGTGTCCGAGCGGGCGTAACTCACCGACCATTCCCGCTGGTTGACGGCCAGATACCGCATGCTCTTGGCGGAGCGCAGATCGAGGGTGAGCGAGACCGGGAGCTTGGTGTTGTTGTCCCAGTAGGTCTGGGGGTTGGCGTCGAGGACGGCGGAGGCCGGGTGTCCGCTCGCCGCGGCGCTCGCGCTCGCGGTCATGGAGTCGGCGGCGATCAGCCCCTGCCTGCCGTCGGTCTCGACCTTGAGGACCGTGTCGTAGGGGTCCCAGTCGGCGATGCCGGTGATGGTGATCTTGCCGCCGCCCTGGCTGAAATTCAGCTGCTTGCCGGTGCGGAAGTCGGTGACCTGCTGGGCCCGGTAGCCGTTGTCCCGCAGGGTCAGCGTGGAGCCGGAGGGCTTGGTCAGGACGTGTACGAAGTGCTGGTCCGGGTCCGCCTTGGAGACCGTGGTCACCCCGCGGGCCCCGTCGTTCCAGGCCCCGGGGGCGAGGCCGCCGTAGCTGTAGCCGCCGCCCTCGGTGCCGTTCAGAGAGCCCCAGATGGCGTCCAGATAGGTCTTGGCGAAGTTGTTGAAGGCTTCCTGTTTACTCGGGAATCTGCCGTTCACCTGCGCGGTCTCGGCCATGAGCGATTTGACGGAGGACCCGGAGTTGGCGATCAGCCGGCCGAGGGTGAGCCCCTGGTCCACCGAGGAGTCGGTGCCGCTGTACCACCAGGCGCCGCTGCTCGGGAGCTTGAAGCAGGCCTCGGTCAGCCGGGGCTGGGGGCTCCAGATCGCCTGCGGGTAGTCGTAGGCCGGGGTCATGCCGGTCTTCTGCTCGTTGCTGACCGTGTCCATGATCGGCGTGTCTTCGTTGTTGTTGCTCAGCAGCCAGCCCGGGCGGTCCGCGCGGACCTTCTCGTAGAGGCCGTGGTCGATCCAGTAGTCGTTGTCGTTGTCGATCCAGAAGCCGGACAGCTTGGGGTACTTCCGCATGACCTCGACGAAGTTGTCATAGCTGTACTCGCCGAACCCGTCGCGGGTGGTCAGGTCGACATCGCGGCCCTTGTAGGCGGAGTAGCCGGCCGAATCCAGCCATTCATGGCCGCCCTCGTCGTGCCACTGCGGGTCGTCGGTCATATAGAGCAGGACCTTCAGCCCCTGGGCGTCGGCGGCGCTGATCAGCTCGCCCAGGAAGTCCCGCTTGGTGGAGCAGCTGCCGGGGATGTCGGACGGCCAGGCGCGCGCGTACCCCAGGCGGCTGTGGAACGAGGCCAGCACCAGGTATTTGGCGTGCAGCTTCTTGGCCTCGCCGACCCAGTATCCGGCGCTCCAGCCGCCGTCGGTCACCGCCTTCTCCCAGGCGGAGCAGCTGGTGTAGCCCGGCGAGGTGCGCATGCCCCAGTGCAGGAAGAGCCCTGCCTGGGAGTCGCGCAGCCACTGCTGGCGCGCGTGCGTGACCTCGGCCCGCGCGGGCGCGGGACCGGCCATGACGAGGGTGCCGACGGCGAGCAGTAAGGCGGTCAGCCAGGCGCGAAGACGTCCGCGCGGTCTGCGGCCCATGGGGTTCCTTCCCCGAGCTGTCGATGCCGGGCGATGAGGGGCGTGGGGTGAGCATGGTGTTCTGTTGCAGAGTTGCGAGGTGTCAGGGCCTGGTCAATGGGGCGTACGCAAAAAGTCCTCCGATCTCTACCGCTCCACCTGACGATGCATCACACATCAAGTAACCCAAACCCGCAGGCAGTTGCGGCAATTCGGGGTCTCGAACATCTCCCACGCCCCTTAAGTCTGCACCAATGCTTGACTCAACAGGACACACCTCCTACCTTCCGCGATACGCCAACACCCCCCGCTCCAACCATGGCAGAGCTGTTGACGGAATAGGAACCTTTCTTTACAGTCCCCCTCAACAGCGATTCACCTCATGCGCCACTCCCCCACCGCGGCCTTTCCATGTCCGGCAAGTTCATGGATATGACCAAAGGTCAGACAGGAGAATCACTGATGGAGCGCAATCCGCTCGGAGGCCGCCGCGCCGCGGTGGCCCTGGCGGCAGCAGGCGCGCTGCTCCTCCCCGCGGTCGCCGCCCACGGCGCGGAACGATCGCCGAACGCACCCGCCGCCTGGAGCCTCAAGTGGAGCCCCGCCTCGGGGGCCAGTGTCGCCGACTCCTTCGAGGGCTCCGAGGACGACCGCGCCGACTCCCACCCCGGGGTCACCCACATCTACCCGAACGGCGGCGGGTTCCGCACCGACATGCACTACCCCAAGGACGTGGACACCAGCACCGACCGCCAGCGCAACGAGGTCCGGGGCATGCGGCAGAACGGCGCCGCAGTGAAGATCCTCAAGGACGAGACCTGGCGGATCCAGTACCAGATGTATGTGCCGGACACGCTGGACGCGACCACCGGCTTCACCCACATCATGCAGATCAAGGTGGGCGACGTGGCCGCGCCGCTGTTCACCATGTCACTCCACCAGCACGACGACGGCCCGAAGGTCGAGATGCGCACCTCGGACGACGCCGAGAACCTGACGGAGGCCGGAGCCGCCGGCATGTCGCCGATCCAGGGCGCGTGGAGCGATGTGTCGGTCGAGGTGAAGGCGTCGGACTCCGGGGCATACGTCGACTGGTCGGTCGTCACCGACGGGAAGACGGTCGCGAAGCACAAGCGCACCGGTCTTGACATGTGGCGCGGTAAGAACTATCTGCGGCCCAAGTGGGGCATCTATCGCAGCCTCAACAGCGGTGGCCTCCAGACGACTTACCTGCTCACCCGCAACTTCAAGGCGTACAAGCTCCAGTAGGAGGAGACGCTCGATGAAGAGCCATCGGAAACTCGTGGTGGCGGCCACCGCCGCCGCACTCGCCGCCGGGCTGCTGGTCGGAACGGCCGGGACGGGCAACGCCTCGTCCGACAGAGCCGACTCGGTGCCGTCGAGCATCAAGACCGTCTCGTCCGGCTGGTCGATCCCCTGGGGGCTCAGCTGGCTGCCCGACGGGTCGGCGCTGATCACCGAGCGCGACTCGTTCAAGGTCTTCAAACTCACCCAGTCGGGCACCAGGACCCAGGTCGGCTCGGTGCCCAACGTCGTGACCACCAGCGGCGAGGGCGGGTTACTGGGGATCGCGGTGTCCCCCAACTGGAACACGGACCACTACGTCTACCTCATGCACACCGCCTCCGAGGGCAACCGGATCGCCCGGATGACCTTCGACGGCTCCTCGCTGAGCGGATACACCACGCTGGTCAGCGGCATCAAGAAGAACAAGTACCACAACGGCGGACGGCTCAAGTTCGGCCCGGACGGCTATCTGTACGCCACGGCCGGGGACGCGCAGACGTCCGACCTCGCCCAGGACAAGAACTCGCTCAACGGCAAGATCCTTCGGATGACCACGGACGGCAAGCCGGCCCCCGGCAACCCGTTCGGCACCCTCGTCTACTCCTACGGCCACCGCAACCCGCAGGGCCTCACCTGGGACGCGCAAGGGCGGCTGTGGGAGGCCGAGCTCGGCAACAGCACGTACGACGAGCTCAATCTGATCGAGCCGGGCAAGAACTACGGCTGGCCCACCTGCGAGGGCACCTGCTCCACCTCCGGGATGACCAACCCCAAGCGCCAGTGGTCGACCGGTGAGGCCTCGCCCAGCGGTGTCACCTACGCCGACGGCGCGCTCTACATGGCGGCGCTGAGGGGCGAGCGGCTGTGGCGGATACCGGTCGACGGCACGTCCGCGGGCACCCCGCAGGCGTACTACGTCAGTGAGTACGGACGGCAGCGCACGGTCGAGACGGTCCCGGGCAAGAACACCCTGTGGCTGTCCACGACCAACGCCGACAACAACGGCGGCGAGCCGGACGGCGCGGACAAGGTGTTCCAGGTGGAGCTGAAGTAGCCTCCGCCACCGGTGCTGGGGCGCCGTCCCGGTCGCGCTCCGCGGTCCGCCGCGGAGCGCGACCGTGCGGGTGGTCAGTGTGCGAGGCGCTCGTTCATGAGGAGGAAGGCGCCCAGGCCGTGGAGGTCGTTGGTGTTGCGCTTGCGGCCGAAGTAGTAGGCCAGATCGCCGACGTTGGTGCCCTCGCTGATGTCGGCGATGTCGGTCAGCCCGTCCGCGTTGACGCTCACCTTCTCCAGGACGCCCTGGTAGCCGCGGCGCGCGGCGGACACATACGCGCCGCCGGCGATGTATCCGCGCCGCAGGGCCGCGTGCAGCATCAGGGTGTACATGCTGGAGGCGGAGGTCTCGGTCCAGTTGCCCGCCTCGCTCCCCTTGTCCACGACCTGGAACCAGCGGCCGGTGCCCGGGTCCTGATAGCGGACGAACCCCTTCGCCAGGTGTCTGACGTTGGCGATGAGCTGGGCCCGCCGGGGGTGGTTCGCGGGCAGCAGCTCCAGCACCTCGATATGGGTCATCGCGGTCCAGCCGATGGCCCGGGCCCAGTGGTAGGCGGAGGTGCCGGTGGCGGGGTCGGGCGACCAGGGGGCATCGCCGTCGGCGTCGTACGCGTGGTAGAGCAGCCCGTTCGACGCCTTGAGGTGGCTGAAGTACACGGCCAGGTTGCGGGTGACCTCGTCGTAGGCGTAGGTCTCGTCCCCGTACGCGAGCCCGTAGCGCAGCAGGAACGGCTGGGCCATGAAGACGCCGTCCGCCCACAGCTCGTTGGTCTTGCCGGTGGCGTGCCACATGCCGCCGTCGGTGGTGCGCGGATAGGTCGTGATGCGGGTGCGGATCTGGTCGGCGGCGGTGCGGTACCGCGGATCGCCGGTCTCCTTGTGGAGGATCAGCAGCAGGTTGCCGGACTGCATGGCGTCCAGGTTGTCGAAGCTGTGGTTGATGTGGCCGTCCGCGTCCACGTAATAGTCCACCCACCGCTTGATGTACGCGAGGTAGGACGGCTCCTTGACCCGCTGGTACACCCCGTAGGTGCCGTAGAGGAACAGCCCGCGCGTGTAGCCCCAGCCGCCCAGCGACTTCGGGTCCGGGTTGCGGGCGATGGTGGAGTCCACCACGGCCCGGGACCAGTCGGCCGGGGCCGCCTCCGCGGTCGCCCCGAGGAGGAGGCCGCCGGTGATGCCCAGGGTGCTCGCGAGTACGGTCCTGCGTCTGATCACTGGTCTTCTCCCGAGTGTCCGGTGTTCGGTGTCCGGTATCCGTGTTCGCGCCAGGTGATTGTTCTGAGCACGCCAAGAATAGATCTGATATTTGGATGCAGCAATGGGTCAATTGCCAGGAAATGAGACAGATCTGAGGGCACGATTCTCATCGAGAGATCGGACCTCAGCCACCCCAGTAACGCTCGTGGACCCACCCGCGTTAGGCATCGGAGACCCGCACGCACACCGGATGAGCGCACCCTGCGACAGGAGCCGCCCGTGGACACCGAACACCGCGCACAGGCCCGGGCGCGGGCGCGCGAGGAGGCCGGGCGGCTGGCCGCCCAGGGGATCGTCGGCGCGGCCCTGACCTGGGTGGACAACGCGGGCCTCACCCGCGTCAAGGCCGTGCCCACCGCGCGGCTCGAACACGCCGCCGAGTGGGGCGTCGGCATGTCCCCCGTGTTCGACGTCTACCTCGTCGACGACTCCATGACCACCAGCCGGCACGTCGGCGGACCCGACGGCGATCTGCGGCTGTTCCCCGACCTCGACCGGCTCACCCCGCTGGCCGCCCAGCCCCGCTGGGCCTGGGCCCCGGTCGACCGGTACGACGTGAGCGGGCGGGAACACCCCGTGTGCCAGCGCCGGTTCGCCCACCGCATGACCGAGCGCGCCCGGGAGCGCGGCTTCGATGTGCTGATGGGCTTCGAGACCGAGTGGGTCGTCACCACCGCTGACGCGCCGGAGTCGGCGTTGCGCTACCCCACCGCGGGCCCCGCCTACGGGATGACCCGTCTGGTGGACCTCTCCGACTACCTCGCCGACCTGCTCGACGCGCTCCAGGCCCAGGGGCTTGAGGTCCGCCAGCTGCACCCCGAGTACGCGGCGGGGCAGTTCGAGGTGTCCGTGGCGCCCGCCGACCCGGTCGGCGCGGCCGACCTGGCCGTGCTGGTGCGCCAGACCATCCGTGGGGTCAGCGCACAGCACGGCCTGGAGCCGTCCTTCGCCCCCGCGGTCACCCCCGGCGCCGTGGGCAACGGCGGCCATCTGCATCTCAGCCTGTGGCAGGGCGACCGCGATCTGTGCCGGGGCGGGGACGGGCCGTGCGGCATGACGGCGACGAGCGAGGCCTTCCTGGCCGGGGTGTTGCGCGCGCTGCCCGCCCTGCTGGCCGTCGGCGCCCCGTCACCGGCGAGCTATCTGCGGCTGGAGCCCTCCCGCTGGGCCGGGGCGTACCAGTGCTGGGGGCCGGAGAACCGCGAAGCCGCGCTGCGCTTCGTCACCGGCGCACCGGGGGACCCCGGCGGGGCCAACGCCGAGGTCAAGTGTTTCGACCAGGCAGCCAATCCGTATCTGGTGACGGGCGCGGTCATCGCCGCCGGGCTCGCCGGGCTCGACGCCGGGCTGAGCCTGCCCCCGCCGGTGGCCGGCGACCCGGCGCGCCAGGGCCACGAGCGGCGGCTGCCGACCTCGCTGTCCGCCGCCCTGGAACACTTCGACGCCTCGGACACGCTCCGGGAGGCGCTGGGCGACCCGCTCTTCGAGTCCGTCGCCGCCGTGCGCCGCGCCGAGAGCGAGCTGTTCCAGGGGGCGAGCGCGCAGGACATCACCGCGGCCACCCGCCGGAGGTACTGAGCCATGGCCGCCGACCGCGCGGCGCGGCCCCGGCCGCCGCTGGTGGACCACCACTGCCACGGTGTGGTGCGCGGCGAACTGGACAGCGCGGCGTTCGAGGCGTATCTCACCGAGTCGGACGCGCCCGCCGCGCCCGGCACCAGCTACTTCGACACCCAGCTGGGGTTCGCGGTGCGCCGCTGGTGCCCGCCGCTGCTGGGCCTCGCGCCCCACTGCCCGCCCGAGCGCTATCTCGCCCGGCGGCGGGAGCTCGGCGCGGCGGAGGCCACCCGGCGGCTGCTGCGCGCCGCCGGTGTCACCGAGTTCCTGGTGGACACCGGGCTGCCCGGCGATCTGACGAGCCCTCAGGAGCTGGCCGAGGCCGCCGGGGGCGCGGCCCGCGAGATCGTACGGCTGGAACACCTGGCCGAGCGGGTCGCGGACACCTCACGGACCGCCGACTCCTTCCTCGCCGCGCTCGGCGACGCGGTGCGCGCGGCCGCGCGCACCGCCGCCGGGTTCAAGTCGGTGGCCGGCTACCGCTACGGGCTGGACCTCGACCCCACGCCGCCCGCCCCCGCCCCGCTGCGCGCGGCGGCGGACCGCTGGCTGGCCGCCCGCGCCTCGGGCGACCCGGCCGCCGCGCGGGTCGCGGACCCGGTGCTGCTGCGGCATCTGCTGTGGTCGGCGGCGCACACCGCGCTGCCGCTACAGCTGCACACCGGGTTCGGCGACCCCGATCTGCGGCTGGACCGCTGCGACCCGCTGCTGCTCACCGACTTCATCCGCGCCGTGCGCCCCACCGGATGTGCGCTGATCCTGCTGCACGGCTATCCGTACCACCGGGGCGCCGCCTATCTGGCCGCGGTCTTCCCGCATGTCTACGCCGATGTGGGGCTGGCCCTGACGCACACCGGGGCGCGGGCCGGGGCCGTGCTGGCCGAGGTGCTCGAGGTGGCGCCCTTCGGCAAGGTGCTCTTCTCCACCGACGCCTACGGGCTGCCCGAGCTGTATGTGGTCGGGGCGCGGCTCTTTCAGGAAGCCCTGGACGGACTGCTCGCCCGCTGGGTCCGCGACGGCGCCTGGGGCGCCGCGGACGCGGAGCGGGTGGCGGCCCTGGTGGCCGCGGACAACGCCCGCCGAGTCTACTGCCTGAACAACACGATCACCGGCGATACCTAGAGTCGGCCGGAAAATCATCTGTCACCAGCGCGCCCGGCGCCGCTTTTCGCCACGATGGAGCCATGGACGAAGAGCACTTCCTGGAGCGCGCCAAGCAGTTCGCCTACCGGCTGGCCGAGCTCCGGAACCGTCTGGACCCCGACTCGTACGACCTCCTCCTGCGCATCCTCCGGGGCATCAACGACGCCATCCTGCACCGCACCGACGGCATAGAGGTGCCGTTCTCCCCTCGGGACCAGGACCGGTTCACCCCCGCCTTCGGACAGGAGCTCGCCGAGCTGACCAGCCTGCTCGGGCCGCACGGCCTGCGGCTGGTCGTGGACTTCGGGGCCGAGCGGGAGCGCGACCGGCTGGAGGTGGAGGCCATCGCGCGGGTGAGCGGCATGGACCCCGGGCGATCGTGACACGAGCCGCACGCGGCTGGGCAGTACCGTTCGTCCGGTACGGACCGGCCGTACGGCCACCACCTGGACCAGCCACTACGCGGAGGAGAAACGCATGCGGATCGCCGGCGCGACCGTCCTGCTCACCGGAGCGACCGGAGGCCTCGGGCAGTCACTGGCCCGAGCCTTCGCTGCCAGGGGCGCAAAGCTGCTGCTCACCGGCCGCCGCGAGGACGTGCTGCGGCCACTGGCCGACCGGCTGGGCGCCCGTGCCGTCGTCGCCGACCTGGCCGAACGGGACCAGCTGGAGCGGCTCATCGACGAGGCCGCGGAGACCGACATCCTCATCGCCAACGCGGCCCTCCAGTCCAGCGGCAAGGTGCTCGGATACGCCCCCGAGCAGCTCGACCGGGCCCTGGAGGTCAATCTGCACGCCCCGCTCCAGCTGGCCAGGGCGCTGGCCCCGCGGATGGTGGCGGCGGGTTCCGGTCATATCGTGATGATCGGCTCGCTGTCGGGCCGTACCGCCTCCCCCGGGGCGGCGCTCTACAACGCCACCAAGTTCGGGCTGCGCGGCTTCGCGCTCGGGCTGCGCCAGGATCTGCACGGCACCGGGGTGGGGGTCTCCGTGGTGCAGCCGGGATTCGTGCGCGACACCGGGATGTTCGCGGACTCCGGCGCCACCACGCCGCCCGGCGTCCGTACGGTCTCGGCCCGCCAGGTGGCGGTGGCCACCCTGCGCGCCGTCGAGCGGGACCGCGCCGAGGTGAACATCGCCCCGCTCGAACTGCGCCTGGGCAGCGCACTCGGCGGGCTCTTCCCGAGCCTGGCGGCGGTGGCGCAGCGCGGGGCGGGGGCCGACCGGACGGCACGTCAGCTGTCGGAGGGCCAACGGCACAACCGCTGAACCGCGGACCCGGGTGGTGTCCGGCCGATCCTTCCCCTGCCCGCAGGCGTCAAGGTCCGCCGGTCACCTCCTTCGCGGCAACGCGCTTTCCTGGCAAGGGACTTCGCCGTACTCCCCTGGGCGCGGCGCCCGTGCTAGGGTCCTGGCGACCCTGGCCGGACAACGTTGTCAACGGAGGTCCCCCTTGAGACCACTGGTCGGTCGGATGCGTACCCGCGCGGCGAGAGCGGTCACCTCGGTGGCGGCGGCCGTGCTGCTCCTCGGCGGGCTGCTCGGCCCGCCGGGCGCGGCCGCGGCCCCGGCGGCCGAGCCCGCCTCACTCGTGAACCCGTTCGTGGGCACGCAGAACTTCGGCAACACCTTCCCCGGCGCGAGCGCGCCCTTCGGCATGGTCCAGGTCAGCCCGGACACCGGCGGTCAGGGCGGCTACGACTACGCGCAGAACACCATCTACGGCTTCAGCCAGACCCATCTGTCCGGCGTCGGCTGCGGCGTGGCGGGAGAGCTGCCACTGATGCCCACCACCGGCCCGGTCACCGACGTGAACCCCGAGCACTACCGCTCCGGCTACTCCCACGACGACGAGGAGGCCACGCCGGGCTACTACCGGGTGGGGCTCACCAGCTACGGCGTCGACGCCGAGCTGACCGCCACCGAGCGCACCGGCTGGCAGCGCTACACCTTCCCCGCCACCGGCGCGGCCAACATCCTGTTCAACACCGGCAAGGCCAACCAGAAGGTGTTCGACTCCGAGGTGCGCGTGGTCGGCGACCGCACCGTCGAGGGACGGGTGCGCGCGGGGAACTTCTGCGCGGGCAAGGACGAGCACACCGTCTACTTCACCGCCACCTTCGACCGGCCCTTCGCCTCGTACGGCACCTGGCGCGGCACCACCGCCACCACCGGTTCCCGGGAGGCGGCCGGGGAGGGCGGCAACGGCGCCTGGGCCACCTTCGACGCGACCGCCGACCGGGACGTCGTGGTCAAGGTCGGCCTGTCGTACACCGGCCTGGACGGCGCCCGGAAGAACCTGGCGGCGGAGACCGGCGACAGTTACGACTTCGACGCCACGCGGGCGAAGCTGCGCGACACCTGGGAGCGGCAGCTGGACTCGGTGCGGATCGGCGGTGGCACCCGGGACCGGCAGAGCGCCTTCTACACCGCGCTCTACCACGCCCAGCTGCACCCGAACCTGGCCGGCGACGTGGACGGCCGCTACACCGGCTTCGACGGCCGGACGCACACCGCCACCGGCTACACGCCGTACCAGAACTTCTCGCTGTGGGACACCTACCGGCCGCAGAACCAGTTGCTGGAGCTGCTCCAGCCGCGGGTCGCACGCGATGTGGCGCTGTCGGTCGTCGGGATCGGCCGGGACGGCGGCTGGCTGCCGAGGTGGGCGCTCGCCGAGAGCGAGACCAACATCATGACCGGGGACCCGGTGACCCCCTTCCTGGTCGAGGCGTGGTCCAAGGGGCTGCTGGCCGGGCACGAGGAGGAGGCGTACGCGCTGCTGAAGCGCAACGCGACCACCACCCCGCCCGCCGACTCCCCCTACAACGGGCGCTCGGGCGTGGATTACTACCGCAGGCTCGGCTATGTCCCGTCGGGGCTGAAGCTCGGCGAGGACTGCGCCCACAAGGGCGGCGACAACGACTGCGTCCACCCCGCCTCGGCGACCCTGGAGTACTCCGCGGCCGACGCGGCGCTCGCGCTGATGGCGCGCGGGCTCGGACACCGCGCCGACGCCCGGATGTTCGCCGAGCGCGGCCAGTGGTACCGGAAGCTGTGGGACGCCTCGATCGCGCAGTTCCGGCCGCGCACGGCGGACGGCGCCTGGGTCACGCCGTACGACCCGGTGGAGGCCGGCCGCCAGTTCCATGAGGGCGGCGCCTATCAGTACCAGTGGCTGGTGCCGCAGGACCCGGCCGGGCTGGTCGGGCTGATGGGCGGGCGGCGCGCCACCGAGCGGCGCCTGGACTCCTTCTTCGCCTACGACAAGCTGCTCACCGACCCGGCGGGCACCGCGCGCCGGGACTGGATCTCGGCCCCGTACGACTACTACGGCAAGCCGACCTACAATCCGAACAACGAGCCGGATCTGCACGCCCCGTACATGTATCTGTGGGCGGGCGCTCCCGCGAAGACCGCGACCGTGGTGCGGGCGGCGATGACCCTGTTCACCACCGGGCCGGACGGCATGACGGGCAATGACGACCTGGGCACCATGTCGGCCTGGTACGTCTTCTCCTCGCTCGGCCTCTACCCGACCATGAGCGGCGGCGACTTCCTGGCCGTCTCCAGCCCGCAGTTCGAGTCGGCGATCGTGCGCATCGGCCGCTACGGCACCCGGCAGGGCGGCACGCTGACCGTCACCGCGCCCGGCGCGAGCGACGAGCGGCGCTATGTGTGCGGCGTGTCGCTCGACGGACGGGAGCTGCCGCGGACCTGGCTGCCGTGGTCCACGGTCGCCCACGGCGGCTCGCTCGCCCATCGGCTGGGCACCGAGCCGGGCTCCTGGGGCACCGGGCCGGGCGCCGAACCGCCCTCGGTGGGAGGGGCCGGTCGGCGGGGGCCGGACGTGGTGTAGGTTCTACCGCCCCCCACCATGTGCGTCTGAGCGAGGGAGCGGGTCCATGCGTGCTGTGGTGTTCGATGCCTTCGGGCAACGGCCCGAGGTCCGAGAGGTCGAGGACCCGGCTCCCTCGCGGCGCGGCGCGGTCATCCGGGTCGAGGCGACCGGGCTGTGCCGCAGCGACTGGCACGGCTGGATGGGGCACGACCCCGGCATCCGACTGCCGCACGTACCCGGCCATGAGCTGGCGGGCGTGGTCGAGGAGGTGGGGTCCGAGGTGCTGAACTGGCGCCCCGGGCAGCGCATCACCGTGCCGTTCGTCTGCGCCTGCGGGCGCTGCGCCGCCTGCGCGGACGGTGCGCAGCAGGTGTGCGAGCGGCAGACGCAGCCGGGCTTCACCCACTGGGGCTCCTTCGCGGAGTACGTGGCGATCGAGAACGCGGATGTGAACCTGGTGGGCATCCGCGGCGAACTGGCCTTCACCACGGCGGCCGGTCTCGGCTGTCGCTTCGCGACGGCCTTCCGCGCCGTGGTGGCGCAGGGCCGGGTGGCCCCGGGCGAGTGGGTCGCGGTGCACGGGTGCGGCGGGGTGGGGCTGTCCGCCGTCATGATCGCGTCCGCGGCGGGGGCGCGGGTGGTCGCGGTGGACATCTCGCCGCGGGCCCTGGCCCTGGCCCGGCGGTTCGGCGCGGAGGTGTGCGTGGACGCGGCCTCGACGCTGGGGTCCGTGGCGGACGCGGTCGCGGACGCGACCGGCGGGGGCGCCCATGTGTCGCTGGACGCGCTGGGCTCCCCGCGGACCTGCGCGGCGTCCGTGAACAGCCTGCGGCGGCACGGGCGCCATGTCCAGGTCGGCCTGCTGCCGCCGGCCGCCGGGAGCCCGATGCTGCCGATGGACCGGGTCATCGCGCTCGAACTGCGGCTGCTGGGCAGCCATGGCATGGCCGCCCACGCGTACGGGCCGATGATGGAGATGGTGGAGGCCGGGACACTGCGGCCGGACCTGCTGGTCACCGACACCATCGGCCTGGACGAGGTGCCCGAGGCCCTGATGGCGATGGGGGCGGCGGGCGGCGCCGGGGTCACGGTCATCGAGCCCCGGCGCCCCCCGACGGCCGCCCGGCGGTGACGATCACGCCGCTCAGCCCGGGATCCGTACCGTGTCGCCGGTGATCCTGACCCGGTCCCCGGCGGCCGGGCGGTCCGCGATGTCCGGGACGTCGGCGGGCGTCAGGTCCGGGGCGTGGCCCGGCTCGCCGCCCCGGGGAACGGTGCGCACGACCTGGCTGGGCGGCAGCTTCCCGCGCCCGTCCAGCCGCTGCCACATCAGGTCAAGGGCCTGTTGGTAGTAGTAACCCAACGGGACATAGCGGTTGTCGAAGCCGGGTGCCGTGGAGTCGAAGTGGTGGGCGTTGGTGACCTCGACATACGAGACGGTGCCCCGCCCCTGCCCGGCACGGGAGTTGAGCCCCAGATAGGGCCTGGAGCTGTGGTTGACCGGGACCCGGGCGTCGTCGCGGCCGTGCACGATCAGCGTGGGCTTGCCGTGCAGATCGCCGGTGCGCCGGGTGGCGTCCAGCCCGTCGGCCAGCCGCTCCGCCCACTGGCGCTCGGCCCCCGCGCGGGAGAAGGCCAGCCGGTAGACGCAAGTCTCGCCGCGCAGGTTGTAGTCGTGGCGGCCGTCGGGGCCCTGCGACTTGGCGTCGGCGACGGGCCCGCCCGGCGCGTTCTCGTCGATCAGCACCCCGGGCGCCGGGGCCCGGCCGGAGCTGGTGCCGAAGGCGGCGGCCAGTTCGGCGGTGCGGTACGGCACCGGGGTGCCCGAGGCGTCGGTGCGGGCCCAGCCGTAGCCGCACAGGGAGTCGGCGACCGAGGCCCGGGCGTAGCTCATGGCGTACGAGGCGGGCGTCTGCGGGTCGTAGTGCGCGAGTTGGAGATAGCCGGACTGCGGCTGGTATCCGGCGCGTACCAGGGCCTCCTGGGCGAGCCGGGGCAGCCCGTCAGGACCCGCCCGCTCCGCGTCGCGCCGGGAGATCAGCCGGGGGTCGTCGCCGACGAGGGCCGCGCAGCGGCGGCGGGCGGCCGCGGTGTCCAGCGAGGCGTAGCCGGGCGCGGTGGGCTCGGCGAGCGCGGCGCACGGCTGGAGCAGCGAGGCGAGGGAGTTGTAGCGGATCAGCGGCATTCCGGCGGCGGGCACCGCGCGCCCGCCCTGGCTGACCCGGATCCCGTCGAGCGGCGCGAGGTTCATCTGCGGCTCGGAGGCGACGACCGCGTCGATCAGCCCCCGTCGGTCGTCCTCTCCGGCGGCGACGGCCGCTCCGCCGCCGTTGGAGACGCCGGTGGCGATGACGGTGGTGGTGGCGGGCGTGTAGCCGCCGCGGGGCGCGCCCTCGCGCCGGTCGCGGCCGAGCAGGGCGAGGGCCAGCTCCACCGAGCGCAGCACATCGCGTCCCCAGGTGGCCTGCGGGTTGGTCTTGGCGTGCGCCATCTTGTACGCGACGCGGTAGGGGCGCTCGGCGTCGAACCGGGCCCGCTCGGCGTCGCTCAGCCCGGCGTCGAACGCGGCGCGGTCCCCCGTCGCGGCGCGGGGGCCGGTCGTGCCGTCGTGGGCCATGACGGTGCCGGAGTGCAGATCGTCGAAGGCCGGGCCCATACCCTTGTCGGTGTAGGCGACGGCGCAGCGGCGGTGCAGCCCCCAGGCCCCGGCGGTGCCGGCCATGTTGTAGACGCCGCCCAGGCCGGAGGCGGGCGCGGCGACGACGCAGGGGCGGGCCCGGTCGAAGTCGTCGGGGACCTGGACGACGAAGCCGACGCTGTGCGAGCCGCTGCCCGCGACCGCGCGGTACTCGACGCCCGCGATCTTGCCGTCGCCGGGGACCGGCCGGCCGCGGTCCACATTGGGCCCGTACAGCCGCCCCAGGCCGCCGCCGGTCCCGGCGGACAGCCCGGCGGAGGCCCAGATGGCCTGGCGGCGCAGCTCGGCGGCGGTGGGCCGGTCGGGGTCGGCCGGGGCGGGGGCGCGCAGCCCGGAGAAGCCGAGCCCGGCGGTGAGCAGGTCGTCGCTCGCGCCGTCGTACCGTACGGAGCTCAGCGCGGTGATGTAGGCGGGGATGGGGGTGCCGGGGGCGGGGGCGGCCGTGGCCGTGGCCGCCGGGACGAGGGCGGCGGTGAGCGCCGCGGCCAGCAGGGGCGGGAGCGCGGCCGAGCGGCGCGGGGCCGGCCGTCGTACGGACTTGGGCACGTCGTCTCCTGGGAGTCGTCTCCTGCGCGTTGTTTCCTGGGGTGGTGTCACAGCCTGGGGTGGTGTCACAGCCTGGGGTGGTGTCACAGCCTGGGGTGGTGTCACAGCGGCAGGGCGCCGGTCAGCAGGGCGGCGGCGGTCATCACGAGCGTGGTGCCGAACGCCCAGCGGAAGATGAACCGCTGGTGCTCCCCGAGCTGTACGCCGCTCATGCCGACCAGGATGAAGGTGGCGGCGGTGAGCGGGCTGAGCGGGAAGCCGGTGGTCATCTGGCCGAGGACGGCGGCGCGGGCGACCTCGGCCGGGTCGGTGCCGAAGGAGTCGGCGGTGCCGGCCAGCACCGGCAGGATGCCGAAGTAGTAGGCATCGGGGGTGAAGACGAGGCTCAGCGGCATGCTGGTCACCGCGACCAGCACGGGCAGATGGCCGCCGAGGGAGTCGGGGATCACCTCGACCATGGCGTGGGCCATCTTCTCGATCATTCCGGTGCCGGTGAGGATGCCGGTGAACACCCCCGCGGCGAAGATCATGGTGGTGACCAGCACCACGCTGTTGCCGTGCTTCTCCAGCAGGGCCTGCTGCTCCTCCCAGCCGGGGTGGTTGACCAGCAGCGCGATCACGAAGGCGAGGACGAACAGCACCGGCAGCGGCATGACTTCGAGCACCAGGCAGACCAGCAGGGTGACGGTGAGCAGCAGATTGAAGACCGTCAGCGCGGTGCCGGCCCGCGCGGCCACCAGGGGCGTGCCGGGGCCGTCGCCCACCGCCACCTCCTCGCTCGGCTCGGCGATCGTGCCGAGCCGGGCGCGCTCGCGGCGGCCGATGAAGTACGCGGCCAGCAGCACCCACGCGATGCCCGCGGCGAGGGCGGGCAGCAGCGGGGTGATCACATCGGAGGTGTCCAGCTTCAGCGCGGCGGCCGCCCGCGCCGTGGGGCCGCCCCACGGCACCATGTTCATCACGCCCGCGCCCAGGGCGACCACCCCGGCGAGCACCAGCCGGCTCATGCCCAGCCGCCGGTAGACGGGCAGCAGCGCGGAGATGGTGATGAGGAAGGTGGACGCGCCGTCCCCGTCGAGCGCCACACAGATCGTCAGGACCGCGGTGCCCACGGTGACGCGGAGGGGGTCTCTGCGGGCGATGCGCAGAATGCCGCGGATCAGCGGCTCGAAGAGGCCCGCGTCGATCATCAGGCTGAAGTAGAGCACCGCGAAGGCGATCATGATGCCGGTGGGGGCAACCTTGGACAGCCCGTCCAGCGCCATCGGGCCCAGGTCGTCCCCGTATCCACCGATGACCGCGGTGACCACCGGGGTGAGGACCAGGGCGACCAGCACCGAGACCCGTTTGGTCATGGTGAGCAGCAGGAAGCCGCCGATCGTGCAGAAGCCCAGTGCTGCCAGCATGGCCGCTCGCTTTCTTTCCTCGGATGTTGCCGATGAGTTTCCGAGCGGCGAAAGATCCGCGTCCAGCATCGAACACAGATCTGTCCATGCGTTTAGCGCAACAGTTCCCCGGCGCGGCGCCCGCGCCTATCCTCCCGCTTCATGATGGACGTCACTTTGCGCCAGCTCGCTGCGTACGCCGCGGTGGCCCGGGCCGAGAGCTTTACCGCCGCCGCGGCCGAACTGCATGTGTCCCAGTCCTCGCTGAGCCGCGCCGTCGCGGACCTCGAACGCACCCTCAATATGCGGCTACTGGAGCGCGACACCCGCAATGTGCGGCTGACCCCGGCCGGGTCGGAGGCGCTGCGGATAGCGGACCAGATCCTGTCCGCGCACCGGGCGGGCCTGGCGCAGCTGGGGCGCTATGTCTCCGGTGAGCGCGGCACGGTGGCGCTGTCGACCCTCCCCTCGGTGGCGGCCGTGCTGCTGCCCCCGGTGATCTCCGCATTCCGCGCCCGCCGCCCCGAGGTGACCGTACGGCTGCTGGACGGTCTGGAACGGCCGGTGCTGGAGCGGGTGGTGGACGGGGACGCCGACTTCGCGGTGTCCACCGTGGCCCGGCGCACGGCCGGGATACGGCTGCGCCCGCTGGTCCGCGACCGTTTCGACGCGGTGCTTCCCGAGGGCCACCCGCTCGCCGAGCGGTCCGAGGTGAGCTGGGAGGACCTGAGCCGCGAGCCGTTCCTGGCGGTGGGCGCGGACTCCAGCGTGCGCCGGATGACGGACGCCGCCTTCGCCCAGGCGGGGCTGTCGGCGGACCCGGCGGCGGAGGCGTCGAACGTGGCCACGGTGGGCGGGCTGGTGGCGGCGGGGCTCGGGGTGTCCGCCATGCCCGCCCTGGTGCATCCGCTGGTGGCCCCCGGGAAGCTGGTGCGCCGCCCGCTGGTGGACCCGGTGGTGGAGCGGCGGCTGCATGTGGTGCTTCCGGCGCGGCGGGCGCTGCCGCCGGGGGCGCGCCGCTTTCTGGAGCAGCTGGAGGAGTTCCGCGACGCGGGCCATGAGCTGCCCGACGGGGTCTTCTGGGAGCGGGGCGAAGCCTGATCATGGGCAACTATTGCGAGATCGGCATGAATTGATGCCTGTTCATTGCTGGACCCGCATATGGCCGAGCCCGCAGCCTGACTCTCATGGACCGTCTGAACAGCGACAGCCGAGCGCCTCAGGGACAGCAGGGACAGCGGGGACAGCTGACCGGCCTGAAGGTGGTGGAGTTCGCCCATGTCGTCGCGGGCCCCCTCGCCGGGGCGATGCTCGCCGACCAAGGGGCCGACGTGGTGCATGTGGAGCCCCCGGGCTCGGGCGACGCGGCCCGGGCCATGGGGCCCCGGCGCGACGGCGTGCCGCTGTGGTTCAAGGTCGCGGGCCGCAACAAGCGCTCCGTCACCCTCGATCTGCACCACGAGGAGGGGCGGCGGATCGCCCATGACCTCATCGCCTGGGCCGATGTGGTCATCGTGACCCTGCGCGCGGGGCGGCTGCGCGCCTGGGGGCTCGACTGGGAGGCCGTGCACGCGGTCAACCCCAAGGCGATCCTGCTCCAGATCTCCGGCTTCGGCGCGACCTCCTCCCGGGCCGACGCCCCGGGGTTCGGCAAGATGGGCGAGGCCCGCAGCGGGGTGGTGCATCTGACCGGCTTCCCGGACGGGCCGCCCGTGCACACCGGCTTCTCGCACGGCGACGCGGTCACCGGCCTGATGGGCGCCTTCGCGATCCTGGCCGCGCTGCACCGCCGCGACACCGACCCGGACTTCGACGGCGAATGGATCGACCTGGCCCTCTTCGAGCCGCTGTTCCGGCTGGTGGAGTGGCAGGTCATCGCGTACGACCAGCTCGGCGCGGCCCCGGAGCGGGCCGGCAACCAGCTGGCCGTCGCGCCCGCCGCCGTCATCAACACCTACCGCAGCGGCGACGGCGACTGGCTGACCGTCACCTCGGCCACCACCCGCTCGGTGCTCAATGTGGTGCGGCTGCTGGGCCTGAACGAGGCGGAGTACGCGACCGTGGAGGCGCAGCACGCCGGGCGGGAGCGGCTGGATCACGCGCTGCGGGCCTGGGTGGCCGCGCGCCCGGCCGAGGAGTGCCTGGCGGCGTTCGACCGCGCCGAGGTGGTGGCCTCCCGGGTGTTCAGCGCGGCGGACATCGTCGCCGACCCGGTCTACGCCGAGCGCGAGGACATCGTCACCGTCGACGACCCGGACCTCGGCCCCGTCCGGATGCAGGCCGCGCTGCCGCACTTCCGCCGCAACCCCGGCGCGGTGTGGCGCACCGGCCCCGCGCTGGGCGCGGACAACGGCCTGGTCTACGGGCGGTGGCTGGGCATCGACGAGGAGCGGCTGACGAAGCTGGAGGGCCAGGGTGTCATCTGACCGCGACGGCTCGGACGACCGCCGCGCGCCGCTGCGCTCGCTGCTGTTCGTCCCGGGCAGCAGGACCGGCTGGCTGGCCAAGGCCGAGGCGGCGGGCGCCGACGCGGCCATCCTCGACCTGGAGGACGCGGTGCCCCAGGGCGCCAAGGAAGCCGCGCGAGAGGCGGTGGCCGAGGCCGTCGAACAGGCAGCGGGGCCGATGCGGCTGCTCGTACGGATCAACCCGCTGGACCGCGCGGCGGGCTGGGCGGGCGCGGACGATCTGCGCGCCGTGGCGCGGGCGGGGCTGTACGGCGTGGTGCTCCCGAAGGTGGACCGCGCCGACGACGTACGGGTGGCCGACCGGCTGCTGACGTGGTGCGAGCGTGAGGCGGGCCTGCCCGAGGGGCGGATCGCGCTGGTGCCTCTGCTGGAGACGGCCCGCGGGCTGCGCGAGGCGTACGACATCGGGCGGGCCGCCGGCCGGGTGGCGCACCTGGGCGCGCTGACCGCCCCGGGCGGGGACGTGGAGCGCGCGGTCGGCTACCGCTGGAGCCCGGGCGGCGAGGAGACACACGCGCTGCGCGCCCGGGTGCTGCTCGACGCGCGCGCCGCGGGCAGCCCGCACCCGGTGGCCGGGCTGTGGGCGGATGTCGCCGACCTGGCGGGCCTGCGGCGCTTCGCGGAGCAGAACCGGGCGCTGGGGTACGAGGGGATGGCGGTGATCCACCCGTCCCATGTGGCGGTGGTCAACGAGGTGTTCTCGCCGGACGCCGAGGAGCTGGCGCGGTGCGAGCGGCTGGTGGCGGCGGTCGCGGCGGCCCAGGCGCGGGGCGAGGGCGCGGTGCTGTTCGAGGGGCGGATGGTGGACGAGGCGATGGCGGAGACCGCGCGCCGCACCCTCGCCCGGCACAACTCGCCCCCTGCCTGAACTTGTGGTGAGTTTGAGACGGTGACACGCCGAAGCCACGGCGTGTCGCCGTCTCGTATGCACCACGAAGCCGCCGACCCCGATTGACATACTCCAGCAACGTGGTTACACACGATTGGGAGCGCTCCCACCCCACCGAGCCGAGGAGGAACGGCCGTGCGGAGAACGAGGCTTCTGAGGACACTCCTGGCGATCCCGGCACTGACCCTCGCCCTGACCGCGATGCGGCCGGTAAGCCCCGCACCGGACACCGCGACCGCCACGCCGGACACCACCGCCGCCGCCGCGGACACCGCCGCCGCGCCGGTACGCATCATGCCGCTGGGCGACTCGATCACCGGCTCGCCCGGATGCTGGCGGGCGGTGCTGTGGAACAAGCTCCAGAGCACCGGCTACACCTCCGTCGACTTCGTCGGCACGCTCGGCCCGCAGGGCTGCGGGGTGCCGTACGACGGCGACAACGAGGGCCACGGCGGCTTCCTGGCGACGGCCGTGGCGCAGCAGAACCAGCTCCCCGGCTGGCTCGCCGCCACCCGCCCGGACATCGTTGTCATGCACTTCGGCACCAACGACGTCTGGAGCAATATCGCCCCGGACCGGATCCTGGCCGCCTACAGCACCCTTGTGGACCAGATGCGCCAGAGCAACCCCGACATGAAGGTGCTCGTGGCGCAGATCCTCCCCATGAACCCCGGCTCATGTCCGGAGTGCGCCGCCCGGGTGACGGCGCTCAACGCCCAGATCCCCGGGTGGGCGGCGGCCAAGAGCACCTCGCGCTCCCCGGTGGTCGCGGTCGACCAGTGGAGTGGTTTCTCCACAGCCACCGACACCTACGACGGGGTGCATCCCAACGCCTCGGGCGACAACAAGATAGCCGCCCGCTGGTACCCCGCGCTCACCAAGCTGCTGACACCCGGTTGGACGAACCGGGCCCCGAGCGCTCCCGGGAGCCGATGATGCGCGCGACCACCCGTATCGGCCACATCGGCACGGCGCTCGGCGCCGTCGCCGCCGTCCTGATGTCCGCCCTCGCCCTCGCCCCGACCGCCCACGCGGCGACCGGCCTGCATGTGAGCAACGGCCGGCTGGTCGAGGGCAACGGCTCCGACTTCGTGATGCGCGGGGTCAACCACGCCCACACCTGGTTTCCGACCAGGACCGCCAAGGCCCTGTCCGACATCAAGGCCCTGAAGGCCAACACGGTGCGCGTGGTGCTGAGCACCGGGGACCGCTGGACGAAGAACGACACGGCCGACGTGGCCAACGTCGTCGCGCAGTGCAAGCAGAACCGGCTCATCTGTGTGCTGGAGGCCCATGACACCACCGGCTACGGCGAACAGGGCGGGGCGGTCACCCTCGCCCGCGCAGCCGACTACTGGATCGGTGTCCGCTCGGCCCTGGCCGGCCAGGAGAACTACGCCGTCGTCAACCTCGGCAACGAGCCGTACGGCAACAACAACGCCGCCGCCTGGACCGCGGACACCAAGGCCGCCATCGTGAAGCTGCGCAACGCCGGGATCCACAACGCGCTGATGGCGGACGCGCCCAACTGGGGCCAGGACTGGACCTTCACCATGCGCGACAACGCCGCCTCGGTGCTGGCCGCCGACCCGGACCGCAACACGGTCTTCTCCATCCACATGTACGGCGTGTTCGACACCGCGGCCGAGGTCAAGGACTATCTCACCCGCTTCGTCAATGCCAAACTGCCCATCGTAGTCGGCGAGTTCGGGCACAACCACTCCGACGGCAACCCCGACGAGGACGCCATCATGGCCACCGCGCAGTCGCTCGGGCTCGGCTATCTGGGCTGGTCCTGGAGCGGCAACAGCGGCGGGGTCGAATATCTCGACATGGCCACCAACTTCGACCCGGCGGCCCTCACCAGCTGGGGCCAGCGGATCTTCAAGGGGGCCAACGGCATCGCCGCCACCGCCAAGGAGGCCACGATCTACCGCTGAACCGCCGACACGACCCGTCAGCCGCCGTCCGCAGCCCGCGCCGGCCGGACACCGCGCGACCTCGACCTCGACAGAAAGGTCCGTCATGCCCGCTCGCCTTCCCCGTCCGCGCGGTGCCCGCGCCGCCGCCACTCTGCTGGCCGGCGCGCTGCTCCTGATCGCCGCCCCGGCCGCCCCAGCCGCTCCGGCCGCCCCAGCCACCGCGGCGGCGTCGTCGGCCGTCCAGGTCAACCAGGTGGGCTATCTGCCGGGCGGCCCCAAGCGCGCCACCGTCGTCACCACCGCCACCACCGCGCTGCCCTGGCAGCTGCGGGACGCCAAGGGCGCGGTGGCCGCCTCGGGCACCACCGCCGTGCGCGGGGCGGACGCCGCCTCGGGCGACTCCACGCACCTCGTGGACTTCTCCTCGTACCGGGGCACGGGCAACGGCTACACGCTCACCGTCGACGGCCGGGCGAGCCACCCGTTCGACCTCCGCGCCGACCTGTACGACGGGCTGCGCGCGGACGCGATGTCCTTCTTCTACCAGCAGCGCAGTGGCATCCCGATCGAGGCGTCGCTGGCGGGGGCGGCGTACGCCAGGCCCGCGGGACACCTGGGCGTCGCGCCGAACAAGGGGGACACCGGCGTGCCGTGCCAGGCCGGGGTGTGCGACTACACCCGGGATGTCCGCGGGGGTTGGTACGACGCCGGTGACCAGGGCAAGTACGTGGTCAACGGCGGCATAGCGGTGTGGCAGACGGTGAACTCCTTCGAGCGCGCCAAGCGCGCGGGACACCAGGCCGCGCTCGGGGACGCCACGCTGCGGGTGCCCGAGCGCGGCAACCGCGTCCCCGATGTGCTCGACGAGGCCCGCTGGGAGCTGGAGTTCCTGATGCGGATGCAGATCCCGGAGGGCAAGCCGCGGGCGGGCATGGCCTTTCACAAGATCCACGACGCGCAGTGGACCGGTCTGCCCACCCGCCCCGAGCAGGACTCCCAGCCGCGCGAGCTGCACGCCCCGTCGACGGCGGCCACGCTCAACCTGGCGGCGGCCACGGCCCAGTGCGCCCGGGTGTTCGCGGCGTACGACAAGACCTTCGCCGCCCGCTGCCTGGCCTCCGCCCGCCGCGCCTGGACCGCGGCGAAGGCCAACCCGAACGTGCTCGCGCCGGATTCGGACGGCACCGGTGGCGGGGCGTACGGGGACGCCCGGGTCGACGACGAGTTCTACTGGGCGGCGGCCGAGCTCTACGCGACCACCGGCGAGAGCGCGTACCGGGACGCGGTCACCTCCTCGCCCTTCCACACCTCGGCCGACGCGTTCACCCCGCTCGGCTTCGCCTGGCCCGAGACCGCCGCCCTGGGCCGGATCACCCTGGCCACCGTCCCCAACGGCCTGGCCGCCGACGACCGGGCCCGGGTGCGCGCCTCGGTGGTCACGGCCGCCGACGGCTATCTGGCCGCCATGGCCCGCCAGGGCTACGCGGTGCCACTGCCGGTGGACGGCTATGTGTGGGGCTCCAACGGCCAGGTGGCCAACAACGCGAGCGTCATCGCCGTCGCGTACGAGCTGACCGGGCAGGCGCGCTACCGCGACGGGGCGCTGGAGGCGCTGGACTATCTGCTCGGCCGCAACGCGCTGGGCCAGTCCTATGTGTCCGGCTACGGCGAGCAGGCGTCCCGCAACCAGCACCACCGCTTCTGGGCCCACCAGTACGACGCCTCGCTGCCCAACCCGCCCGCCGGGTCGCTCGCGGGCGGCCCGGACTCCGCCCTTCAGGACCCGGTGGCGCAGGAGAAGCTGCCGGGGTGCGCGGCGGCCAAGTGCTACATCGACGACATCGGCTCGTACTCGACCAACGAGGTGGCGATCAACTGGAACGCCCCGCTTGCCTGGCTGGTCGCGTTCGCCGCGGAGCGCTGAGCGGGCTGAACGGGCTGAGCTGACCGAGCGGGGGCCGAGAGCCCCCGCTCACGGTATGACCTCCCGGCACGCCGCCCAGTGCACGTTGCCCATGTTCGGCTGGAGCAGCTGCGAGAGCGGGGTCTCCCTCGTCACCGTCACCGGCTTGCCCGTGATCGTCAGACCGTCGGGCGGGAAGAGCGAATAGTCCCAGACCTGTTGGCCCGGTTCGACGACCTTGGCCGAGCCCAGCGGCTCGGTGCCGAGCTCGATGCGGTTGGCCTTCGGATTCTTGAGCATCCCGCCGTGCTCGACGTACAGGTGGAGTCTCGTCCCCTTCGGGACTGTGACCATGACCTCTCGGCCCGGACGGGTGTCTTCCGACCAGATGGCGCCGTGGCCGCTGAGAACGGTGTCGCCGTCCGGCCGCCCCGCATGCGAGGTGCCGGGTGTACATGGGCAGAGGCCCAGCGGGTCGACCCAGGCGTGCGGGTTCGCCACATACGCGACGGGGTTGGGCGCGGCGGCCAGGCCGAGCGGGTCGGGGCTGGTGTAGCGGGCGGTCTCGGGGTCGTAGTAGCGGAACCGGTTGTAGTGGAGTCCGGTTTCGGGGTCGTGGTACTGGCCGGGGAAGCGCAGTGGCGTGTGCGCCTCCTCGGCCGCCGCGGGGCCGGCCGCGCCCCACAGGGTGGCGTGGTGGCGCGCGACGATGTCGCCGTTCTCGTCGAGGAGTTCGCTGGGGGTGCCCACCAGGTCGGTGACGATGCCGAAGAATCTCCGGTCGATCTCCCGACGGCCCATGTCGTCGGTGACGCGCTCGGTCTGCGCGACCGGGCGGAGCCCGTCGTGGTCCCAGGTGAGGGTGGTCGGCTCGGGCCGGACCTGCCCGGTGGTGGTCTGCTCGACGAGCGTGGAGCCGTCCCAGACGAAGTCCACACGCTCGATGACGGTCTCGCGGTCGGCGGCGAGCCGCAGCTTGGCGGTGCGCCGGCCCAGCGGGTCGTACAGATAGCGCCAGACGGTGCCGTCGGGGGTGGTGACGGAGGTCAGCCGGTCCTCCGCGTCCCATGCGTACCGCCAGGTGTCCGGCTTGCGTGACAGCCTGCTCCGCCGCTTCAGGGTGATCCGGCCCGCCGCGTCGTACGTGTAGCGGACGCGTCCCGCGCGGGTGACACGGGTGCCGGTGTAGGCGCGGGGGCCGGTGGCGTCGGAGTGTGAGGCGAACGGCGCGGGCCAGGAGGCGAAGGTCTGGTTGCCCGCCTCGTCGTACGCGTAGCTCTCGCCCCGCCCGCCGGGGGCGTGGACGGCCGTGACCCGGCCCGCCGGGTCGAGCTCGAAGCCGTGTGCGCCACGCAGGTGGTCGTCGACTCCGGTCAGATGGCCGTCGGCGCGATAGGTGTACACCCGGCGCTGCACGGTGGCGCCTTCGGCGGCCGGGGGGTGGCCGGCGAGGGTCTGCTCGGCCAGCCGGCCGGCCGGGTCCCAGACCTGCGCGAGCGTGGCGCCGGCGCCGATGCGGCGGGAGGTCTCGCGGCCGGCCTCGTCGTACGCGGAGGCGATGGTGTGGCCGCCGGCCTTGAGCGTGGTGCGGTGGCCGGCGGCGTCGTACGCGAAGGAGGACAGCGCGCCGGAGGGGGTGACGCGCCGGACGGGCCGGCCGAGCGCGTCGTAGGTGTGCGCCAGGACCCGCCCGCCGGACAGCTCCGACTTGACCCGGCCCATCAGGTCGCGGTGGAAGGCGAGTTGGGCGTCGGGGCCGTCGGTGGACGCCAGCCGGCCGGCCGGGTCCCAGGCGAAGGTGGTGACCCGGCCGTCCGCCTCCTTGCGCACGATCCGGCCCATGGCGTCCCTGGTGAGGACGACCGTCTGGCCCAGGGGGTTGGTGCGGGAGACGAGCCGGCCGGCGGCGTCGTACCGGTAGGTGGACGTACGGCCGTCGAAGTCGGTCTCGCTCAGCGGGCGGTCCGCCGGGTCGTACGCATAGGTCCAGGTGAGGCCCTGCGGATCGGTCACCCGGGTGAGCCGCAGCCGGGTGTCGTAGGTGTACTCGACGCGGGCGCCGTCGGGCCCCGTGCGGGCGGCCACCCGGTCGAAGTGGGTGTACTCGTACGAGGTGACCCGGCCCAGGGCGTCGGTGTGCGCGACGCAGTTGCCCTCGCCGTCGTAACGCCAGCTCTGCCGGGCGCCATTCGGGTCGGTGTGCGCGGCGAGCCTGCCCTCGACCGTCCACTCCATGCGGGTGGTGGCGCCGAGCGGGTCGGTGACGGCGGTCGGGCGGCCGAAGGCGTCGCGGTGGTAGGTGGTGACGGCGCCCAGCGGATCGGTGATCTCCAGCGGCAGGCCCGCCGAGTCGCAGCGGATCCGGGTGGTCCCGCCGAGGGGGTCGATGACCGAGGTCAGGGCGCCACGCTCGTCGTAGCCGTACCGGGTGGTGTGGCCGGCGGGGTCCGTGGTGGCGGTGCGGTTTCCGCGCTCGTCGTAGGTGTGGCGCCACACCGTCCCGTCGGCGTCGGTGAACTCCACCGGCAGCCCCAGGCGGTTGCGGGCGAAGCTGCGGGTGTGACCGTCCGGTGTGGTCAGCCGGGCCAGGCGGCCGGCCCCGTCGTACGCGTAGCGGGTGGTGTGCCCGAGCGCGTCGGTGTGGGCCAGCGGGCGGCCGTGGCGGTCGGCCCTGGTGCGGACGGTGTTGCCGAGCGGGTCGGTGACGGCGACGATCCGGCAGCGGTCGTCGACCAGGTAGCGGGTGGTGTCGCCGTCGGGCGTGCGGACCGCGGTGACGCGGTGGCCGGTGTCCGGGTCGGCGCCGTCGTAGTCGATACAGAGCGCGACATGGCCCTCGGTGCCGCCCTGGGAGACCACGCGGTCGCGGTCGTCGTAGACGTACTCGTAGCGCCGGTCGTTGGTGTCCACCCAGGCGATGACCCGGTGGTGGGTGTCGTACTCGAAGCGCAGCGGGAGGCCGCTGGAGCCGGTGACCTCGGTCAGGTCGCCGTCGGTGTAGCCGTAGCGGACGAGTTCGGTCTCGCCCAGGCGCAGGGCGGTGATCCGGCCGCCCTCGGTGGCGAACGTCAGGTGGTAGCCGCCGTCGTGGACGATGCCCGTGGGGGTGCCGTCGGTGTCGTGGGTGAAGGTGAGGCGGTGGCCGTTGCGGTCGGAGATCTCGGTCAGCGGCGCCTCGCCGTCCGCGCCGGGCGGCCCGTCGGCGGGACCGGTGTACCGCCGGACGTGGCCGGTGTCCGGGTCGATGACGGTGTAGTCGCCGCCGGGGGTGCGCTCCAGCGGCCACCGCGGGCCCAGTTCTGGCAGGGTCGGCACACCGGGGGCGGGGTGCGGGTAGGACAGCAGCAGTCCGTCGGCGCCGACGAGGACGACGCCCCGGTCGAGGATCTCCAGTCGCTGATCGGCCGTGCTGGACCACGAGGGGCCGAACCAGCGCCCGGCGCGGTAGCCGGACTCGGCCCTGCGCCAGAACACCAGCGGCAGCAGGCCGGGCAGGGACACATCGGTCTGCGGCAGATACATCTTCCCGGTGGCCAGGTCCACCGGGTCGGTGTGGCCGGTGGTCCTGGCGGAGTCGGGCGCGCTGTGCGACGCGGCGCCGTCCTTCTCGAGCTGCGCGTGGCCGCCGGACTTCCCCTTCCAGCTGCTGGGCCTCCAGCCCCTGCCCGGCGCCCGTTCGGCGGCCTTCAGGAGGTCCTTGCCCGCGGTGGCGAACGACCGCACACCCCCGAGGCCCTTGGTGCCGACCAGTTCGGGCACCAGCCTCCCCAGGCCCTCCGCGGGGTCCTTCTCGAAGGAGTCCCACATGGCCCGCAGCGCCGTGGCCGGGTCGTTCGCCATCCGGAGCAGACCGGCGGCGGTGTCATTGAGACGGGTGGCGTATTCGGCGGGGTGGGTGAGGTTGTAGGGGTCCAGGGCGTTCACGGAACGGACGAAGTCCACCAGCCCCGCCGTGCCCTTGACCACGCCGCCGACGAAGTGGCTCCCGTCCAGCCGCAGCCCCTCCACCCCGTCCGCCGCCCGCCGGAGGTACGAGGGTTTGCGCGGGGCCTTGTCGCGCGCCACCGCCACCGCCCGCTGAGCGGTGAGGTGTGCCGCGTCCCGCTGCCGCCGCGCCTCGCCGAGGACGTCCTGGGCCGCCTCGATGTCGGCGCCGCCCGGGTCGTGGCCGGCGGACGCCCCGGCGGGCCGGCCGGTGCGGACCGCCTCGGACGCCTTCCGGCCCCTGCGGTAGGTGCGGACGGCGTCGTCGGCCTGCTTCTGGGCCCACTCCACGGTCTCGGCGAACTCGCGCAGCGCCGCGGCCGCCTCTCCGCAGGCGTCGGCCGCGACATACCACTTCTTCGGCTCGGCGGACACCCGTCGGGTGAAGGCCGCGGCGGACCGTCCCTTCAGGGTGTCGAGGGCGTCGGGGCCGACCCCTTGGAGCCCCTTGCCGACGTCGTTGAAGGCGTTCTCGAAGGCGGTCAGGTGGTCTGCGGTGGCCCGCAACCTGTCGGGGCTGCCGTGGATGAGCTGCCCCGGGTCCTCGGTCTGGTCCAGCCGCATCTCCCCGACGTCCGCGCCCAGCGCGTTCGCGGCCGAGTCGGTCGTACGCCGGACCCAGGCGGCCCCGTCGGCCCAGCCCATGCCGTCCAGCCGGTCGGCGGTGAAGTCGCCCACTCCGTCGACGGCCTCGCCGACGTTCTCCACTTGATCCTCGACGAAGCGCTGCACCGGATCAGGTATGAAATCCCCGAGTCCCACCGCGTGTACCCCCGTACGTGTGCAGGTGCAGCGGTGAGCCTACTGGCGGCGCGGGCCACCGGGAGCGCCCGGGCCACGGGTTTGAGGAGGTTCTGAGGAATCGCGTAGGCGGCCGGCCCGCGAGGGCGGTTTCCCCGCGGGCCGGTGCGCGGTCGTGCGCCCGGTGGCGTGGCCTCAGCGGGGCAGCTGCGCCTCGATCGCCGCGACGACCTCCGCCGCCTCCGGCTCGGTCCGCGGCCGGAACCGGCCGACGACCTCGCCGCCCGGCGAGACCAGGAACTTCTCGAAGTTCCACTGGATGTCGCCCGCCTCGCCCGCCGCGTCCGCGGCCTTCGTCAGCTCGGCGTACAGCGGATGCCGGCCGTCGCCGTTGACCTCGATCTTCTCCATGAGCGGGAAGGACACCCCGTAGGTGGAGGAGCAGAAGGTCTGGATCTCCTCGCCGGTCCCGGGCTCCTGGCCCGCGAACTGGTTGCAGGGGAAGCCCAGCACGGTGAAGCCGCGCTCGGCGTAGCGCTGCTGAAGCCGCTCGAGGCCCTCGTACTGCGGGGTCAGCCCGCACTTGGAGGCCACGTTGACCAGCAGCAGCGCCGTGTCCCGCTGCGCGCCGAGGGTGGTGGGCTCGCCGGAGAGGGTGTGCAGGGGGATGTCGTACAGACTCATCGGGAGAACTCGCCTTCGTCGTTCCGTCGGTGCACGGGTCGGTGCACGGATGGGTACACGGATGGGTGCACGGCAAATCTATGCGCTGCCGCCGGCCGTCCGCGGATCCACTCCAGGGTCCGGCGGCCGGTGGCGCGGCGCTCGTCGAGGGGGATGTGTGTCACGGGACGAGGAAGCCGTCGTCGGCTGGCTGCTCATCGTGGAGTACGAGCAGGTGAAGGAGGAGCAGCGGGCACGCATCGGGTTCCGGGACAATCTGCTCTACGCCACCCTCGCCTCCATGGCGGCCATCATCACCTTCTCGCTGCAAGGCGGCGGCCGGCCGGAACTGCTTCTGCTGCTGCCGCCCGCCTCGGTGCTGCTGGGCTGGACCTATCTGGTCAATGACGAGAAGATCTCGGCCATCGGCCGCTACATACGCCAGGACCTGGACCCGCGGCTGTCCGCGCTCGTCCCCGACCGGCCCCGGGTCTTCGGCTGGGAGACGGCCCACCGGGACGACCGCCGCCGGATCTCCCGCAAACGGCTCCAGCTCGCGGCCGACCTGCTGCTCTTCTCGGTGGCGCCGGTCGCCGCCCTGATCGTCTACTGGACCTCCGGCCGGATCGAGGGGCCGCTCGTCGCGATCTCGGTGGCCGAAACCCTGCTGATCTCGGTGTTGACGGTGCAGATCGTGGTGTACGCGGACCTCCTCCGGCCCTGACACCATGGGTCGCTCGGACCGGGCACGCGCGGACGTAGGGGGACAAGGTGTGGGCTGACGGGGGCGGAGGGCGCGCGGAGGTGGTCATCCTCACGGCGCTCGAGGTGGAGTACCGGGCCGTGCGGGCGCATCTGGAGGAGCTGCGCACCGTGGCGGCCGAGCGGGGATCCCTGTTCGAGGTGGGCGTCTTCCGCGACGGCCACACCGGCACATCCGTCGCGATCCATATGACGGGCCCGGGGAATCCGGGCGCCGCGGCCCTGGTGGAGCGGGCGTCGGCGCTGTTCGCGCCGCGGGCCCTGCTGTTCGTGGGGGTGGCCGGCGGCCGCAAGGATGTGGGCCTGGGGGATGTGGTGGCCGCGGACGCGGTGTACGACTACGAGACCGGCAAGGACACCGAGGGCGGTTTTCTGCCCCGCCAGAAGACCCATCAGTCGGCATACGACCTGGTCCAGCTGGCCAGGCATGTGGCGGCCCTGGACGAGTGGCAGCGGAGGATCCACCCGGCCGGGGGCGAGCCGGCGCCGCTCCCCCGGGCCCATGTCAAGCCCATCGCCGCGGGCGGGCGGGTGGTGACGCACCAGCGGTCGGACGTCGGCCGCAGGCTCGCGGCGAGCGCGGGGGACGCGGTGGCGGTGGACATGGAGGGCTTCGGGTTTCTGGCCGGCGCCTATGTCAACCGGGATGTCGACGCTCTGGTGATCCGCGGCATCTCGGATCTGCTCGCCGACAAGAACGAGGCACACGACGAGCGCTGGCAGCCCGTGGCCTCCCGGCACGCGGCGGCGTTCGCCTTCGAACTCCTCCGTCGGCTCCCCGCGACCGCGGCGCCCGCCCCTGTCACCGCGACTGCCCCGGGCCGCCCCGCAGCACGCCGCAAGCTGACGATCCGGGAACTCGGTGAACTCACCGACCTGTTGCTCACCGTGCCGGGGCTGACCTCCCCGGCCGGCTGGCAGCAGCTGCTGGACGAGCTGCCGGGTGTGGGCACGGCAGTGGCCAGGCAGTCGGCGAGCCGGACGGAGGCGCTGGCCCTGCTGCGCACCTGCGAGACGTACGGCGCATGGGCCCAGCTGATGGACGTTCTCGCGGCCATCGCGCCGGACGCCCCGGCCACGGCGGAGCTGACCGCGCGGCTGGCGCTGCTCGGCCCGAGCTGATCGCCAGGATGCGGCTTCCGCGTAGCGGACACTCCACTCGGCGGGGTGAGCGATGCCGTGCCCGTGGTAGCCGTCTTCACCGAATGCTCCCCCTGGTCAGCGCCGTCCGACGAGCTTCAAGCGGGCGGAACGCCGGAGGGAACAGCGAACGGGAGACCCCACAGGTCATTTCGGGAAGCAACCACCGAATTGGGGAACCCCGATCACAACTGCGGACTACGCTTGGAACAGATCACCGCCGTCCCGCAAGGTGCCCCATGGACGAACGCGAAGCCCGCCGCAGCAACTACCCGCTCACGATCCCCGACGGGCTCTTACACAGCGAGGCCCTGCAACGCGCCTGCGCCGCCCGCGACTTCCAGGAAAACTTCCGCCTCGTCAACCGGCGCACCGGCTCCAGCCATGCAGCGATGGCAGCAGCCATCGGAAAGATGACCAGTTCGCGCGTCAGCGACATCATCAGGGGCGTCAGAGATATCCGGGGACAAGAGGTCATCGAACGGGTTGCCGACGGCTTCGGCATCCCGGGCGAAAGCTGGGCTTGCCGACACGCCCATGGGAGTGTTCCCCGGAAAACGGCGGTGCGTCCGATCCGTTCGGCGCGGCAACCCAGTACTTTAATAATACGGTCGAAAGTGGTGGGGAGGAGGATATGGACGTGGATCGACGACGCTTCCTCGGCGCGGCAGCGGTGGCTGCGACCGGTGTCGTGGCTCTGCCCGGCATCGCGGAGGCACGGCAAGAGATCAACGCCGCGTTGTCCGGCTCCAACGCCGGCGACCTGGCCTACCTTGACGAAGCATTCGAGCGGCATCGCGGAGGGTATCGCGGTCGAGCGCCGGCAGTCGCCCTTGCGGAGATGCGAGGAGACCTCGATCTGCTGCGGGATGTCCTGCTCCGTCCGCACCCGGCAGCGGTGCGGACGGATCTGGCCCGTACGGCAGCCGGTATCACCGGGCTGGTGGCAATCATCCAGCATGACCGCGGTGACCAGCGTGACTCACACGGCTGGTTCACCACCGCCGAGCACGCAGCCCGCGGGTCGGGAGACCGTCACATGCTGGCTTGGACGCTGGCCCGATATGCAATGGTCCCGCTCAACTACGGCGCCCCAAGAGCAGCGGCCGAACTTGCCGTCCGAGCACGTGCCGAGGCCGGGCGGAAGCCCTCCGCGTCCGCGGCACTGGCCGCCGCGGTCACCGCGCGGGCTCTGGCAGCGAGCGGCGACCGGCAGGCGGCTCTCCGTGCGGTAGCCGACGCTCGTTCCATCGTCGAGCAATTGGACGGTTCACAGGCTGCCGACACGTGGTTCGGCTACCCGGCCCAGAAGCATCACGTACACCTCTCGCAGGCGTTCACCCTTATGGGCCGAACGCGCGAGGCGTACGCAGAACAGGCCGCAGCGCTCGCACTTACACGCTCATCGTCGGTGATGGCTCGGGCCCTGCTCACAATGGACGAGGCGACCTGTCTGTCTGCGGACGGGGATCCCCTTGGCGCGGCCGACGTGACCGTCGCCGTCTGGGAGGAGTTGCCGCAGGAGTACCGAGGCGGCCTGGTCCGTTCACGGGTCGAAGCCCTGCATCAGACGCTCTCCGGCACCGCTCGGGCCAGAGTAGGTGACGCGCTCGCCGGGCGGTGACCGACGGGCGTCGCCGAAGCCGAGCCGAACCACGCCTTCCCCTCTGCTATCGGCCTTCACGGGGCGCCGGTCGCACCCCGGACTTCGCCTGCTCCACCCACACACGTGGCACACTGCCAACCGAACTCGCAAAAAACCGGTCATACGGCGCCCTTTTCGGGTTACCCTGCGGCTCTTTCTGACCTGATCGACAGCATCAGGGAGCAGCTGTCAAGCACGGCCAGACGTAAACGCAGCCTCCGACCGCTCACACAACAGCAACCACCCTTCCGGCATCATCAACGACTCACGGCGGGAAGCAGGCTCACCGGGCAGGATCTCTTTCAAGTCCCGAGCCACCGGGCCGACGCATACCGGACCTGCAAGATCTTGTACTGCCATTCGAGAGCCTCGTCGTAATCCCTGGGCGTGCAGCTCGTCTCCGTGCTTCGCGCGGAACTCCGCGAACGCCAGCAGCTCTACCCGGTCCGCCGTGATCGAACCGTGCTCGTGCTCGCACTTGTACAGCAGGCGCTTACGGCACCGCAGTCCGCCATCCATCCGGCACCCGAGCGACCACACGACCGCCGCCCATTCAGCTCATCTGGGGCGGGCGGACGCCCCGCGCGCCTTGGAACTCATCCAGATGTTCCTCGAGCGCAGCCGCCTCTCAGGCTGGCTGGCGGCCGACCAGCTGCTCAGCGCGGTGAATCTGGTGACGTCTCAGGCCCATCGTCCGGGTCCCGAGTGGGAGGAGCTACTGCACGCCGTCTGGCACCGGCTGGGTACAGCAGGCCCGACATGACACAGGACCCAGGCAGCAGGTCCTCCGAGCACAGCCGGCCGGACCTCGACTGGCAGCAGATCGCCAACGCGTTATGGCTCACGGTCGTCAGGGCGGAGGCCGACCGCGAGACCGGCCGCCCCGCCCTCCGCCGCGCCCCCGACCCGCCATGGAGTTCGCCCGCGGACGCCGAGGACGAGGAGCCGGAGTCCGAGGGCGAACTGGTCCTGCCCGCGCCGCGGCAGGCCACGGTCGCTGTGCTGCACGTGCTGACTCAAGGTCTCTGGTATCACACGGGGCTCACGCCCGAACGGGTTCGGGTGCGCGTGCCCGAGCCGGGCGCGCCCAACGGCACCTGGCAGCGCCCCGACAGCGCCCCCTGGGCCGGAGGCGAACCGCCGGTCCCGGTACTGGAGCTCGAGGCGCGGTGGCTGCACCGCTGGGCACAGCTCGTGACCCGGCCCTCGGCCCGCGGCCGCGACACCCTCGCACTGCTGCCGGGAGTACCGGCCGAACGCTGGGAGCGGGAACCGGAACCCACCGCCCGGGAGCGGGTGTTCCGCTTCCGCGCCACCGCGTCGCCGAGCGCCTTCAAACTGGCCTCCCGACTGGCGGCCGCGCCGCTGAACATCCCGGTGATGGAGTTCGTCCAGGGCATGCACGAGCCACAGGGCGTCGCAGACCCTGCCCGAGCTCCCGGACACCGAGCGGCTGCTGCCCTACATGCGCGTCCAGGAGCAGGTCTGCAAGGCGCTCTCCGGGCCCTACCTGGAGGGCGCGCGCACCTTCCACGCGCACGTGCTGGCGCACCAGGCGCTCGCCCGGTCGGGCGGTCGATCGGGACGCCCCGGCGAACCAGTTGAAGATCCACCGAATAGGGGAAGTCCGATCCCCGAGGCGGCTGCCGTGACTGATTCCATGAAGTCCCGATCCGACGGGTTGATAGCGACGCTTCGCCCCGTTCCGCATGGGGCCTCCCGCACGCCTGAATTCGAAGGAGAGGCAGATGGCCAACGACCCGAACCAGCACCGCAATGATCGGAATCACGACATACGGGTGTACCTGCTCTTGCTTACCCTGGCAATGATCCTGGTTGTCGTCACGGCACTGGTCTATGTCACCTACCAGCATCCGGCCCTCACCGGCCCGCTGGGAGTCGGCTGCACAGCTGCCGCGGTGCTGGTGTCCGGGCTCGGGTTCGCCATCACGAGGCGGTGAAGCAGCGGCCGCCCGGTCGCGCTCGCCTCGTACCTCCCCGACCGCCGCTGGATGTCATCGCCACGTGTACACGCCGGGCTGCTGGCGCCAATGGTGCTGACGTCTGGCCACAGCCCGGACGCAGGGCCGACCGACCGCGCCCCCAGCCCCGCGGGCTAGCCACCAGATGCCCCGACCTGCGAAGACGACCCGGTCCTCGCCCCGCAGCGCGAGCATGAGGAATGGCGAGAAGCAGCGGAGCGCACTGGCACCACGGTAATGCTCCTGTGCCGTTTCCAGGGGCGCCGCGACGTGCCTGGAGTGTGCTGTCGACGGCGGGCCACGGGCGGAGCCGGCAGCCCGAGGTTGGCCCAGCGGCGCGCCCCTTCGACTCGCCGCGCCCTGCCTCTGACAGCCCGCCATATGCCGGCCACAGCCGTGTGACGGGCGCGACTCTCGCGTCTAACGGGGTGTTATGTATGGCGTTCCGGGCATACAAGTGGTCCGGAGCCCGGGCCGGGCGGCGTCCGCCTGTGGCAAGGTCTCCAGCAAAGATCACCGGCGGCGGGGACTGGTGATGGGGGCGCGGGAGGTCATGGCATGGTGGCCACGGGGGAAGGTGGCCTGGCATCGGTCAACCATCTCGTCACGGCTTTGCGGGAGTTCCGGGTGCTGAGCGACCCGGACTCGCGTGCGCTGTGTCTGGAGCTGGTCGCCAGGGAGCTGGACACGGCGCCGCCGGTCCGCAGCCATCGGGTGACCGACTACTTTCTGGCGGAGCTCGCCAAGGAGTGCCTGGACAACGAGCGGTTCATGCGCGCGCTGCGCGAGTCGCTCGCCATCCTGGCACCGTCGGACGCTACCGCCATCCGCCAACTCGACTCGGTCATACACCAGATGACGGCCCGCCCGGTACTGTCCGCGGCCGCCACCGAGCGGCTGCGCCCGCTGCTGGCGGGTCTGCAGGTGGCCGATCTGGCGGGGCTGTGCCGCGGCGCGGCGGGGCCGCTGCCGGAGGTGCCTCCGGTCACCGACCCGTGGCAGGCCTTCGAGATCCTGAACCGGATGAACGCCAGGCCGGACGGACTGCCGCCGGGCCTGGCCCTGGTCGAGTATCTGGCCGCCTCGGCCTGGCCGCTGGGTCTGGCCGACCGCCTGCGGAGCTGGGCGGACGAGCAGGCGCGCGAGCTGTCGCTGACCTCGCAGCTGAGGTCGCTGCGGCAGCAGGTGGGGCATGCCGCGCCCGCCGAGGCGATCGACGCGTATCTGGTGATCCAGTTGCTGCCGCAGGACGAGCCCGGCCGCTATGAGCTCTCCTCATGGCACCACTACGACCCGGCGGACTGGAATCCGGTCCGCGGCCCGGTCAGCAAGGTCACGGCCGCCACGGTCGAGCGTGCCGTGCAGGACCTGGTGCACGAGGCCGTGGTGGAGTGGGAGGACGCGCACTGCATCCACCTGGAGTTCGTGCTGAGCGCCGAGGACCTCCATCTGCCGGTGCACATGTGGCGCGACGAGCTGGACAGCGACTTCGCCACTCCCCTGTGCTCGACCTACTCGGTGGTCGTACGGAGCCTGGAGCGCAGCCGGACCCGGCACTGGTACCCCTCTTGGAAGAAGCGGTGGAATACCTTCCGCTCGCAGCCGGAGCGGTCCCGGCAGTTGGTCGTCGACGGGCCGGATCCGGACAGTCCGCGCGCCGGTGACCCGAGTGCCCTGGTGGCCCGGCTCAACGCCGACGAGCATGTGGCCGCCCTGGTGCTGAACGCGCCGCCGGGCGCGAGCCGGGAGGGAAACCTCCAGGCCGCGGCGGCGTGGCGGGCGGGCGTCCCGGTCGTCGTATGGGATCGGCGGCACCCCAGGAATCCGGATTTCGTTCATCAGTTGGGCGGGGACCTGGCACGGTTGCGCGAAGCCGTGAAAGAGTTGCGGATGGAGGCCCAAGGCATCGCGCCCGCGGAGCGCGAGGACCACCTTGGGCAACACGTCATGATCGTTTGGGACGACGCGAACCGTCCTGTGGGCGTGGCCGGGCGCTTGGCGGGGCCGGACGAAGGGGTGGGCGGTCGATGACCGACGCAGGGCCTACGAGGCGGCACAACGGACACGCCAACGGCGAACCGGGCCCCGCCTCCCATCTCGGCCCGCCGTCGTCCAGTATCCCCCGCCCCTGGTGGATCTATCAGGGCACCGGCCGCCCGCTGCACGACGTCAGCCTGGAAGAGATCCTTCCGCCGCCGCCTCCCTGGCGCACCTTCAACGGCGTCTCCGCGGGCCCCGCCGACGGCGGCGAGGCGTTATCACCGGAGGACGGCGAGGCGCCGACCGAGCCGCCCGCCCCGCCGGAGGACGAGCAGGACGCCGCGCGGCGGCTGGGCGCCGCTCCCCTGGGCATGCGGTCGGACCCGGAGGAGGCCGATGTCGTCAACGCGGCGCTGATCCTGCGCCGCCCCCTCCTGGTGACGGGCCGCCCGGGGACGGGCAAGTCCACGCTGGCGTACCGGATCAGCAGAGAGCTGGGTCTTGGCCGCGTGCTGCGCTGGCCGATCACCACCCGCACCACGCTGCGGTCGGGGCTGTACGACTACGACGCGGTCGGCCGGGTGCACGCCGCGGCGGCCGGGCAGGCCGCGGACGCCGAATACGCCGAGCACCATGCCCCTGGGCCGGAGGACATCGGGGACTTTCTCCAACTCGGCCCGCTGGGCACGGCGATGCTGCCGCACCGGCTGCCCCGCGTCCTGCTCATCGACGAGTTCGACAAGAGCGATATCGATCTGCCCAACGACCTCCTCGACATCTTCGAGGCCGGCGAATACGCCATTCCGGAGCTGGTGCGCATCCGCAGCCGCCGCCCCGCCGTCCGCGTGCTCACCGACGACCCGGACCGCAGCGCCGTCATCGCCTCCGGGCGGGTGCGCTGCCGCGCCTTCCCGGTCGTCATCATCACCAGCAACGACGAGCGGGAGTTCCCGCCCGCGTTTCTGCGCCGCTGTCTACAGCTGCGGCTGCCCGACCCGGACGCCGACCGGCTCGCCGCGATCGTGGCCGCGCACCTGGGGCGGGCCGACGACCCGCGCGCCCTGGAACTCGTCCAGATGTTCCTCGAACGCAGCCGTCTCGAAGGCGGGCTGGCCGCCGACCAGCTGCTCAACGCCGTGTATCTGGTGACGTCTCAGGCCCATGTTCCGGGTCCCGAGTGGGAGGAGCTGCTGCACGCGGTTTGGCACCGATTGGATGTCGCGGGCCCGCAATGACACAGGACCCGGGCGGCAGGTCCTCCCAGCGCGGTCGGCCGGATCTCGACTGGCAGCAGATCGCCGACGCGTTATGGCTCACGGTGTGCAGGGCGGAGACCGACCGCGAGGCCGGCCGCCCCGCCCCCGCCCCGCCTTCGGCCGCACCTCCCGCGCAGGAGCCGCCCCGCGCCCCGGACCCGCCGCGGGGCTCACCCCCGGACGCCGAGGACGAGGCTCCGGAGCCCGAGGGCGAGCTGGTGCTGTCCGCGCCCCGTCCGGTGGAGCTCGTCGGCGTGCCGGCGCCGTCCGGCGAGCCCCTAGGGCAGGCGGTCGCCGCCGATGTCGTCACGCCCGCACCCCGCCTGGCCGCCGTCTCCCCGCCAACCGCCGAGCGTGCCCTGTCCCGGGCGCTGCGGCCGCTGCGGCGCACCTCGCCCTCGCCGGTCGCGAACGAGGTCGACGAGGAGGCCACGGCCGAGCGCGCGGCGCGCGAGGGGCTGTGGCTGCCCAGTTGCGTCCCCGTGCGGGAGCGCTGGATGGACATGGTCCTGGTGGTGGACCGCAGCAGCTCCATGGTGGTGTGGCGCAGAACCGTCGACCATCTGGTCACCGTCCTGGTGCGCACCGGGGCGTTCCGTACGGTCAGCGTGCAGCGGATCAACTTCGACCACCCCCTCCCCGCGGATCCCGCGGGCGACCGGAGTGGGCCGGTCCGCGAGCGGGGCGGCGGGCGCTCACCGGTGGACGGGATTCCGCCCCGCGGCAAACGGGCCGTGCTGGTCCTCACCGACGGCATCGGCGCGGCATGGGCGGACGAGACCGGCAAGCGCGCTCTGGCCCGCTGGGCCCGGCAGGCCACCGTCGCCGTCCTGCATGTGCTGAACCAGGGCCACTGGCACCACACGGGGCTCACCCCCGAACGGGTGCGGGTGCGCGTGCCCGAGCCGGGCGCGCCCAACGGCACCTGGCAGCGCCCCGACGGCGCCCCCTGGCCCGGAGGCGAACCGCCGGTCCCGGTACTGGAGCTCGAGGCGCGGTGGCTGCACCGCTGGGCGCAGCTGGTGACCCGGCCCTCGGCCCGCGGCCGCGACACCCTCGCACTGCTGCCCGGAGTACCGGCCGAGCGCTGGGAGCGCGAGCCGGAACCCACCGCCCGGGAGCGGGTGTTCCGCTTCCGCGCCACCGCGTCGCCGAGCGCCTTCAAACTGGCCTCCCGGCTGGCGGCCGCGCCGCTGAACATCCCGGTGATGGAGTTCGTCCAGGGCATGCACGAGCCGCAGGGCAGCCCCGGCGACCTCGCCGAGATCCTGCTGGGCGGGCTGCTGCGCAAGGTCGGCGCGGCGGACCCGATGGACGAGACCGGGATCGGCTACGAGTTCCACCAGGGAGTGCGGGAACTCCTGCTGTCGGCCGGGATGCGGGACGAGTCGCTGTACATCCTGCGCAGCGTCCTGGACCGGCTCGGCCGCCGCTGGAAGCCCCTGCACGTCCTGCGGGACGCACTCAACCACCCCTCGCAGACCCTGCCCGAGCTCCCGGACACCGAGCGGCTGCTGCCCTACATGCGCGTCCAGGAGCAGGTCTACAAGGCGCTCTCCGGGCCCTATCTGGAGGGCGCGCGCACCTTTCACGCGCGCGTGCTGGCGCATCAGGCGCTCGGCCGGTCGGGCGAACGCCGCGGCGAACCAGTTGAAGATCCACCGAATAGGGGAAGTTCGTTTCCCGAGGCGGCTGCCGTGACTGATTCGATGATGTCCCGAAATTCCCGTTCCAACCCGTCCTCCCCGAAGGACGAATCGTCACCCCCGTCGGCGCACGGCACGCCGGGCGCCGCGGGTGAGCATCCGAGAGGAAGTTTTGTGCCCGTGACCGCTGCCCGGTCCCTGCCCGCCGTGGAGGAGCGCCGTGCCGGGGATCCCCCGGCCATCTGGGGGAACGTCCCGCCCCGGAACAACAACTTCACCGGGCGCCAAGCGTTGCTCGACACCTTGCACGAGCGTCTGAGCAGCGAGGGCACGGCCGCCGTGCTCCCCGAGGCCCTGCACGGGCTCGGCGGCGTGGGCAAGTCGCAGATCGCCCTGGAGTACGTGCACCAGCACGCCTCCGACTACGACGCGGTGTGGTGGATCCCCGCGGAGCGCCCCGAGCAGATCCGGCAGGCACTGGTCCAGCTGGCCGACCGGCTGGGGCTGCACGTCGGCCAGGAGTCCAACATCGCGGTGCCCAGCGTTCTGGAGGCGCTGCGCACCGGCCGCCCCTGCCGCGACTGGCTCCTGGTCTTCGACAACGCGGAAGAGCTGGATACGGTACGGCCCTTCTTCCCCAGCGGCGGCCCCGGCCGGATCCTCGTGACGTCCCGCAACGCCCAGTGGTCCCGGGCCGCCCGCACGGTCGAGGTGGATGTCTTCGACCGGGAGGAGAGCATCGAGCTGCTGCGGCGCCGGGGCCCTGAGCTGCCGGACGAGCAGGCGGACCGGGTGGCCGAGGCGCTGGGCGATCTGCCGCTGGCGATCGAGCAGGCGGCCGCGTGGCTCACCGAGACCGGCATGCCGGTCGACGAGTATCTGCACGTCTTCGAGGACGAGCGGGCCGATGTCAGCACCCGGCGCGCCGAGTTGCTGGCCCAGGGCGTCCCGGTCGACTACCCCGAGCCGGTCGCGGCGGCCTGGAACATGTCGCTGCGGCGGCTCTCCGAGCACCACCCCGGGGCGCTGCAACTGCTCCAGGTGTGCTCCTTCTTCGCTCCGGAGCCGATCTCGCGACGCCTGTTCTCCGGGGTTCGCGGGGTCTCCCTCTCCCCCGAGCTCTCCGAAGTGCTACAGGACCCGATCAAGCTCGGTCATGCGATCCGCGAGATCAATCGCTACGCGCTGATCAAAATCAATCACCGGAATAACACCATCGAGATGCACCGGCTGGTGCAGGCGGTGCTGATGGGCCAGATGTCCCCGCAGCAGCAGGCGGACATGCGGCACAGCGCCCATGTGCTGCTCGCCTACGGCGACCCCAACGACGTCGCCCCCGTCAACTGGCCGCGCTACGCGGATCTGCTGTCGCACGTCCGCGCCTCCCGCGCGCTGGACTGCGACGACAAGTGGGTCCGCCAGATGGTGCGCAATCTGATCAGCTTCCTGTTCGCCTGGGGCGACCACCAGGGCGCCCGCGAGTTCGGCAGCCAGGTGGTGGAGTCCTGGCGCCAGTCCCTGGGCGAGGACAGCCTGGAGACGCTGTCGGCCTCCCGGACCCTCGGCCACGCCCTGACTGCGCTCGGCCACTACAAGGAGGCTCGGGAGCTCAACGACCGGATCCTGGAGTTGCTGCGGGCCCATGCGCAGGCGGGCGAGAACCACGAGGACACCATCGCGACCATGGGGGCGGTCGCCAACAGCGCCCGACTCCAGGGGGATTACGCCCGGTCCGTAGAGCTGGAGAAGGACCGGTGGACCAGGGCGCTGCGCGTCTTCGGTGACGAGGACCCGTACACCCTGGGTGCCGCGAACGACTACGGGCTGGCGCTTCGCGCCATGGGCGACTTCTCACTCGCTCAGGAGATCCACGAGTCCGCGCGCGACGCCGCGGCCATCGTGCTCGGCGAGGACTCCCTCAGCGCGATCCTGCTCGCCACCAACCTCTCCAGCGACATCCGCGGCAACGGCCAGTACCACGCGGCCCGCGCCATGCAGGAGGAGACTTTCGCGCGCGCCTTGCGCAGCGTGCCGCCGAACGCGCCCGTGTTCGTCAACGCGATGCGCACCCTGGCCGTGGCCCGTCGCAAGGCGGGCGATCACGAGGGGGCTATCGAGCTGACCCGGCAGGCCCTGGACAGCTACCGGCTGCGCTATATCGAGCCCAACCTCGACATCACCACGGCTGAGATGAACCTCTCGATGGACCTGCGCCAGAACGCCGACCTGGCCGGCGCCCGGGAGCTGGGGATGAAGTCCCTGGAAGACCTGCGGATCATTCTCGGCCCCCGGCACCCCTACACCTCGAGCGCGGCGACCAACCTGGCCGTCACGCTGCGGCTGCTCGGCGAGACCGAGGAGGCGCTGGCGCTCAACAAGGAGACGCTGCCGGTGTTCGTGGAGACGCTGGGGTCCGACCACCCCTCGGCCCTCGTCTGCGCCATCAACCTGGCCAGCGATCTGTACACGCTGGCGGACTACGAGGAGGCGCACGGCCTGGACACCGAGAGCCTGGCCGTCTGCCGGGAGCGGCTGGGCGAGGACCATCCCACCACGCTGGCCTGCGCGGTCAATCTCTCAGCGGACCTGCGCGCCCTGGGCGAGAGCCGGTCGGCGGAGGAGCTGCACAACGACGCCCTGGAGCGGTTCCGCCGGGTGCTGGGCACCCAGCACCCGGCCACCATCGCGGCGGCCCGTGGCATCCGCGCGGACTGCGACCTGGAGGCGTACACGTTCTGACGCGGCGCCGCCCCGGCGTTCAGCGGCGGGTCCCGATCCAGTGGGCGAGAGTCACCGGGTCGGGGCCGCCGAGGGACGGATCGCGCAGCGCCCGGTGCACCGCGAGCACGACTTCCGGACAACCCCGCAGCGCCTCCCTCGCCGGGCTCGCGGGCAGGGTCAGGGCGAGCCCCGACCACGCCGGGAGGTTGTCGGGGCACGCGGCGAGGCGGTCACGGTAGCCGTCCAGCGCGGCCGCGGTGTCACCGGCGGCCCAGTCGAGATCGGCCTTCAGCGGGGCGTCCATGCCGTCGAAGGGACGCTCCTCCGGTTTCTCCCGCACTTGGTCGAAACCGGCCGGGTCGCGCAGGCGCAGCCGGATCAGGGCCGGGCGCGCCACCACCGCCGTCCGGGACGCGCGCAGCACGGTCGTGGGCAAGGTATCCGGTGCTGGCTGGCCCAGCCGCCAGGCCCGCGCCCACTGCCCGGTCCGGCTGGGGTCCACCGCCAGATGATGCAGACGGTAGAGCAGTTGGTGATCGAGGCTGAGGTCCTCGGCGGCGCGCAGCGGAACCTCCGGGACAGGCTCCGTGAGCCACACGGCCAGTCTCTCTTCGAGCCCCCGCAAGAATCGGTCGCCCAGGGCGGTGAGCTCCGCATGGGCGCGCAGCGTCCGCAGCCCGTGCGAGGTCTGCGAGCGCCGCAGCGCGAATTCGAATTCCGCGGTCTGTGTGCTCTCGTCCGGTGCATACCTGCGGGACTGCCAGAATGCCGTGACGCCCAGAAAGGCGTACACACCATGCAGTAGACCGCGCAATGGGCGGGGATCCGCGCGCCAGGGCGCGTAGTGGATCTCCTCCATGCCGCCGTGCATCAGGGGCACCAGGTCCAGCAGCGCGCTGAGTTTGACGTGCTGGGCTTCATGGATCAGTGACGCCGCGAGGGTGGCCGGATCGGTCGGAGGGTTCAGCAGCACGCAGCCGTAGGCCTCGGGTGACGAGGCGCTGAACGGTTCCGCCCGAGCGGGATAGCGCACGGGCACGACGGAGATCAGACAGTCGGCGACACCGGCTGGATCCACATTGCTCTGCCCCGCGACGAGCGCCCAGGCGCTGTCGAAGTGTTGCTGCCACCGCCGTGCCTCCGGTTCGCTCAGCCGCGCGGGAGCAGTGGGGCGCAGAAAGTCCCGGTAGGGGTCGAGGTCGTCCAGGTAGGGCGAGCAGGGGTGGACGGGGTGTCGGCCGTGCAGCCGTCTCAGGGGGTGCCAGCCCTTGGCGTCCAGGGTGAGGTCGGAAGGCAGCAGCACCGTGTGCGAATCGGCTCGCAACCTCCGATCGCCCGCGCCATCGGCGGAGATCTCGGCGACGGGGGAATCGCAGCCCGCGAGTTCGACGAAGCCCAGCGCGGGAAGCATCACCCCGCCGTCCCTGACGCCGACCGCAATCCGGAACTCGATCCCCGCGAGCAGGGCCGCCGAGGCGGCCACGGTGTGCAGATAGCCGGTCTCCAGCCATAGCGGGACCTCATCGGCCGTCTCACCCTCGACGCCGCGCAGCCTGCGCAGGCAGCGGCTGAGCCATGCGCCGATCTGGGGGTGCAGCAGCAACTGCTCCGCGCTCGACGGGCTGCGCCGCTCGGCCCGTATCAGCAGCTCCCATGCATCACGCGGCGCGGACAGCGGCCCTGGCACCTGGGGATGGGAGGAGGCGAGGTCGGTCAACGCGCGTAGCAGCAGCATGAGGCGGCTGCGTTGGCCCGCCCGTAACTCGGCGATCGCCGCCGCGCCTCCGCCACCGCGCGTCAGCTCGTCGAGGCACGCCGTGGACAGCCGGTGGTGACGGCTCATCGGGGACGCGGTGAGCGGCTGTGTGCGGCGCAGAGCCGGAAGCGGGGAGGGAGGGCCAGCTGAATAGTCCGCCGGCATGGCCGCCTTTCTCGATGGAGTGAATACTGGTGTGCCACCGCCGGAACTACGTCAACAACCCTGGTTGGCATCAGCGGCGGTCGCGAGCGTCGGCGGGGACTGTACGAGTTCGAGCAACCGCCGGGTCGCGAGGGTGAACTCCTGACTGTCCCCCAGTTCTTCGAGCGTCGTTCCCGAGAGGTCCACCAGCTCCGTCTCGACCCCGGTCGCCGCTCGCTCCATGACATCGTTCCCCTCTAGACGCTCCGTGCCGGCTCAGGCGAGGCCTCTTCACATGGTGGCCCACCCGATAATGATTGCGGAAGGGCGAAAGGGGCCAGTGGGTGTCGCGGCCATCAAGATTTTCGGACACCCAAGGGCGTCATGTGGCCGCGCTTCCCGGCCAATTCATTTCCGGCGCGTCCGGGCGGGGCGCGGGGCGGGGGCGGCGGTCCGCGCCCCGTCGTGGTGCCCCGGTTCAGGGCTGGGAACCCGGCTCGACGGCGGTGACCTCGAATACGCCCCCGCAGACCCGGAAGGAGCGCGCGGATACCTTGATGGAGCGGTGGGAGTCCGGGGGGTAGGCCCGAATTTCGGCCGCGGTCCGCCAACAGGGCTTGTCGGACAGGCCTTTGTTCACCGTGTGCAGACTCGCGTAGGCGCTGTCGCCGGGTTTCAGGACGACCGTGGGGCGCCCCGGTCCGCGGCGGGTGGCGGGGTCGCCGATAGCGGCGCCGGGGGCGTCGAGGAGCGAAACGCCGGGATACCCGGTCAGCGTGCAACTGGCCGCGCCGGTATTGGTGAAGGCCAGGGGGACATAGACATTGCCCGCGCCGATATCCGCCCGGCCGGTGGACAGTTTCAGCTGATCCTTGGAGCAGATGCGGCGGACAGCGGGCGGGGCGGCGGAGCCGGCCTCGGTGGTGACGGACGGCTCGGCCGCGCTCGGCGCCTTCGAGGCCGGATCGGCCTCGGGCGGGGCCGTGCTGGGCGCAGCGGTGCCGGGCCGGGCGGTGCCCGTGGCCGAGTGGGACTTGCCGGCCGAGCCGGGCGGCGCGGGCGCCCCCGACGTCGTATCGGAGCCGCAGGCGGTGACCGCGGCCAGGGCGCCGACGACCAGCGCGGATATGGATAAGACCGGCGGCCGGCGCCTCGCGGGCGCCCCGCCGTGTGGCTGTGTCATGGCCAACCTCCTGTGGGTCGGGCCTCCGGCGGCTCGTCGGCCGCCGCACCGAGTGCCCCGACAGCCCCCGTCCGTTCCCCTTCCCACTCCCCTTCCCTCGATGGGCGCCCTTATTCCGGTCGATATGCGACTCCGCCGCGCGGCCCCAGCATTAATCACATAATTACGGCAATTCGGCATTACGGATTCCGGGCCGCAATCACCCCATCCGGAAAGCCGTGACCCGGGTCACATTTCATCAGCGGCGTGATCGATTTCAGGACACAGGTCCGTCGAGACCTTGTCGTGACCAAAACGGTGTGTTTACTGTGCCGCACCCGGCGCATTCGCTGCGGCGGGTCCTCCTCCGCCGGAGCGCCGAGTCCTGCCGTGGTGGAGGGGTGACACGACGACCTGTCACGGCAGGAGCGGGGGAACCAGGTAGGCGCCGTGCCGCACGACATCGGGCGGTACGGCTAGGGGTGAAGTCGCGCCGCGGTGCCGGGGGGCACCGGGGAAGGCGCGGCCGGGCAGCTCCCGCCCGAACCCGACAGCTCACCTCGCAGGCGTCAGGAGAGGATGAGCTCAATGGCTGCACGCGGACGTCACCGACGGCCCCGGCCCCGACGCGTCTCCCGCGCCTCGCTCGCGTTCACCGCGGGCGGCGCCGGGGTCGCGCTGCCCCTCATAGGCGTCGGCCAGGCGAACGCCGCCTCCGTCGACACCTGGGACAAGGTGGCGGAGTGCGAGTCCACCGACAACTGGAGCATCAACACCGGGAACGGCTACTACGGCGGCCTCCAGTTCTCCCAGTCCACCTGGGAGGCGTTCGGCGGGACGACCTACGCGTCCCGGGCCGACCTGGCCTCCAAGGACCAGCAGATAGCCATCGCCGAGAAGGTGCTCGACGCCCAGGGGCCCGGCGCCTGGCCGGTCTGCTCGGTCAAGGCGGGCCTGACCCGCGGCGGCCAGCCCGCTGACGTCTCCCCCGGCACCTCGGGCTCCTCCGGCTCCTCCCAGGCCGCTCCCAGGACGGCCCCGAAGGCCACACCGAAGGTCACGCCGAAGGACGCCCCGCGGGCCGCTCCGAAGGCCACCACCAAGGCCGTCGACCAGAGCGCGGCCGCCACCGGGCGCTCCGCCGCCTCGTACACCGTGGTCGGCGGCGACACGCTGTCCCGGATAGCCGACGCCCGGGATGTGGACGGCGGCTGGCAGCGGCTCTACGAGGCCAACCGCCGCGTCATCGGCGGCGACCCCGACCTGATCTACCCCGGTCAGAAGCTCACCCTCGACGGCAGCGGGTCCCCGGCCGCGAAGACGCCCGAGAGCCGGCCCCGGGCCGAACAGCCAAATCAAGCCAAGCAGCGCGCCGAGCAGGCGGACCGGGCCAAGCAGCAGCGGGCCGAGCAGGCGGCCAAGCAGCGGATCGAGCAGGCGCAGAAGGCGCGCGAGCGCGCCGCGAAGTCCGGCTCGTCGGCGCGCTCCTCCTCGTCCTTCACCACCCCGGTCGCCAGCCACGGCATCGGAACCGCCTACGGCGTCTCCGGCAGCAACTGGTCCAGCGGCCACCACACCGGGGTCGACTTCCCCGTCGCCACCGGCACCCAGGTGCGGGCCGTGGGCTCGGCCGAGGTGGTCGCCGCGGGCTGGGGCGGGGCGTACGGCTACCAGGTGGTGCTGCGCCACCCCGACGGCATGTACAGCCAGTACGCGCACATGTCGGCGCTGTCCGTCCACGTCGGCCAGTCCGTGTCCGGGGGCCAGCAGCTCGGCCGTTCCGGGGCGACCGGCAACGTGACCGGGCCGCATGTGCACTTCGAGATACGTACCGGGCCCGACTACGGCTCCGACGTCAACCCGCTCGCCTACCTCCGCTCCAAGGGCGTCCAGATCTGAGAAATCCGATGTGAAAGGTGTCGTGAAGGGTGCTCTGCCGCGGCCCGGCGCCGCGGCAGACCGGCCCTACATCACCAGATGTGCCTTCGCGTGCGTGACCTCCTCGATGTCACCGCCCGCCTTCGAGATCAGCCGGTGAGCGAGGTTGTTCAGCGCCCGCGCCGCCGCGATCTCCTCGCCGACCCGCGGCTGTGCCGGGTCGTCGGGATTCCGGTTCGCGCGACCCTGAGCCAGGATCTCGGTCCCGTCGTGCATCCTCAGCCGGACGACCGCCTCGGTGAGAGGTCCGAGCTCACGGAACTCCATTTCGATGTCGCATCCCACGATCGTCTCCATCGCGGTCATCACCTCCTGCTTCATTTACCAGGATGCGCCCCACCCGGCAGATCGGTCGACCGGGAGAGCAGGTCGACGACCTCGGCGTCACTGGTCTGCGAGAAGTCCTGGTACCACTCGCCGACCGCCGAGAACTCCGGTGGGGTCGACAGACACACCACGTCATCCGCGTCCTGACGCAGCGCCTCGGCCGCGTCGGGCGGCGCGACCGGGACGGCCAGCACCACCCGGGCCGCGCCCTGGGCGCGGGCGACCCGGCAGGCGGCCCGGGCGGTGGCGCCGGTGGCGATCCCGTCGTCCACGACGATCACCGTCCGGCCGCCGACCGCGACCCGCGCCCGGCCGCGCCGGAACCGCCGCGCCTGGCGCGCCAGCTCCTCCTCCTCGTCCCGCTCCACCTCCGCGAGCTCCTCCTTGCCCGCCCGGCTCATCCGCACGATCGCGTCGTGCACCACGCGCACTCCGCCCTCGCCGATGGCGCCGAAGCCCAGCTCGCGGTGGAAGGGGACGCCGAGCTTGCGGACGATGATCACGTCCAGGGGCGCCTTCAGCTCCCGCGCGACCTCGAAGGCCACCGGCACCCCGCCGCGCGGCAGGCCGAGCACCACGGGGTCCTCGGCGCTCAGCGGGCGCAGCCTGGCGGCCAGGCGCCGCCCGGCGTCCGCGCGGTCGACGAAGATCATGACTCACCCCCAGCGCAGGGAGACCCGGGGCCGGGAAACCCGCCCCGTCCTTACGACTCCATCCGAAGATTCCCCCGTCCGCAAACCGGCGGGGACCCGGTCGGCCGCGCCGACGCGCGGAAGCGGGCCGGCGCGGCCCACCCTGGAAACATGGAGAACGCCACGGATCCGAGCGAGTCCGGCCATCTCGTCTTCGTGGACGCGTACGACGCGGACACCAGATACCGGCGGGTGTGGCTGCGCGGCCCGGGCTGGGAGCCGCTGGAGCGGGAGGAGTTCGAGCCGCGGGTGCGGCGGCTGTTCCCGGACATCGACCTGGACGACCCGCGGCAGGTCCACTGGGTCGACCGGCCGGGCCAGTGGCCGCCGTGGCACCCGGGCGAAGCATGACCGTCCTCGTCGGCACCTCGGGGTGGCAGTACAAGGACTGGCGCGACGTCCTGTATCCGTCCGGCTGCCCTCAGCGGCTGTGGCTGGAGGAGTACGCGCGGGGGTTCGCCACCGTCGAGTCCAACAACGCCTTCTACCGGCTGCCCACCCGCGAGCAGTTCGCCGCCTGGCGGGACCGTACCCCCGACGGGTTTGTGATGGCTCTGAAGGCCAGCCGCTATCTGACCCACATCAAGCGGCTCCGGGACCCCGAGGAGCCGGTCGCCCGGCTGATGGCGCACGCCGAGGGCCTCGGGGACCGGCTGGGCCCCGTCCTGCTCCAGCTGCCGCCCACCCTGCGCGCGGACAGCGGGCTGCTGGACGCGGCGCTCGGCTGCTTCCCCTCCGGGACGCGGGTGGCCGTCGAGCCCCGCCATGACTCATGGTGGTCCGACGGGGTACGGAAGGTGCTGGAGCGCCGCGGCGCCGCGTTGTGCTGGGCGGACGCCGCCGCCCAGCCGGTGACCCCGCTGTGGCGTACGGCCGGGTGGGGCTATCTGCGTTTCCACCACGGCCTGGCCAGGCCCGCGCCGCGCTACAGCCACCAGTCGCTGACCGCCTGGGCGCGCCGGGTGGCCGATGCCTGGCCGGAGCGCGGCGATGTCTACGCGTACTTCAACAACGACCCGGGCGGGGCGGCCGTCCACGACGCCGTGGTCTTCGCCCGGGCCGTGGAGCGGCGCGGCCGCGAGGTCAGCCGCACGCCTGCCCTGTGACCGGCCGCCCCGCGACCGGCGCCGCTCACTCCTTGACCGCGCCGCCGAGCATGCCCTCGATGAACCGGCGCTGGAGGGCCACATAGACGACCACCACCGGCAGCGCGATCAGCACCGAGGCCGCCGCGAGCAGCGCCGCGTCGGAGCTGTGCTGCCCCTGGAAGAAGGCCAGGCCGAGCGGGACCGTGCGATGGGCGTCGTCGCTGACCATGACCAGCGCCATCAGGAACTCGTTCCAGGTCCACATGAAGGTGATGACGACCATGGTGGAGATGGCCGGGCGGCCCATGGGGACCAGGACCCGCCACAGCGTGGTCCAGGTGTTCGCGCCGTCGATCCGGGCCGCCTCGATCACCGACCGGGCGCTGCCCCGGAAGTACGTCCGCATCCAGAACACGCCGAAGGCGAGGGACTGCGCGGTCTGCGGCAGGATCAGGGCCCAGTAGGTGTCGGTGAGCTCGGCGTACCGCAGGTCGAAGTAGAGCGGCACGACCAGTGCTTCCTGGGGCAGCGTCAGGCCGATCACGAAGAGGTAGAACAGCACCGTGGAGCCGGGGAAGCGCATCACCCCGAAGGCGTACGCGGCGAGCACCGCCAGCACGGTGGTGGCGGCCACCACGACCGCCGTGACCAGGACCGAGTTGCCGAGGTAGGTGCCGAAGTGGCCGCGGTTCCAGGCGTCGGCGAAGTTGCTCCAGTGGAGCCCGCCCTGGGGCAGTGAGAAGCCGGTGTCCAGGGAGTCCTGTGAGCTGAAGGCGGTGGAGAGGATGCCGATGACCGGGGTGAGCGCGATGACGGAGAAGAGGGCGAGGATGCCGTAGGTGACACTGCGTTCGAGGCGCGTGGTCATGACCGCCGCCCTTCCACGAGCCGGGAGACCGTGACGGTCAGGACGAAGATCAGGACCGTGAGGGCCACTCCGACGGCGGCCGCCGAGCCGACCTGGTTGGTCTCGAACGCGCGGTGGTAGACCTCGTAGGCGGGCACGGAGGTGGAGTTTCCGGGGCCGCCGCTGGTCGTGATGTAGATGAGGTCGAAGTTGCGCAGCCCGGCCACGATGGTCAGGGTCAGCGCGACCGCGATCTGCGGCCGCAGACCGGGCAGGGTGACGGAGAAGAACTCCCGCACCGGCCCGGCGCCGTCCATCCGGGCCGCCTCGTACAGCTCGCGCGGGATGCGCTGGGCGCCCGCCAGGAAGAGCACCATGCACAGCCCGGTGCCGACCCAGGTGCCCACCACGCCCACGGCGGGCAGGGCCCAGTCGTAGTCGCCGAGCCAGGGGCGGGCGAGCGAGCCGAGGCCGACCGCGCGGAGCGTGTCGTTGAGCAGCCCGTCCGGGGCGAGGATCGAGCGCCAGGCGACGCCGACCACGATCAGCGCGAGGACCTGGGGCAGGAAGAGGACGGTGCGGAAGAAGGTCATGCCGCGGACCCGGGCCCGGGACATCGCGGCGGCCAGCAGCAGCCCGATGGCCACCGGCAGGGCCGCGTAGAAGACGAGCAGCAGCAGCGCGTGTGCGAAGGGGGCACGCAGTTCGGGGTCGGTGAACAGGTCGCGGTAGTTGTCGAATCCGGCGGGGGTGGCGACGGTCAGTCCGTCCCAGTGGACGAACGACAGCCACACCGACTGCCCGAAGGGGTAGAGCAGAAACGCGGCGTACAGGACGAGGGCGGGCAGGATGTAGAGGTAGCCGATGGCGCGAGGCTCGCCCGGGGCCCGCCGCCGGTACGCGGCGGCGCTGAGCGAGTGAAGAGGTTTTTTCATTTCGGCTCCGCCGGGGCGGGGGTGGCCGCGTGGCGCTCGCGCTGTTTCTTCATGAAGGCGCCGTAGTCCGTCTGAAGGGTGGCGGCGAAGTCCCCGGGCGAGGTCTTGCCGCTGATCACGCCCTGGAGCGCGGCGGTGATGGTGTCGAAGAAGGTGGGGGTCGAGTAGTCGAGGTACGGGACAAGACCGTCGGCCGCGCTGAGCCGCTTCCACCCGGCGATCATCTGGCCGTCCACGGTGTCCGGGTCCACCCGCTCGGCGGCCGTTCCGGGCACCGCGGGCAGCACGCCGTGCTCGGTCATCACATCGGCCGCGTGCTTGTTGGTGATGAAGTCGAGGTAGGCGGCGGCGACTTCGGGGTGCTTGGAGCGGGAGGTGATCGACCAGGCGAGCCCCTGGCCGCCGGTGGTCACTGGGGCGCCGCCGGCCGAGGCCGGGGGCGGGACCATCATGCCGAGCTTGTCGCCCATGCCCTTCTTCAGGTCGGCCAGCAGCCAGGTGCCGGTCACCAGATAGCCGCCGTCGCCGGCGGAGAACTTCTTGGCGGCGTCGTCGTAGCCGAGCCCGTTGGCGCCCTTGGGGAGGTAGCCGCGCTTGGTCCAGTCGGCGAGGGTGGCCGCCGCGTCCTTGGTGGCGGCGGTGTCGAAGCCCGTGCCGCGGCCGAGGACGGTGTCACGGACCTCGGTGGCGGCGAGCTGACCCTGGAGCACGCCGAAGGTGTGGATGGCCGGGTACTTGTCCAGGTTGCCGAACTGGATGGGCAGCTTGCCGCGGTCCTTGAGGCGCGCCAGGCTCGCGGTGAACTCGCTCCAGGTCTTCGGCGGCTTGACACCGGCCTTCGCCAGCACGTCCTTGTTGTAGTAGATGCCTATGTACTCGCCGGTCTGGGATATGCCGTAGAGCCGGCCGGTGCCGAAGTCGGTGCCGTCGGCGGAGACCCGGTTGAGGTTGAGCAGGGTGTTCGGGTAGCGGGTGTTCCAGGCGTAGATCCCGGCGTAGTTGTCGAGCGGGGCGAGCAGCCCGGCCCGGACGAAGGACACCATGTCCGGGTAGCCCTGGTTGGCCTGGATCACATCGGGCGGGTTGTTGCCCGAGACGGCGAGCTTCAGCGTGGTCTTCAGGTCGTTGAAGCTGCGCGCCACCCGCTTGATCTTCACATTGGGGTACTTGCGCTCGAACTCCTTGTTGAGCTGCTCCAGTTCCCCGTTGGTGCCGCCCCGGATCTCCTGGTCCCAGACCGTCAGCGTGACCTTCCCGGCCTTGGCCGGGTCCGGCACGGCGACGGCGGGGCCGCCGCCCGGGCCGTAGGCCTGGGAGCCGTCGGTGCCCGGCACACAGGCCGAGGCCAGCAGCGCCACCCCGGCGGTGAGCAGGGCCGTCACGGCCCTCCGGCGTACGCGGCGCGCGCCGGTACGGGGGAATCCCATGGACATCTCCTTGAGGCGTGTCGGACGTATCGGGGGACCCGCGGGCATCGTCACTCGCCCCGGAAGCCGATGGTGGGCTGGGCCCGCAGGCGGGGCCACTCGCGCACCCCGGCGGGAATGAGCTCGTTCAGGAACCCGTAGCGGTGCGCCAGTTCGCCGCAGGCCGCGCCGTCGCCGGCGGTCTGGGCCGTCAGCGCCCACCACGCGGCCACCTCCGCCCAGCCGGGGGCGGCCAGCGAGCCCCCGAAGTGCTGGACCGAGAGGGCGGCGGTGAGGTTGGCGAAGGCGAGCCGGTCGGCGAGCGGCCAGCCCGCGAGGGTGCCGGTCATGAAGCCCGCGACGAAGACATCGCCGGCTCCGGTCGGGTCGAGCGCGGCCACGTGCAGCCCCGGCACCTCGGCGCTCTCCCCGGTGAGCGAGTCGATGGCCACGGCCCCCTGGGCGCCCTTGGTGACCACCGCGATGGGCACCAGGTCGGCCAGCGCGCGCACGGCCTGCTCGGGGGTGTCGGTGCGGGTGTAGCGCTGTGCCTCGGCCGCGTTGGGCAGAAAGGCGTGGGCGTACGCGAGGTCGGGCAGCGCGGCCAGGTCCCAGCGGCCGGAGTCGTCCCAGCCCACGTCGGCGAAGATCCGGCTGCCCTGGGCGTGCGCCTGGCGCACCCACTCCTCCTGCCGCCCCGGCTCGAAGGCCGTGACACAGGCGCGGGAGGGCGGCGGTGCGCTGGGGGTGGCGGGCGGCGGGGGCGGGTGCTCATGGGTGACCATGGTGCGCTCGCCGTCGTACGCCATGGAGACGGTGACCGGCGAGTGCCAGCCCGGCAGGCGCCGGGAGGGGGTGAGGTCGACGCCCTCGCCGGTGGCCAGGGCCTCCCAGCAGTAGTCGCCGTACACATCGGTGCCGAAGGCCGCGGCGAGGGTGGTGTGCAGGCCGAGGCGGGCGAGGGCGGTGGCCATGTTGGCGATGCCGCCGGGGCTGGAGCCCATGCCGCGCGCCCAGGACTCGGTGCCGCGCACCGGGGCGTGGTCGAGGCCGGTGAAGATGATGTCGAGGAACACGGTGCCTGTGAGATAGACGTCGTGCTCGGGGTCTCCGGGGGCGCGCAGGGCGGCCAGCGGGTCTATGGAGTCTGCGGTTCCGGCAGTGCTCACCGGCGCGCCCTTCCTGTTCAGTGCTCTGTGTCGTGCTGCTCGGCGTGCATTTCATATGGCAGCTACGTGAGCGACACCTTGCATTGCCCGAGCGGCGAATGCAAGAGGTCGGTCACACTCGCGCAAACCCGCTCACGTGGAGTACGTTTGCCGACATGTTGCGAGAGACCCGGCACGAGAAGCTGCTGAGCATCCTCGGTGAGGAGGGCGTGCTGCCCATCGGGGAGATCGCCAAGCGGCTCGGGGTCAGCGAGGCCACCGCCCGCCGCGACCTCACCGAGCTGGGCCGGGCCGGCCGGCTCACCCGGGTCTACGGGGGCGCGGTGGCCACCCCCCAGCCGGACGAGGAGCGGCCCTTCAGCGAGGTGGCGGTCGACGACCTGGCCGACAAGACGGCCGTCGCCCGCCGGGCCGCCCGGCTGATCGCCGACGGGGACGTGGTGCTGCTGGACATCGGCACCACCACACTCCAGCTCGCCAAGCTGCTGCGCGGCCGCCCGGTCACCATCGTCACCAGCAACCTCGCGGTCTACGACGAGCTGCGCGACGACCCGGAGGTGACCCTGATCCTGCTCGGCGGGCAGGTGCGCAGCAACTACCGGTCCGTGGTGGGCTTCCTCACCGAGTCCAACATCCGCCAGCTGCACGTCGGCCGCCTCTTCCTCGGCGCCAGCGGTGTACTGCCGGACGGAAGCGTGCTGGACAGCACGCATGTGGAGGTGCCCGTCAAGCGGGCCATGCTCGCCTCGTCCCGCGAGGTGGTCCTGCTGGCCACCGCCGGGAAGTTCCCCGGCGACACCGGGCTCGCCCGGATCTGCGGGCCGCAGCAGATCGACACCCTGATCACCAACAAGACATCAGACCCGGCGACCCTCGACGTGTTCCGCGAGGCCGGTGTGGAGGTAGTGACCGTATGAGGCTGACTGTGCTGGGCGGCGGCGGGTTCCGGATGCCGCTGGTGTACCGGGCCCTGTTGGAGGACAGCGGGGACGAGGCCGGGCGCTGCACCGAGCTGGTCCTGTACGACACCGACCGCGGCCGGCTCGACGCGATCGGCAAGGTCCTGGCCGAGCAGGCCGCCGGCCGCCCCGCCGCCCCCGCCGTACGGGCCACCACCGACCTCGACGACGCGCTGCGCGGGGCCGACTTCGTCTTCTCCGCCATCCGCGTCGGCGGCCTGGCGGGCCGGGCGCGCGACGAGCGCGTCCCGCTGGCCGAGGGCGTCCTCGGGCAGGAGACCGTCGGCGCCGGCGGGGTGCTCTACGGGCTGCGCACCCTGCCGGTGGCGCTGGAGATCGCCGAGCGGATCGCCGCCGTGGCCCCCGACGCCTGGGTCATCAACTTCACCAACCCGGCCGGCATGGTCACCGAGGCCATGCAGCGGGTGCTCGGCGACCGGGTGATCGGCATCTGCGACTCCCCGGTCGGGCTGTGCCGCCGCGCCGCGCGGGCGCTGGGCGCCGACCCCGACCGGGCCGGCTACGACTATGTGGGCCTCAACCACCTCGGCTGGCTGCGCGGGGTGAACGTGGACGGGCGGGACCGGCTGCCCGAACTGCTCGCGGACAGCGCGGCCCTGGAGTCCTTCGAGGAGGGCAAGCTCTTCGGCGCGGGGTGGCTGCAAGCCCTGGGCGCCCTGCCCAACGAGTATCTGCACTACTACTACTTCAACCGGGAGGCGGTGACCTCCATCCGCCAGGCCCCGGCCACCCGCGGCGAGTTCCTCCGCGACCAGCAGGCTGGCTTCTACGCCGAGGCCGCGGCGGCGGGAACGGCCAAGGGGGCCGCTGGGGCCGGGGCGCTGGAGCTGTGGGAGCGCACCCGGATGGAGCGCGAGGCCACGTACATGGCGGAGAGCCGGGAGGCCAGCGGCGGCTGGGAGCGCGACTCGTGCGACCTGGACGGCGGCGGCTACGACCGGATCGCCCTGGCCATCATGCGGGCCATCGCCCGCAACGAGCGCGCCACGCTGATCCTCAACGTGCGCAACCGCACCGCGGTCCCCGGCCTGGACGCGGACGCCGTGGTGGAGGTCCCCTGCCTGGTCGACGCGGGCGGGGCGCGGCCGCTGGCCGCCGGCGCCGTGGCGCCGGACCAGCTCGGGCTGATGCTCTCGCTCAAGGCCGTGGAACGTGCCACGATCGCCTCGGCGACCACGCGCGGCCCCGCCGCCCGCGCCGCGGCCCTCCGCGCCCTCGCCCTGCACCCGCTCGTCGACTCCGTCAACGTGGCGGACCGCATCCTCGACGCCTCCGGAGCACTCCGGACTCCCTAAGGCCTTGCCTCCCCGGTCTCTGCGGGCCCGCGACGCCTGGCACGCGCCCCCAGCTACCGCTGGGCGGTGCCCCCGCGCCGCGTTGTCGGGCCCGCCCGAGTAGGCCCGCCCCCAGCCTTCGGCCGGGAGGTGCCCCCGCGAGGGCGACCCTCCGCCTTGCGATCGCACGCGCCCCCAGCTACCGCTGGCGGGGGTACCTCCCAGCGGTAGCTGGGGGCGCCCCCTGACGCCGCGGCCCCCGCGGCGTCAGCCGCTGATGTCACCGTCACAGAGACCGGGGAGGCAAGGCCTAGCACATGCCCGAACGGGCTTTCCCTAGTCTCTGAACGCGCCCGGCCGGGCGCCGATCGTGCCCATTTCGCAGAAACGGGCGGCGAACGGGCCCGGCGGGCGCGTAATCGGTCACCCCACCGCGCCACCGCTCCTCCCCGCACCGCCGCCGACCAGGTAAGACAACGGTCGTACAACGGGCACATCCGGGCACGATCCGCGTCGCGACAGCCCTGGCCACCCTGTTGCCTGTTTGTAAAACTGCCACGCAAGTCAACAGTGGCAGGCAGGAGGTGCGGTGTGGACGCGGACGAACGCCGTCGGGAAATCCTCGACGCGGCCCGGCGTGCGGGGTCGGTCGATGTCGGCAAGCTCGCCGCGGACCTCGGCGTCTCCAAGGAGACGGTGCGACGCGATCTGCGGGTGCTCGAGGACCACGGGCTGGTGCGGCGCACCCATGGTGGCGCGTACCCCGTGGAGAGCGCCGGGTTCGAGACCACCCTGGCCTTCCGCACCACCATGCACGTCCCGGAGAAGTCACGGATCGCCGCGGCCGCGGCCGATCTGCTCGGCGACGCCGAGACCGTCTTCATCGACGAGGGCTTCACCCCGCAGCTGATCGCGGAGGCCCTGCCCCGGGACCGTCCGCTCACCGTGATCACCGCCTCGCTGGCGGCCGCGAGCGGCCTGGCCACCCGCGAGAACACCACCGTGCTGCTGCTGGGCGGCCGGGTCCGCGGCGGCACCATGGCCACCGTCGACCACTGGGCCACCCATATGCTCTCGGGCTTCGTCATCGACCTGGCGTTCATCGGCGCCAACGGCATCTCCCGCAAGTACGGGCTCACCACGCCCGATCCCGCGGTCAGCGAGGTCAAGGCGCGGGTGGTCCAGGTGTCGCGGCGGAAGGTGTTCTCCGGGGTGCACAACAAGTTCGGGGCCGTCAGCTTCTGCCGGTTCGCCGATGTGTCGGACTTCGAGACGATCGTGACGGACACCGGGCTCCCGCTGACCGAGGCCAATCGCTACTCGCTGCTGGGGCCGCAGATCATCCGGGTCTGACGCCCCGTCCGCCCGCTCTCCCGGCTCCCCTCACTCTTCAACTGTTCCTTCGATTGGACCTGTTATGCCCATCCTGACACTTCGTGCTGCCCGGATACCGGTCGTGGCCATGGCCGCGGGGGCACTCCTCGCGGGGTGCGCCGGTATGGGGGGCGGCGGTTCCGGTGGCAAGACCATCAATGTGCTGATGGTGAACAACCCTCAGATGATGGACCTCCAGAAGCTCACCGCCAAGCACTTCACCGCGGAGACGGGCATCCGGGTCAACTTCACGGTGATGCCCGAGAACGATGTCCGCGACAAGATCAGCCAGGACTTCTCCAACCAGGCCGGGCAGTACGACGTCGCCACCATCAGCAACTTCGAGGTGCCGTTCTACGCCAAGAACGGCTGGCTGCTGCCGCTGGACGACCATGTCTCCGACGACCGGGCCTTCGACCAGAAGGACATCCTGCCCTCGATGCGGCAGTCCCTGACCGCCGACGACGGCAAGCTGTACGCCCAGCCGTTCTACGGCGAGTCGTCCTTCCTGATGTACCGCAAGGACATCTTCGCCGAGAAGAAGCTCAAGATGCCCGAGCGCCCCACCTGGGAGCAGGTCGCCGACCTCGCGGCCAAGGTCGACGGCGCCCGCAAGGGGATGAAGGGCATCTGTCTGCGCGGGCTGCCCGGCTGGGGTGAGCTGATGGCCCCGCTCACCACGGTCGTCAACACCTTCGGCGGCACCTGGTTCACCAAGGACTGGAAGGCCCAGCTGGACTCGCCCGAGTTCACCGCGGCCACCAACTTCTATGTCGACCTGGTACGCGAGCACGGCGAGGCCGGAGCGGCCCAGTCGGGCTTCGCCGAGTGCCTCAACAACCTCACCCAGGGCAAGACCGCGATGTGGTACGACGCCACCTCCGCCGCCGGCTCGCTGGAGAGCGACAAGTCCCCGGTCCGGGGCAAGATCGGCTACGTCCAGGCGCCCGTGGTGAAGACCAAGAGCTCCGGCTGGCTCTACACCTGGGCGTGGGGCGTGCAGAAGGCCACCCGCAACAGCGACAACGCATGGAAGTTCGTCTCCTGGGCCTCCAGCAAGAAGTACGAGGAGCTCGTCGGCCGGACGCTCGGCTGGTCCAACGTGCCCGCGGGGAAGCGGACCTCCACCTACGCCAACGCCGAGTACCAGCAGGCCGCCGGCACCTTCTCCGAGGTCACCCGCCAGTCCATCACCAGCGCCGACCCGCGCGACCCGGGGGTGCAGCCGCGGCCGACCATCGGCATCCAGTTCGTCGACATCCCCGAGTTCTCCGACCTCGGGACCAAGGTCGCCCAGGAGATCAGCGCCGCCATCGCCGGAAAACAGTCCGTCGAGTCGGCATTGCAGAAGTCTCAGAAGCTGGCCGAGAAGGTGGGCGAGGAGTACCAAAATGACTAATCCACTCACGGCGACACCCGTGCGCAGCGAACCGCCCCCGACCGTGGCCGCCCCGCCCCGGCGCGCCCCGCGGAAGCCCAAGGCGGCCCGTGCCTGGGCCACCCGGGCGCCGCTGATGCCCGCCCTGATCTTTCTGATCGCGGTCACCCAGCTGCCGTTCGTGGCGACCTTGGTGATCTCCCTCTTCGACTGGAACTCGCTCAAGCCCGACGAGCGCGCGTTCACCGGCCTGTCCAACTACACCTCGGCGGTGAGCGACGAGGCGCTGCGCGAGTCGATCGTCACCACCGTGCTGCTGACCGCGACCGTGGTCATCGTGAGCGTCGTGCTCGGGCTGATGCTGGCGCTGCTGATGGACCGTAAGTTCCGCGGCCGGGGCCTGGTGCGCACCATGCTCATCGCGCCGTTCCTGCTGGTGCCCGTGGCGTCCGCGCTGCTGTGGAAGCACGCGCTCTACAACCCGGAGTACGGGCTGTTCAACGGCGTACTCAGCTGGGTGGGCGATCTGTTCGGCGTGGACAACCCGCCGCAGCCGGAATGGGTCTCCGATATGCCGATGTTCGCGGTCGAGGCCTCGCTGGTGTGGCAGTGGACACCGTTCATGATGCTGATCCTGCTGGCCGGACTGCAGGGCCGCCCCCTGGAGATGATCGAGGCGGCCCGGCTGGACGGCGCGAGCAACTGGCAGATCTTCCGCTATCTGACCCTGCCGCATCTGCGGCGCTATCTGGAGTTGGGCACCCTGCTGGGCTCCATCTACATCGTGCAGAACTTCGACGCGGTGTTCACCATCACCCGAGGCGGGCTGGACACGGCCAACCTCCCGTACACCATCTACGAGACCTTCTACAACGCCCACGAGTACGGGCAGGCATCCGCCGCGGGTGTGCTGGTGGTGATCGGCACGATCATCATCGCCACCTTCGCGCTGCGCGTGGTGTCGTCCCTGTTCCGTGAGGAGGCGTCCCGCGCATGACCTCCTTGACCGCCACGGCCCCGGCGGCCCCCGTGACCGCCGTCCCCCCGGCCGCCCGCAAGGCCCGCCGCCGCGGCGCCGCGCTGGGCCTGCTGGCCTGGCTGACCGGCATCGTCTTCGTCCTGCCCGTCGCCTGGATGCTGCTGACCTCGTTCCACTCCGAGGCCGACGCCGCCACCAACCCGCCCTCCCTGGCCGCCCCGCTCACCCTCGACGGCTACCGCGAGTTCTTCGGGGTGAACGGCGGGGCCGATCCCTGGCCGCCGCTGCTCAACTCGCTGGGCGCCAGCCTGTTCTCCACCCTCTTCGTACTGGTGCTGGCACTGCCCGCGGCGTACGCGCTGTCCATCCGACCGGTGCGCAAGTGGACGGATGTGATGTTCTTCTTCCTGTCCACCAAGATGCTTCCGGTGGTGGCCGGGCTGCTGCCGGTGTATCTGTTCGCCAAGAACACCGGTTTCCTGGACAACATCTGGCTGCTGGTCATCCTCTACACCTCGATGAACCTGCCGATCGCGGTGTGGATGATGCAGTCCTTCCTCTCCGACATCCCGGTGTCCATCATCGAGGCGGCCCAGATGGACGGGGCGAAGCTGCCGACCGTACTGCTCAGGGTCGTCGCCCCGATCGCCGGGCCCGGTATCGCCGCCACCTCGCTGATCTGCTTCATCTTCAGCTGGAACGAACTGCTGTTCGCCAATGTGCTCACCGGCGTGGTGGCACAGACCGCGCCGGCGTTCCTGACAAGCTTCGTCACCAGTCAGGGCCTGTTCCTGGCGCAGGTGTGCGCGGCCTCGATCGTGATTTCCCTGCCGGTGCTCGCCGCCGGCTTCGCCGCCCAGGACAAGCTGGTCCAGGGCCTGTCGCTAGGAGCAGTCAAATGAGGGCCGCCGTCATCGAAGCCCCCGGCAAGGTCACCGTCGCCACCGTCCCCGACCCGACCCCCGGGCCGCGCGAGGTCGTGGTGGATGTGGCGGCGTGCGGACTGTGCGGCACCGATCTGCACATCCTCCAGGGGGAGTTCGCCCCCACCCTGCCGATCGTCCCCGGCCATGAGTTCGCCGGTGAGGTCGTCGGCATCGGCAGCGAGGTCACCGAGGTGGCCGTCGGCGACCGGGTCGCCGTCGATCCCTCCCTCTACTGTCACGAGTGCCGCTACTGCCGTATCGGCCGGGGAAACCTGTGCGACCGCTGGAACGCCATCGGCGTCAGCGTGCCCGGCGGCGCCGCGGAGTTCGCCGTGGCGCCGGTGGCCAACTGCGTACGGCTGCCCGAGCATGTGGACGTCGCGGACGCGGCGCTCATCGAGCCGCTGTCCTGCGCGGTGCGCGGCTACGACGTGCTGAACAGCCGCATGGGCAACGAGGTGCTGATCTACGGCTCGGGCACCATGGGCCTGATGATGCTGGAGCTGGCCAAGCGGACCGGGGCCGCGAGCGTGGACGTGCTGGACATCAACTCCGAGCGGCTCGCCACCGCGAATCTGCTCGGGTGCAGCCGCTCCGCCGCCTCGGCCGACGAGCTGGACCAGCCGCGCGGCTGGGACGTGGTGATCGACGCGACCGGCAACCAGGCCGCGATCCAGGACGGGCTCGGCCGTGTCGCCAAGGCGGGCACCTTCCTCCAGTTCGGGGTCTCCGACTACGCGACCAAGGCCGTCATCGAGCCGTACAAGATCTACAACCAGGAGATCACCATCACCGGCTCCATGGCCGTGCTGCACAGCTACGAGCGCGCCGCCCAGCTGTTCGCGACCGGGGTGCTCGACCCGAAGGTGTTCATCAGCGACCGGCTGCCGCTGGAGCGGTACCCGCAGGCGCTCGAACAGTTCCGGTCGGGGCAGGGGCGGAAGATCGTCGTCGAACCCTGAGACAGCAACAGGCCTGCCACCACGCGCCGTTGACGGCCCGAGCCCGGCACCCCAGGCTTGGGCCGTACTGATCTCCGATCTCCGGATGCAAGGGAGGGGTGCGGCATGAGCGGCGACGCGGTGGTGGTGGGCGGCGGCCTGGCCGGGACGCTCGCGGTGGCGGCGCTGCTCGGGCACGTGGACTCGGTCACCGTGATCGAGCGCGACCGCTACCCGGAGCAGCCCGTCTTCCGCAAAGGGGTGCCCCAGGGCCGCCATCTGCACGTCTTCCTCTCCGGCGGCCAGCGCGCCCTGGAGCGGCTGCTCCCCGGGGCCATCGCGGAGCTGGAGGCGGCCGGCGCGCACCGCATGGAGGCGCCGCGCGATGTGCTCACCAGGACCCCGAACGGCTGGCACCGCCGCCTTCACGAGGGCAGACACGCCGTGATCAGCTGCACCCGCCCGCTGTTGGACGCCACCGTGCGGGCCCAGCTCCTCGCCGAGGCCGCGGGGTCCGGGACCCGGGTGGAGGTGCTGGAGGCGTGGGAGGCGGTCGGGCTCCTCGGCGGCGCGGACCGGGTGACCGGGTTACGGGTGCGCTCGCGCGACACCGGGCACGCCGAGCGGGAGCTGCCCGCCGATCTGGTCGTCGATGCCTCCGGGCGCGGCTCGCGCGCCCCGCGGTGGCTGGCGGAGCTCGGCCGCCGGGCGCCGCGCGAGGAGGTGATCGACGCCGGAATCGGCTACTCCACCCAGATGTTCCGGCCCGCCGAGCCATTGCGCACGGCCGTGGTCCTCGAACCCAGGCCCGCTCTCCCGCGCGGCGCGGCGTGGTCGCCCGTCGAGGGCGGCAACTGGCTGCTGACCCTGGCCGGGGTGCGCGGCCATCACCCGCCCACCGACGCTTCCGAGGTGCCCGACTTCGTGGCCTCGCTCGACGAGCCGTATCTGCTGGACCACCTCAGGACCTGCGAGGCGGTGTCCCCGCCGTACGCCTACCGCGACACGGCCAACCGCCGCCGCGACTACCACGCTCAGGGCGGGGTCCCGGAGGGTTTCCTCGCGGTGTCGGACGCCGCCTGCACCTTCAACCCGATCTACGGGCAGGGCATGTCGGTGGCCATGCTGAGCGGACTGGCCCTGCGCGAGTGCGTGGCCGACGGCGGTCTGCGCCGCCCCGGCTTCGCGGCCATGGCCCAGCGTGCCGTCGCCCGGGCGGGCGAGACCGCGTGGCTGACCGCCGTGGGCGCGGACCGCCCCTACGCCGCGGGGGCCGACGACACCTCGCCGGGGGCGGCCGAGCGGCTTCAGACCTGGTACTTCGGGCGGCTGGCGGCCCGGGCGACGCATGACCCGGTGGTCGGCGCCGCCTTCCGCGACGTCACGCATCTGACCGCGCCGCCGTCCCGGCTGCTGGCCCCCGCGGTGGCCCTGCGCACGGTGGTGCTGCCGCGGCGGCCCGGCCTGGCGAGCATCCCCCTGCGCGTGGAGGGCGCGTAGCGCGAGTCTCATGCGACCTGGCGCAGAAATGGCCATCGTGCCCCTGGTGCACTCCTTCACCACGGGCGACGGCCTCGTACTGGTTCACCCCTGGATGAGCGGCGAGGTGCTCTACCACCCGACGCTCTCACGCCGTGGGGGCCGGGCGGCTCCCGGCAGCCCGATGGCACGGTTCAGGGCCCAGCCTCTGGCCCGGATTCACACGGCGCTGGATTCTCTCCTGTCCGCCCATCTCGCCGTGGAGGAAGCGGGATTCGTCGCGGTCGACCTCTATGACGGATGCATGTTGTACGACTTCGACGAGCACCGCATGATGCTGTGCGACATGGACGAGTACCGGGCGGGCCCCTTCGTCCTGGAGGCGGACCGGCTGCCCGGGTCCACGCGCTACATGGCGCCGGAGGAGTTCGTGCGCGGAGCGGTGATCGACATCCGGACCACGGTCTTCGCGCTGGGCCGGGCGCTCCGTCTGCTCCTGGACGCCGGCGACCAGGAGAGGCAGTGGCGCGGGACGGCCGCGCAACTGGAGGTCGTCGGGACGGCGACCTCCGCCGCCCCGGAGCGCCGCTTCCCCTCGGTCCACTCCCTCGTCGAGGCCTGGCGATCGGCCGGACCCCGCCACGCGTAGGACCCGCGAGCGCGGTGACGTAGAGTCCGACTTCTTCCCCCCGACAAGGAGACATGTGGCATGCCCGACCGAGCTCGGATTCAGTTCCTCTACACCGGGGGCACCCTTGGGATGGTCGGCTCGCCCCGGGGCCTGGAGCCCGGGGCCGATGTGCGGGGAGAGATCGCCGCGCTGCTGCGCGACAGCGGTCTGGACGTGTCGTCCGGGTTCAGCGAGTTCCACCGCACCATCGACTCGTCGAACGTCACCCCGGCCGACTGGCAGCAGATGGTGGACCACCTGCGCCGCCACCGGGACGAGTACGACGGGTTCGTGGTCCTCCACGGCACCAACACACTCGCCCACTCGGCGGCGGGCGTTTCGTACGCCCTCACCGACTTCGGCAGGCCGGTGGTGTTCACCGGCGCTCAGGTGCCTTTCGGGATGGCGGGGTCGGACGCGCCCGGCAATGTGCTGGGCGCCGTCGAGGCGGTGATATCGGGGGCGTTCGCGTCGGTCGCGCTGTTCTTCGACGGCGTGCTGCTCGCGGGCGCCCGGGCCACCAAGGTGTCGGCGCTGGACATGCGCGGCTTCGCCAGCCCCCATGCCGAACCTCTGGAATGGCGTTCGGGGAGTGTGCGGGAGGAGCCCGATCCCCTGGCGCGTCCGCAGGGCTGGAAGAACCCGCTGCCGTACCGGGGGCACGACATCGCCGTCATCACCGCCGTGCCCGGCATGAGCGCGGAGCGCTTTCGCGCCATGACGACCCCTCGCCCCAGCGCGGTGATCTTCCGTACCTATGGGGCCGGGGAGGGGCCCGGTGAGGAGGAGGGGCTGCCCGAGGCGGTCGGCGAGCTGGTGTCGGGGGGCACGCCGGTGGTCGTGGTGAGCCAGTCCCTGCGGGCGCGGGTCGATCTGGGGAGGTACGCCGCCGGGGAGTTTCTGCGGCGGGCGGGCGCCATCGGCGCGGAGGACATGACGTTCGAAGCCGTGTACACCAAGCTCATGTTCCTGCTGAGCCAGGGCGTCGACGGACAGCACATGGAGAAGTGGCTGCTGACCGACCTCGCCGGTGAGGTGTCCGCCCCACGACCCGCCCGCTGACGGAGCGGCCCCGCCCCCGCGCGGGGGCGGGGTGCGGGTGGCGGTCAGCCGAGGGCGTCGCGCAGATGGGCGGCCGCGGCCTGCTCCAGGTGGACCAGGTCGCTGCTGACCGTGGCGAAGGTGAAGCCCTGGGCGAGCCGCTTGGCGGCCGTGGCGCCGTTCGGGCAGTGGATCCCGGCCGCGATGCCCGCGGCCTTCGCCGCCTCGGCCACCTTCGTGAGCGCCGCCTCGAACTCCTCGGCGACCGAGGTGTCGGTGGAGGTGCTCCCGCCGAGGGCGATGGTCAGGTCGGAGGGGCCGATGTAGACGCCGTCGAGCCCCTCGGTCGCGCAGATCTCCTCGGTGTTGCCGAGCGCCTGGGCGGTCTCGATCATCACGATGCAGGCGACCTGCTCATTGGCCTCGGCCGGGGCCGGGCCCACCCGCAGCCCCGAGCGCATCGGCCCGTAGCTGCGGACGCCGTGCGGCGGGTAGCGGCAGGCGCTGACGGCGGCGGCCGCCTCCTCGGCGGTGTTGACCAGGGGGACGATCACACCGCGGGCGCCGGCGTCGAGGGCCTGGCCGATCCAGAAGCCGTCGTTGGCCGGGACCCGGACCATGCCGGCGCTGGTGCCGCGCGCGTCGATGGCGGTCATCGCGCCGAGGGTGCCCTTGTAGTCGAGGAGCCCGTGCTGGGCGTCCACACAGACGTAGTCGTAGCCGAGCCCGGCCAGGCGTTCGGTGCCGACCGGATTGTCGAGGACGACCCAGTAGCCGAGGATCCGCCGGCGTGCGCGCAGGCGGGCCGCGAAGTGGGCGGGGGGATTGGTCATATTGCCAGCTTCTCTCATCAGATCTCCCCACCTCGTGCGTGTTATGAGCGAAACGCTCGCATAATTGCACGCAACACGCAAGACTTAGCACCACGACCGAGAGGAATGGCGCAGAATGCGCAGCCTGATAAGGTGACCCGCCAATCGCGGCCAGTCACGGAGAGGAAGACAGGCATGAGTCCGGCAAGTTCGCGCACATCACGCACGTCGGCCGCACCGACCGGAGCGGAGGACCGCGGAAGGCTGCGGGCCCAGGACCGCCGGGCACTGATCGCCCGCATGATCCAGACCGACGGGACCGTGGTCGTCGAGGAGCTGGCCCACTCCCTGGAGGTCACCCCGTCCACGATCCGCCGGGACCTCGCCCTGCTCACCGAGCAGGGGACCATCGCCCGCACGTACGGCGGCGCGATGAGCGCGGGGCACACGGCCGAGCCGACCCTCGGGCAGCGCAGCGGCCTGGCCGTGGCCGAGAAGGATCGCATCGGGCGCTGGGCGGCCGCCCGGATCGCGCAGGGGGACACCGTCATCCTGGACGCCGGCACCACCACCGGGCGGCTCGCCCACCATCTGCGCGGCCGGACCGAGCTCACCGTCATCACCAGCGGGCTGACGGCCCTGCGGGAGCTGGCCGAGGCTGACGGCGTCGAGTTGATCACGCTCGCCGGGACGCTGCGCCATGTCAGCCAGGGCTTCGTCGGCCCGCTCGCCGAGCTGACCCTCTCCCGCCTCACCGCGGACAAGGTGTTCCTGGGCGCCGACGGCCTCGACGCGGAGCTCGGCATCTGCGAGGCCAGCCTTCAGCAGACCGCGCTCAAGGAGCTGATGGCCCAGCGCGGTGGGCAGGTGTACGTACTGGCCGACAGCAGCAAACTCGGTCAGTCGCCCTTCACCGCCTGGGCCCCGCTCACCGCGCCCTGGACGCTGGTCACCGACAGCGGCGCCACCGATGACCAGCTCGCGCCCTTCCGGGCCCTGTCCGAGGTGGACGTGGTCACCGTCTGAAGACGTGCCGCCCCGAGCCCACCTCGAACGGCTCGTCGTCGCCCGGCAGCTGGACCTCGGCCCGGGTGTTCGGCGGCACCAGCACCTCGACGACCAGCCGATGACCGCTGTCGCTCTCGCCACGCTCGTAACGCCAGCCCGCCTCGGCCCGCCCGTACGGCGTCAGATGGGCGGCCTTCGCGTGGTCGAGCCCGCCGCCGGGGACGGGCGCGATCCGCAGCCGCCGCCAGCCGGGGGCGGCCGGGGCCAGCCCGGCGACGGTGCGGTGCAGCCAGTCGGCCACGGCGCCGAGGGCGTAGTGGTTGAAGGAGGTCATCTCCCCCGGGTTGATGGTGCCGTCCGGGAGCATGGAGTCCCAGCGCTCCCAGATGGTGGTCGCGCCCATGGTGACCGGGTACAGCCAGGACGGGCAGCCCCGCTCCAGCAGCATCCGGTAGGCCAGCTCGGGCTCACCGGCCACGCACAGCGCGTCGCAGATCAGCGGGGTGCCCGCGAAGCCCGTGGCGATCCGGAAGTCCGCGTCCCGCACGATCGCGGCCAGCCGCGCCCCGGCCCCCGCCCGCTGCCGCTCGGTCGGCAGCAGGGCGAAGCACAGCGCCAGCGCGTAGGCGGTCTGGGCGTCGGAGGACAGCCGTCCGGCCGGGGTCAGGAACTCCTCCTGGAAGGCCGACCGCGCCTCCTTCGCCAACGCCTCGTAGCGGAGCGCGTCGTCCGTCTCGCCCAGCAGCCGGGCGGTCTCGGCCAGCACCTCGGCCGAGCGCACCAGATAGGCGCCCGCCACCAGATCGCCGTCCGTACGGGCGACTTCCGGGCGGTCCGGCGGGGCCGTCGGGTCGAGCCAGTCGCCCAGGTGGTGGTGGTCGCGCCACAGCCCGCCGCCTTCGCGCGCGTACCGGGCGGCGGTCTCCACCCAGGCGCGCATGCTGGGGTACTGGTCACGCAGCAGCCCCAGGTCGCCGAAGCGCTGGTGGAGCACCCACGGCAGCAGCACCGCGACATCCGCCCATACGGCCTGCGCCCGAGGGAAGGGCTCGAACTCCGGCGGTATGACGTCGGGCACCACCAGCGGCGGCACCTGCTCGGGGTGGGCCAGCTGTTCGGCTGACAGGTCGCGCAGCCAGCCGGCGAGCATGCCGGAGCAGTCGTAGAGGAAGGTGGCGGTCGGCGCGAACACCTGGATGTCGCCGGTCCAGCCCAGGCGTTCATCGCGCTGCGGGCAGTCGGTGGGGACCTCCAGGAAGTTGCCGCGCATGCTCCATACGACGTTCTCGTGCAGCCGCTCCACCAGCGGCTCGGAGCAGGAGAACCAGCCGGTGCGCGCCATGTCGGTGTGCACCACCACAGCCTGCACATCCGCCGGGTCCAGCGGCCCCGGCCAGCCGGTGATCTCGGCGTAGCGGAAGCCGTGGAAGGTGAACCGCGGTTCGTAGGTCTCGGTGCCCCCGCCGCGCAGGGTGTAGACGTCGGTGGCCTCGGCCTCGCGCAGCGGCCGCACCCCCAGCTCGCCGCCTTCCAGCACCTCGGCGTGGCGCAGGGTGACGGTGTGCCCGGCCGGGCCGCTGACCGTGATGCGCAGCCGCCCCACCAGGTTCTGGCCGAAGTCCAGGACGGTACGGCCCGACGGGGTGGTGATCACCTCGGTCGGCGCCAGGGTCTGGACGCGCCTGACCGGCGGGCCGGTCGGCGCCACCAGCTCCCCGGCCGGCGGGTCGGCCTGCTCGACCGGGCTCCAGCCGGTGGTGTCATGGCCGGGGCGGGACCAGCCGTCGCGCTCCAGGCGGGCGTCGTACACCTCGCCGTCGTAGATCTCCGAGCGCAGCAGGGGGCCGGTGGCCGCCCGCCAGCCGGGGTCGGTGGCCACAGTCTCGCGCGTTCCGTCGGCGTACCGGATCTCCAACTGGGCCAGCAGTGCGGTCTGTTCGCCCCCGATTGCGCGCCGCCCGCCGTTGAAGCCGATGCGGCCCGCGTACCAGCCCTCCCCCAGCAGCGCGCCGACGGCGTTCGCGCCCTCGCGGAGCAGGTCGGTCACGTCAAAGGTGTGGTAGCGCAGCCGGTGGGCGTACGAGGTCCAGCCCGGGGCCAGTACGTGGTCGCCGACCCGTACGCCGTTGAGCTCGGCCTCGTACACGCCGCAGGCGGTGATGTACAGCCGCGCGGCCGTCACCGGGCCGCGGACGGTGAACTCGCGGCGCAGCAGGTCGGCCGGGTGCGGGCCGTCCGCCTGGGGCCGGCCGGACGTGATGGGGCGGGCCGTCCAGTCCTCGGGCAGCAGGAGCCCGGCCTCGGCGTGGGCGGGCTCGGACCATTCGGAGGGTCCGTCGCCGCCGGTGCCCCAGACGCGGACGCTCACGGCCACCCGCTGCCGCGAGCGCAGCGCCGGGCCGGGCCAGGGGACGAGCACGGACTCCGCGGACTCCACCCGCGTCGGGGCGGCGAGTTCGGTGCCGTCCTCGGCGCACACCCGCACCTCGTACGCGGTCTGCTGCCAGCTCTCGGCGTCGGTGACGGTGTGCCAGCTCAGCCGGGGCTCGGCCTCGCCGATGCCCAGCGGCTCCCGGTGGTGTTCAAAGACCGGTGTGGTGACCTGCAACGCTGCTTACCTTCCTTACGAGTCGGACCGGCCTTACGAGTCGGACCGGATGAGTCGGACCGGGCCGAACAGGCCCGTGCGTACCTGGCCCGCCGCGACCGCGCGGGTCGGCGAGGCGTCGTCGAGATACCCGGCGAGCGTGCCGCTCACCACGATCTCGATGTCGTTGTCGCCCGCCCTCAGGGCGTCGGTGACCTCGACCGCCCACGGCCCCCACACCCGGCGGCCGACGAGGGTGCCGTTGACGTGGATCTCGGCGGTGCCGCGGACCTCCCCGAGGTCGAGGAGGGTCCGCCCGGCCGGGGCCTGCGGCAGCCGGGCGGTGGTGCGGTAGCGGACCCGTCCGCCCAGGGCGCGCAGGCCGAGCTCCTCCCAGGCGGCGAGCTCCACCTCGGCCTCGGCGACCTCGGCCTCGATCGCCGCGTCGAGCAGCGCGCCGCCCCGGCGGCCGTCCACCGCGACCACCTTGAGCAGCACCGGGGTGGCGGCGGCCAGCGGGGCGGGCAGCCTTACCCACCCGTCGCCGTCCGTCGCGTACTCCCGGCCCTCGACCAGGACCGTGACCTTGAGCGGGGTGGGGACGCGCAGCGCCGTCGTGCCGAGCGGGGCCGGGAAGCGCAGCCACTCCACGCGCTCGGGGCCGGGCGCCAGGTCAGGGACGAGCAGCTCGACGCCACCGCCACCGCCGTCGCCGGGGGCGGCGGCCGGCTCCAGCCAGTGGGCGCCGGGCAGCGGGTGGGGGCGGGCCCAGGCGCAGATCCACCGGGGGTCGCGGCCCCCGGTGGAGGTGCGCGGCCGCAGCGGCACGGGCGCGCCGTCGCGGCTCGCCTCCCAGCCGTCGCTGCCGCCGCTGCTGCCGCTGCTGCCGCTGCTGCCGCTGATCCAGCCGAGGCCGCCGCGCGCCGCCGGGGCCGAGTCGAGGGCCGCGCCGGTCGGGGCGGTGCCCGCGTCGGTGACCCGCAGCGTGAGGGTGTTCTCGCCGACGCGCAGCAGCTCGCCGAGGTCGTACGGGTGGACGCGGATGTCGCGGTGGCCCGGATACGGGTTGAAGTCGCCCTGGCGGCCCACCTCGACGCCGTTGACCAGCACGGCGCACGCGCCGTCGGCGGCGACCTGGACGACCGTGTCGTCCGGGACGCGGTCCAGTCGGGCGCGCAGCGTCAGTTCGTGGGTGCGGCCGGGGACCGAGCCGTCCCCGGCCTCCAGCCACTCGGGGCGGCGGAAGGCGTCCGGGTCGCCGACCACCGCGAAGGACGCGCGCACCGGCCCGTCCTCGACGGCGGTCAGCTCGATCTCCAGGGCGACGGTGCGGCCGCGGGCGGACGGCGGCAGCGGGCTGAAGGTGCGGTACCCCTCCCCCGCCGCGGGCAGCTCCGCGCCGTCGAGCAGCACCCGGCGCGCCGCGCCCGCGCCGACCGCGAGGTGCAGCCCGGCGCGGTCGGGGAGGGTCAGGTGCGTACGGACCGCGACCCGGCCGCCCGCCGGGACGGCGCGCCAGTCCAGGAACTCCTCGGGGACATATCCCTTGGGGCCAAGACGCTCGTCGTGCAGCGGATCGTCGGGGATGCCGCGCGACAGCGACCACACCGCGGGCCGCCACGTCTCCGAGTCCGGGCCTCTGACCAGCGCGAACGGGCCGAATCCGGCCGTGACGGGCGACCAGCCCCGCTCGGCGGCCTCAGGTTCCAGGGGTGCCAGGGGTGCCAGGGGTGCCAGGGGTGCCAGGGGTGCCAGGGGTGCCAGGTGTTCCAGCCGCCACACCTCGATGGGCAGCACCCCCGTGCGGTGCGCCGCCGCGAGATCCCCGTCGCCGTTGTCCAGGGTGGAGGTGGCCAGCCCGCGCCAGGGGCCGGGCAGCGGGACGGTCCCGGTGGCCGGGCCGAGCGGGGCGCGGGTGGGCTCCGGCAGTTCCTCGGCGAGCACCACCAGCGCCACCGCCCCGTCCTCGAACGGCACCTCCAGGAGCCAGGCCCCGTCCGGCGCCCGGGTCACGGCCAGCTCGGTGCGGTCCCCGGTGCCCGGGTCCCAGCGCTGGGCGCGCGGCCGGTCCTGGCCCTCCAGACGCACCCGGGCGGTGCGGCCGTCGGCGGGCACGAAGTCGTAGCCCTCGGTGCGCAGTTGCTCCCAGTACCGCTCCCAGGAGAAGCCGTCGGTGGGCCAGTCGCCCATGGGGAAGGCGACGATCGGCGCCTTGGTGCCGCTGCGGTCGTCGTGCGCGATGAGGGTGAGGACCAGCGCGTCGCGGTGGCGGCGGAGCAGGTACGGGGCGTCGGCGGTGACCCGCACGGGGCCCCGGGCCACCGCGCCGGGCACCTGCTCGGCGCTCTCGACGACGGTGACCAGGCCCCGCGCGACGGCGTCGGCGAACAGCCGCGCGGCCTCCGCGCCGTCGTCGTCGGAGCCGCCGGGGAACAGTTCGGGCGCCCGGGCCACGCACACCACCCGCCCGCCCGCCGCCGCGAAGCGGACCAGGGTGCGGGCCGCCGCGGCGTGCAGGGCGAGCGGTCCGGGCAGCACCACGGTGCGATAGCGCTCCTGGCCGATGATCAGGGCGGCGCCCGCCCCGTCGGCGGTCACCTCGCCGCCCGCCAGCGTGTTCTCGTCCAAGGTGTCGTGGTCGAGTCCCGCGCGCTCCAGCACCCCGCGGCGCTCGGCGAACCAGCAGTTGACGCCGTTGAGCTCGTGGTAGAGGCGGCCCGCCTCGGCCGCCGGCGCCAGCGGCCCGTCCAGCGTGAGATACGCCTGCGCGGCCGTGGTCGGCGACAGCAGGACCGTGTCGCACACATGGGCGCCCTCGGTCAGCACGGCGCACAGCCGCGCCACGGCGGTGGCGAACACGTGGTACGACGGCCAGTACGGCTGGCGCCAGCAGGTGGACGGCGGCGCCCACTCCCACCAGCCGCCGACGGTGCTGTAGTAGACCGCGTGCGGGTCGTAGAGGGTGGCGCCCCGGCGCAGGAAGGGCGCGAGCCAGTCGTAGGTCTCCTCCAGCGTGCCGCCCCAGCCGGAGGAGTGGAACGCCTCGATCCAGGTGCGCCCGTGACCGAGCGCGTGCGCCATCGAGCTGTGCACCTTGGCGTCGCCCCAGTGGTCGCTACCCGGCGCCCCGTATCCGGCGTGGGTGCCCTGGTAGTCGCCGTACACCCGCACCCCGCCCACCGGGTCGCCCTCGCGGGCCGGCGAGGGCTGGTCGAAGCCGCAGACCAGGCCGTGCCGGGCGAAGAACGCCTCCTGGGGGTCGAAGAAGGCCCGGCGGCCCAGCCGGGCGCGGTGTTCGTGGTAGTCGCGGCGCACCCGCGCGGCATGCGGGTCCTCGCCCTCCCACAGCGCCCACAGCTCGGGAACCAGGTCGTAGCCGTACACCTCGGCGAAGCTCGCCGCGAAGTCGCGGCCCCAGGTGGGCAGGGCGGGCAGCTCGTCCTGGAAGAAGCCGCCGATGGAGCGGCCGAACCACTTTCCGACGTGCCGTTCGAGCGTGCCGTGCACCCGGTCGAGCAGCGCCGCGCAGGCGGCCTCGCCGAAGTAGTCGAAGCCGCTGACCCCGCTGTGCACCAGGGTGACCTGGGCCGGGCCGCCGCTCCAGCGGGCCGCGCCGCCGGTGATCGGCACCGCGACCCGCCCGGCCGCGGCGCCGCCGTCCCGCATGGGGACGGCGTACGCCGCGAGCGCGGTGTGGCCGGTCGGGGGCCGCACCACGGTCTCGCCACCCTCCGCCGTTACGCTCGTACGGTGGAGGGCGAGCCCGGCGAACTCCGGGTTGCGGGCGGTCAGCTGCCCCTGGAAGTTGGCGCCCGAGAACCCGATCTGGTCGTACATCCAGAGGCTGAACCCCAGCTCGTCGGCGTCCGCGCAGGCCCCGTCGAGCAGCCGCAGCCACTCCGCGCTCAGATATGGCGGGTCGTCCGCCAGCGAGCCGAAGGTCGGTCCGGTCGGCGCGAGGCACATCACCACGGCCTGCCGGATGCCCTGGGAGGTCAGCTCCGCCATCTGCCGCCGCAGCCGCTCCCGGGTCACCTTCGCACCGCTCCACCACCAGATCGGCAGCGGCCCGTATTCGGGTGCGGGGTCGGTGAACCGGGAGAGCAGTTCACGTGCTGCGTCCGTCACACCGCCGCCCGGCGCTCGGCCTCGATCGCGTCCAGGGACTTCCCGGCCGTGTCCGGCATGAAGAAGTACCCGATGCCGCCGCTGATGACCAGGAACGTGGTCAGCAGGGCCGCGATGGTGGTGATCCCCGAGTCGGCGAGGTGGGGCACGAAGTAGCTCCAGATGCCGAGGCAGGTGCGCGCCGTGCCGAAGGTGAAGCCCTGGGCGGTGCCGCGCAGCATGGTCGGGAAGAGCTCCTGGCTGAACGTCTTGTAGAACGCCTCACCGGCCAGCGAGGCCCCCACGCCGAACAGGAAGGTGTTCAGGAGGATCGTCGGCACGGTGAAGGGGAACCACAGGAAGAGCGCGTAGGCGATGATCTGCATCACCGCTCCGACGGCCCACAGCATCCGGCGGGTGCGGTGGTCGCGGTCGGTCAGCGGCATGAACACCAGGACCGTCGCGGCGATGCCGACGCCGAACCCGGCACAGGACAGCGCCACGCTGGTCCCCTGGCCGCCCGCGCCCAGGTTCTTGACCATGTACGGGGTGAACAGCCCGGCGGTGCCCGCGGCCAGGTTCCAGAACAGGTAGAAGCTCCCGGTCCACAGCAGCGCCTTCAGGTGCGCCCCGCGGAACAGCTGCCGCACCCCGGCCGCCGCGGCGGCCGCACCCTCGCCCGCCTTGCCCGCCTTGCTCGCCGCGGCCTTCCACACCGCCGACTCGGTCATCCCTCTGCGCAGCGCCCAGGTGATCAGCGCGACCACGAACAGATGGAGGAAGACGATGCGGATGCCCAGCAGATCCAGCGGGGAGAGCGCGAACGCCAGCAGGAGCACGATCAACGGCCCGACGTTCCAGGCGACCTGGGTGAACCCGAGCAGCTTGCCCCGGGCCCTGGCCGGCGAGAACTCCCCCACCAGCGCCAGCGAGGTCGGCACGTCGGCGCCCACCGCCACGCCCACCACGAAGGTGCCGATGAACAGCATCGCCGGGTTGACGGCGAGCGCGATCAACAGGATCGCGGCCGCGTACACCAGCAGGTCCCACTGGTAGATCCGCTTGCGGCCGAGCTTGTCGCCGAGCCGCCCGCCGATGAAGGCCCCGACCGCCGCGCCGATGGCGTTGGGGCCGATGGCCGCGAGCGCGCCGACGCCGGTGAGGCCCGAGTCGCTGAGATTGAGTTCGTCCTGGAAGAGCGCCAGGCCCGCGCCCAGCGCCACGATCGACCCGGCGTCCAGGTACGAGGCCATGCCGGCCAGGACCGACCATTTCCACTGCTGACGGCTGATGGTGCCCTCGGCCTCGGCCTCGGCCGAGGATCCTTGGGTCTCTTGATGCATGGTCATCCGGTCGCTCCCGTCCTCATTGACGTGTAGAAGCGTGTGTAGAACGTTCTCCGAATTGAAACGACTCAACCGTGGGGCTCGGGGGGTGCGGGGGTCAAGTCACGGGCAGATAACGATGCGAAATCCAAGGTCCAGCGATCATGGAGGGTGGGTTCCCTTCGACGGCGTACAGTGGCGGACGTAGACCGTTTCACAGGACACCGGAGAGAGAGAACCCATGGCCCGCACGAGCGGCCGGCGCCGCGTGACGATCACGGATGTCGCACAGCACGCCGGGGTCTCGACGTCAGCCGTGTCCAAGGTGCTGCGCAACGCCTACGGCGTGAGCCCCGCCATGCACGAGCGCGTGCGCTCCGCCATGGCCGAGCTCGACTACCGCCCGCACGCCGCCGCCCGCGGCATGCGCGGCCGGACGTACACGATCGGCGTCCTGCTGGACAACATCCGCAACGCCTTCTTCGCCGACATCCTCGACGGTGTCAACACCGAGCTGCGAGGCGGCGACTACCAGGTGCTGATCGGCGCGGCCGGCTTCGACGAGGAGGACCAGACCAGACTGGCCCGGGCGCTGGTGGACCGGCAGATGGACGGGCTGATCCTCATCGGCCCCGGCTTCCCCCGCACCGAGGTACTGCGCACGGCGGCCACCGTGCCCACGGTGGTGATCGGCCACCACGACCTGGCCGAGGAGCACGACTCGGTCGTCGACGCCGACGCCCTGGGCGCGGGCCTGGTGATCGACCACCTGGTCCGGCTCGGCCACCGCCGGATCGCCCTGACCTCCACCCACGGCAACCGGGGCAGCGGCTGGTCGGGCACGCCCGAGCGGGTCCAGCGCCGCGGCTACCACGAGGCGATGCGGCGACACGGCCTCCAGGACCTGGCGCGGGTCGCCATGACCGCGTTCTCCGAGGAGGGCGGCTACCGGGCCGGGATGGAGCTGCTGTCCGCGGCGGACCGGCCGACCGCCGTCTTCGGAGGTGCGGACGTGGCCGCGATGGGGGTCTTCCGCGCCGCGCGCGAGCTGGGGCTGCGCATCCCCGAGGACTTCTCGCTGGTGGGCTACAACAACACGGCCGTCGCCGCGCTCGCGCCCGTCCGCCTCACCAGCGTCGACCAGGCGGGCGGCCTGATGGGCACGACGGCGGCGCGGCTGCTCCTGGAGCGCATCGAGGGCCGCACGCGGTCCGTGCTGATGACGGTGTCCCCGACCCTCGTGGTCCGCGGCACCACGGGCCCCCCACCGCCGGCCGACGGGTAGGGGTGTCCGAAGGATCTTTCCCCTCCCCGCCCCTTCCCGCAACCAGGCGCTTCGCCCCTGGACCCCCGCGGTCTGGGGCTACCGCTCCGCAGCGTGGCCGCCGCAGGCGTCAAGATCCGCCGGCCGACGGCCAGGCGGCTGCGGGCCGGGAGGGGGGCTCCCGGCCCGCGTGGGGGTCAGTCCACGAACAGGAGGTCGCGGGTGGCCGCCGCACCCGTGAGCGCGCCGGCGAAGTTGTCCTCGACCTCGGCCTTCTCCGCCGCGTTGGGGTTGGGGTTGGTGCACGGGATGCCGGCCGTGGAGCCGGACATCAGGCTCGAGCAGGGGCCCGGCTTCATGTCGGGCAGCCCCAGGATGTGGCCGAACTCGTGGGACGAGATCCGCACGGTGTTGTAGCCCTCGTCGACGGCCTGCCGCCCGAAGTAGATCGTGCCGCTGCCCAGGCTGGACGTGGCGGTGCGCGGCCAGCCGTTGTCCGCGATGATGCGGATGTTCGCCCGCTGGCCCGAGGCGACCGGCTTCAGGTCCACGTTCGCCACGCTGTCGTTCCAGATCGCGGCGCCCTTGGTGACGGCGTCCTTGAACTCCGCGGCCTGGGACGCGTCGTACGTCAGCACCCTCGCGGCGATGGCGTGCTGCTGCGCCGACCCTGACCCGGACGCGGGCGCCGCCACCGCCTGGCCGCCCGCCAGGGCGAGCACCGCCACCGCGACGGCGGGTAATGCGCGCAGAGCCTTGCTTGATCTCACGATCGGCCTCCTCGTGGGGTAAGGGCTGTATCGATATGCGGCTACGCCGCGCGGTTGTTGACGCGGGCATGACGATCCCACATGCCTCACGGCCACATTGCCCACCCACAGCCATCCCCAACCGGCCCCCGCGGGCGGCCGCCGCCCGGCACGATCCACCTTTTCGGCCTACTAGACTCGCCGGGTGCCTCTCCCCGAGAACGATCCCCTCACGAACGGTGACATCGGCGACCCGGACCCCGGCGGCCCGGACACAAGAGAGCCGGTCCCGAGCGGCGCGAGCGACGCGCTGCGCGTCCTCGGCCGGGTCTTCGGCTACGACTCGTTCCGGGGCGATCAGCAGGAGATCATCGACCATGTGATCGCCGGGGGCGACGCGCTGGTCCTGATGCCGACGGGCGGCGGCAAGTCGCTGTGCTACCAGATCCCCGCGCTGGTCAGGAAGGGCGTCGGGGTCGTCGTCTCGCCGCTCATCGCGCTGATGCAGGACCAGGTCGACGCGCTGCGGGCGCTCGGCGTGCGGGCGGGGTTCCTCAACTCCACCCAGGACCTGGACGAGCGGCGGCTGGTCGAGGCGGAGTTTCTCGCGGGCGAGCTGGACCTGCTGTACCTCGCGCCGGAGCGGCTGCGGGTGGAGTCGACGCTCTCGCTGCTGGGCCGAGGCTCGATCTCGCTGTTCGCCATCGACGAGGCGCACTGTGTGGCCCAGTGGGGCCATGACTTCCGGCCCGACTATCTGGCCCTGTCCGAGCTGCACGAGCGCTGGCCCGACGTACCCCGTATCGCGCTGACCGCGACGGCCACCGAGGCCACCCACGCCGAGATCGCCTCGCGGCTGAAGCTCCAGGACGCCCGCCACTTCGTGGCCAGCTTCGACCGGCCCAACATCCAGTACCGCATCGCGCCCAAGAACGACCCCAAGCGCCAGCTGCTGGAGCTGCTGCGCACCGAGCACCCGGGGGACGCGGGCATCATCTACTGCCTGTCCCGGGCCTCGGTCGAGAAGACCGCCGAGTTCCTGGTGCAGAACGGGATCGCGGCGCTGCCGTACCACGCGGGGCTCGACGCCCGGACCCGGGCCGAGAACCAGGCGCGGTTTCTGCGGGAGGACGGGCTGGTCGTGGTCGCCACGATCGCGTTCGGCATGGGCATCGACAAGCCCGATGTGCGGTTCGTCGCCCATCTGGATCTGCCCAAGTCGGTCGAGGGCTACTACCAGGAGACCGGCCGGGCCGGGCGGGACGGGCAGCCCTCCACCGCCTGGCTGGCGTACGGCCTCCAGGACGTCGTGCAGCAGCGCAAGATGATCGACGGCTCTGAGGGTGACGCGGCCCACCGGCGCCGCCTCGCCGCCCATCTCGACGCGATGCTGGCGCTGTGCGAGACGGTCGAGTGCCGTCGTGTGGGGCTGCTCGCGTACTTCGGCCAGCCGAGCACCGCGTGCGGCAACTGCGACACCTGTCTGACGCCCCCGGAGTCCTGGGACGGCACCGTCGCCGCGCAGAAGCTGCTGTCCACGGTGGTGCGGCTCAAGCGGGAGCGGAACCAGAAGTTCGGCGCCGGTCAGTTGATCGACATCCTGCTCGGCAAGAAGACCGCCAAGGTGATCCAGTTCGACCACGACTCCCTGTCCGTGTTCGGGATCGGCACGGAGCTGCGCGAGGCCGAATGGCGGGGCGCGGTGCGCCAGTTGCTCGCCCAGGGGCTGATCGCCGTGGAGGGCGACTACGGCACGCTGGTGCTCTCCGAGATGAGCGGCGAGGTGCTGGGCGGGCAGCGCCAGGTGATGCTGCGGCGCGAGCCGGAGCGGGCGCCCCGGGCCGCGAAGGCGTCCTCGTCCGGCAAGTCCGGCCGCGCCGCCGCCGCTCCGGCCGATCTGGCGCCGGAGGCGGTGCCGGTGTTCGAGCGGCTGCGGGCATGGCGCGCGGCCACCGCCAAGGAGCAGGGCGTCCCGGCGTATGTGATCTTCCATGACGCCACGCTGCGCCAGATCGCGACGCTGTCGCCCGGCACCCTGGCGGAGCTCGGCACGGTCAGCGGTGTCGGCGAGAACAAGCTGGCCAAGTACGGGCAGTCGATCCTGGACACGCTCGCGCTCACGGAGGAGTGACGCGGGTGAGGGGCGGGTCCGGCCGGACCCGCCCCTCACCCGGTTTCCGCGCTACAGCGTCTGTTGCAGCCGGTCCGCCATCAGCGTGATGAAGCGCCCCGGGTCGCTCAGCTCGCCGCCCTCGGCGAGCAGCGCCATGCCGTGGATCAGCTCGGCCGTCTCCGCAAGACCGTCCCCCTCCGCGTTCGCGCCGTGGGCCTCGCGCAGGCCGGTCACCAGCGGGTGCGTGGGGTTGAGTTCGAGGATGCGCTTGATCTGGGGCATGTCCTGGCCCATGGCGCGGAACATGTTCTCCAGCGCCGGGGTGACATCGTGGGTGTCACCGACGATGCAGGCGGGCGAGGTGGTCAGCCGGGAGGACAGCCGCACCTCCTTCACCTGCTCGCTCAGGGTCTTCGTCATCCAGGACAGCAGCTCGGCGAAGTCCTTCTGCCGCTGCTCGCGCTCGGCCTCGCCCTCCTTCTTCTCCTCCTCGGTGTCGAGGTCGACCTCGCCCTTGGCGATCGACTGGAACTGCTTGCCGTCGAACTCCGGCACGGACCCGATCCACATCTCGTCGATCGGGTCGGTGAGCAGCAGCACCTCGTAGCCCTTGGCCCGGAAGGCCTCCATGTGGGGCGAGCTCTCGATGATCGAGCGCGACTCGCCCGTCACGTAGTAGATGTGCTGCTGGCCCTCCTTCATGCGGTCCAGGTACTGCCGCAGGGTGGTGGGCCGCTCCGCGTCGTGGGTCGAGGCGAAGGAGGAGATCTCCAGGATCGCGTCGCGGTTGTCGAAGTCGTCGAGGAGGCCTTCCTTGACGGCGCGGCCGAACTCCCGCCAGAACGTGGCGTAGCCCTCGGCGTTGGCGGACATCATGTCCTTGACCGTCGACAGCACCTTCTTGACCAGGCGCCGGCGCATCAGCTGGATCTGGCGGTCCTGCTGGAGGGTCTCGCGGGACACGTTCAGCGACAGGTCCTGCGCGTCGACGACGCCCTTGACGAAGCGCAGATACTCCGGCATGAGCTCTTCGCAGTCGTCCATGATGAACACGCGCTTGACGTAGAGCTGCACACCGCGCTTGCGCTCCCGCATGAACAGGTCCAGCGGCGCCTGGGACGGGATGAACAGCAGCGCCTGGTACTCGAAGGTCCCCTCCGCCTGCATGCGGATGGTCTCGAGCGGGTTGTTCCAGTCGTGGCTGATGTGCTTGTAGAACTCGTGGTACTCGTCGTCGGAGACCTCGTCCCTGGAGCGCGCCCACAGCGCCTTCATCGAGTTGAGCGTCTCGGGCTCGACGGCGGGCTCGGCCTCTTCTTCCTTGTCCGAGGCGGTGTCCGAGGCGGCGTCCACGGCCGTGTCCGCGGCCGTGGACTCGGCGGCCATGCGGATGGGCCAGGTGATGAAGTCGGAGTATCGCTTGACGATCTCCTTGATCTTCCGCGGGGAGGTGTAGTCGTAGAGGTGGTCCTCGGTGTCCTCCGGCTTCAGCCGCAGGGTCACGGAGGTGCCCTGGGGCGCCTCGTCGACCGCCTCGATCGTGTAGGTGCCCTCGCCGGTGGAGTCCCAGCGGGTGCCCTGGCTCTCCGTCGCGTGCCGCGTCACCAGCGTGACCTGGTCGGCCACCATGAAGCCGGAGTAGAAGCCGACGCCGAACTGCCCGATGAGATCGTCCGGAGCCGCGGCGTCCTTCGCCCCCTCCTTCGACTCCTTCAGTTCGCGCAGGAACTCGGCGGTGCCGGACTTGGCTATGGTCCCGATGAGCTGGACCACGTCGTCATGCGACATGCCGATGCCGTTGTCGCGCACGGTCAGCGTGCGGTGCTCGTCGTCCACCTCGATCTCGATGTGCAGATCGGAGGTGTCCGCCCGCAACTCCTCGCCTCGGAGCGCTTCCAGCCGCAGTTTGTCCAACGCGTCGGACGCGTTGGAGATGAGCTCCCGGAGGAAGACGTCCTTGTTGGAGTAGATGGAGTGGATCATCAACTGCAAGAGCTGGCGCGCCTCGACCTGAAACTCGAACGTTTCGGCCTGTGTGTTCACATGCTTCCCTTCACGAGCGAGTACCTGACGCCAGCTTAGAGGCGGCCGCCGCCCTCGGAGGGGCGGAACGGGGCAGGACTAGGGGGGTACGAACCGGCATGCTGACGCCCGGCCCGGCGGCCACGGCGTCGGTGCGGCCTGTTGGGCCCTTGCCAGGGGATACGGCACGATGATTTTCTTCGCACGGCATGAGCCGCCTCGGCGCGATCAGGCGACATCGTCGGTCCGAGACATGCCCCGTCCGTGCGTCCTGGCGTCAAGAGGGAGCTGCCTGCCCATGGCCCTGTTCGACCTTCCGCTCGATCAACTGCGCGACTACCGGCCGCGGATCGCCGAACCCGAGGACTTCGACCGGTTCTGGGAGAAGACCCTCGCCGAGGCTCGCGAACACGAGCTGAACGCCACGTTCACGCCGGTCCGCACGGCGCTCACCGGTATGGAGGTGTACGACGTCACCTTCGCGGGGTTCGGCGGCCACCCGGTCAAGGGCTGGTTTCTGCACCCGGCCGGGGCCCGGGAGCCACTGCCGGTCGTGGTCGAGTACATCGGCTACGGCGGCGGCCGCGGGCTGCCGCACACCCATCTGGTGTGGCCGGCCGCGGGCTTCGCCCATCTCGTGATGGACACCCGTGGCCAGGGCAGCGGCTGGACCAACGGTGACACCCCGGACCCGGTCGGCTCGGCGCCCGCGTACCCGGGGTTCATGACCCGGGGCATCGAGAACCCCGAGGACTACTACTACCGGCGGGTCTTCACCGACGCCGTGCGCGCGGTGGAGGCGGCCCGCTCCCACCCGCTGACCGACCCCGCCCGCACCGCGGTCGTCGGCGCCAGCCAGGGCGGGGGCATCGCGCTGGCCGTGGGCGGCCTGGTGCCCGACCTGGCCGCGATCGCCCCCGACGTGCCCTTCCTGTGCCACTTCCCGCGGGCGGCGACGCTGACCGACCGCGATCCGTACCGCGAGATCGGCAACTACCTCAAGACCCACCGCGGCAAGGACGAGCGGATCTTCCGCACGCTCTCCTATTTCGACGGGGTCCACTTCGCCGCCCGGGGGCGGGCGCCGGCGCTCTTCTCGACCGCGCTGGAGGACCAGACCTGCCCGCCGTCCACCGTGTTCGCCGCTTACAACACCTACGCGGGCGAGGACAAGCGCATCGAGGTGTACTCGTTCAACGGCCACGAGGGCGGCGGCCCCGTCCACCAGGAGGTCCAGCTGGACTGGCTGCCGCCGAAACTGCGGTAGTCCCCGAGCACCCCAAGGGCGGACGGCCGGGCCCGGAGATGGTTGAGAGCCTTCGGGGAGGCTCCCTCCGGACCGGCCGTCCGTCCTTCTTTCCCCCCACCTTGTGGGGATAAAGCCTGGCTGGTGGCCGGCGGCGGGGGCAGGGCCGTCCGACCCCGGAACCAGGGCCGTCCGGCCCTGGACGAATGATCGGTTCAGCGGCCGAACTGCGCGCCACCGTTGATGTGGAGCACCTGGCCGGTGACATAGGCCCCCTCCGGGGAGGCCAGATAGCGGATGGCGGCCGCGATCTCGGCGGGGTGGCCGGGCTGCCCGGTGAGCGTCTGCCCGATCTGCTGCGCGATGAACTCGGGAGTGCCCCGCTCGCCGAAGAACTCGGTGTCCTGGACATAGCCGGGGGCCACCGCGTTGACCGTGACGCCCTCCGCGCCGAGCCGCTTGGCCAGGTCGTAGGTGTAGACGTGCAGATGCGCCTTGGTGCCGCCGTAGGAGCCGGGGCCGCGCAGCGACGCCACGGAGGACAGGTGCACGATCCGGCCGCCGGGCCGGGTGAGGTGCGGCAGCAGGCCTTCGGTCAGCAGCACCGCGGTCAGCACATTGGCCGTGAAGTTCCGCTGGAACTGGTCGGCTATGCCTTCGAGGGTGCCGTCGTTGCCGGGCGCGACATTGCCGCCCGCGTTGGTGACCACGACGTCGACCGGGCCGTCCGCGGCGATGAACTCGACGGCGCGCCGGGTCTGCCCGGGGTCACTGAGGTCGGCACTGGTCCAGGTGACCAGGTCGGCCCCGTGCGCGGCGTTGACCTTGTCCGCCGCGGCGCGCAGCACCTCGGCGCGGCGGCCGAGGATGACCACCCGGTCCCCGTCGGCGGCGAAGGACTCGGCGGTCGCGAGCCCGATGCCCGTGCCGCCGCCCGACACCACGATCCGTCGTCCCATCCCGGCCTCCCCGTGCAACTTATTGAACCTTGGCCATATCCGTGAACAGACGCTAGGGAGTAAGCGCTTTCCCGTCAAGGGGCCCACCGACCCTCGGGGCCTCGACGGGCCGTCGGCGAGCTCCTCGCTCCGGACCGCCGTTCGGCCGTATCCGCGTTTGGCCGCCGGGCCGCCGGGATACGGCAGCGTTTGGCTCCATGCCTTGCCCCGCCCCGCCCCGGAGGCTCCAGGTGTTCGCTGTCCCGCTCGCTCACGCCGCCACCGAGGGCGATCTCAGCGGGGCCCGGGCGCAGATGGGGTTCTCGCTGGCCTGGCACATCGTGGTGGCCTGTCTGGGGGTGGGGCTGCCGCTGCTCACCCTGATCGCCGAATGGCGGGGGTGGCGCACCGGGGATCCGGCCCTGCGGATCCTGGCCCGGCGATGGGCGCGGGCCATGGGGGTGCTGTTCGCGGTCGGCGCGGTGTCGGGCACGATCCTCAGCTTTGAGCTCGGGCTGCTGTGGCCGGGGCTGATGGGGACGTACGGGCAGGTGATCGGGTTGCCGTTCGCGCTGGAGGGGATCGCGTTCTTCATCGAGGCGATCTTCGTGGGCCTCTATCTCTACGCGTGGGACCGGCTGTCGCCCGGCAAACACCTGCTCACCGGGGTGCCGATCGTCGTCGCCGGGGTGGCCTCGGCGTTCTTCGTGGTGTGTGCCAACGCCTGGATGAACCAGCCGCGTGGCTTCGAGCTGTCCCGCGACGGGCGCGTGGTGTCCGTCGACCCCTGGGCCGCGATGATCAACCCGGCCGCGCCACCGCAGACCACGCATATGATCCTGGCCGCGCTGATGGTGGCCGCGTTTCTGACCGCGAGTGTGTACGCGGTGGCGCTGCTGCGCGGCCGCCGGGACCGGTACCACCGGGCCGGGTTCTTCATCCCGTTCACGGTCGGGGCGGTGGTCACCCCCTTCCAACTGGTCGTCGGGGACTGGGCGGCCCGTTTCGTGGCCGAGTTCCAGCCGGCCAAGCTCGCCGCCATCGAGGGCGTCTACCGCACCGGCGACCATGCGCCGCTGACGATCCTCGGCATCAGCAACGGCCACAGCGGGCTCAAGTACGGCCTGGAGATCCCGAGCGGTCTGTCGCTGCTGATCGGCTACAGCCCGGACACCGTGGTGCGCGGCCTGTCGGAGGTGCCCCGGTCCCAGTGGCCCGCCGTGACCGGGGTCCATCTCGCCTTCGACCTGATGGTGGGGGCGGGGATGTTCCTGCTGTTCATGGGCGTATGGCTGGTGCTCGCCCGGTGGTGGCGGCGGCGCTCCGGCACCGACGACATCCTGAGCGTGCCCGGCACCCGGGCCTTCCTGCTCCTCGCGGTCCTGACCGGACCGGCCGCCGTGGTGGCCCTGGAGTGCGGATGGGTGGTCACCGAGCTGGGCCGTCAGCCCTGGGTCGTGCAGGGGATCATGACGGTCCGGGACGCGGTGAACCCCGCGCCCGGGCTGCTGAACGGGCTGTGGCTGGTGCTGCTGGTCTATTTCGGCATGACGGTGGCCACCGTGTACGTGCTGCGCCGGCTGGCCCGGGACCGGCCGGTGCCGATCGCCCCGCAGGACAGCGACGTGCCCCGGTATCCGGTGACATGAGAGGGGCCGGCCGGTGCTCGCGAATCTGACGCTCGCGGTGATGTGGATCGGGCTCACCTGCTACGCCCTGTTCGGCGGCGCCGACTTCGGGGCCGGGCTGTGGGACCTGCTGGCGGGCCGCAGCGGGCCCGGCGCGCCGCGGCGGGCCCTCATCGAGCACACCATCGGGCCGGTGTGGGAGGCCAACCACGTCTGGCTGATCTTCGTGGTGGTGCTGCTGTGGGCGGGCTTCTCGCCGGTCTTCGCGGCCGTGATGTCCACGCTCTACATCCCGCTCACCCTGACCGCGCTCGGCATCATCGCGCGCGGCGCGGCCTTCGCCTTCCGCAAGGCCAGCACCGAGCTGTGGCAGAAACGGCTGTTCGGGGCCTGCTTCGCGCTGTCGTCCGTGCTCACCCCCTTCTTCCTGGGCACCGTCGCCGGCGGTGTCGCCTCGGGCCGTATCCCACCGGGGCTGGCGGCCGGGAACCTGATCACCAGTTGGCTGAACCCCACCTCCCTGCTGGGCGGGGTGCTGGCGGTGCTGACCTGCGCGCACCTCGCCGCCGTCTATCTGTGCGCGGAGACCGCCCGCCTGGGACGCCCGGAGCTGGGGGCGTGGTTCCGGACCCGGGCGCTGGTCAGCGGGCTGGCCGCCGGAGCGGTGGCGCTGGCCGGGATCGCGATCCTGCACGCCGACGCCCCGCACCTGTTCCATGGGCTCACCCATCGCGCCCTGGCGCTGGTGCTGCTCAGCGCCTGTGCCGGGGTGGCCGCCCTGGCGCTGCTGCGGGGCAACCCCGGCCTGGCCCGGCCGCTGGCGGCGCTGGCGGTGGCGGCGATCCTCTGGGCGTGGGGCGTGGCCCAGTACCCGGCCATGCTCGTCCCCGGTGTCACCGTCGGCGATGCCGCGTCCACCCACGCGGTGCTCGCCGCCTGCCTGCTCAGCCTGGCGATCGGCTCGCTGGTCCTGGTGCCGTCCCTGTGGTGGCTCTACTCGGTGTTCCAGCACGAGCCGGACGCGGAGCCGTCGCCGGGCGACGCCGCCCACTAGGCCCGGACAGGGCCTCGGGGTGTGCGGCTGATCTCGGCGCCCATTTATGTCGATGTTTATGGCGGTCCGCGCGATACCGGACCGCATATCGGGCACTCGGGGCTCTGGAGCGAAATGATTGCAGGAGGCGATCATGACGGAACCGACCCATGCGACTATGGAGTCGCATCCCGACATCCTGGAGATGCGGGAACGCCACACCTGGGCCGAGCGGGCGGCGAGCACTCCCGCGGCCCAGGCCGTCGAAGCGATATCCCTGATCACCGGCCTCTACCTTGCCGCATCCGCCTGGATCGTGGGTTTCAACGGCATGATGACCCTGGCCGTGACCAACCTGATCGTCGGAGTCGCTTACGCGCTGCTGATGGGCGGCTTCGGCCATGCCTATGAGCGCACCCACGGCATGGCATGGGCCGCCGCGCTGCTGGGCGTGTGGACCATCATCGCGCCGTGGGTGGTCTCGGGAGCCGTGGCCACCATGCGCACCATCATCAGCAACGTCGTCGTCGGCGCTGTCGCCCTGGTACTGGCGCTCGCCGCCAGCTCGCTCGCGCAGAAGGCTGCCCCGGGCAGCCAGGGCAGCCGGGGCACGACCGCTCGTGCGGGGCGCTGACGGCCCGGAACAAGAGCGGAGGCGTGCCATGACCGAGCCCTACCGCTCCACCCCGTCCCAAGCGGAAGGCGAGCGAGAGAACGAAGTGCCTGCCGAAGCCATGCATCCCGACGTACCGGTCACGACCCCCTCGCAGGCGGAGGGGGAGCGCGAAGAGGAGGAGGAGACGGAGGAGGAGACGAAGGAGTAGCGACTTCACCAGGGCTCGGAGGCCCGCGGCCCCAACCGGGGTCCGAGCCGGGCCGGTGACGGCGATCACTGGCCCTCCTCGATCCTCGATCACGGGAGGACCCGCCGTGAAATTCGGTATCTCGACCTTCGTCACCGACCAGGGAGTCAGCCCGGCCGCGCTGGGGCGGGCCCTCGACGAGCGGGCGTTCGACTCGCTCTTCATCGCCGAGCACACCCATATCCCCGTGGAGCGGCGCTCCCCCTACCCGGGCGGCGGCGAGCTGCCGGAGATCTACTACCGCACGCTCGACCCGTTCATCGTGCTGAGCACCGCGGCCGCGGTCACCGAGCGGCTGCTGCTGGGGACCGGCGTCGCCTTGGTGGCACAGCGGGACCCGATCGTCACGGCGAAGGAGGTGGCCTCGCTGGACCTGGTCTCCGGCGGGCGGGCCGTCTTCGGGGTCGGTGTCGGCTGGAACCGCGAGGAGATGGAGAACCACGGTACGGACCCGACCACGCGCGGCCGTCTGGTGAATGAGCGGCTGCGCGCGATGCGGGAGCTCTGGACCACGGAAAAGGCCGAATTCCACGGCGAATTCGTGAACTTCGACCCGGTGTACCTGTGGCCCAAGCCGGTGCGGCGCCCGTACCCGCCGATCTATGTGGGCGGCGGTGAGAGCGCCTTCCCCCGGATCGCCGCGCTCGGGGACGCCTGGCTGGCCAACAGCGTTCCGCCGGAGCAACTGGGCCCGCAGATCGAGCGGCTGCGCGAGGTGGCCGGCCGGGATGTGCCGGTGACGGTGTACGGGGTGCCGGACACCCCCGAGGTGATCGACGGGTACGCGCGGGTCGGGGTGGAGCGGGTCCTGTTCTTTCTGACGACCGCGCCGGAGCCGGAAACGCTCCGCGATCTCGACACGATGGCCCAGGTCGCCGCCCGGTTCCGGTGAGCGGCCGGCGGCCGCGCGATGCCCACGATGACGAGCGCCCGGGCGCGGGGGCGCTTCGCGCTGGCCAGGGTCGCCCGGCTGGCGACCGTCGGCGACGGGGGGCGGCCCCATCTGGTGCCGGTGGTGTTCGCGCTGACCGGGGACACGGTGGCCACGGCGGTCGACCACAAACCGAAGCGGTCGGCGCGGCTCAGGCGTCTGGACAATATCCGGGTCAACCCCGCCGTATGCCTCCTGGTGGACGCCTACGACGAGGACTGGGACCTCTTGTGGTGGGCGCGGGCCGACGGCACGGCCCGTGTTCTGCCACCCGCCGACGGGTCGGCCGCCTCCGCCGGGTACGTCGGGCTGCTCGCCGCCAAATACGCGGCGCAGTACGCGGACCGGCCCCCGCGGGGGCCGGTCGTGGAGATCGCGGTGGACCGGTGGAGCGGCTGGCAGGCCACCGAGGGCGATAACACGTGAGCCCGACCGGGGCCACCGCGCCATCAGGCGAAGAGACGCATACGGGGAGAGGATGGTGGTGTCGGATACGGCCTTCTGTTCCATCAAGGAGGTGGACGGCCATGAGTTTCTCCTCCGACGACGCACACGGCGCCGAGCAGCGGCGCGAGCAACCCTATGGCGCCGAACAGCGAGGTGCCGAACAACGGGGTACGGAGCCTTACGGCGCCGAACGGCGAGGCGAACGGCCCCCCGAGGCCGAGGCCCCGCTCCCCGGTCTCCTGACCACGTTGTCCAACGCCGCCTGGCAGGTCCTGGTGACCACGGGCCTCGTGGCGGTCGCACTGGGCGTCATGGTGCTGGTCTGGCCAGGGGAGACCCTGGCGGTACTCGGTGCCCTGTTCGGCGCCTATCTGGTGGTCACCGGGGTCTTCCAGCTGGCGGGGGCCTTCGGCGCACATGTGCCGGGGCATCTGCGGGTGCTGAGCGTCATCAGCGGCGCGCTCGCCGTGCTGCTCGGTCTGCTCTGCTTCCGCGGACCGGCGCAGTCGATCCTGCTGCTGGCCCTGTGGATCGGGTTCTCGTGGCTGCTGCGGGGCGTCATGATGACCGCCGCGGCCATCTCCCACGAGGGGATGCCGGCCCGCGGCTGGCAGATCTTCCTCGGCGTCGTCAGCATGCTGGGCGGCATCATCCTGATCGTCGCGCCCTTCGGCTCCATCACGGCGCTCGCCGTGGTGGCCGGCATCTGGCTGCTGGCGCTGGGCGTGCTCGAGGTCTTCCACGGCGTCCAGCTGCGTGTCGAGCTGGGCCACCACGCCCCGGGCAGGGCGGAACACCGCCCGCACTTCCCGGGCTTCCGGCCGCACCCCCAGCCGTAGCCCCGTAGCCGTGGCCCGTAGGCGTGGCCCATGGCGGTGACCCCGTTCATGGCTCTCCCCGCGCGCCTCCCCCGCTGTTAGCCTCTGGTCCGGCAACCGGTTGTCACGCGGTTGCCCGACTCGGGGGCAGGCGAGCGAGGGGTGGGCCATGGTGCGGAAGGGCGGCGGGGACCTCGGGGGGCGCCGCAGCACGATCCGGGACGTCGCGGCCCGCGCGGGGGTGTCCGCGTCCACGGTGTCGCGGGTGCTCGGCGGCGTGTATCCGGTGAGCACGCGGACGCGTGCCCGGGTGCAGCGGGCCGTGCGCGAGCTGGACTATGTCGCCGATGCCCACGCCAAAGCGGTGGCGGGCGCCGGCACCCCGGCGCTCGCGTTCGTCCTGGACGACATCACCGGGCCGTCGTTCGCGCTCATGGCGCACGGGGTGGAGCGCGAGGCGGCCCGGCTCGGCCATCTGTGCCTGGTGTGCAGCACCGACGGGGACACCGGCCACGAGCTGGGGTTCATCGAGAGGATGCGGGCCCAGCGCGCCGCCGCCGTGATCCTGGTGGGCGGCGCCGTGGACAGCCCCGAGTACCGCCGGCGCATGGCCCGCGTCGCCGATTCACTGGCCTCGGCCGGGTCGCGGCTGGTCCTGTGCGGGCGGCCGCCGCTGGCCCCCGGCACCCCGGTGACGGTCATCGAGTACGACAACGAGAACGGGGCCTTCGCGCTGTGCGCCCATGTCCTCGCCCAGGGCCACCGGCGGGTCCTCTTCCTCGGGGGCAGCCCGGAGAACACGGCGGCCCAGGGCCGCGAGCGCGGCTATCTGGCCGCGCACCGCGCCCGCGGCATCGAGCCGGACCCGGCGCTGCGCCTGTCCGGCGACTTCACCCGTGACTCGGGCCACCGCCTGCTGCGCCGGGCCCTGGACCAGGGGCTCGCGTTCACCGCCGTGATGGCCGCCACGGACATGGTCGCGGCGGGGGCGCTCACCGCTCTGCACGAGGCGGGGCTGAGCGTACCCGGCGATGTGTCGCTCGCCGGGTACGACGACATCCCGTTCGCGCGCGATCTGCACCCGCCGCTGACCACGGTCCATGTGCCCTACGAGCAACTGGGCCGCCTCGCCGTCCGTACGAGCCTGGGCAGAACACCGGACGCCCCGGACGAACACCTGCTCCTGGGCACCCATGTGGTGATCCGCGACTCGGTGGCCCCACCCGCCGGGGCACCGCTCTGACCGGCGCGGCAACCGGTTTCCCCCACGGGGGAGCCGCTCAGCGCGCCACGGTCCCGATGGCGGAGCTGGGCCCGGAGCGGGACTTCACGATCGACGGCACCTGGGAGGCGGGGTCCAGGGTGTAGTTGTAGTACGTCTTCGGGTCGAAGGCCGTGCCGCCGCTCTCGTTGCGGCCGGTGGTGCCCGCGAAGACGCTGCCCCGCTGCACCAGGGAGGCCGTGGCGTCCTTGATGACCGGGTTCTTCATGCCCTCGAAGTAGCTGTTCTCCAGCACCATCTTGGTGTTGCCGCGGGCGTAGTTGCCGTAGGAGGAGTTGATGCTCGTCCCCGGGTCGTCCTGGAGATAGTTGTTGTACAGGTGCGCGTGCGCGACGTTGTCGGTGGACGGATTGCGCTGCTCGGTCTCGTGGAACCAGTTGTGGTGGATCGTGATGTCGGCGGTCGTGTTCTCCGTCCAGCCGATGCCGAAGGCCTTGTTGTGCTGCTGTAGCCGGTTCCAGGACACCGTGAGGTAGGTGGTGTCCTTGCGGCTGTCGATCAGGCCGTCGGCCATGTGCCGCAGATCGTTGTGGTCGATCCACACATGGTGGGCGCCGTCCATCTGGATGCCGTCCCAGTCGTGGTCCTTGTCGTTCCAGGTGCCTTCGTAGGAGTCGCGGATCGTCAGATTGCGGATGATCACGTTGTGCACGCCCTGGCCGAGGAAGAAGCCGCCGCCGACGATCTGGCCCGCGGTCCCCGAGCCCACGATCGTCTTGTCCGAGGCGACCTTGATCTCCTTGCCCTTGGGGTCCATGGTGATCGCCCCGGCCACCACGATGATGTACGGGTCGGCGGACGTCGCGTACTTCTCCAGATCGGCGAGCGTCCGCACGGTCACGGTCGCCCCGCCCCGGCCGCCGTACGTCCCGTTCTGCCCCAACGCGTTGACGGAGGCGAAGCCGTCGGCGGCGTCATCGGCCCACGCCGCCGCGTCCATCGTCACCGCCGTCCCCGGTCCGGCCCGGTCCGGCGCGAAGGCGCCGCCGTCGGTGAGACCCACCGTGGCGCCCAGGGCCAGGGCCACTCCGGCCGTCAGGCCGAGCCTGCCCCAGCCCCTGCCCTGCCGCGTCTTGTGCCGCTCGGCTTCCATGGCCACCTCTTCCACAGCTCGGGGGATGTCGTCCATGCCCCTGTCGCCGCCGCAGGCCGAGAGGTTGCCCCATCGCGTCATCGGGTCGGGTCGGCTCCTCGGCAAACGATCGCGGGTACAAGGCACTGGGCGACGCGTTGCGGGTTGTTGTTTTGGGGTGCATTTCTGGCCCCCCGCAGTTTGCAGAGAGCCTTTCCGCGCGAGCGGCCCGTCCCAGAAGGAACTTGCCGAGCGCTGTGGCATCAGCGAGTCTCTGCTGTATGACATCGAGGCCGGCCGCCGAGGCCCCTTCCGAACTGACGATTTACCGGGCCGACACTGGACACGGGCGCATGAACCTCGGTCTGTACACGAACCGGGAGGCCGCCCGCGCCCACTGCGAGGACTACGCACGCGGTGGGCAGGACGACGTGCCATTCGCCTGGTACCCGAACGACGACAACGAGGCGGTAGAGGGCCTGTTCGTAGAGGGCGAGGGGTCGGACACCGGTTTCACGGTCACGGCGGTGCCCGTCGCCTCTGGGTACGACGGCAAGGCCGACGAGTGAGCCACGGGACCGCCCTGGCATTGCGGGCTGCCGGCCTGCGCCCTGACCGGCTTCGCCACCGCGCGGCAGCAGCTGCGGCGGAGCGCAGCGGAGCCTGCGGCTACGCCGCGACGGGCGGCTGCCATTCGATCATCAGAATCGTGGCGTCGTCGCTGAGTTCGTTCTTCCCCTGGTCGAGGATGGCATGGATGAGCAGGCGCAGCACCTCCGAGGCGTTCTGCCCCGCGGCCGTCGACCGGATGATGTAGTCGGCGAAGCGCTCCAGGCCGAACTGCTCGCCTGCTTCGTCGCGCGCTTCGACGATCCCGTCGGTGTAGAGCAGGATCTGGTCTCCGGGTTCCAGAGCCGTCTCGTACACCTGACGGCTGTCGCCGGACAGGCTGGCCGGCAGGCCCAGCGGCGGTTCGGGGGGCCGCACCAGCGCCTTCTGGTGCAGCCGGTGGCGGCGGATGAGCAGAGGCGGTGGATGGCCGCAGTTGCACCAGTGCAGCACGCCGGTGGGCATGTGCAGCTGGGCGAAGATGCCGGTGCAGAACTGGTCCGGCAGCGCCCGTGACAGCGCCTGATCCACGGCCGCGACCAGCTGTGCCAGGTCCGCACCGGTGCGCCGGGCATTGCGGCAGCCCGCCATGGCCACGGAGGTGGTGAGGCCGGACGCCAGATCGTGGCCCATGGCGTCGAGGATCGTGGCGTGCAGGATGTCCTCGGTGAAGGAGTGGTCGAAGGCGTCGCCGCCCAGCTCGTACGCGGGCTCCACGACCGCGGTCGACACCACCCTGCCGGTGCCGATCGAGCGCGGCGGCAGAAACGCCCGCAGCATCTCCGTGTTCAGCTGCATGGGCCGGGTGCGGGTGCGCTGCGCGAAGGAGTCGATGTAGGTGCGCTTGGACGTGATGATCAGGGCGAGGAACGAGGCCAGCACCCGGCAGCGCCAGAGCGTGTGCCCGTCCAGGGCCTTGCTGCGGAAGCACAGGACGCCCAGCCGCTCCGCCGCGTTGACCAGCGGCAGCCATACGAGCAGCCCGCCCGCGCCGTCCTCCGCCACCCGCAGGGAGTCCGTGCGGTACGCCCATCCGGCCAGGGAGCCGTCGACCTCCAGCTCCTCTTCGCCTTCATCCAGCGGCAGCAGCCGCCTCTGCTGGAGATCGATCAGATAGACGACGACCCGGCCCAGGCCCATGGCCTGGACATAGCGGTTCACGGCCTCGGGCAGCTCCGCGGGAGAAGCCTGTTCGGAGGCCCTGATCAGCTCCTCCAGCAGCGCTTCGGCGGTCTCGGCCGACGTCGTCCCGTCCGCGTCCACCATAGGGTCAACTGTACGGAATCCCGCTCAGGCGGGCAGGCGGGGCACGCTGTCGACGAGGCGGCGGGTGTACGGATGCGCGGGGGCGCCCAGCACCTGGGCGGTGTCGCCCTGCTCCACGACGCGGCCGCGCTCCAGGACCGCGGTCTGCTCGCACAGGGAGGCGACCACCGACAGGTCGTGGGAGACCATGACGATGGTCAGCCCGCGCTCCTGCTGCAACTCGGCGAGCAGGTCGACGACCTTGACCCGGGTGGTGACGTCGAGCGCGCTGACGGGTTCGTCGGCGAGCAGCACCCGCGGGTCGCACACCGTCGCGCGGGCGATCGCGATGCGCTGCCGCTGCCCGCCCGAGAACTCGTGCGGATAGCGCTCCGCGGCGTCGGCGGGCAGCCCGACCCGCTCCAGGGCCTCGGCCACCTTGGGCGCCGCCGTACGCCTGGTGTCGATGCCCAGGGAGCGCAGCGGCTCGGCCACGGTGGCGCCCACCCGGCGGCGCGGGTCGAGGGAGGAGTACGGGTCCTGGAAGACGCACTGCACGCTGCGCCGGAACCGGCGCATCTGCCCGGCGTCGCGCAGTCTCAGCGCCTCGCCGTCGAAGGCCACGGTGCCGGCGGTGGGCCGGGCGAGCCCGAGCAGCAGGCGCAGCAGGGTCGTCTTGCCCGCGCCCGACTCGCCGACCAGGGCGAGGCTGTGTCCGGCCCGGACGGCGAGGGACACGTCCTGGACGACGGGGGCGGCGCCGCCCCGGTAGCGCAGCGCGACGTCGCTCAGCTCCAGTACGGGGGTCATGACGCGCTCCTCGGGTCCAGGGCGGACTCCAGCCGGCGTGCGCTGGTCACCAGGGACTTGGTGTACTCCTCGCGCGGCGCCCGGACGATCTCGTCGACGGTGCCCTCTTCCACGGCGCGGCCGTCCTTCATGACCAGGGCCCGGTCGGTGACCTTGGCGACGACCGCCAGGTCATGGCTGACGAACAGGACCGCCATCTCGCGCATCCGCACCAGGGTGTCGATCAGGGCGAGCATCTCGGCCTGCACGGACACGTCCAGCGCGGTGGTCGGCTCGTCCGCGATGAGCAGCTTCGGCTCGCAGGCCAGCGCCATGGCGAGCGCCACGCGCTGGCGCTGGCCGCCGGAGATCTCGTGCGGGAAGGCGCGGGCGATGCGGCCGGGCTCGGGGAGCCGTACCCGCTCCAGCGCCTCGGTGACGGCCCGGTCCAGCGCGCGGCCGGTCAGCCCACGCGTCCTGCGGAGGGGCCCGGCGATCTGCCGGCCCACCCGCATCAGCGGGTCGAGCGCGGTGAGCGGCTCCTGGAAGACGATGGCGGCGTCGCGGCCGCGCACGCCGGTGAGCCGCTTCTCGCTCGCGCCCACGATCTGGGTGCCGCCCAGTTCCACGCTGCCGGTGGCGGTCATGCCCTCGGGCAGCAGTCCGAGCACGGCGAGGGTGGTCAGCGACTTGCCGGAGCCCGACTCGCCGATGACGCCGAGCCGTTCGCCGGGGGCGATGGACAGCGAGAGGTCGTCCACCAGCGTGCGCCCGTCCGCCGTACGGACGGTGAGGCCGCGCACGTCGAGGAGGGGGGTCATGCGCGCCTCCGCCGGGTCGCCGGGTCGAGGGTGTCGCGCAGACCGTCGGCGATGAGGTTGACGCCGATGACGAGCAGCACGAGCAGGATGCCGGGGGCGAGCGCGCCCGCCGGGGCGGTGGTGAAGGTGGCCTGCGCCTCCTGGAGCATGCGGCCCCACGAGGCGTTGGGCGGCGGCGCGCCCAGGCCGAGGTAGGACAGGCCGGCCTCGGCCAGGACGGCGAGGCCGAACTGGAGCGCCAGGTTGACCACGAGGGTGGGCCAGATGTTGGGCAGGACGTGTCCGGCCACGACGCGGGGCCAGGAGGTGCCCGAGGTGCGGGCGGCCGTGATGTAGTCCTGCGCCAGCACCCGCTTGACCAGGATGCGCACCAGGCGGGCCACCACCGCGCTCTGCGCGAGGCCGATCGCCAGCACGGCCGATCCGAGGGTGGCCGAGCGGGCGGCGACGATCAGCATGGCGAGCAGCAGCGTCGGGAAGGCGATCAGGATGTCGAGGAACGCGGAGAGCGTGTCGTCGAGCCAGCCCTGCGCGAACGCGGTCAGCACGCCCAGGGTGACCCCGATCGCGGCCGCGATCAGGACGGAGCCGAGGCCCGCCTCGACGGCGATCCGGGAGCCGGTCATCACCTGGGTGAACAGGTCGCGGCCGAGCTTGTCGGTGCCCAGGAGATGGTCCGCGGAGGGGCCGGTGAGCCGTCCGCCCGAGGTGTCGTCGGTGGCGTACGGGAGCCAGACCAGGGAGACGAGGGCGAGCAGGACGATCAGACCGGCCAGGGCGCAGCCGGCGAGCAGCGTGTACGACCGCTTGGCCCGGGGCTTGACCCGGGGCTCGGCGGAGAGCTTCGTGGGGGACGTGGGGGATGTCGCCTGTGTCATCGGGCGCCTCCCGAGAGCCTGTCCCGCAGCCGCGGGTCGATGATCCGCTGCACGAGGTCGGCCGCGAAGCCGATCAGCAGCACCGCGAGCGTGGAGACGAACAGCACGCCCTGGATGACCGGGTAGTCGTGCTGGGCGATGCCGGTGGCGAGCATCGAGCCCAGGCCGGGCAGCGCGAACACCGACTCCACGACGACCGCGCCGAGCAGGGTGGAGGCCAGCTCGATGCCGAGGATCGAGATCACCGGCACGGAGGCGTTGCGCAGCCCGTGCCGCCACATGGCCCATCCGAACGACGCGCCCAGGGCCCGTGCGGTCCGCAGATAGTCGCTGTCCAGGACGTCGAGGGTGGCCGACCGTACGTACCGGGTCAGCGAGGCGCCCATCACCAGCGCGATGGTGACGACCGGCAGCGCGAGCGAGCGGATCGCCTCGGCGGGCTCCGCCCAGCCGTCCTGGGGGAAGCCGCCCGCGGGGAGCCAGCCGGCGTTCAGCGCGAAGACGGCGATGAGGATCATGCCGAGCCAGAACACCGGGATCGCGATGCCGAGCTGGGACACCCCGCTGAGCAGCGCGCCGTACCAGGTCCGCCGCTTGTACGCGGCGACGAACCCGGCCGGGACGGCGATGAGCACCGCCAGGACGAAGGCCGCGAGCGTCAGCGGGATCGTGACGTTCAGCCGCGAGCCCACCTCGGGCGCGACCGGCAGCGAGCTGACGAACGACGTGCCGAGGTCGCCCCGGGCCAGCTGCCCGAGCCAGTGGGTGAACTGCTCGGGCAGCGGCCGGTCGGAGCCGATGGCGTGGCGTGCCGCCGCGATCTGCTCGGGGCTCGCGCCCACCGAGGTGAGCGCGTTGGCGGGGTCCCCGGGCAGCAGGCGCAGCAGCACGAACAGCACCACGCTGGCGAGGGCCAGCGACACCAGCAGGAAGGCGAGGCGGCGCAGGAGATACCGCGCCATCAGCCCTTCTTCTTGATGTCGTAGGCGAAGAACTGCGAGTTGAGGCCGTTGACGGGGTAGCCGGACAGCTTGCTGTTCGCGACCACGATCTGCGGGTAGAGGTACAGCCAGTCGCTGGCCGCGTCCTCGGCGGTCTTGCGGTTGACCTTCTTCAGCAGCTCGGTCTGGGCCGCCGTGGTGGACGCCGCCTCCGCCTGCTCCACCCACCGGGTGACCTGCTTGTTGTCATAGCCCCAGTAGAAGTCGGGGTTGCCGTACCAGACCAGGTCGCGGTCGTTGACGTGTTCCTGGAGCGTGGCCGTGAAGTCGTGGTTCTTGTAGACCTTCGTGTACCACTCGTCCGGCGTGATGGTGTTGATCTTGACCGTGATGCCGACCTTGGCGAGCTGCGACTTGATGAAGGTGGCCGCGGTCGGGTGCGGGTCGTAGTTCGGGGTGTCCAGGGTGAAGGTGAAGCCGTCCTGGTAGCCGGCCTCCTTCAGGAGCTTCTTGGCCCGGGCGGTGTCATACGCGTTGACCTTGGTGAGGTCCTCGTACCAGGGGTCGGTGGGCGGCACCATGGAGCCGATGAGCTTGCCGTAGCCGCCCCAGACGGACTCCAGCAGCTTCTTGTCGTCGATGGCGGAGGACACCGCCTGGCGGACCCGGACGTCGGTGAACGGCTTGGCCTTGTCGTTGAAGGCGAGCAGCAGCTTGGTCGTCGAGTTGCCGTCGTTGACCTTGTAGTTCTGGTTGTTCTTGAACTGGTCGAGGGCGTCGGGCGACTGCTCGCTGGTGACCACGTCCACCGCGTTGGTCAGCAGCGCGTTGTTCAGCGCCGTGGCGTTCTTGTAGTAGTGGAAGAGGACGCCCTTGTTGGCGGCCGCGCGGCCCCAGTAGCCGGCGAACCGGTCGAGGCTGAGGGCCGAGCCGCGGGTCCACTTGTCCAGCGTGTACGGGCCGGTGCCGTCCTCGCTCGTCTTGAGGTTCTTCGCCTCGGAGTTGATGATCCAGACGTAGGAGAGGTTGTAGACGAAGGAGATCGACTTCTTCGACAGGGTGACCTTCACGGTCCTCGCGTCGGGCGTGGCGATGTCCTTGATGACCTCGAGGCTGCTCTTGCGCGCGGACTGCGAGTCCTTCGAGATCACCTTCTCCAGGCTGTACTTGACGTCCTGGCTGGTGAGCTTCTTGCCGCTGTGGAACTTCACCCCGTCGCGCAGGGTGAAGGTGTACGTGAGCCCGTCGCCGCTGACCTTGTAGTCCTCGGCGAGCTGCTTCTCGACCTTGCCGTTGTCGCCGAGCTTGAACAGCCCCTCGTAGACATTGCCGGCCAGCGCCTCGGTGACGCCCTGGCCGCCGCCCGCGGTGTTGTCGAGGTTCTGCGGCTCGTAGAGCGAGCCGACGTTGACGGTGGCGTTCTTGTCGTACGCCCCGCCCGAGGCGCTGCCTCCGCCCGCACCCCCGCCGCAGGCGGTGAGGGTCAGGGCGAGGGTCGCGGCCGTGGCGCCGCCGTACAGGGAGGACTTCTTGATGTTCATGGAAGGAGTGCGCTCTTTTTTCTGCGGAGGGGTGGCCGCGGATCTGCGGAGGGGATCAGTGCTGCGCGAGGAAGCCGTCGCGGAAGACGGGGCGCTGCTCACCGGCTTCGACGGCCAGGTGGAAGCGGTTCTGCCGCGGCGGCATCGGACAGTTGTACTGGTCGGAGAATCCGCAGGGCGGCACGAAGGCGCGGTTGAAGTCCAGCCGGACCCGGCCCGGGTCGGCGGTGCGCTCCACGAAGAGGAAGCGCCCGGCGCCGTAGGTGGTGTCGCCGTTGGTGGGGTCGCCGAAGACGAGCAGCAGGGTGCCGTCGTCGTCGAAGGCGCTGAGCGTGTACTCACGGCCGTCCACGGTGAGCGTGATGTCGCCGGGCACCACCAGGTCGCGGGTGCCGCCGTTGTCCCGGATGTGCTCGAACGCGACGCGCCGGGCGCCCGGCACCGGCCGGTACGAGGCCTCCAGGACCCAGGCCGGGTCGTAGGCGAAGGCGTCGGTGCGTTCGAAGTGGCGGATGGCCGGCGACTCCGCGTCCCAGAAGCGCAGGCCGTGCTCGGGCTCGCCGGTGACCAGGTCGGTGCGGGAGAGCGCGGTGACGGTGATCCGCTCCGGCTGTCCCGCGCGGGCCGCGTCGAGGTCGGGGCGCTCGTCGGCCGGGAGCCAGCGGGTCTCGACGAGGGCGAGGTTCCCGGTCGGAGAGGTGACCGAGCGCCGCCGCTGGGCGCGCCAGTCCTCCCAGGCCGCGGCGGGGCCGGCGGCCGGCTGATCGGGGGTGGTGGCGTGGGACACGGTATGGCTCATTCGCGTAGTCGATCCAAGGCTGTCACGCCTCGATGGTCACGCTGCGTGAAGTAAACCCAAAGGACTCTCTTTATCTGTCATAAGACTGCCTAATGTCAAATTTGCGCCACATGGCGAGACGGCGCCCCTCTTTGTCCTCGAGCAGGTTAAAGCCAGCGTGGATTGCGGCGTAAATTCTTCCCACGCCGGACAGCCGCTGCTACGTTCCCCGTGAAAGCCGGGCCAGCGGCATGCCGATGACGGCGGGAGGGGCAGTGTGAGGCGCATGACGGCACGACCCGCGAACGCCCATCAGGCGCGGCTGCTGCGCCTGCTGCGCGACGGTGGGCCCACCTCCCGGGCGCAGCTGGGCGACCGGATGGACCTCTCGCGCTCCCGGCTGGCCGTGGAGGTCGACCGGCTGCTCGACACCGGGCTCGTGATCGCCGACGGGCTCGCCGCCTCCCGCGGCGGGCGCCGCTCGCACAACATCCGCCTCTCGCCCACGCTGCGGCTCCTCGGCGTCGACATCGGCGCCACCTCGGTGGACGTGTCCGTCACCAACGCCGAGCTGGAGGTGCTCGGCCACCTCACCCAGCCCATGGACGTACGCGAGGGGCCGGTCGCGGTCTTCGAGCAGGTCCTGGCCATGGCCGGAAAGCTCCGGGCCACCGGCGTGGCCGAGGGGTTCGACGGGGCCGGGATCGGGGTCCCGGGCCCGGTGCGCTTCCCCGAGGGGGTGCCCGTCGCCCCGCCGATCATGCCCGGGTGGGACGGCTTCCCCGTCCGCGAGGCGCTCAGCCAGGAGCTGGGCTGCCCCGTGATGGTGGACAACGACGTGAACCTGATGGCGATGGGAGAACAGCAGGCGGGCGTCGCGCGCTCCGCGAAGGACTTCCTCTGCGTCAAGATCGGCACGGGTATCGGCTGCGGCATCGTGGTCGGGGGCGAGGTCTACCGCGGTACGACCGGCAGCGCGGGCGACATCGGCCATATCGTGGCCGAGCCCGACGGCCGGCCGTGCGCCTGCGGCAACCGCGGCTGCCTGGAGGCGTACTTCGGCGGCGCGGCGCTCGCCCGCGACGCCGAGGCGGCCGCCCGCGAGGGCCGGTCCCCCGAGCTCGCGGCCCGGCTGGAGGCGACGGGGACCCTCGCCGCCAGCGATGTCGCCGCCGCCGCGGCCACGGGCGACGCCGCCGCGCTCGATCTGATCCGCGAGGGCGGCACCCGCACCGGCCAGGTCATCGCCGGGCTGGTCAGCTTCTTCAACCCCGGCCTTGTGGTGATCGGCGGCGGGGTGACGGGCCTCGGCCACACCCTGCTCGCCGCGATCCGCACCCAGGTCTACCGCCAGTCGCTGCCGCTGGCCACCGGCAACCTCCCCATCGTGCTGGGCGAGCTCGGCCCCCTGGCCGGGGTCATCGGGGCGGCCCGCCTGATCAGCGACCACCTCCTCTCGCCGGCCTGACCCGACACCCACACCCACACCCACACCCGCACCCACACCGCATCCCAACCCCCCTCGCCGCCTCAGCCGCTCCGCGATCAGCCCTGCCCGCAACGGCGCGATCACCGTCGCCGCCGTCCTGGTCCAGAAGGGTCGTACCAGCCATGAGGGACAACCCACACACACCGGCCGACTCACCGATCCGCACCAGCCGCAGAAACCTCCTCTTCGGAACCGCCGCCGCGGGGGCGCTCTTCGCCGCCGGGTGTACCAGCAACGAGAACAACAACAAGCCGGACGACAGCCGGCAGGCCGCGAACACGGCCGACACCGAGCCCGGCAAGAAGGTCACCATCGGCTTCGCGGGCCCCCAGGCCGACCACGGCTGGCTCAACGCCATCAACGAGCAGGCCAAGCGGCGCGCCAAGGAGTACGAGGACGTCACCCTGGAGACCACCGAGGGCTCCAACGACACCGCCCAGCAGATCGGCCAGATCGAGACCCTCATCAACAAGAAGGTCGACGTCCTGGTCATCCTGCCCGCCGACGGCAAGGCCCTCACCCAGGTCGGCCTCAAGGCCATGAGGGCGGGCATCCCCGTCGTCAACCTCGACCGGATCTTCGCCACCCCGCAGGCCTACCGCTGCTGGATCGGCGGCGACAACTACGGCATGGGCCTCAACGCGGGCACGTACATCGGCGAGAAGCTCAAGGACAAGAAGAGCGCCAAGGTCATCGAGTTGGCCGGGCTCGACAACCTGGAGCTGACCCGGCAGCGCACCAAGGGCTTCGACGACGCCCTGAAGAACTACCCCAACATCGAGAAGGTCGGCCGCCAGGCCGCCGACTTCACCGTCGAGTCGGGCCAGGCGAAGATGGCCCAACTGCTCCAGGCGCACAAGAAGTTCGACGCGCTCTGGAACCACGACGACGACCAGGGCGTGGGGGCCGAGCGGGCCATCCAGCAGGCCGGCCGGGACGACTTCCTGATGGTCGGGGGCGCGGGCGCCAAGCGCGCCATGGACGCCATCAAGGCCGACAACACCGTGCTGAAGGCCACCGTCCTCTACCCGCCGACCATGGCCGCCTCCGCGATCGACCTCGCCCGCGCGCTCGGCCAGGGCAAGGGCGTCGGCGGCCTCGCCGAGCTGGAGATCCCGGCCTCCATGACCCTCTACTCCGCCGTGGTCACCAAGGACAACGTCGACGACTACCTGCCCACGGGATTCAGCTGACCCCGCCCCGCCTGCCCTGGTCCCCCGACTACCCCCCGGTACCCGCCTGAGGAGGCCACGAATGCCCCGATCCTTCACTCTCTTCACCGGTCAATGGGCCGATCTGCCCCTGGAGGAGGTCTGCCGACGGGCCCGCGACTTCGGCTACGACGGACTGGAACTCGCCTGCTGGGGCGACCACTTCGAGGTGGACCGGGCGCTCGCCGAGCCCGGCTATCTGGACGGCCGGCGGCAGCTGCTGGAGAAGTACGGGCTCCAGTGCTGGGCCATCTCCAACCACCTGGTGGGCCAGGCCGTGTGCGACTCCCCCATCGACGAGCGCCACCAGGGCATCCTGCCGGGACGGATCTGGGGCGACGGCGACCCGGAGGGGGTACGGCAGCGGGCCGCGGCCGAGATGGCGGACACCGCGCGGGCCGCGGCCGCCTTCGGGGTCCGTACCGTCATCGGCTTCACCGGGTCGTCCATCTGGCACCTGGTGGCGATGTTCCCGCCAGTGCCGCCCCACATGATCGAGCGCGGCTACGAGGACTTCGCCGAGCGCTGGAACCCGATCCTGGACGTGTTCGACGCGGAGGGCGTGCGCTTCGCCCACGAGGTGCACCCGAGCGAGATCGCGTACGACTACTGGACCACGCACCGCGCGCTCGAAGCGGTCGGCCACCGCCCGGCCTTCGGGCTCAACTTCGACCCCAGCCATTTCGTCTGGCAGGACCTCGACCCGGTCGGCTTCCTGTGGGACTTCCGGGACCGGATCTACCACGTGGACTGCAAGGAGGCGCGGAAGCGGCTGGACGGCCGCAACGGCCGACTCGGCTCACATCTGCCCTGGGGCGACCCGCGGCGCGGCTGGGACTTCGTCTCCGCCGGTCACGGCGACGTGCCGTGGGAGGACGTCTTCCGGATGCTGCGCTCCATCGGATACGACGGGCCGGTGTCAGTGGAGTGGGAGGACGCCGGGATGGACCGCCTCCAGGGCGCGCCCGAGGCGCTGAAGCGGCTGAAGGCGTACGACTTCGACCCGCCCTCGGCCTCCTTCGACGCGGCCTTCGGCGGCGGGTCCGACTAGCAGGTGCCGGGGTGTCCCGGGGCCGGGGCGGGGCCGCCCGCACGGGGGTGGCGGGCGGCCCCGCCCCGGCCGCCGGGCCGTGCGCCGGCGCCATGGCTCACCATGGTGATGACGGCAGGCCGGCCAATGTGCCGCCGCGCCCCCCGCGCCCCCGAACCGGAAGAAGAACCCGCCCATGACGATCCGCGTCCTGCTCGCCGACGACCAGACCCTGCTGCGGGCCACCTTCCGGATCCTGATCGACTCCTGCGAGGACATGGACGTGGTGGCGGAGGCCGCCGACGGCGGGGAGGCGGTCGCGCTCACCCGCGCGCACGCCCCCGACGTGGTGGTGATGGACATCCGCATGCCCGGCACCGACGGCCTGGCCGCGACCGCGGCCATCTGCGCCGACGCGGATCTGTCGGCGACCCGGGTGCTGATCCTCACCACCTTCGAGACCGACGAGTACGTGGCGCGGGCGCTCCGCTCGGGGGCGAGCGGCTTCCTCGGCAAGGACGTGGGCGCCGAGGAGCTGCTGACCGGCATCCGCACCGTGGCCTCCGGCGACTCCCTCCTCTCCCCCGTGGCCACGCGCACCCTGATCACCCGCTTTCTCGCCGCCCCCGACCCCGAGGCCCCGCTGGCGCCGCCCGAGCTGCTCGCCTCGCTCACCGCCCGCGAGCGGGAGGTGATGGCCCTGGCCGCGGAGGGGAGGTCCAACGCCGAGATCGCCGGGGCGCTGTTCCTCAGCCCGCTGACCGTACGCACCCATGTCCAGCGCGCCATGAACAAGCTGGGGGCGCGGGACCGGGCCCAGCTGGTCGTCATCGCCTACCAGTCCGGCCTCGTACGCCCCGCGCCCCCGCGCGACTAGGGAGTGTCCAGGCCGAAGAAGGTGATGGCCCGGGCGGCCATGCCGGCGAGCGGAAGCGAGTGGCCCGTGCCCTGGACGCTGATGGCCTCGACGGGGGCCCGGTCGCCGGTGGCCCCGTAGCGGGTGCGGGTCCAGTTGGTCTGCGGACGGTCCGTGCTCGCGGGTGTCTGGCTCACCCCGAGGACGTTGGTCCACTGCTTGATCGCCTCACCGAAGTTCGGATAGCGCAGCGTGGCGTCCTCGGTGCCGTGCCACAGCTGCATCCTGGGCCGGGCGCCCGTGTACCCGGGGTAGGCGCCGCGGGCCAGATCGCCCCACTGCTGCGGTGTCTTGATGATCGTGCCGTTGGCGCAGGCGCTGTTCCAGCCGGATCCGTCCGTGGTGGCGAAGCAGCCGAAGGGCACGCCCGCGAACGCGGCGCCCGCCTTGAACACGTCCGGGTAGTCGCCGAGCAGGACGTTGGTCATCATGGCGCCGGAGGAGGCTCCGGTGACATAGACCCGGCTGGGGTCGGCGTTGTTGCGCTGCTGAACGTAGCGGACCATCGACACGATGCCCACCGGGTCGCTGCCGCCGTCGTGCCGCAGCGCCTGCGGCGAGGAGACGTCGAAGCAGTTGCCGCTGCGGGTGGCGGACGGGTAGATGACGATGAAGCCGTAGCGGTCGGCCAGCGAGGCGAACTCGGTCCCGGAGTAGAACGCGGGGCCCGAGCCCGTGCAGTAGTGCACCGCGACCAGGACCGCGGGTCGCGCCGCGACGTTGTTCGGCACGTACAGGTGCATCCTGAGGTTGCTCGGGTTGTTGCCGAATCCGGTCACCTCGGTGAGCGTGGCGGCCGCCGCGGGCGGCGGTGTCAGCAGGAACAGCGACGCGAGCAGCGGCAGGATGCCGCCGAGTAACGCCGCGAGCACGGACCTGGGTGTTCTGCGCCGCCTTCCGGCCACGTCGGTGTTTCCGGCTGACGCGGGGCTGTTGGTCATGTCCCTGTCCTTTCTAAGAGCTATCCCGTGTTGGTGTTGCTGGGTGCGGGGTGCGGTCGTGCCGTTCCGGCGTGGGCCTGGGGCCGCGTGGGTGCGGGTCGGGTCTCGCCCCCATAGCCTTCGGCATGGGACGTACCCCCATGGTTGCCATGGTGCGGGTTCCCGCGTTTCGCTGAGAGGCCCGTTGCCCGGGGAGGTGTGTCCCGGGGCGGTGTGCAGCCGCATGGGTCCGGCCCGTGGAGGGTGCGGCTGAGGCATGGATCTGTGGTGAGTTTGAGACGGCGACACGCCGTCGCTTCGGCGTGTCGCCGTCTCAAACTCACCACAAAATCGCGGGCATTGAGCGTACACCCGACCGTGCACCGCAAGGCAGTGCACGGACGGGGCGATCAGTCAGCCTCGGCTGGCCTCACGGACGCAGTCGGAGCACACCCACTCGGCGCGCGCCACCAGCCGGGTCCGCTCCTTCGGGTGCTTCTCGCACCACCGCGACGGGCCGGACCGGTCGGGCAGGTCTCTCTTGATCAGCATCCCGATCATGGCCCGCGGCTTCAGCGGCTCGTCATCAGGAACTCGCTGGTCCGTCATTTCTCTTCCTCACCGATGGGTGGGCCGCTGGCACAGGGGCGTCCGGGACGGGGGAACCGGACCACCAGCGGCCCACCGGTCTACGTGGCCTCTGTCTGCGGAGCCTTGTGGCAGTCGCAGTCACAGTCACAGCGGATGGTCATGATGAGCACGCCGCGAGTCGCGGGCGGTACCGGCTTCAGCCGGACCTCGTGCGGGCCGCGACAAAGATCGTGAATCTCCTCGGGCGTGGAGTCGGGCTCGGACGTGCACAGGGCGCAGTACGGGGACATACGCCGGGCGCCGACCGGGACGGTCACGATGCCCTCCCTACACGGGCCGCCCGCAGCGCCAAAACCTGGGCAACGCCAGCCGGGACGAGCTCCGGGTCCGACGGCAGGGCAGCGCACACTTCGCACGCGTACCGGATCCATCCCGGCCCTGACGGAGCGGGCAGGTACTGCCGCCCCAGCTCCGGGCCGGTCTTCCGGCAGCAGTAGCAGGCCGCGAAGCGCTCGACCGGGGCACTCATTCCAGGCCCCGCTCTCGGGCGCGCCGGAGGGCGGCGAGCTCGGCGAGCGGGTCCCGCTGCTTCGGGAAGCTGGGCGCGCAGCCGGGGCACGCGTAGGCAGTGCGGCCGCCGCAACTGGCGGAGTGCACGTGCGCCACGATGACCGGCTGGCTGGTGGACTTGTCACAGCGGGCGCAGATCTGGGAGATCACCGCTGAACCTCCTCGCGAGGACCGAGCGCTTCGCGGATCGCGGTCCGCAGCGCCGCGAAGAGGGCCGCCGGGTTGGTGAGGTACCGGTCGTACCGGAGCGGTACGCGCCAGCGCACGCCCGGCCCCGTCTCGAAGCCCAGGGAGGGCACTTCGATGTAGGCGGTCGTTCCCCAGACTTGGATGTTGGGCAGCTGGCTCATGTCCCATTCGGTGGCTGAGCCGGGAGCGATCAACCAGTAGAGGACCTTGTCGAAGGGGTTCTCGATAACCGCGCCCGTCGTCTCGCCCAGCAGGTCGAGAGCGCATTTGCCGATGCCGATGGAGAGGGGGACGCGCACGACGTCCCACGATCGGCCAGCGGGCTGCAGCTGCGTGCTACGGCCGCTGGGCGGCGTCCACGGCGGGACGGGGCGGCTATCGTTCGTCGTCTCCAAGGGAGCTCCCGGCGTCATCAGTGATCAGGTGATGACTGACCGTAAGGGTGCGGCGCGGGGCACAGAGGTACACCCTGTACCCCCTTGCCGAGGGGTACGGTTCGTACCCCTCACGCGGCCACAGGCAGCCCCAACTCCCGACGCAGGCGCTCGGCATCGCGCCGGACCGTAGCCGGGCCGGACTCGGCCAGATCCTCGATGGTCGATCGGGTGAAGAGGTTGAAGCGCGCGGTCTCAGCCGATTCCTCGCACGCCTTACCCAGCAGATGCACCACCGCGACCGGCTCACGCTCCAGGCTGTACGCCCGCGCCGACTCGATCAGGTGGAAACTGCGGCGCGTAGCCGACTCCATCGGCGACACGTCCACTCGCCCGGCCGCCTCGACTGCCCCGCGCCCGCTGACGAGGTCCGCTTCCATAGTGATCGCGTAAGCGTCGACCATGCCCTGCCCGAAGATCAGGTACGGGTGGGCGTAGGTCTTGCCAAGCTTCTTGGCCACCCCGTTGGCGCGGCCCCAGAATCGTTCGGCGTCGCCTCGGCGGCCGACCTTCGCGTAGGACAACGCGGCCGCCAGTTGGAGAAGCCCCCAGCGCGCCAGATCTTCCCGGTCGTCGTCAGGGCGGAGGAGATCGGATGCCTTCATCGCCAGCTCGACGCGGGCATCATGCCTCTCGCCCGCATCCCTAAAAACATGATTCATGTACCAGGCGGCGCACGCGATGGCCTTCGGGCTGTCCGCGTCCTGCGCTGCGGACATTGCCCGGTCGCCGGTGAGCATCACCAGCTCGGGCACGGGCTGAAAGGACAGGTAGAGCTGGACGAGGTGGTACGTCTCGGCGAGGGCGGCGAGCACGCGGCGCCGGTCCGTGCCTTCGTAGACGCGTGCGGCATGCTGGAGATCGGCGAGGAGGTCCGGCAGCACGACGGCGATGCGCGTCCTGTGCTCGCCGATGCCGTGCCACAGCTGCCACGCCTGCCGCACGCTCGACAGGAGGACGTCGACTGGCTCCGGTTCCTCATCGTGGTCGTTGAAGTGATAGCTCGTGAGCGCTGCCTTGACGGCGGGTAGGGCGTTATGCACGGCCCTGGCGTAGCTGGAGGTAGTCAGGCGCTCGTCGCCGGTCAGCTCTGCGAGGTCTTCCACACCAAGGACATCGGCGAGGCGGAGCAGCAGCGGGAGGCGTGGGACGCCGAGGCGCCCAGCCTCGATGGCCTTGACCCATTCCGCGCTGCGCCCGATGAGGCCGCCGACGACGGGGCGTGTCTGTCCGTTGCGTTCGCGGCGCTTCTTCACGCGTTGGCCGAATGTGCTGGGAGTGTCGTTGCTTTCGGGCATACTGAACTCCGTTCTGAACTCGACACTCAGACGGTACTCCCGGGCCAGCCGGGATTGCAGCGATCGGCCTCCATATCACCGTGGGGGCCGTCGTGCTTCCGAGGCATGACGAAAGCCCCCTCGCCAGGCGCGGAGGCCAGCGAGGGGGCACAGGGCGGATGGCGGCACCACAACAGCGACCTCCGGCTGGATACGGGTCGCCGTGGACGGCCATCCGTACGGTGGCCGGAGGGCGCTGTGGTGGCTCATCGAGGCCGCCGGCGGCTACGACATCGACCTGCCGTGACCGCGTCGGCCTGCGCTGACGATGGCGCCGGTCAGCTCACGTCGGTCACCTTCCAGCGCTGGTTGGCGCCGGAGTTGGGCTGCCAGGTGGAGACCGCGGCCCCGTCCTGCGTGGACTGGCCGGAGACCTCCAGCAGCCTGCCGGTGGCGGCGTTGACAAGGGTCCAGGTGGAGTCTCCGGTGGTCGACATGATCCACTGGGTGGCCTGGTCGCGGGTGCCCTGGTCGGGCTCCAGGACCGCGGCGCCGTCACGGACGGCAAGGCGCTTGCCGTCCGTCGGGTTGGTGAACACGTACCGCTGCCGGTTGCCCTCGCCGCTGATCTGGCGGAGCTGCCAGCGCTGGGTGGTGTCGGCCGCGTCGGCGCTCGCGGTCTTGATGACGAGCCCGGTGCCGCCCTCCGCGACGGTGAGTTCCTTGCCGCTCTGGGCGCCGGTCAGCCGGTAGGTGTGGCCCTCGCGCAGCAGCGCGGCGTCCTTCGCGGTACCGGAGACCCCCTTGACGAGGAAGGAGGTCACCGATTCGGCAGGCACGGTGAAGGTGGCGCGCCGGTCGGTGACCCGGATCGGGCGGTGCCGCTCCAGCTTGCCCTCGGCGCTGGTCACGACCGGGGTGACGGCGGCGCCGCGGGAGACGTCGGCGAACTTGGACAGGTCGATGGTGACCGTGCGCTCGGCGGTGGTGCGGTTGACATGGACGACGGTGGCGCGGTTGCCGCGCTGGGAGACGGCGGCAGCGCTGGAGGTGTCGTCGACCTTCACCAGCCGGTCCCCGGGCTTGATGTAGTGGGTGAAGTTCCGGGCGGTGTCGAACTTGGTGTTGGTGCGGATCGGGCAGGACTTCAGGGTGTCCTGGGAGGTGCAGCTGAAGGGGAGCTGGATGCTGCCCCAGTTGCCGCCCTTGGCGGACTCCCCGCCGGGCTTCATGTTGTCGTAGTCCTCGACGGGCTGCCAGAAGACCCAGGCGCGGGGTTCGAGTTCCCGCAGGTCGTCGACGATGTGCTGGGCCAGTCCGAGGCCGGGCCTCATGTCCTGGAAGTCCTGGCCGTCGCCCCAGTCGCCCTCGACCTCGCTCATCCACAGCGGCTTGTCGGCCGCCTTGGCCAGGTCGCGCACGGTGGTACGGCCGCCGGTGCCGTAGGTGTGCACGTTCATCTGGCCGACGAGGTCACGCACCTCCTGCGGGTAGGTGTTCCAGTTCTGGGCGAAGATGTTCGGGTTGGTCTCGTCCATCGCGGAGATCTTCGCGCCGGTCCTGGCCTTCTTCAGGGCGGGTGCCAGGGCGCGGATCACCTTCTGCTGGAGTTCGGGGCCGATGTGGGCCCCTTCCTGACGGCCGCCGACCGGCTGGCCGTCGGCTCCCAGACGGGTGCTCCAGTAGTTGGTGTTGGGCTCGTTGAAGGGGTCGACGGTGTCGACCTTGATGTCGTGCGCCTTCTCCAGCCGCTTCGTGGCGCCGGCCAGGTAGGCGGCGAAGTCGTCGACGGATTCGGTCTTGAGCTGGTCGATGGTGGCGTTGAAGCCGCCGGAGACATAGCCGCTGGTGGTCATGAACCAGGGCGGGGAGTTGCTGAACGTCTCCCAGTGGTCGATGTCGCCCTTGATCCGGTCCACCCACCAGCGCTGCTTCGCGTCGGCGTCGGGGTTCCAGTCGGCGGGGTCGTCGGCGCTCCACCAGTCGGTGTCCTCGCGGGTGGTGCCCTCGGGCGCCTTCCACCAGCCCGGGACCGCCCCTCCGGCGCGGAGGTAGTCCTTGACGTCCGGGGCGTTGCCGCCGCCGATGTTGTAGCGGGCGATGTTGAGGGCGAGGCCGTCGTCACCGAAGAGGAGCGAGGCCAGCTTCTGGCGTATCTCCTCGGGGTAGCCGCCGGTGGCGTTGGCGAACCACACCAGGCTGGTGCCCCAGCCCTCGAACTTCTGCTGCTGGTAGGAGGGGTCGGGCGAGACGGTCACGGAGGCGGCCGCGGCCGTCGGCTGGGCCTCTGCCCGTGCCTGCGGTGACGGTGCGGTGATCAGGGCGGCGCCGGTGGCCAGGGCCGTGACGCCGATGGCCCCCAGGAGCCGTGGTGTGCGGGTACGGCGTTCCATCGTGTGCTCCCAACTCGTATGTGGTCGCTTCGGTGGGACGGCATGCCCAGCGGACATGCCCGTGTGGGGGGGTGTCAGGAGGCGGGCTGTCGCAGCACGGCGACTTCCCGCGGCCGCAGGGTGAGCGAGCCGTCGGCGGCCGTGGCGCCGCCGGTCAGCGGCTCCCCGGTGAGGCCGTCCAGGCTCACCTGCTCGTCGGTGCGGTTGACGAGGAAGAGGTAACGGGCGTCGGCGTTGCGGCGCACCGTCAGCTCGACGCGCCCGCGCACCTCGGCGGGCAGCTCGCTGTGGACTCCGGCGCCCTCCAGCAGGCCCGGCAGGAGGCGGGTGAGGCCGTCGGCGCCCAGCCGGGTGGAGACATACGCGGCCGAGCCCTCGCCCACCGCGCGGCGGGTGACGGCGGGGCGGCCGGCCTGGTTGCCGGTGCGGTAGTGGGCGAGGATGCGTACGCCGTCGGGGTCGGTGACGGTGATCCGGTCGGTCCACAGGGTGCCGGTGGCCGGCCCTTCCGCCCCGTCCGGGCCGTCCAGTTCGACGGTGTCCCCGGCGAGCAGCGGGCCGAACTCCTCGATGCGGATGCCCAGCAGCTCGCGCAGGGCCCCGGGGTAGCCGCCCAGCCAGATGTGGTCGTTCTCGTCGACGACGCCGGAGAAGTACGTGGTGACCAGGTGGCCGCCCGTCTCGGCGTACCGGGTGAGCTCCTTGGCCAGGGCCTGGGGCACCACGTGCAGCACGGGCGCGATCAGCAGCCGGTACTCGCCGAGGTCGGCCCGGGTGGTGATGACATCGGCGCGGATGCCCAGCGCGAGGAGGGCGGAGTACCAGTCGAGGGCCTCCTGCCGGTAGTTGAGCAGGGAGCTGGGGTGGGAGTCCTGCTCGCTGGCCCACCACGAGTCCCAGTCGTATACGATCCCGACCCGCGCCCGCTCGCGCTCGGCCCCGGCGACCGGCGCCAGCGCCTGGAGGGTGGCGCCCAGCTCGGTGACCGCGCGGAACACCTCGCTGTCGGCCCCGGCGTGCGGCACCATCGCCGAGTGGTACTTCTCGGCCCCGGCCGCCGATTGCCGCCACTGGAAGTAGCAGACCGCGTCGGCGCCGTGCGCGACATGCAGCAGGGAGTCGCGGGCGAGGTCCCCGGGGCGCTTGGCCAGGTTGACCGGCTGCCAGTTGACCGCGCTGGTGGAGTGCTCCATCAGGAACCAGGGGCGCCCGCCGGAGATGCCGCTGGTGAGGTTGGCGGAGAAGGACAGCTCATCGCGGTCCTGGGGGCCGGGGAGGACGTAGTGGTCGTTGGAGACGAAGTCGATCTCGTCGGCCCAGTCGGCGTAGTTCATCCCCTTGGTCTCGCCCATCACCATGAAGTTGGTGGTGACGGGCGTTCCGGGGGTGAGCTCGCGCAGGATGTCGCGCTCCGCGCGCAGATACTCCTTCAGCGCGTCGGAGGAGAAGCGCTTGAAGTCCAGCTGCTGGGTGGGGTTGGGGTGGGACGCGGCGAGCCGGGGCGGCAGGATCTGGTTCCAGTCGCTGTAGCGCTGGGACCAGAAGGCCGTGCCCCAGGCGTGGTTGAGCGCATCGAGGGTCTCGTAGCGCGCCCGCAGCCAGTCGCGGAAGGCGCGGGCGGCGTCGTCGGAGTAGTCGTAGATGTTGTGGCAGCCCAGCTCGTTGGAGACATGCCAGGCCACCAGGGCGGGGTGGTCGGCGTAGCGCTCGGCCATCCGGGTCACCAGGCGCAGCGCGTGCTCACGGAAGACCGGGGAGGTGGGGCGCCAGTGCTGCCGCGCGCCCGGCCACAGCGTCTCGCCGGAGGCGGTCACCGGGAGGATCTCCGGGTGCGCGGTGGTGAGCCAGGGCGGCGGGGACGCGGTGGCGGTGGCCAGGTCGACGCCGATGCCGCCCGCGTGCAGCAGGTCCATGACCTCGTCGAGCCACTCGAAGTCCCACTGGTCCCGGGCCGGCTGGATGCGGGCCCAGGAGAAGATCGCCACCGAGACGACGTTGACGCCGGCCTGTCGCATCAGCCGGACGTCCTCCTCCCACACCTCGCGCGGCCACTGCTCGGGGTTGTAGTCGGCGCCGAAGAGGAGGCGGGGGGAGGTGGGGTCACCGTCCGCCCCGTGCGGCAGCCGGGAGAGGAGGGTGGAGATCATGGTGGTCCTTCCGGAGTACCGCACGGGGCGGCGCGGCGTTGGTGCTGGTGGTGCCGGGGTGGTGCCGGTGGAGCTGGTGATGCTCAGGGCGTACGGCAGCAGGGACCGCGGCATCGCGTTCCCTGCTGCCGTAGGGCCTTACTCGGAGACCGTGAAGCCCTGCTCCTTGCCGTACTTGACCGAGGCGTCCTGCCAGGCCTTCAGCCCCTTGGCCAGCGGGGTGTTCGAGACATAGGCCTTGCCGACGCTGTCGTTGAAGATCGAGTTGGCGTACACCTGGTAGGGGAGGTACGACCAGCCGCTGCCGACGTTCGCGGCCGAGTCGGCGAAGATCTTGTTGGCCTTCTGCCCGCCGAAGTACGGGAACTCGGTGTTCTGGAACGCCTCGGACTGGAGGTCGGCCGTGGTCGCCGGGAAGGCACCGCCCTTGAGCCGGGTCTGCACGCCCTTGCCGGCGTTCGCGTACTCGGCGAAGGCGTAGGCCAGTTCCTTGTTCTTGCCCGCCGAGGGCAGGGCCAGCGAGCTGCCGCCGTTCTCCGCGGTGGTCTTGTCGCCCTTGGTCCACTGCGGCAGCGGGGCCACACGCCAGTCGCCGGAGGCGTTCTTCACACCGGAGACGAAGTTGGCGGGCATCCAGGCGCCGGTGGTCAGGGTGGCGATGCTGCCGTCGCCCAGCCCCTTGTACCAGTCGTCGGTCCAGCCGCTGACGGGCGACAGCAGCTTCTCGTCGATGAGCTTCTGCCAGGTCTTGGTGTAGGTGGCGGCGCCCTTGTCCGAGAAGTTGATCTTCACGTTGGTGCCGTCGACCTGGTACGGGCGCGAGCCGGCCTGCCACAGCAGGCTGGTGGTCATGCCCGCGTCGCCGGTGTCGCTGGTGATGTAGACCTTCGGGTCGGCCTTGTGCAGCTTGCGCGCCGCGTCGACGTACTCGTCCCAGGTGGTGGGCACCGCGACCTTGTACTTGTCGAAGACCTTCTTGTTGTAGAACAGCGCCATCGGGCCGGAGTCCATGGGCAGCGCGTAGATCTTGTCGCCGGACTTCACCGAGTTCCACGGGCCGGGCGAGTAGGTCTTGGAGAGCTTGTCGGCGCCGTAGCCGGACAGGTCGGTCACGGCCTTGGTCAGCGAGAACTGGCCCAGCGCGTAGTACTCGATCTGCGCGACGTCCGGGACGCCCTTCTTCGCCGCTATGGCGTTCTGGAGGGCGGTGTACTGGTCCTTGTTCGTACCCGCGTTGACGAGGTTGACGTGGACCTTGGGGTGTTCCTTCTCGAAGTCCTTGACGACCTGCTTGAGCGTGGGCTCCCAGGCCCAGACCGTGATCGAGCCGCCCTTCTTCAGAGCCGCCTGGATGTCCCCGGCGGAGACCTTCTCGCCACTGGAGCCGTCGTCGTCGGAGCCGCCGCAGGCGGTCGCTCCCAGGGCGAGGGCACAGACGAGGCCGATGCCGCGCAGCAGGCGGCGCGTGTTCTTGGGCATGGTGCTTCCACTTCTTCGTGGTGGGGTGAGGGTTATTCCTTGACGCTTCCGGCGGCGAGTCCGGACTGCCAGTACTTCTGCAACAGCAGGAAGGCGGCGATCAGGGGGAGGATGGTGATCACCGAGCCGGTGATCACCAGGTTGAAGACGGCTTCACCACCGGCCGTCTGGGCCTGGGCGTTCCAGCTGTTCAGCCCCAGGGTCAGCGGGTACCAGTTCGGATCCTTGAGCATGATCAGCGGCAGGAAGAAGTTGTTCCAGGTCGCGACCATCGTGAACAGCAGCACGGTCACGATGCCCGGCGCCAGCAGCGGCAGGCTGACCTGGAAGAAGGTGCGCAGCTCGCTCGCCCCGTCGATGCGGGCGGCCTCCAGCAGCTCGTCGGGGATGGCCTCGGTGGCGAAGACCCACATCAGATACAGGCCGAAGGGCGAGATGAGCGAGGGGACGATCACCGCCCAGGGGGTGTTGGTCAGCCCCATCTTGCTGAACATCAGGAAGGTGGGGACCGCCAGGGCGGTGGTCGGCACGGCGACGGCCCCGATGACGACGGCGAACACGGCGCGCTTGCCGGGGAAGGTGAACTTCGCCAGGGCGTAGCCGCCCAGGACCGCCAGGAAGGTGGCGCCACCGGCGCCGAGCCCCACATACAGCAGGGTGTTCAGCAGCCAGCGGACGAAGACGCCGTCGTTGTAGGTGAAGGTCTCACGGATGTTGTCCCACAGGGCGAAGTGGTCGGCAAACCACAGCCCGGAGGAGTCGGCCAGCCCTTCCTGGGTCTTGGTGGAGCTGATGACCAGCCATATCAGCGGCACCAGGGAGTACAGCAGCACCAGACCGGTCAGCACGGTCAGCAGCACGCTGCGGCGGGGGCGGCGCCTTTCGGCGGCCTTGCGCGGGGTGCGCAGCCGGGGCGCGTGGCCGGCGGATCCGGTCCGGGCGGACGCCTTGGCCTTGGAAGCGGTGGTGGCGGGGCTGCTCATGGTTCAGGCTCCCTTGCGCATGCCGCGAAGCTGGACGACATAGGCGACGACCATGGTGATCAGCCCCATGACGATGGCGACCGTCGCGGAGTAGTTGTGCTGCTGGCCGTTGAAGGACAGCGTGTACGTGTAGTAGTTGGGGGTGTAGTCGGTGGTGATCGCGTTGGGCGCCAGGGGCTTCAGGATGCTCGGCTCGTTGAACAGCTGGAAGCTGCCGATGATCGAGAAGATCGTCGCGATGACGAGGGCGCCGCGGATCGCGGGGAGCTTGATGGCGGTGATGACGCGGAGCTGTCCGGCGCCGTCGATCTCCGCCGCCTCGTACAGGGAGTGCGGGATCACCCGCAGCGCCGAGTAGAAGATCAGCATGTTGTAGCCGACGAACTCCCAGGTGACGATGTTGCCGATCGACGCCAGGACCAGGTCGGGCGAGAGCGGATCGGGCAGCGAGACACCGAAGGCGTCGTTGATGTCCCCCACCAGCCCGAAGCGGGTGCCGTACATGAAGGCCCACATCAGCGTGGCCACCACGGCGGGCACCGCATAGGGCAGGAAGATCGAGATCCGGAAGAAGTTCTTGCCGTACAGCCGCCCGCTGTCCAGCGCGAGCGCGACGAGCAGGGCGATGCCCAGCATGATCGGCACCTGGACCGCCAGGAACAGCCCCACCCGGGTCACTCCGGACCAGAACTGGTCGTCCTGGAGCGCCTGCTGGTAGTTGTCAAGACCTACGAAGGTGTTGCCGCCGATCAGCTTGTCCTGGAAGAGGCTGAGGTAGATCGAATACCCGATGGGAGCCAGGAAGACCAGGGCGAAGACCGCCACGAAGGGGCCGACGAACCCCCACCCCGTCCAGGACCGTCGGTCCCGTTTCAGCGAAGCCCGTGCCGTGCGGTCCACGGCCGCCGGCGGTTGCAGCGTCGTCATGTCGATCCTCGTTCATCCCTCTTCGGAGCCCGGAGGCCCGGCGCCCACGCAATGTTTACGTAAACATCACGCCCTGGAAAAGACCTTGACGGGTGTTATGTTTACGTAAACATCTGGTGGCGGCATGTCTACACTGCCCGAATGTCGACGGTCAAGGGTCGTCGTACGACGATTCCGCAACACTGCGGATAAAAGGGGGCAAGGGTGGACGCAACAGACAGCGAATCGGCGAGTACACCACAGGCCCGGGTGGGGGCCCGCACACGCGCCGACCGACGGGTCCAGCGCGCTTCCATGGCGGACGTGGCCCGCCTGGCCGGTGTCTCCTCGCAGACCGTCTCCCGGGTCGCCAACGGCTACTCGGGCGTGACGGAAGAGACCCGGCGACAGGTGCTGGCGGCGATGAAGGAGCTGGGCTACCGGCCCAACAGCGCCGCCCGGGCGCTCAAGCGCGGCGAGTTCCGCACCATCGGCGTCATCACGTTCTCCCTTGCCACCACCGGCAATGTGCGCACCCTGGAGGCGATCGCCACCTCCGCGGCCCACGAGGGCTACGCCGTGACACTCCTGCCCGTCGCGGTCCCCACCCAGGACGAGGTGCGCGGCGCCTTCTCCCGGCTGGGGGAGCTCGCCGTCGACGCCGTCATCGTCATCATGGAGGTGCATCTGCTCGACTCGGCCACCGTCTCGCTGCCGCCCAACGTCCAGGTGGTCGTGGTCGATTCGGACGCCGGAGACCGCTACTGCGTGGTCGACACCGACCAGGCGGGCGGCACCCGCGCCGCCGTGCGCTATCTGCTCGACCTCGGCCACCGCACGGTGTGGCACCTGGCCGGCCCGGAGGCGTCCTTCGCCGCACAGCGCCGCGCCGACGCGTGGCGCGCCACCCTCACCGACGCGGAGTGTGCCCCGCCGCCCCTGGTCCGGGGCGACTGGTCGGCGGAGTCCGGCTACCGGGCCGGACTCCGCCTCGCCGACGAGGCCGACTGTACGGCGGTGTTCGCCGCCAACGACCAGATGGCGCTGGGCCTGTTGCGAGCCCTGCACGAGCGCGGCAGGAGGGTCCCGGAGGATGTGAGCGTCATCGGCTTCGACGACATCCCCGAGGCCGGTTCCTTCCTGCCGCCCCTGACCACCGTCCACCAGGACTTCGCCGAGGTCGGGCGGCGCTGTGTCGAGGGGGTGCTCCGGCAGATGCGCGAGGAGGTGCCGGAACACGGCACCACGCTCGTCCCGACGGAACTCGTGCGGCGCGGCAGCACCGCGCCACCGCCGGCCCGCCACCTCCGTCCGTAGGGTCGGGTGAGCCCTGCCTCCGACAGAGCCTCCGCCGCAGGCAGGCGCCGCACAACTGCCGTGCGTCTCTCCATGGATTGCCCGGGGCGGGGGTTGGGTAATGTGCGGCAAGCGGAAGCCGCCGATGCCTCTGGGGAAGGGAACGCGCATGTCGTTCGACGCGCTGATGAAGGGCGGCCTGCCGCCCGCGTTCCTGGCCCCCGAGACCTCCTCCTTCCTGGATTTCCTCAAGGCCCAGGCTCCGCAGCTGCTGCCTGCGGAGCGTCAGTACCCGCCCGCCCGGGGCGACTTCGAGGCACCCCACGGCACGACCGTGATCGCGGCGACGTATGCGGACGGCGTGCTGGTGGCCGGCGACCGGCGCGTCACGTCGGGCAACCTCATCGCGCACCGTGAATACGAGAAGGTCTTCCCGGCCGATGGACACTCCGCCATCGCCATCGCGGGCACCGCGGGCCCGGCGGTGGAACTCGTCAGGCTCCTCCAGCTGGAACTCGAGCACTACGAGAAAATAGAAGGCACGGCCCTCTCCCTGGACGGCAAGGCCAACCGGCTGACCAAGATGGTCCGTGACAATCTCGAGATGGCGATGCAGGGCATGGCGGTGGTCCCGCTGTTCGCCGGCTACGACGTGCACAAGGGGCGCGGGCGCGTCTTCTCCTACGACGTCACCGGCAACCGCTCCGAGGAGCGCGGCTTCGCCACCACCGGATCGGGCTCGGTCCACGCCCGGGGCTCACTGAAGAAGCTCTACCGGGAGGGCATGCCGGAGCGCGACATCGTCACGGCCGTCGTGCAGGCGCTCTACGACGCGGCCGACGAGGACTCCGCCACCGGCGGCCCCGATCTCACCCGGCGGCTGTTCCCGCTCATCGCCCTCGTCACCGAGGACGGATACCGGCGGATCGGCCAGGACGAGGTGGCCGCGGTCGCGCGGGCCGTCGTCGAGGGGCGCCACACGGCGCCCGACGGGCCGCGGGCCCCGACCCTGTAGCCCGGCGAGCTTCCGCCCCGGTCCCGGCATCGAGCCCCCGAGGGCCGCCCGGTGACCGCCAGGTGACCAGCCGCCACCGACACCCGCACGGGCTACGACACGGTCAGCAGCGGCCGTAGCCGCGTCGCCGCCAGGCGCCGCGCCAGGGCTTGTGGCCTGTGGTGCAGGGCGGCGCCCAGGGCCAGGGCCACCACCGCCCCGATCACCAGCCCGGCGGCGACATCGTGCGGATAGTGCGCCCCCACCCACACCCGGGACGCCCCCATCGCCAGGGCGGCGACGGTGGCCACCGCGCCGAGCCGCGCCGAGACGAACCACAGCGCCGCCGCGGCGGCCGCGGCCAGCGCCGCGTGGTTGCTGGGGAAGGACCAGTCGCCCGGCGCCGGGCAGGCCTCGAGGACGGCCCGGTGCAGGGTCTGGCACGGGCGGTCCTCGCGCACCACCTGCTTCAGCGCGTCGTTCACCCCGTACGCCAGCAGCACCAGCACCGGGGCGGCCAGGGCCTGCACGGCCGCCTCGGGGCCGCTGCGGCGGGCGCGCCACCAGCCCGCCAGCATCAGCACCGCGAACAGCGCGAGCCCGTAGGTGGACCAGACCGAGATCGTGGTGTCCAGCCAGCCGGGGGTGCGATGCGCCAGATCCACCACCGCGGTGTACGCGGAGCCGTCGATACCGGAGCCGTCGTAGGCGAGCGTCATCGGCCGGCCTCCTTACGCCGCGCGGTCCGGGCGCGCAGCAGCTCTGCGGCCAGCGGCAGCAGGGACACCACCACGATCAGCGCGATGAGCGGAAGCAGATAGCGGTCGACGTTCGGGATGGACGACCCCAGCGCGAATCCGGCGATCACCAGCCCCTGCGTCCACAGCAGCCCGCCCGCCGTCTGCCACACCGCGAAGGTCCGCGGCGGCACACCGAGCGCGCCCGCCATCGGGTTCAGGACCGTGCGCACCACCGGCACGAACCGGGCCAGCACCACCGCCCGCGCGTATCCGTAGCGATCCAGCAATTCCCCGGCCCGGTCTGCGCCCGCCCGCAGCCGGGGCGAGCGGCCCCGGGCCAGCAGCGTGGCGCCCGCCCGGCGGCCGAGCAGATAGCCGCACTGGGCGCCGAGGAGCGCCCCGACGGCGGATGCGACCATGACTCCGGGCAGCGAGAGCCTGAGCCCGCCCGACGTACCGGCGGTGCACAGCAGCCCGGCGGTGAAGAGCAGCGAGTCCCCGGGGAGGAAGAACCCGATCAGCAGCCCGGTCTCGGCGAACAGCACCACGGCGATGCCGAGCACCCCGAATGCGGACAGCAGGGACTGGGCGTCCAGGATGTTCACCGCGAGGGGTGGGCCTGCGGACAGGTCGAGGGTCACGGGCGCGGTCCCTTCGGCGGACGTACGGAACGGAACAGAACAGCACGGAAACGGAGCGAGGCCCTCGGGCCGCGCGACGACTACAATCCAGTAGACCGTCTACGACACTGTAGACGAAGAGGGGAGAGGTGGCATGCCGATGGCCGGCAAGCAGCCCGAGCGCAGACCCGCGGGTGAACTGGAGGCGACCGTGATGGCCGCGCTCTGGGCCGCCGCCGGGCCGCAGAGCCCCGGTCAGGTGCAGCGGAGCCTGGAGACGTCACTGGCCCGTACGACGGTGACCACGATCCTGACCCGGCTGTACGAGAAGGGGGTCATCGACCGGAAGCGGTCCGGGCGCGGCTTCGTCTACTTCCCCCTCCAGGACGCCCACGGGCTGACCGCCCGCCGCATGCACCAGGAGCTCGACCGCGACGAAGCCCGCGAGGTCGCCCTGGCCCGCTTTGTCGACCAGCTCAGCGACGACGACGAGCGCCTGCTCAGGGAGCTCCTCGAAGCGGGTGATCAATGATCGCCCCGCTGCTGGTCGCGCCGCTGGTCCCGCTGCTCGTGCCCTGCGCCGTACCGCCCCTGGCCCGGCGCGCCGTCGCCCGGCTGGCCCCCGCCGCCGCCCTGTGGTGCCTGACCGCGACCACGGTGGTGCTGGCCGTGTGCTCGCTGGCCGCGCTCGGCACCCTCACGCTGTACGGCCTGCTGGCCCTCCCCCCGTTCGCCACCCTCGGGGAGCTGATCCATCCGCTCGGCTCCGCGCCCGGCCTGCTTCCGCTCGCCGCGGCGGCCACCGGGGCGCTGGCGGTGTGCGCCTGGGCGCTGCCGCGCTCCGCGGCGCGCCTGATCGGGGAGTACCACGAGGCCAGGAAGGCGGCGGACACCCAGCCCACGGCCGGCGACCTCTGTGTGATCGACAGCCCCGACCCCGACGCCTACGCCCTGCCCGGCAGTCCGGGCCGGATCGTGGTGACCACCTCCATGCTCCGCAGCCTCAGCCCGGCCGAGCGCGAGGCGCTGTTCGCCCATGAGCGGGCGCACCTCAGCGCCCGCCATCACTACCATCTGGCCGCCGTCGGGCTCGCCGCGCACTGCCACCCCGGGCTGCGCCCGGCGGGCGCCGCCGTGCGGCTCGCCGCGGAGCGCGCCGCCGACGAGGCGGCGGCCGCCGCCACCGGCGACCGGCAGCTCACGGCCCGGGCCATCGGCCGTGCGGCCCTCGCCACCCGCGCGGCCCGGCGCCGCCCCACCGTGGCCCCGGCCGCCACCTCCGGGCCGGTGCCGCAGCGGGTCGCGGCGCTGCTGCGGCCGCCGCTCCCCGGTGTCCGTGGCAGGAGGCACCTCGCGGCGGTGGCCGCAGGGGTGCTCCTCGCGCTCTGCGCCTGCCTCTCGCTCGCCGGCGCGGGGGCCGGAGCGATCAGCCTCCACCAGAGCGTCGAGATCGCCCAAGGAGAGCGACCGGGCGGCTGAGCCCGCGGGCTCCGCCGACAAGGGCCCGGTGCACGGCGCGTACGGCGTCCACGAGCCGGGAGGCGGGGCACAGCGCGGAGATCCGGGTGTCCGTCGCGGAGAAGCTCTCGAAGGGCACCCCCGCCCCGGCCAGCGTGTCGCGGAGCGTCGCGCACACATCGGCGCGCGTCAGCAGGCCGGACCCGACGATCGAGACCTTGCCGACGCGGTCGCGGTAGGTCACCCGCTCGTATCCGAGCTCTCTGCGGTGGATCCGCAGAGCGGTCATCGCGGCGGCGGCGTCCGTCCTGGGCAGGGCCAGCGCGACGTCCGCGCTCCGTCCGTCCGGGCGCGGCACGCCGTGCGACTCGACCACCTCGATACCGGCGTCGGCCAGGACTCCGTGGACCCGCCCCGCGGACCGGTCGCCGTCCGGGACGCCGAACACGGTGATCTTCACGCCGGACATGTCATGGGCCACGCCCGTCACGGCGGCGGCCTCCGCTCCCGGGTCCCCGGCCTCGTCCGAAGCCTCGTCCGAGATGACGGTGCCGGGGCGGTCGTCGAAGGACGAGCGGACATGGACGGTCACACCGTGCCGGCGGGCGTACTCCGCGCTGGGCAGCGCCAGCACCCGCGCGCCACCGGCCGCCATCTCGCACATCGCCTCATGGGTGAGCCGGCCGAGCGGCCTGGCCTCCGGCACGATGCCGGGGTCGGCCGTGAAGACACCGGCCACATCGGTGTAGATCTCGCACACATCGGCCTTGAGGGCCGCGGCGAGCGCGACCGCCGTCGTGTCGGACCCGCCCCGGCCCAAGGTGGTCACCTCATCGGTTTCCCCGCACACCCCCTCGAAACCCGTGACCAGCGCGATCGCCCCCCGGTCGAGCGCCTGCCGCACCCGCCCCGGCCGGACCTCGACGATCTGCGCCCGGCCGTGGTCCGAGGTCGTCAGCACACCGGCCTGCCGTCCGGAGAAGGAGTACGCCGGGGCGCCCAGCGCGTGGATCGCCATCGCGGTCAGCGCGCTGGACACCCGCTCACCCGTGGTCAGCAGCGCGTCCAGTTCGCGCGCGGCCGGCAGGGGGTCCACCTCGCGGGCGAGCCTGAGCAGCTGATCGGTGGTCCGGCCCATGGCGGACACCACCACGACCACGTCATGGCCCGCGTCATGGGCCGCGACAACACGTTCGGCGACACACGTGATCCGCTCGGTGGTCGGCACCGAGGAGCCGCCGTACTTCTGGACGATGAGCATCGGGCCCGGCCTCCTCAGAAGCCGCCCAGTCCGGCCCGGACCACCGGACCGGAGCGCGCGGAGCGGCGCGAGGCACACGCCGAGACGGCTTCGACGAGGATCGAACAGGCCGTGTCGACGACATCGGCCGTGACATTGAGCGGGGGCAGAATCCGGACCACGGCGTCCTGGCGCCCGCCGCGTTCGACGATGAGCCCGTGTCGCAGCGCATACGTCTGCACCTCGCCCGCGAGCGCGGTCGCGGGCCGGCCGTCGCCGGGGTTCGCCAGCTCGATCCCCCACATCAGGCCGCGGCCCCGCACCTCGCGGACCCACGGGTTGCCCATCAGCTCCCCGAGCCGGTCCGCGACCTGCACCCCCCTGCGCCGGACATTGGCCAGCACATCGTCGCGCCGGACGATGCGGACCGCCTCGGCGCCCGCGGCGAAGGCCAGTTGGTTGCCGCGGAACGTCCCGATGTGCGCCCCCGGCTCCCAGGTGTCCAGAGCCGCGTCGTACAGGATGAGGGCGACCGGCAGGCCCATGCCGCTCAGCGCCTTGGACGCCACGATGACATCCGGCTCGATGCCGTACTGCTCGAACGCGAACCAGGTCCCGGTGCGCCCGCAGCCCGTCTGCACCTCGTCGACGATCATGGGAATGCCCAGCGAGCGGGTCACCTCGCGCACCCGCCGGACGAACTCGGTGCGGGCGACCACGACCCCGCCCTCGCCCTGCACCATCTCCAGGATCACCGCGGCGGGAAGCGGGATGCCGCCCAGATCGTCCCGGAGCGCCCGCTCCAGATAGCCGGCGCAGTCCCGGGCGCAGCTGCCCGGCGCGGGGCCTGCGGGGCACGCGGAGGAGCAGTACGGGAAGAAGTGGACACCGGGCATGCCGTCCCGGACGGGCGCCTTCTGGGACACCAGCCCGCTGACCGCCATGGCGGCGTGGGTGCTGCCGTGGAAGCCGCCGTGGAAGGAGACGATGTCGCCGCGGCCGGTCGCGATCTTGCACAGCTTGAGGGCGGCCTCGACCGCGTTGGCGCCGGTCGGCCCGCAGAAGTGCACCTTGGTCCGCTCCCGCAGCCGCGGGGGCAGCATGGACAGCTGGGCCTCGGTGAAGGCGTCCTTGGCGGGGGTGGGGAAGTCGAGGCCGTGGGTGAGGGTGTCGAGCTGCCGGACCACGCTCTGGACCAGCTCGGGGTGGTTGTGGCCCAGCGAGAGCACACCGGCGCCGCCGAGGAAGTCGATGAAGACGTTTCCGTCGACGTCCCGGACAAAGCTCCCCGACCCCTCGGCCGGCGCGATGGGCAGATGGCGGGGGTAGGTGCGGGCCTGGGACTCCCGTCTCGCCTGATGGGCGAGGAGGGCGTCCGAACCGGGGCCGGGCAGGTCACCGCTGACCTGAGGTCCCATCAGTGTTGCCGTCCGCAGCGACGATGTCATGGTGCCTCCTCGTGGGGAGCCGAGCCGGCCGTCATGTTCACCACCGTAGGAACCCGGCCGTTAAGGCTCGCTGCGACGAAAGTCAGACGACGACAAAACCTCGGAGGGACACGGCTATCGGCTCGAACCGCCCGGTTCGAGCCGATAGCCGTGTCCGCGCAGGGTCGTGAGCTCCGGCAGCTCGAGCGGGACGGGGGAGGCCGCCGCGGCGGTGTGCAGCCGGCGGCGCAGGGAGGACATGGTGACGTCCAGGGTCTTGGTGGGGCCGTACCAGTTCTCGTCCCACACCCGCGCCATCAGCGTCTCGCGCGAGACGGCCTCGCCCGGGTGCTGGGCCAGCACGGCGAGCAGCTCGAACTCCTTGGGGCGCAGTTCCACTTCGCCGTCGCCGAGCCGACAGCGGCGGGCCGCGATGTCCACGGTCAGGTCCCCCAGCCGGACCGGCTCGCCCGAGCCGGGCGGTCCGGCCGGGAGACGGCGCAGATGGGCACGGAGCCGGGCGAGGAGCACGGTCAGCGCGAAGGGCTTGACCAGGTAGTCGTCGGCGCCCGCGTCCAGGCCCGCGATCACGTCGATCTCCTCGCCGCGCGCGGTCAGGATGACGATGAGGAGGTCGGGGAACTCGTCGCGCAGCTCCCGCGCGACCTCGATGCCGTCCACGTCGGGGAGGCCGAGGTCGAGCAGGACGACGTCGAGGGGCAGCCGCCGGGCCTCGGCCAGCCCCGAGCCGCCGGTCCGGCTCCAGGCCACCTGGTAGCCGCTGCCGCGCAGCCCGGTCTCCAGATGTCGTCCGATGATGTCGTCGTCCTCGACGACCAGCACGGATACGGAGTCCTCGGCCCGTGTCGTACGCATGCCCCGAAGCGTAGGCCCTGTCCGGCGGATCCTCGCGCCTTCGGCGGGCGCGCGCCGCCGGGTGGCAGCGGGCGCCGTGGCGACACGCGGTGTCCCGGTCGTGCCGGGCACCTCCAGGGTGGCCGGGTGGTCATGATGGGCGCATGAGGAAGCGCGTGGTGCGCGTGGCGGTGGTCGCGGTCATGGTGGCCCTCGTCCTGCTCGCCACGCCGCTGGCCGTGGGGATCCCGCGGTCCTTCATCGCGGACGAGCGCGGCGAGCTCGAGCGCGCGGCCCTGGCGGCCGCCGTGCGCGTCGGTGCGAAGTCCACGGGGAAGAAACGCTCGGAGCTGCCCCCCGGCGAACGGGATGCCCGGATCGGCCTGTACGACCTCGCCGGCCGACTGCGCGACGGACACGGGCCCGCGACGGCGGACGCGGTGACCCGGCGGGCCATGGCCGGGGTCGTGGCGCGCGGCCGCGACGGCCAGGACCTGGTGGCCGCCGTGCCCGTGTCGACGGCGGAGCGGGTCACCGGTGTGGTCCGCGCGGCGGACGGCACCCAGGGGGTCTGGGCCCGGGTGGGCCTCGCGTGGGCGGCGCTCGTCGGCACCGCCCTGGCCGCGCTGGCCACCGGCGTACTGGTGGCGCGGCATCAGGCGCGCACGCTCTCCGCTCCGCTGGAGGCGCTGTCGGCCACGGCCGTGGCCGTCGCCGGCGGCGATCTGACCGCCCGCGCCGGACGCAGCGCGATCGCCGAGATCGACCAGGTGGCGCGCACCCAGAACACCATGGTCGAGCGGCTGACCACGC
>NZ_JBIRPV010000012.1:0-280003 GCF_044332865.1 Streptomyces sp. NPDC021225 | reverse complement strand
TCCCAGCCCTCGGCGTAGGCCTGCATCATCGCGTACTCGATGCCGTTGTGGACCATCTTCGCGAAGTGGCCGGCACCGACCTTCCCGGCGTGGACCGAGCCGAAGTCGCCCTCGGGCTTGAGCGCATCGAAGATCGGCTGAACCTTCGCCACATGCTCGGCGGCCCCGCCGTACATCAGCGCGTAGCCGTTCTCCAGGCCCCAGACGCCGCCGGAGACGCCGCAGTCGACGAAGCCGATGCCCTTGGCGTTCAGCTGCTCGGCATGCTTCTCGTCATCGGTCCAGCGGGAGTTGCCGCCGTCGACCACGATGTCGCCGGGCGACAGCAGCTCGGCCAGCTCGTCGATGGTGGTCTGGGTCGCGATGCCGGCCGGCACCATGACCCACACCACGCGCGGTCCCTTCAGCCTGTCCACAAGATCGCCGAGGCTGTGGACATCGGCGACGTCCGGGTTGCGGTCGTACCCGATGACGGTGTGACCTGCGCGGCGGATGCGCTCGCGCATATTGCCGCCCATCTTGCCGAGACCGACGAGACCGAGCTCCATCAGTGATCCTTTATGCCGTAGTCATTGCGTTTCGCACCTGAGTCCGAGCCTACGCCCACGTGTTGCCGCTCAGCTGTGGGCAACACCCGCTCATCCGCTGAGACGCACCGGCATGATCAGGTACTTGTACGCCTCGTCCGCCTCGGCATCCACGGCCGGCTTGCCGCTGAGCAGCGCGGGCTTGGTCGACGTGGTGAAGGACAGCTGGGCGACCGGGGAGTCGATCGCGCTCAACCCGTCCAGCAGGAACGTCGGGTTGAAGGCGATCGAGATGTCGTCGCCGTCGAGCTGGGCGTCGACGCGCTCCACAGCCTGTGCGTCGTCGCTCGACCCGGCCTCCAGGATCAGCACGCCCTGCTCGAAGGTCAGCCGGACCGGGGTGTTGCGCTCGGCGACCAGCGCGACGCGCTTGACGGCCTCCACGAACGGAGCCGTCTCGATCACCGCGATGGAGTTGAACTCGGTCGGGAAGAGCGTGCGGTACTTCGGGAGATCGCCTTCGAGCAGCCGGGTCGTGGTCCGGCGCCCGGCGCCCTCGAAGCCGATCAGGCCCTCGCCGGCGCCCGAGCCGGACAGCGCGAGAGACACCGTGTCACCGCTGGTCAGCGACTTGGCGGTGTCCTGGAGCGTCTTGGCGGGCACCAGCGCGACCGCGGAGATGTCCGGCGTCTCGGGCTTCCACAGGAACTCGCGGACCGCGAAGCGGTAGCGGTCGGTGGAGGCCAGCGTGACCGTGTCGCCCTCGATCTCGATCCGCACACCGGTGAGCACCGGCAGGGTGTCGTCGCGGCCGGCCGCGATGGCCACCTGCGCCGCGGCGGCGGCGAACACATCGCCGGGCACGGTGCCGGTCGCCGTCGGCATCTGCGGCAGGGCCGGGTACTCCTCCACAGGGAGGGTGTGGAGTGTGAATCGCGACGAGCCGCAGACGACGGTCACCCGCACACCGTCGCTGGAGATCTCCACAGGGCGGTTGGGGAGAGCGCGGCAGATGTCGGCGAGGAGACGGCCGGAGACCAGGACCGTGCCGCCGTCTTCCACATCGGCCTCGACCGACACACGGGCCGAGACCTCGTAGTCGAAGCCGGAGAGGCTGAGGGCACCGTCTTCCGCCTTCAGCAGAAGGCCTGCGAGGACGGGCACCGGTGGACGGGCCGGAAGGCTGCGGGCCGCCCAGGCCACTGCCTCCGCGAGTACATCGCGCTCCACCCGGATCTTCACCGGAACCGCCTCCTGCTGTTGCTGGCTCGCCCTGCTGGCCTTCGTCGTCGGCGCAATCGCCGGAGACCAGTCTGACGTACGCCGCCGACAGTCGGTGCGGCTCCGGGTCAAATCGGCGCCCGAGGTGTCGGGCGGCTCGGTGCCCGGTTGTGCACAGGCCCCACTTCGAAGCGAATTTCCCGCTCTAACTGAGTGGTCGTAGTAGTAGGCCCTGTGGAAACGGTGGACAACTGACTTCTCGCAGGTCAGCACCGATTTTTTATCCACTGACCCTGTGGGCGGCGGCAGTGGACAACCGCGGTCTTCTGTGGACGCCGAAGAGTTCTGCACACCCGATGCACAGGCGAGCCCTGGTTCTCCCCAGCTGCGTCCCCAGTTTTACCCACCTTCCCCACAGCCCAACCCGGCTCGTTGGTGTGACGCCTTTCACTCATCTCGGTGACCACGCCTGTTTCATTGCCGAACAGTGGATGAGGGTGTGGAGAAGCTGTGGGTGACGGGGCTCCGGCTGTGGGCGGGCGGTGGACAACGCGGAGCGAGCCCTGTGGGTATCCCGGTCGTCCACAGTCTGTGGACTGTCGATTGTCACAATTCCACACCCCGCTGACCTCCCCTGATGCCGCTCCGGCGGCCGCCCCTGTGGACACAGTCTGGACAACCGGGGCATCCCCAGGGTGTGGACGGTGGATCGGCCGTGGATCTGTGGAGAAGCCGCGTCCGAGGGCATGGAATCGAACAGGCCGGGACGGGGGTGCGCCGCGGCGAGGCGGCCGGCGGGAGGAGCCGGGCCCGGCCGGAGGGGGGCCGGAACGACGAAGGGCGCTTGCGGGAGTCGTTTCTCCCCAAGCGCCCTGGGCGGAATCCGGCGCGCGAGCCGCGCCGCAGCCGTCTCTGTCAGCCGTTCTTGATGCGGTTCGTCAGCTCGGTCACCTGGTTGTAGATGGAGCGCCGCTCGGCCATCAGAGCCCGGATCTTGCGGTCCGCGTGCATCACGGTCGTATGGTCCCGCCCGCCGAACTGCGCCCCGATCTTGGGCAGCGACAGATCGGTCAGCTCACGGCACAGATACATGGCGATCTGCCGCGCGGTGACCAGCACCCGGCTGCGCGAGGCCCCGCACAGATCGTCGACCGTGTGCCCGAAGTAGTCGGCGGTCGCGGCCATGATCGCGGTGGCGGTGATCTCCGGGGCGGCGTCCTCGCCGCCGGGGATCAGGTCCTTCAGCACGATCTCGGTGAGGCCGAGGTCCACCGGCTGGCGGTTCAGGCTGGCGAAGGCCGTGACCCGGATCAGCGCCCCCTCCAGCTCACGGATGTTGCGAGAGATACGGGAGGCGATGAACTCCAGCACCTCCGGCGGCGCGTTCAGCTGCTCCTGCACCGCCTTCTTGCGCAGGATCGCGATGCGCGTCTCCAGCTCCGGCGGCTGCACATCCGTGATCAGGCCCCACTCGAAGCGGTTGCGGAGCCGGTCCTCCAGGGTCACCAGCTGCTTGGGCGGCCGGTCGGAGGACAGCACGATCTGCTTGTTGGCGTTGTGGAGCGTATTGAAGGTGTGGAAGAACTCCTCCTGCGTCGACTCCTTGCTCGCGAGGAACTGGATGTCGTCGACGAGAAGGATGTCCATGTCGCGGTAGCGCCTGCGGAACGCGTCCGCCTTGCCGTCGCGGATGGAGTTGATGAACTCGTTGGTGAACTCCTCGGAGCTCACATAGCGCACCCGCGTCCCCGGGTAGAGGCTGCGCGCGTAGTGCCCGATCGCGTGCAGCAGGTGGGTCTTGCCGAGCCCGGACTCCCCGTAGATGAACAAGGGGTTGTAGGCCTTGGCGGGCGCCTCGGCGACGGCGACCGCCGCGGCGTGCGCGAAGCGGTTGGACGCGCCGATGACGAAGGTGTCGAAGAGGTACTTCGGGTTCAGGCGCGCGGTCGGCTCACCGGGGCCGGGCGCGGGCGCGGGCTGCGCGGCGAGCGGGCCGGGGGCGCCGGTCTGCGAGGGCAGCGCGGGCGGGCCGCCGCGGGACCGCTCGAGCGGATCGGGGAGCTCCCGGCGCGGCTGCTCGTAGGGCGACCGATCGGGACCAGGGCCGGCGCCCGGGAGCGGCCCGGGCGCGGGCCGCTCCGCGCCGGGGCCCCGGTAATCGGAGTGCGGCTGCTGGTCGTAGCGCGGCTGGTCATAGCCGGGCTGGGGACGCTGCGAGGCGTACGGATCGCCCTCGGGGAAGCCGCCGAGTCGGGGCTGCTGCCAGCCGTACTCGTCGCGGGGCCGGGGCCAGGCGCCGGGCTCGGGGCGGTGCTGCTGCTCGGGGCGGTGCTGCTCATAGCCGGGGTAGGCGGGGCGGGCCGTCGGCAGCTCGTCCCCCGCCGGGCGGCCGTAACCGTCGCGGCCGTCGTAGCCGTCCCGGGCGTCCCGGGCGTCGTAGCCGTCCCGGGCGTCGTAGCTGTCGCGGTTGTCGTAGGCCTCGTAGGTGTCGCGCTGCGGCTGCTGCGGGACCACCGGTTCGGCGGCGGAGTCGTCGACGGTGATCGCGATCCGGATCGGGCGGCCGCACTCGCGGCTGAGCGTCTCGCTGACGATCGGGGCCAGGCGGCCCTCCAGCACGCCCTTGGCGAATTCGTTGGGCACGGCCAGCAGCGCAGTGTCCGCGACAAGGGCGAGCGGCTGGCATCGCTGGATCCAGTGCTCGTCCTTGGCCTCGACGCCTTGTCCGCCCTGGCCGGCTCCCTCTCCTAGCAGCCGCTCGAGCACACGTGGCCACACTGCGGCAAGATCGGCAGGTACGTCAGCCACAGGGCACGCTCTCTCACTCGCTGGGTGGGGGGACGCCGACAGTTCCCACGAATATGCGGTTCTCGGGACGGGCGGGAAGGAATCGGAGCCCAGCCACGGTAGTCAGGCCGAGGTACGCGGTTCAAGTCGTTGTCCACAGGGTGTGTACAAATGTGCCATGCGATGTCGCTCCGCGTTCCCCTGCCCCCGGAAGCGCGGGGTTCGCGTTCCCGATCGGCGGCGCGGCACGGCCGCGCCGCCGGGCGCTGTCGGTTTGACCGGATGGCGTAATCGCGCGTACCGTAACCAGGTCGAGTTGTCGATGGCTGCTGCCGCCTGCCTCCGATGGGCAAGGATCGCGGACCCTGGGTCCGGAGATCATGAAGCGGTGCACTCGGGCGTATTGCGAGCTACTCGTGGGCGCACGGTGACAGCCAGGCGATGTCCCGCCACCACCCGATTCATTTCTGGAGCCCCCGAGTGAGCAAGCGCACCTTCCAGCCGAACAACCGCCGCCGCGCGAAGACCCACGGCTTCCGGCTGCGTATGCGTACCCGTGCCGGCCGCGCGATTCTCGCGTCCCGCCGTAGCAAGGGTCGCGCCCGTCTGTCGGCCTGAGCAGCCTGACCCAAGGTCCATGACGTGCTGCCTACCGAAAAACGGCTGAGGCGGCGCGAGGACTTTGCAGCCGCGGTACGCCGAGGGCGCCGGGCCGGACGCCCGCTTCTCGTCGTGCACTATCGCAGCGGTCTTGCCAGCGGTGAAACGGACCCGCACGCACCTGGGGAGAGTGCTCCCCCGGCGCGTGCGGGTTTCGTCGTGAGCAAGGCGGTCGGCGGTGCAGTCGTGCGTAACCTGGTGAAGCGGAGACTGCGCCATCTCATGCGCGACCGCCTCGAACTTTTTCCCGCAGGTAGCCTTGTGGTCGTACGGGCGCTGCCCGGTTCGGGTGAGGCGGGCCACGACCAGCTGGCGCGCGACCTCGACACCGCGGTGCGGCGGCTACTGGGAGGGGTGCCGCGATGAAGTACCCGCTGCTGTGGTTGATCAAGCTGTACCAGTGGACCATCAGCCCGATGCTGGGACCGGTCTGCAAGTACTACCCGTCGTGCTCGCACTACGGCTACACAGCCATTGACCGGCACGGCGCGGTGAAAGGAACGGCGCTGACGGCGTGGCGCATCCTGCGCTGCAATCCGTGGTCGCTCGGTGGCGTCGACCACGTTCCTCCCCGAAAGCGTCCGGTCTGGCACCAGCGGCTGCGCAACCGCCTCGGCGGTCATCCCGCCGGGGAGCCTGCCGCACAGCCCGAGACCCAGCCCAACGCCCAAGGAGCCTGATTCGTGGACACGATCCTCAGTCCTCTTTATGACGTAGTTTCCTGGATCATCGTCCAGTTCCACGCGTTCTACAGCCTCATCTTCGACAAGAACAGTGGCTGGGCGTGGGGTCTGTCCATCGTTTCTCTGGTCGTGTTGATCCGTATCTGCCTGATCCCGCTCTTCGTGAAGCAGATCAAGGCGACGCGGAACATGCAGGCGCTCCAGCCGAAGATGAAGGCGATCCAGGAGCGCTACAAGAGCGACCGGCAGCGCCAGTCCGAAGAGATGATGAAGCTCTACAAGGAGACGGGTACCAACCCGCTCTCGAGCTGTCTCCCGATCCTGGCGCAGTCGCCGTTCTTCATCTCGCTGTACCAGGTCCTGAACCACATCGCGAACAACCGCACGGTCGGCTTCATCGACCAGCAGCTGCTGGACAGCGCCCGTCAGGCGCACATCTTCGGCGCTCCGCTGTCCGTGAAGTTCATGTCGTCCGCCTCGCAGGTCGAGTCCCTCGGCGCCACGCTGACGGACGTCCGGGTCGTGACGGTCATCATGATCGTCCTGATGTCGGCGTCGCAGTTCTTCACCCAGCGCCAGCTGATGACCAAGAACGTCGACCTGACGGTGAAGACGCCGTTCATGCAGCAGCAGAAGATGCTGATGTACGTCTTCCCGGTGATGTTCGCCGTCTTCGGTATCAACTTCCCTGTCGGTGTCCTCGTCTACTGGCTGACCACCAACGTGTGGACCATGGGCCAGCAGATGTTCATCATCCGCCGCAACCCGACCCCCGGTAGCGTCGCCTACAAGGCCCGTCAGGAGCGGCTGCGGGCCAAGGGCCAGCTCAAGGAGGAGCCGGCCGAGGTCGAGGCCAAGAAGGCGGCCGAGACGGCTCGTGCGAACCGGCAGCAGCCCAAGCGCCAGAGCAAGTCGCAGCGCCAGACCGCCTCGGGCCACGCCAAGGCCACGGCGCAGTCCCAGGAGACGGCCGAGAAGCCCTCGCTGGAAAAGTCGGCCGACTCCGCGCCGGAGAAGCAGCAGCGCAGCGTGGCGCAGAAGAAGGGGGCGCAGGGCGGTAAGCCGGCCGGCGGCTCGGCTTCCGGCTCCGCCCGCACTGCCAAGTCCGGGCAGCGTAAGGGCCAGCAGCGTCCCAAGCACCCGTCCAAGAAGTAAGAAGGAGTCCATCCGTGACGGAAGGCACCACCCCTGCTGCCGAGGGTGTCGACACCCTGACCCGCCTCGAGCAGGAAGGGGAGATCGCGGCCGACTACCTCGAGGGGCTGCTGGACATCGCGGACCTCGACGGCGACATCGATATGGACGTCGAGGCCGACCGTGCCGCGGTGTCGATCATCAGTGAATCGACCAGCCGTGATCTGCAGAAGCTGGTGGGCCGGGACGGTGAGGTACTGGAGGCGCTCCAGGAGCTGACCCGGCTCGCGGTGCACCGGGAGACCGGCGACCGCAGTCGGCTGATGCTCGACATCGCCGGGTACCGGGCCCGTAAGCGTGCCGAGCTCACCGAGCTGGGCACCAAGGCCGCGGAGGAGGCCAAGGACACCGGTGAGCCGGTGAAGCTGAAGCCGATGACGCCGTTCGAGCGGAAGGTCGTGCACGACGCGGTGGCGGCGGCCGGACTGCGCAGCGAGTCGGAGGGCGAGGAGCCCCAGCGTCGCGTGGTCGTGCTTCCGGTCTGAACCGGTCCAGCCTCATGATCCACACGGCCCCGTCTGTTCGCAGGCGGGGCCGAATCTTGTCAGCCTTGCATCAGCTGTCAGCCTCGCATCAGCGTTCACCACAGTGTTCGGTCACCACAGTGTTCGGTATGGAAGGACGGTCCCCGTGACGGAAGCAGCGGAGCTCCCCCCGGCGCCCGAGGAGGCACGGGAGGTATTCGGTGAGCGCTTCTTGGAGGCCGTCCGGTACGCGGAACTGCTCGCCGACGTCGGAGTCACCCGCGGTCTGATCGGTCCGCGTGAGGTACCTCGGCTGTGGGAGCGTCATCTGCTGAACTGCGCGGTGCTCTCCGAGGTGGTCCCTGAAGGGGTCACCGTGTGCGATGTGGGCTCGGGCGCCGGGCTGCCCGGCATTCCGCTCGCCCTGACGCGCCCGGACCTGCGGATCACGCTGCTGGAGCCGCTGCTGCGCCGTACGAACTTCCTCCAGGAAGTTGTCGAGTTGCTGGGGCTGGACCATGTGACGGTGGTGCGGGGCCGGGCCGAGGAGGTCCTGGGGAAGCTCCCCCCGATGCATGTGGTGACGGCGCGCGCCGTGGCCCCACTGGACCGGCTGGCCGGTTGGGGCGTTCCCCTGCTGCGCCCGTACGGGGAGATGCTGCTGCTCAAGGGAGATACGGCGGAGGAGGAGCTGAAACAAGCCCGTGCCGCGCTGAGCAAGCTCGGGGTGGTCGGGACTTCGGTGCTCCATGTCGGCGAGGGGATCGTGGACCCTCTCTCCACTGTGGTGCGGGTCGAGGTCGGCGAGAGCCCCGGCGGTGTGCGCTTCGCGGCCAAGCGGGCCAAGGCGGCCCGGAAGGGCCCCCGGCGCCGCCGCTGAGCGGGCCCCCGGGCGGTGCCACTGCCGAGGTCGTAGTCGGCATTGCTCCATAGGACGGGCTCGGCTGCTCCATACAAGCTGCCAAAACTACGCATACCGGAGTGTCGCCACGAATCGGTGAGGCTGTCCGTGCATCGTGTTTCACGTGAAACGTCGCTCCTTGCTGCATGGAATCATCAGTCGTGGGCGCGCGGCCGCACTGCCGCGCGACCGTCGGCCCCGACGGGATGTGGATTCATCCACAGGAGAACGGGCCTCGCTGGTTCACAACCCCAAAAGCATGGCAGGCTCTGTTCATCGCGAGCCTGATGTCGAGGAGAGTGAATCCTTGCGGTCCGACGCCAACATCGCGGGGCCGATGACCGACCCGGTCCCCGGCCCCCGTACCGAATCGGCGGGGGAGGATGTTTCACGTGAAACACTGCCCCCGATGGACGACACCCCCATTGGCCGCGCCGCGGAACTGGCGGTCCAAGCCCTCGGTCGCGCGGGCGAGGGACTTCCCAGGCCGGAGCAGACCCGGGTGATCGTGGTCGCCAATCAGAAGGGCGGGGTCGGCAAGACCACCACCACGGTCAATCTGGCCGCTTCTCTCGCACTCCACGGCGGCCGAGTGCTGGTCATCGACCTCGATCCACAGGGCAATGCCTCGACGGCGCTGGGTATCGATCACCACGCCGAGGTCCCGTCGATCTATGACGTGCTGGTGGACAGCAAGCCGCTGTCCGATGTGGTGCAGCCCGTGCCCGATGTGGAGGGACTGTTCTGCGCTCCGGCCACGATCGACCTGGCGGGTGCGGAGATCGAGCTGGTCTCGCTGGTGGCGAGGGAGAGCCGGCTGGAGCGGGCCATCCAGGCCTATGAGCAGCCGCTGGACTACATCCTGATCGACTGCCCCCCTTCTCTCGGTCTGCTGACGGTCAACGCACTCGTCGCCGGGGCGGAGGTCCTGATCCCGATCCAGTGCGAGTACTACGCCCTGGAGGGGCTGGGACAGCTGCTGCGCAACGTCGACCTGGTGCGCGGGCATCTCAACCCCAAGCTTCATGTCTCGACGATCCTGCTCACGATGTACGACGGCCGGACCCGGCTGGCTTCGCAGGTCGCCGATGAGGTCCGCAGCCACTTCGGCCATGAGGTGCTGCGGACGAGCATTCCGAGGTCGGTGCGTATCTCCGAGGCTCCCAGCTATGGGCAGACCGTCCTCACCTATGACCCGGGGTCCAGCGGAGCGCTGTCCTACCTCGAAGCGGCCCGGGAGATCGCACTCAGAGGGGCCGGAGGGGGCGAGGTCCACTATGACGCCCAGCGCGCCCACGCCCTCCCATTGATCAGCCAGCACGACCAGCACACCATGCAGGAGGGGATTCAGTGAGTGAGCGACGCAGAGGACTGGGCCGTGGGCTCGGGGCTCTGATCCCTCCCGCGCCGAAGGGGACGGATGGCTCCGGGCCCGCGCCGGTGGCGGGAACGGTCACCGCGACGGGGGTCTCCACCTCCCCGTCGGCGGTCCCGGTGCTGACACAGGAGCGTGGTGTGGCAGCGGCCAAGGTCGCCTCGCTGCCCTCCCGTGTCGTTGTGGAGGACAGCGACGTCGCGCTGCCGCAGCAGGAGGAGGCGGTTCAGCCCGTCGTGGAGGAGGTGGCCGGAGCGCACTTCGCCGAGCTGCCGCTGGACTCCATCACCCCGAATCCGCGGCAGCCGCGTGAGGTGTTCGACGAGGATGCTCTGGCCGAGCTGGTTACCTCGATCCAGGAGGTCGGGCTTCTTCAGCCCATCGTGGTGCGGCAGTTGGCTCCCGAGCGCTATGAGCTCATCATGGGGGAGCGTCGCTGGCGGGCTTGCCGGGAGGCGGGCCTGGAGAAGATTCCCGCGATCGTCAGGGCCACCGAGGACGAGAAGCTTCTGCTGGACGCGCTGCTGGAGAATCTGCATCGCGCACAGCTCAACCCCTTGGAAGAGGCGTTCGCCTACGACCAACTGCTGAAGGACTTCGACTGCACGCATGACGAGCTGGCGGACCGTATCGGGCGTTCCCGCCCCCAGGTCTCCAATACGCTCCGGCTGTTGAAGCTGTCCCCCAAGGTGCAGAGCCGGGTGGCCGCGGGGGTTCTCTCCGCGGGCCACGCCCGTGCGCTGCTCGGCGTCGATGATCCGGAAGAGCAGGACCGGCTGGCGTACCGGATCGTGGCCGAGGGGCTCTCGGTACGGTCGGTCGAGGAGATCGTGACCCTGATGGGCTCGCGGCCGGGCAGGGCGCAGAAGGGCAAGGGGCCACGAGCCGGGACGAAGGTCTCCCCCGCGCTCACGGATCTCGCCTCCAGGCTCTCCGACCGCTTTGAGACCCGGGTGAAGGTGGACCTCGGTCAGAAGAAGGGGAAGATCGTCGTCGAGTTCGCCTCGATAGAGGATCTGGAGCGCATTCTCGGAGCGCTTGCCCCGGGCGAGGGACCGGTCCTGGAGCAGCGGCTCTCGGACGCGGCGGACGAGGACGAGTAGGACACAGGTCTTACGGACAGAGCGGGGCGGGTCGTTTTCCGGCGAGGTCGGAACACGACCCGCTCTTTGCTCAAGGGCGGTATCGGTGCAATGTCGGCACGGATACGATGCGAACAGGTAGGGCGGATCCCTGTGGAGGCGTCTTATGCGGAAGGCAAGGCCATGCGGTCGGTGAGCCGTACCGGGCTGCTGGCAACGGGATTGGGACTGGGGGCGGTCGGCGGATTCGTCGGCAGTCTGCTCAGGGGGCGTAGTGCGCTGTCGGCCGCTCGCAACGCGGCCGGCGACGGAAGTGAGGGACTGGCTTCATGGGGCGTCGGCTCGTACCGCTCACGCTGGACAACCTTCCGGACATCCCCAAGCGCTGTCGCGCCTGCGTCTTCTGGGAGCTCGACCCGGTCAGCGGCGAGGCCGCGGTAAGGGCCGGACGTCCGGAGCTGGAGAAGGAAGCCTGGATCTCGGCCGTTCTGCTGGAGTGGGGTTCCTGCGGCCGGGTGGTCTATGTCGACGATGTGCCGGTGGGCTTTGTGCTCTACGCGCCTCCGGCGTATGTGCCGCGATCCACGGCCTTTCCGACGAGCCCGGTGGCGGCGGACGCCGTTCAGCTGATGACGGCCTGGCTGATGCCCGGATATCAGGGACAGGGCTTGGGCCGGGTGATGGTGCAGACGGTGGCCAAGGATTTGATACGGCGCGGGTTCAAGGCGATCGAGGCCTTCGGGGACGCCACCTGGAAGGAGCCCGCGTGTGTGCTGCCCGCGGATCATCTGCTCGCCGTGGGATTCAAGACGGTGCGGCCGCATCCCCGGTATCCGCGGCTGAGGCTGGAACTGCGAACGACGATCTCCTGGAAGGAGGACGTCGAGCTGGCTCTGGACCGGCTGCTCGGGGCGGTCCAGAAGGAGCCCGCCCTCCGGCCGCTGTGAAGCCGCAGATGTGAGGCCGTGGTTTCACGTGAAACACGAAGGGGCTGCCCCAAGCGGGCAGCCCCTTCGTTGTGGAGCGACGGCTGACGGGTCAGCCGATGAAGTCGGCCAGGTCGCGCTCGATGGCGGCCTTCGGCTTGGCACCGACGATGGTCTTGGCGACCTCGCCGCCCTGGTAGACGTTCAGCGTCGGGATCGACATCACGCCGTACTTCGCGGCGGTCGTGGGGTTCTCGTCGATGTTGAGCTTGGCGATGGTGATCTTGTCGCCGTGCTCCGCCGCGATGGCCTCCAGGGACGGAGCGATCTGGCGGCACGGACCGCACCACGCGGCCCAGAAGTCGACGAGCACCGGCTTGTCGCTCTTGAGGACCTTCTCCTCGAAGTCGGCGTCTGTCACGGTCACCGTGGCACCGGCCATGGTTCTCTCCTTTATCGGTTTGGTGCGGGGGAAGGGGTCAGTCGGTGGCGTTCTCGCTGTCGGCGAGAGCCGCGAGGTACCGCTCGGCGTCCAGGGCGGCGGAGCAGCCCGTGCCGGCCGCGGTGATCGCCTGGCGGTAGGTGTGGTCCACGACGTCACCCGCGGCGAAGACACCCGGCAGGTTGGTCCGGGTGGACGGCGATGCGACCTTCAGGTAGCCCTCGTCGTCCAGGTCGAGCTGGCCCTTGAAGAGCTCGGTGCGCGGATCGTGGCCGATGGCGATGAACAGACCGGTCGCCGGCAGCTCGGAGGTCTCGCCGGTCTTGACGTCCTTCAGGGTCAGGCTGGAGAGCTTGTTGTCCCCGTGGATCTCGGTGACCTCGCTGTCCCAGATGAACGAGATCTTGGGGTCGGCGATGGCGCGGTCCTGCATCGCCTTGCTGGCCCGGAGCGTGTCACGGCGGTGGACCACGGTGACCGACGTGGCGAACCGGGAGAGGAAGGTCGCTTCCTCCATCGCGGTGTCGCCACCGCCGATGACGGCGATGTTCTGGTCCTTGAAGAAGAACCCGTCACAGGTGGCGCACCAGGAGACGCCACGGCCGGAGAGTTCGTCCTCGCGGGGCAGGCCGAGCTTGCGATGCTGCGAGCCGGTGGTGACGATGACCGCCTTGGCCCGGTGGACCGTGCCGGAGGAGTCGGTGACGGTCTTGATGTCCTCGCTGAGGTCGACCGAGACAACGTCGTCGGGGATCAGCTCGGCGCCGAAGCGCTCCGCCTGTGCCCGCATGTTGTCCATCAGGTCGGGGCCCATGATCCCGTCACGGAAGCCGGGGAAGTTCTCCACGTCGGTGGTGTTCATCAGCGCACCACCGGCGGTCACGGAGCCTTCGAAGACCAGCGGCTTCAAGGAAGCCCGGGCGGTGTAGAGCGCGGCCGTATAGCCCGCGGGCCCGGAACCGATGATGATCACGTTGCGGACGTCGCTCACGGATGTCTTCCTTGTCTCTGCCGAGTGCCGACTACTGACTGGGCGGCGACGTCCGGCGCTCTCCGGAAAACCGCCGCCATCCCACCCAACGGATCCTACGGGGCCCGCATTCCCGTGTGGTGTCAGGCGGCCCGCCGTGTGCCGTGTTCCTCAGCCTCGCGGGCAGGCGCGGGGTCAGTCCCGCGGGTAGGTGCGGGCCACGAGGCGAGCACCGGCGGGCGACGGCGACTGGGCCACGCAGGCCGAGTCGATCACGAAGGCGTCGACGAGGTCGCTGTCGGCCGGGTGCGGCAGCACCACAAGAAAGACGTCCTTGCCGGCGTAGGTGTCCTTCTGTGCGGCAAGCGGGACCTCGGAGCGGCCGGTCCCTGCCTGCACGCAGGACGGCACCGGGGGGTCCTCGGCGCGCAGCGGCATATCCGGAGTGTCCTGCGCCCTCACGTCTCCGGACGCGGTGGACGTCTTCTGGTCAGCGAGGAGGGCATGCACCCGTGACTTGAGGGTCGCCGCGGAGAGCGCTGCCGCGTCGTCGGATGAGACCTGTTTCTTCGACGTCTGTGTGTCGGCCACGTCGTTGCTCGGGTTGGTGGAGCCCGACTGGACGAGGAAGGAGCCGAGGCCGATCACAGCAGCCGCGCAGGCGGCGCCGAGCACGGTCCTGGGCCAGCGTCGGGGCCGAGTGGGCCGGGTGTCGGGCCCGGACTTCCGGCGTCCCGGTCCGGTGGCGGCTCGGGGGCGACCCGTCGGCCGCTCGGCGGCGCCGGGCGAGATCGGCTCCACTTCGCCGATCGCTTTCCGGGAGCGCGTCGGCTTCGCCGTTTCACGTGAAACGTAGGCGCCGTCGTCCGGGGCGATCGTATCGGGCGACGATGTGCCGAGGGTCGGCGTTTCACGTGAAACACCGATGCGGTCGTCCGGGGCGGTCGCGTCGAGGAGGGCTTCCGCTGCGAGTGCCGCGTCGATACGGCCCGCGATGTCGGCGGGCATCTGCACGGGGCCGGGCAGGGTCCCCAGAAGCGATCGGATCTCGTCCAGGGAGTCTCTTACCTCGGCGCACAGCACACAGGCGGCGAGATGGTCGCGCACCTGGGAGGAGCGGTCGGGGGGCAGCAGCCCCTCGGCGAGCGCGGAGATCTCCGTGACCTCCGGGTGCTCATCCGTGTCGGTCGACGATGTCACGCTCGGCCACCTCCGCCCTTCACGGCATCTGCGTCGTTCGGTCCTGCCGCCGGTGGGACGGAAGTCCCCTGCGTCCGGTTCCTTGCCCCGCCCGGCGAGCCGCTACCCCTCCCGTTCGGATGGAGATGGGTCAGCAGCGGCAGCAGGCGTGCGCGTCCCCGGGCGCAGCGGCTTTTGACCGTGCCGGTGGGGACCTCCAGGATTTTCGCGGCCTCGGCCACCGGGTAGCCCTGCATATCGACGAGCACGAGTGCTGCCTGCTGCTCGGGGGGCAGGGTGCCCAGCGCACGGATCAGCTCGCGGTGAAGATCTCCGCGTTCCGCCGGAGCGGCGGCCGATTCATGAGGTTCGAGCAGCTGCTCCAGCCGCTCGGTCTCGGCAATGGGGGATGTACGCCTGGAGGCGGCCTTGCGGGCCCGGTCCAGGCAGGCGTTCACGGTGATGCGGTGCAGCCACGTTGTGACGGCCGACTGGCCCCGGAAGGTGTGAGCGGCCCGGTAGGCGGACACGAGCGCGTCCTGGACCGCGTCGGCGGCTTCCTCGCGGTCGCCGAGCGTGCGCAGCGCCACCGCCCAGAGTCTGTCGCGGTGGCGCCGCACGAGTTCGGCGAAGGCATCCGGGTCGCCGGTGACATGGCGCTTGAGGACCTCGCCGTCGCTCGTGTCGCCGAATCTGGCGTTGTCCACCCTGGAGCCCCCTCCCCGCCCGGCCGACTCAGCCGGTGAACTTCACGTCCGTGATGGCTTGCTTGTAGGGGTTGTCGAAGTTCGGCTCCGGGGCGGAGTAGGGAAGCGCCGTGAGCCAGACGAGGACGTAGCGGGTCTTCACGTTGCTCTTGATCTTCAGCTCGGCGGACTTGCTCGTGACCTTGGCCGAATCGAGCTTCTTCAACGAACCGACGGGGTCGGACGCCGAGACGGACGGGGAGAGGGAATCCGTGGCGTACAGCGAGATCTCCGTGTAGGAGCCTCCGTAGTGCAGCCCGATGGAGGCGCCGCTCAGCGTCTGCTCGGAGCCGAGGTCGTAGATGATTCCGACGCCCTTCTTGACGCTCGGGGCGAATTCCGGACCGTCGATGAAGCTGTTGGTGCGCCAGGAGGTCGAGGGATCCCCGTCGTAGGTGAGCTTGACCTGGGCGGGCTTCTGCGGGCTGCCGTCGGGGGCGAACTCCCTGGCATTGACGATTTTGATTGGCTTGCTGGCCGGCTTCGTGGGCTTGTCGTCGTTCCCGTTCTGCTGAGACCTGCTGGGCGGGGACTTCTTCTCCTCCTTGAGGAGCGTGTCCGCGAGCTGCCAGCTGCCGAGGCCGAGGGCCGCGATCAGCAGGGCGGAGACGGTCCACTTGAGGGCCTTGCCCGTGCGGGTCTGAAGCGGGGGCGGGGGCGGCATGGGAGCGGCCGGGCGGGGGGCGAGGGGCTGGCGGCCGCGGTGGGGCGGCTGGCCGTAGGCACCCTGCTGGTAGGTGGTGCGCTGGAAGGCGTCGGGGGTCGTGAAGACGGGCTCCGGCGGGCGGATCCGCGGCATGGCGGCGACGGCCTTGGACAGCTCCTCGGGGGTGGTGCAGGGCTGGTCCTGCCGGGAGGCCGTGGCGCCGTCATTGACGAGCGCGCGCATCGCCAGCTCGGACAGACCGCGGTGGACCCCCGCGCGGACCTGGTCGGGAGCGATCAGGCCGACGCCCTTGGGTAGCCCGGAGAGGCCGTGGGCGTCCCTCTCGTACGGCCAGCGCTGGGTCAGGGCGGCATACAGCAGCGCGCCGATGGCTTCGGTGTCCGTGCGCTGCGGGTGGTCGGAGGTGATGCCGCGCAGGGCGGCCATGACGGCGAGGCCGCGGATGCGGTACTGGCCGGACTCGGTGCGCAGGACGGAGCCTGGGTTGAGCCGCAGATGCGCCAGGCCCTCGCGGTGGGCCGCGGCCATGGCCTGGGACACCTGGCTGACGAGCTGGTAGGCCTCATGCGGCTCGAGCGGCCCGGAGGCGAGCACGGCGGTGAGCTCGGTGGCGTCGGGAAGCCACTCGTGGACCACATAGACGAGGTCGTTCTCCTCGACGGCGTCGAGGACCTGGACGAATCGGGGGTCGCCGAGCAGCGCCGCCGAACGGGCGGCGGCCAGCACCGGGCGCGCCCGCGGGTGGTCGGCCGGCAGGACATGGACTCCGACGGCGCGGCGGAGTTTCTCGTCCACGGCACGCCAACTGCTGAATCCGTCCAGACGGGTGACGCATTCCTCCAGCCGGTAGCGTCTGGCCAACTTGTGGCCGCTGTGCAGCTCTGGGCTGCTTGTGTCGGCCGCGGCGCCCTTGGTGTCGGTGCCCGCGGCCTTCTTCGCTTCCGTGTCGGCTTTCGTTTCGGTTCCCACCCCGTCGGACGTGGCCTTGCCCGCCTCGGCGGTCAGCGCTTCATCTCCGCTGTTGTCGGCCACGTCGACGGCAGCCGTGCTCCGTTCCGCCACCGTCGTTCCTGCCTCCCCATCCGTTGCGCCTACTCCGAGCCAAGACAATTGTGCCCACAGTCCGCCGCTATGCACGACACACGATGGCAGACGATGGTTGTGCTGAACGATCAGCGACCAAGTCGTCCGCGGACCATACCGACCATGGCGGTCAGCTCCGCAACGCGCATCCGTTTCGCCGCAATGTAGAAGACCGCGATAAGAACGAGACCGCCGCCCGCCAGAGCCGCTAGGGAGCCGGTCGGGCCGGCGCCCAGCGCCCCGGTGATGGCGTAGGAGGCCACGCCGCCGAGGACGGCGGCGGGGATGCCGGCGCCCACCAGACGGGTGTAGGTGCGGACGACGTGCCGCCCGTCCAGATCGCCGCCCAGGAGCTTGCGGAGCCGCTTCCAGGCCACGCCCACGCCGATGGCGTAGGCCAGGCCGTAGGAGGCGGCCATGCCCGCCACGGCCCAGCGGGCGGGGAGGATGACGTAGCAGAGCCCGGAGGCGGCGGCGTTGACGGCGGCGACGATCACCGTGTTGTAGAAGGGGGTGCGGGTGTCTTCGTAGGCGTAGAAGCCGCGCAGGACGACGTACTGCACCGAGAACGGGATGAGTCCGAGGCCGAACGCCATGAGGATGTAGCCCATGGAGCGGGCCTGTTCGGTGCCGGAGGAGCCGAACATCAGGGTGCACATGGGGATGCCGAGCGCGACGAATCCGAGGGCGAGCGGGACGATGGCGACGGCGGAGGTGCGCAGGCCCTGCGAGATGTCGTCGCGGACCGCGCCGGTGTCCCCGTCGTGGGCCGCGCGGGAGATCCGGGGCAGCAGGGCGGCCATGACGGAGACCGTGATGATCGCCTGCGGCATGCCCCAGATGAGCTGGGCGCTCTGGTAGCCGATGAGGCCGGTGCCGGGGAAGCCCTGGTTGTCGGCCTTGGCGCCGGCCGCGGTGGCGAGCCGGGTCACCACGACGTTGCCGGCCTGGTTGGCCAGGACGAACAGGACGGTCCACTTGGCGAGCTTGGCGGCCTTGCCCAGGCCGTGGCCGCGCCAGTCGAAGCGGGGCCGGAAGCGGAAGCCGGCGGCCCGGAGATAGGGGAACATCGCCAGCGCCTGGACGGTGAGGCCGAGGAGGGTGCCGATCCCCAGCAGCCGGACCCCTTCGGGGGTGATGTTGGTGACCCCCATGTCGGAGGTGCTGGCGGTGCCGAAGACCCAGATGAACAGGCCGAAGCTGGCGATGACGACGATGTTGTTGAGGACCGGGGTCCACATCATGGCGCCGAAGCTGCCCCGGGCGTTGAGGATCTGGCCCACCACGACGTGCACGCCCATGAAGAAGATGGTGGGCAGGCAGTAGCGGGCGAAGGTGATCGCCACCGCATTGGCGTGGGGATTGCCCGCGATGGACGGCGAGAGCGTGCGGACCAGCGTGGGGGCCGCGAACACGGACACGGCGACGAGGGCCGCGAGGACGACCATCACGAGGGTCAGCAGGCGGTTGGCGTAGGCGTCGCCGCCGTCCTCGTCCTCCTTCATGGAGCGGACGAGCTGCGGGACGAAGACCGAGTTGAGGCCGCCGCCCACGGTGAGGAAGTAGATCATCGCGGGCAGCTGGTAGGCGACGGCGTAGGTGTCGCCGAGGGTGGCGGCGCCGATGGCGGCGACGATCACCAGCTGGCGGACGAAGCCGGTGAGCCGGGAGACCAGCGTTCCGGCCGCCATCACCGCGCTGGACTTCAGCAGGTTTCCCGCTCGGCCGCCCGAGCGCTTCTTCTCCGGCTCGGCCGTCTCCGGCTCGGCCACCGCCGCGGCCGCCCCCGCGGGGGCGGCCGGCTGGGCGGGAACGGGGCCGGTCGGCTCGGGCGCCGGTGCCTGCCCCTGCGGTGATCCCGCGGGCGGATACCCGGCCGCGGGCTGCTGGGGGCGCTGGGGCTCGTAGGGCTGCTGGTCGCGGAAGAGGTGTGCGAACGCGTCCGGCTGCTGCTGTTCCTCGGCGGCGTAGCCGGCCTGCGGGCCGGTGCCCAGGTACTGCGTGGCGTCGAGGTTGCCGCCATAGGGCTGGTGGGCGGGGCCGTCAGCGGCGGCAGCCGGCTCGGCCGGCCACAGGCGCGGGTCGTGTCCGTGCGGGGCGGCGGGCGGCTGTTGGTAGGGCTGCTGCTGGTACCCGCCGGACGGGGGCGCCTGGTACCCGCCCCGGTCGTACAGCGGATCCGTCAGCGGGTCATGGGCGTAGGAGTCCTGCGCCGCGTACGGGTACGGCGTGAAGGAGCCGGTGACGTACGGATCCTGCATATAGGGGTCCTGCACGTACGGCAGCTGGCTGTAGGAGATGTCGCGGGGGTCCCCCAGATACGGATCCTGCTGGTGCGGCTCCGGTTCGTAAGGACTCTGGTGGGCGTGCGGGCCGCTCTGCGGCGGCGGTACCCGGCCGGCGGGGTCATTGCCCGCGCCCTGGCCGCGATCACCGTCATACGGCGCGTTCATCGCTACCCCACCTCATCGTCCGCTGCGGCCGGCCGGCCACGCCATTGCTCAATGGTCCACTTTCTCACCCGAGCCGGATGGGCCAGCGCTTTGCGATCCGGTGTCCGGCACCGGGTCACTCGGCTGCCCGGGCACCGTGGCGCGCGGACGCTCGTCCTCGCCGGGCTCGGCCCGCTCACCCTCGGCCGCCTCTCCGTCCTGCTTCTCGCCGTTCCCCGCTGCGTCTTCATCACTCCTGGCGGCGGACCGCTTGCGCTGGAGGTAGATCCGGATCCCGGCGAGGACGAGCAGCAGGACCCCGCCCGCGATCACCAGAATGACCGTGGACGTGATTTCGGTGACATTCACCGTGAAGGACATCTCGGGGCCGTACGCCTGGCCGTCCACGGTGTACATCTGGGCGGTCACCCAGGCACGTCCGTTCGCGTTGGCCGTGGTGCCGAACTTCACCGACTGGCTGTGCCCGCCCTGGACCGTGACCACCTGGGGGTCGCCGACCGCCAGGCGGTTGCCCTGGCCGGACCGCAGGACCAGCCGCAGCTGGACCGGTTGCAGAAGGTTGTTCTGGACGGTCACCGGAATCGTGGCGCTGCGCCCCGACAGGGTCATGTCCGTCTTCTTGACGAGGCGCACCTTCTCGGTGAGCCCCTGGAGGTAGGCCTGGACGGAGTCACGGAAGCCGGTCGCGCCCCGTGGGTCGTTGCGCCACGAGGTGGACATCTCCCGCGTGATCGCGCTGCCGAACGGGGTGACCACGCGGTCCTTGGCGGTGAGGATCTCCTCGAACCGGTCGAGGGTCGCCTGGGTCTGCTGGATCTTGCGGAATCCGTCGGTCGGCAGCTCCTGGCGACGCAGCGCGGCCGGGTACGAGCGGGCTGAGGGCACCCGCTGGGTGGCGCGCGGGTCGGGCTGGGCCTTGGCGGCCTCCCCCAGAGTGGCAGGCTGCGTCCAGCGGCCGGAGAGCCCGCCCAGGGCCGCCGCCATCGCCTGGGCCTGGCTGGTGGTGGGAATGCGCTGCGGGGCCACGACGACGCTGCGCTGCTTGTCCGGCGCCTGGAGGGTGAGCATCTGGGTCTGGGCGAGGAACTTCTGGACGGCGAGGGTGGCGTTCTCCGCCCTCGTCATGTCGCCCATGAAGGCGGTGGACAGCCGGGCGTCGGCGACCACCGCCGTATTGCCCCCGCCGATCTGGCGGGCCGCGGTGGGCGTGTAGGGCAGATCGCCGGTCTCGCGCAGGCTGTCGCTGCGGGCGATGATGTTGTGTGCGCCGGCGGAGGTGGCGACGTCCACGATCGAGGAGTCGACGGCGCCGTTCACCGGCCACGCGAAGTCCGTACGGGGCTTCACATGCAGAACAGTGTCCACGGTCATCGAGGCGAGCGCGGTGGCGGTCTGGAGGTGCCTGAGGGCGCCCGTGGCCTTGCCGCGGTGCGCGAGCGAGGCGAGGTCCGGGTCGGCGAAGGGCAGGGCCACCACCTGGTGACCCTCGATGGCCTGCTGGAGGTCGTTGAGCCACTGCTTGGCCACGGCCTGGCCCCGGCCGTCCGTCGTCTCGTCCTCCGTCTGGCCCTGCACCTCGTACGGCTTGGTCATCGCGTCGACCGTGGCGAGCAGGTCCGGGTCGATCACCCAGGTGACGGGCAGGTTCTTGCCCAGGGCCACGAGCTGCTGGAGCCGTCCGCCGGGGGCGAGCTCCGCCGCGAGGTCGTCATTCTGGAAGATCGGCGTCTGCTGCTCATCGGCGCCGGTGCGGGCGGTGAGGTGGGTGGAGGAGATGAGCGGCCACAGGAAGGTGAGCTTGCTCCTCTTGGCGGCCGCGGTCGGCTGCCAGGGCAGGAAGGTCCGCTCGATGCCCATCACCTGGGGCCAGGGCTGGCTCCGCGTCTGGCCGGTGAGGGAGACACCGAGCTGATAGACGCCGCTCCCGCCGAGGTTCAGCTCCTTCACCGGTATGGAGAGGGTGAAGTCACGGCTGATGCCGGCGGGCAGGTTGCCGATCTTCTGCTCGTACTTGCCGGCGACCTCGGTGCCGTCGAGGCCGACCGTGTAGTCCTTGCGCTTGGCGGCCGTGTCGATGTCGTTGCGGCCGTTCATGGTCGGGCCGACCCGGAGGCTGACGTAGGAGGCGTTGATCGTCGAGCGGCCCTTGTTGGTAACCGTCCCGGCGATGGTGAGCGTGTCGCTCTTCGACGGCGTGGTCGGGGTGAGCGAGTCGATGGCGACGTCGACGGTGCGCGAACCGGTGGCCTTGGCCTGGGCCGGGGCGGGCTGGGCGTGGGCGCCGGGGGCCGCCGGGATCTGTAGGACACCCGCCAGCAGGGGCGCCGCGGCGAGCAGCGCCCCTGAGCGCCGCAGCCACCGGCGGGCGCGAGCGGAAGTTGTCCCCTGGAGCTCTGCCGGCTCGGCCACGCGCTCGCCCGTCCCTCGTCGTCAGTAGTCGTCAGTGGTCACCGCAATATGCGTCCACGAAATGGTAACGATGCTCGCTGTGATGAAGTGCTGTGGAGGGCTCCACAAGATCGTCACCGGTTCGATGCCTGGATCGACGAGGAGGCTCCGGGGCCTGTGGCCACGTACCCTGTTCTGTTGTGCCGAACGCCAACACTGACAGCAACCACTCGCAGTCGACCAACGAGCTCAGCCAGGTGCAGCGTCGCGCCGTGGGCGAGCTTCTGCGAGTTTCTCCCGTAGCCGATGACCTTGCCCGCCGCTTCGAGGCGGCCGGGTTCAGCCTTGCCCTGGTCGGCGGATCGGTGCGGGACGCGCTGCTGGGCCGTCTCGGTAACGATCTGGATTTCACCACGGACGCGCGGCCGGAGGATGTGCTGAAGATCGTCCGCCCATGGGCCGACGCGGTCTGGGAGGTCGGCATCGCCTTCGGCACGGTCGGCTGCCGCAAGGAGGGCCGGAACGGAGACGGGGCGAATCAGGGGTTCCAGATCGAAATCACGACTTATCGGTCGGAAGCGTACGACCGTACGTCGCGGAAGCCCGAGGTCTCGTACGGCGACTCCATCGACGAGGACCTGGTCCGTCGGGACTTCACGGTGAACGCCATGGCCGTCGCGCTCCCGCGGAAGGAGTTCATCGACCCGCACGACGGTCTGGAGGACCTCGCCGCGAGGGTGCTGCGTACACCCGGCACCCCTGAGGAGTCCTTCTCCGACGACCCGCTGCGGATGATGCGCGCCGCGCGCTTCGCGGCCCAGCTCGACTTCGAGGTGGCGCCCGAGGTGGTCGCCGCGATGAAGGCGATGGCCGGCCGGATCGAGATCGTCTCGGCCGAGCGGGTGCGCGAGGAGCTCAACAAGCTGATCCTGGCCGCCCATCCTGTCAAGGGGCTGCGGCTCCTCGTCGACACCGGGCTCGCCGACCATGTCCTCCCGGAGCTTCCGGCGCTGCGCCTGGAGCGTGATGAGCACCACCGCCACAAGGATGTGTACGAGCACTCGCTGACCGTGCTGGAGCAGGCCATCGCCCTGGAGAAGGACGGGCCCGACCTGGTGCTGCGGCTGGCGGCTCTGCTGCATGACATCGGGAAGCCCCGCACGCGCCGATTCGAGAAGGACGGCCGGGTCTCCTTCCATCACCACGAGGTGGTGGGCGCCAAGATGGCCAAGTCGCGGATGATCAAGCTCAAGTACTCCAATGAGCTGGTGAAGGACGTCTCCCACCTGGTCGAGCTGCATCTGCGCTTCCACGGCTACGGCACGGGTGAGTGGACGGACTCGGCGGTCCGGCGCTATGTACGGGACGCGGGCCCCCTGCTGGAGCGGCTGCACAAGCTGACCCGCTCGGACTGCACCACGCGCAACAAGCGCAAGGCGGCCGCTCTGTCGCGCGCGTACGACGGGCTGGAGGAGCGCATCGGGCGGTTGCAGCAGCAGGAGCAGCTCGATGCCATCCGGCCGGACCTGGACGGCAACGAGATCATGAAGATTCTCGGCATCGGGCCGGGCCCGCAGGTCGGTAAGGCGTACAAGCATCTGCTGGAGCTGCGGCTGGAGCACGGCCCCATGGAGCGGGACGCCGTGGTCGTGGCACTCCAGGAGTGGTGGGCGGCTGAGCCTCAGGGCTGACCCATCAGGTTTCACGTGAAACATCGGCCTGTGCGGCCTCGCGCTCGTCATGTTTCACGTGAAACATGACGCCGAGGGCGGTCGCCGCGTAGAGCGTGGCCACCAGGATCACCAGGGTGGCCGAGCGGCCGTCGGGCGGCAGCGTCAGTGCGGCGATCGCGGCTCCCCCGACGAAGGCCGCGTTGAAGAGCACGTCGTACAGGGAGAAGATCCGGCCGCGGAAGTCATCGGCGATCGAGGACTGCACCACGGTGTCGGTGGCGATCTTGGCTCCCTGGGTGATGAGACCGAGGACGAAGGCGGCGGCCAGCATCGGAGTGAGCTCGAAGGGCAGCCCCAGTCCCGGCACCAGCACGGCCGCGGACGCGGCACACACCGTGATCCAGCGCAGCCTGCCGTCCGGGTGTGAGGTGGGGCTCAGCCGGGCCACCGCCCCCGGAGTGATCACCGCCGCCGCGAAGAATCCCGCCCCCGAGACGGCCACGGCGAGCCCCAGAAGCCCCAGGCCCTCCGACTCGGTCCGTGCCCACGCATACCGGCAGAGCATCAGCACCATCACCGTCAGCGCGCCGTAGCAGAAGCGCATCGATGTCATCGCCGCCAGAGCCACAGTGGGATCCCGGCGCTCCCACAGGTGACGCAGACCGGCGGCCAGGCCGCGCACGGTACTCAGCAGGGCCGCGCCCAGGCGCGGCTGGAGCGCGGATGGATCGGGTCCCAGAAGTCCGGGCGGCATTCTCAGTGCCGCGACCGCGGCACTGAGATAGAGCGCCGACCCCATCAGGACCACCACGGCGTCGGACGATGAGCCGTCCGGGACCGCGATGCTCACCACGAGGGCCAGGGCGCCACCGGCGGTGGCCGCGAGCGTTCCCGCTGTCGGGGACAGGGAGTTGGCCATCACCAGGCGCTCCTGGCTGTCGACGACTCGCGGCAGCGAGGCGGAGAGCCCGGCCAGGACGAAACGGTTGACGCCGGTGACCGACAGCGCGGAGACGTAGAAGAGCCAGTCGGGAACCTGCGCGAGGACCAGAACCGCCGTGCCGGCGGCCAGCGCGGAGCGCAGGGCGTTGCCATGGAGCAGGACCTGTCGGCGGCGCCACCGGTCCAGCAGCACGCCGGCGAACGGGCCCAGCAGGGAGTAGGGGAGCAGAAGGACCGCCATGGCAGAGGCGATCGCCGCGGCCGAGGTCTCCTTCTCGGGGGAGAAGACCACGTACGCGGCCAGCGCGACCTGATAGACGCCGTCGGCCGTTTGGGACAGCAGACGAACGGCCAGGAGACGCCGGAAGTCGCGCAGCTGTAGCAGTACGCGGAGATCACGCACAACGGGCATGGCGCCAGCCTCACACACCACACGGGCCTCCGGGTGGATTACCCGGAGGCCCGTGATCAAGCCGCGCTCAGCACTCTGTCTCGCTAGCGCTCGACTTCACCCTTGATGAACTTCTCCACGTTCTCCCGCGCCTGGTCGTCGAAGTACTGCACCGGGGGCGACTTCATGAAGTACGAGGAGGCCGAGAGGATCGGGCCGCCGATGCCGCGGTCCTTGGCGATCTTCGCGGCGCGCAGCGCGTCGATGATGACGCCCGCGGAGTTCGGGGAGTCCCACACCTCGAGCTTGTACTCCAGGTTCAGCGGGACGTCGCCGAACGCGCGGCCCTCGAGCCGGACGTAGGCCCACTTGCGGTCGTCCAGCCAGGCCACGAAGTCGGACGGGCCGATGTGGACGTTGTCCTCGCCCAGCTCGCGGTCCGTGATCTGGGAGGTGACGGCCTGCGTCTTGGAGATCTTCTTGGACTCCAGGCGCTCGCGCTCCAGCATGTTCTTGAAGTCCATGTTGCCGCCGACGTTCAGCTGCATGGTGCGCTCCACCACCACACCGCGGTCCTCGAACAGCTTCGTCAGGACCCGGTGCGTGATCGTGGCGCCGACCTGCGACTTGATGTCGTCCCCGACGATCGGGACACCCGCCTCGGTGAACTTGTCCGCCCACTCCTTGGTGCCGGCGATGAAGACCGGAAGCGCGTTGACGAAGGCGACCTTGGCGTCGATGGCGCACTGGGCGTAGAACTTCGCCGCCTGCTCGGAACCCACCGGGAGGTAGCAGACCAGGACGTCGACCTGCTTGTCCTTGAGGATCTGGACGACGTCGACCGGAGTCTCCTCGGACTCGTCGATCGTCTGGCGGTAGTACTTGCCCAGGCCGTCGAGGGTGTGGCCGCGCTGCACGGTGACACCGGTCGAGGGCACGTCGCAGATCTTGATGGTGTTGTTCTCGCTGGCGCCGATCGCGTCGGCGAGGTCGAGGCCGACCTTCTTCGCGTCCACGTCGAAGGCGGCCACGAACTCCACGTCACGCACGTGGTAGTCGCCGAACTGCACGTGCATCAGACCCGGCACGCGGGTGGCCGGGTCGGCGTCCTTGTAGTACTCGACGCCCTGCACCAGCGAGGCGGCGCAGTTGCCCACGCCGACGATGGCTACGCGAACCGAACCCATTCCGGTTGCTCCCTGTGTGTACTCGACGAAGCCCTGCGGGGTGCGGGGCCTCATTTGGTGGTGTCATCGGACGGATCCGGCCGGGAACCACCCCGGTGCCGGGGCAGGCCGCCCGTATCTTCTGACTGGTCCTGCTCTCCTGACGGGGCCAGCTCGGGGGACCGGCCCTGCTCCAGCTTCTGGGGCCGGTCCTGGCCCGCGGGGCCGCCGCGCTGATCGCGCCCGGCCCGCTCGCTCTCAATCAGCTCGTTGAGCCAGCGGACTTCACGTTCCACCGACTCCATCCCGTGCCGCTGCAACTCGAGGGTGTAGTCGTCGAGCCGCTCACGGGTGCGGGCGAGAGAGGCCCGCATCTTCTCCAGGCGCTCCTCGAGGCGGCTGCGCCGCCCCTCAAGGACCCGCATCCGCACATCCCGCGACGTCTGTCCGAAGAAGGCGAAGCGGACGCCGAAGTGCTCGTCCTCCCACGCGTCCGGGCCGGTGTGGGCGAGCAGCTCCTCGAAGCGCTCCTTCCCCTCCGCCGTCAACCGGTAGACGATTTTCGCGCGGCGGCCGGCGAGCGTCGCCGCGAGGGCTTCCTCGGGCGCGCTGCCAGGCTCCTCGATCAACCATCCGTTGGCGACCAGCGTCTTGAGGCAGGGATAGAGACTGCCGTAGCTGAACGCACGGAACACCCCGAGCGAGGTGTTCAGGCGTTTCCGCAGCTCGTAGCCGTGCATCGGGGACTCGCGGAGCAGGCCGAGGACGGCGAACTCAAGCACACCCGAGCGTCTGCCCACACCCGCCTCCTCTGTCTCCTGGGTCCTTTATGCCGAGCTGATGTATCGACTCGATACATCCAGACGATAGAACCGTGATGGTGGCGGGACAAGAGGGACCATCGTGAACGGCGTCACATCACCAATTCGTGGGACGCGAACTGACTGTTATGGAGCGAAGATCACGCCTCGGCTGGTTTTGACCGTGCGTACTCTGTTCGCCATGCACAGCACCGGGAACCAAGTGACGCCATCAGGCGTCCTCGTCCTGGATGAAGTGCGCCCGGTTGCCACCGGTGGCCGGAGCGCACATCGGGGGGACCGAAAGCCACCTGCCGCTTTCAGGCGATAGCGCCTGCCCGAGGAGTAGTCGTTCCATGAGCGAGCACCGTCGCAAGCCGCCGCAGCCACAAGGCGGCGGACGAGCAGCGGCCCGGCGCGCCGCGCAGCAGTCATCAGGCCGCCGCGCGGCCGAGCCGCGAAGCGCCACCGGGTCGGGCTCCGCCCCGCATGGGGAGGAGCGCCCTTACGGCGGCCGGGCCGAAGCCCGGCGCGCCGCACAGCGCGGCTCCGGCCGCAGAAGAGGAGCCGATCCCGATGCCGGGGGCGGTGGCCACGGCGGCGGTCGACGCGCCGCCGGCGGCCGAGGGCGGGGGGGCGGCGATGGACGCCCCGTCAAGAAACGCTTCATCGACTACCCGCGCGCGGGCAAGGACGGTTTCCGGCGCTGGGTCCCGTCCTGGAGGTTGGTGACCGGGACCTTCCTCTTCTTCTTCGCCATGCTTGTCGGCGCCGTGGGCATCGGGCTGTGGCTGGTGGAGGTGCCCAACGCGCAGGCCGCGTCCAAGGTTGAGAAGAACGTCTACTACTGGGCGAGCGGCAAGCAGATGGTGGTCTCGGGCGGTGGTGAGTACAACCGCCAGATCGTGCCCCTCAGCGAGATCCCGAAGGGAATGCAGAACGCGGTGATCTCCGCGGAGAACGCCAGCTTCTACGACGACAACGGCGTCGACCCGATGGGTATCGCCCGCGCGGTCGTCAACATGGCCAAGGGCGGGGCCACGCAGAGCGGTTCCACCATCACCCAGCAGTTCGTCAAGAACACCTACCTGGACCAGTCGCAGACGGTCACGCGCAAGGTCAAGGAGCTGTTCATCTCCATAAAGGTCGGCGCGACCATGGACAAGGAAGACATCCTCGCCGGCTATCTGAACACTGCCTTCTACGGGCGTGGCGCCTACGGCTGTCAGGCGGCGGCCCGCGCGTACTACGACACAGACTGCAAGGACCTGACGCCGAGCCAGAGCGCCTTCCTCGCCGCGACCCTCAACGGCCCCAACCTCTACGACCCGGCCGGCGGCTACGGCGCAGCCGCGAGCAAGACGGCGAACACCAAGCGGGCCAAGCTGCGCTGGGAGTGGATCCTCAAGCGCGAGGCCGAGGTGGGGAGGATGTCCAAGGCCGAAAGCGAGGAGCTCATCGCCAAGAGGTTCCCGACGCCGCGGGAGCCGAAGGTCGCGACGAACAAGGAAGGCCAGATCGGTTATCTCACCGACCTGGCCGACAACTACATCATCGCGAACAGCAAGATCACCAAGAACATGCTGGACAAGGGTGGCTACCAGATCCACACCACCTTCGACCAGAACAAGATGGACCAGCTCGAGACGGCCGTGAAGAAGGTGACCAAGGAAAATATCAACCCGAAGCTCCGGCCTCAGTATGACAAGTACGTGCAGTTCGGCGGGGCCTCGGTGGAACCCAAGACGGGCAAGATCGTCGCCATCTACGGTGGCAAGAACGCCCTGGAGCACTACACCAACAACGCCGACTACACCGGTGTCCAGGTTGGCTCCACCTTCAAGCCCTTCGTGCTGGCCGCCGCCATGACCAACGGCGTCCGCGACAAGGACGGTCCGCGGGATCAGCCCGACTCGGAACGCACTGTGGTCTCCCCCAAGAGCATCTACAACGGCGACAACAAGCTGACGCTGCGGGACTACAACGGGACCGTCTGGCACGACAAGGACGGCAAGGAGTGGCACCAGAGAAACGACGGTGACGAGGACCGGGGCAAGATCAACCTGCGCACCGCGATGCAGTTCTCGGTGAACACCCCCTTCATCCAGCTCGGCATGGACGTCGGCACCGACAAGGTGCGGGACGCGGCGATCGCCGCGGGTCTCAACAAGGACCAGCTGGCCTCGATCACCCCGACGTTCTCCCTGGGCACCTCGGCCCCGAGCGCCATCCGGCTCGCCGGGGCGTACGCGACCTTCGCGGCCAGCGGCAAGCAGGCCAGTCCGTACTCGGTCGACACGGTCGAGCACAAGGGCATCGAGGTCTACAACCACAAGGACGACTACGAGCTCACGACGGCGTTCGACCCGAACGTGGCCGACAACGTCACCGACGTCCTGAAGAACGTCGTCGAGAAGGGCACCGGCACCTCGGCGCAGATCGGCCGTCCCGCCGCGGGCAAGACCGGTACCACCGATGAGAACAAGTCGGCCTGGTTCTCCGGCTACACCCCGCAGCTGTCCACAGCGATCGGCATGTGGCGGGTGAACGACAAGGCCAAGAACCAGAAGTTCCTGTCCATGCGCGGCGTGGGCACTGGCCGACCGGAGGCGTCGATCCACGGTGCCTCGTACCCGGCCGAGATCTGGGCCGACTACATGCGCCAGGCCATGAAGGGCAAGAAGGTCGAGAACTTCCCGAAGCCCGAGCCGATCGGCAAGGAGATCTTCGGCGACGGCGCGAGCCCGACCGCTCCGCCCACGACGACGGCCCCCTCGGAGACTCCGTCCGAGACGCCTTCGGAGACCCCGTCCGAGACCCCGTCCTCCGAGACCCCGACCAACAGCCCGTCCCCGACGGATACCTGTGACCCGCTGGAGATCGGTTGCAGCAACGGGGGCAACAACAACGGCGGCAACAACAACGGAGGGAACGGTAACAACGGGGGCAACGGCAACGGTGGCGGCACCAGCACGCCGAGCACGGAACCCCCGGGCAGCGATAACGGCGGCTGGTTCGGTGGAGGCGGCTGACGCAGGCGGCTGAGCCCGCAGGTGAGCGACCCTCGCCCGTACCACCATCGGCGGCCGCGCCGGAGCGTCATCCGCTCCGGCGCGGCCGCCGCCGTTCTCCGGGGCTCTCCGGGCCGCCCCGGCCCCTTCGCCGCCCCGAGGCGGCGCGGGCCTCTGGGGCGGGCCTCACGGCCCTCCCCCGGCCCGTACGGCAGGATGGATCCCATGACGAGCGTGCGCAGGGACCCCGAGGCCGAGCCCGTACGGCCGACCGCCGAGGACGCCGTGGCCGCGGCCGGCAGCGAGCTGATCGGCGGCCCGGCCGGGCGCCGGGCGCTGCTTGGCGTCAGCTGGTGGACCCCCGTGCGGATCATCGCGCTCGTCGCCATCGGGATGTTCGCCCTCGGCATGGTGCAGAAGATCCCCTGCTACAACGGCGGCTGGTTCTCCAGCGTCACCGGCCAGTACACCCACGCCTGCTACTCCGACATACCGCATCTGTACGCGGGCCGCGGCTTCGCGGAAAACGTCGTTCCCTACTTCCACCGCATACCGGGCGCCACGGACGGGATGGACTACCTGGAGTATCCGGTCCTCACCGGCCTCTTCATGGAGGTCGCCTCCCGGCTCACCCCGCACGGCGGGTCGCTCCAGCACCAGGAGCAGATCTACTGGATGGTCAACGCGGGCATGCTCATGGTCTGCGCCGCGGTCGTCGCCGTCTGTGTCTCGCGTACGCACCGCCGCCGCCCCTGGGACGCCCTGCTCGTCGCCCTCGCCCCCGCCTTCGCGCTCACCGCGACCGTCAACTGGGACCTCTTCGCGGTGGCGCTCACGGCCATCGGGATGCTGATGTGGTCGCGCGGCCGCCCGCTGGCGGCCGGCGTCTTCCTGGGGCTGGCGACGGCCGCGAAGTTCTACCCGATACTGCTGCTCGGGGCGGTGCTGGTGCTGTGCCTGCGGGCCGGCCGGCTGCGCGCCTTCGGGACGGCGCTGGGCGGGGCGCTGGGGGCCTGGCTCGTCGTGAACGTCCCGGTGATGATCAGCAGCCGCGGGGGCTTCCACATTCGCGAGGGCTGGCTCGCCTTCTACACCTTCAGCCGGGACCGGCCCGTCGACTTCGGCTCCGTGTGGCTGGTCATCTCCCAGCGCACCGGGAGCTCCCTCGACAACGTCAACCTGTACGCCACGCTGCTGATGCTGCTGGCCTGCGCCGGTATCGCGGCGCTCGCCCTGTGCGCGCCCCGGCGGCCGCGCCTGGCGCAGATCGCGTTCCTGGTCGTCGCCGCCTTCGTGATCACCAACAAGGTCTACTCGCCGCAGTACGTGCTGTGGCTGATCCCGCTGGCGGTCCTGGCCCGGCCGCGGTGGCGCGACTTCCTGGTGTGGCAGGCGTGCGAGGTGATGTATTTCCTCGGGATCTGGATGTACCTGGCGTACATCGGCAGCGGTGACAAGCACCGGGGGCTGCCGCCGGAGGGGTACCAGCTGGCGATCATCGTCCATGTGCTGGGGACGCTGTATCTGTGCGCCCTGGTCGTGCGGGATGTGCTGGTGCCCGAGCGGGACGTGGTGCGCAGGGACGGGTCGGACGACCCGTCGGGCGGTGTGCTGGACCGGGCCCCGGATGTGTTCGTCCTGGGGGAGGCGCGGCACGCGCCGGCGTACGAGGAGCCGGCGCGGGTGGAGTGGGGCGTCAGACGCGAGTGAGCTCCCGCGGGGCGGGACGAGCACGGCCAAGGGCCCGGAGCCGCGAGGTGATCGCGCGGCTCCGGGCCCTTCCGGTCGCTCTGGTCACTCCGGGCCGTGCCGGGTGGCTCAGCGGTCGACCAGCCGGTCGAACTGCGTCGTGGTGTGCCGCAGGTGGGCCACCAGCTCGTCGCCCACCTGCGGGGGCGCGACATCACTCGGTACGAACAGGATGGACACCTGCATGTGCGGCGGCTCGGCGAACCACCGCTGCTTGCCCGCCCACACGAACGGCGAGAGGTTGCGGTTGACGGTCGCGAGCCCGGCGCGCGCGACGCCCTTGGCCCGCGGCATCATGCCGTGCAGGGCCTTGGGGGCCTCCAGCCCGACGCCGTGGGAGGTGCCGCCCGCCACGACCACCAGATAGCCGTCGGAGGCCGTCTTCTGCTGGCGGTAGCCGAAGCGGTCGCCCTTGGCGACCTGGGTGACGTCGAGCACCGCGCCCCGGTACTGGGTCGAGTCGTGGTCGCCGAGCCACAGCCGGGTGCCGATGCGTGCGCGGAACCGGGTCTGCGGGAACTGCTGCTGTAGGCGGCCCAGCTCCTCGGACTTGAGGTGGCTGACGAACATGGTGTGCAGCGGCAGCCGGGCGGCGCGCAGCCGGTCCATCCAGGCGATGACCTCCTCGACCCCGTCCAGTCCGTCGGTGCGGTCGAGGGGGAGGTGGATGGCGAAGCCCTCCAGCCGGACGTTCTCTATCGCGGCGTGCAGCTTGGGGAGGTCCGCCTCGGCGACGCCATGGCGCTTCATGCTGCTCATGACCTCGATGACCACGCGCGCGTTCACCAGGCCGTACACACCGTCGACCGACGACACCGAGCGGATCACCCGGTCCGGCAGCGGCACGGGCTCCTCGCCCCGGCGGAAGGGGGTGAGCACCAGCAGGTCGCCGCTGAAGTAGTCCTTCATCCGGGCGGCCTCGTAGGTGGTCCCCACCGCGAGGATGTCGGCGCCGATGCGGGCGGCCTCCTCGGCCAGCCGCTCGTGGCCGAAGCCGTACCCGTTGCCCTTGCAGACCGGGACTATGCCTGGGAACTGCTGGATCACCAACTGCTGGTGCGCCCGCCAGCGCGCGGTGTCGACATAGAGGGTGAGCGCCATTGGCCGGTCCCGGAACCTTTCTCGTTGCCGCGGTGTATTGGAGGTATGCAGCGTAGGTGGAGAGTCAAGAACTCGGCGAAGTCAGCGGCGCGACATGTAGATGTCCAGCGCCTTGTGCAGCAGCTTGTTGAGGGGGAAGTCCCACTCGCCGAGGTACTCGGCGGCCTCGCCGCCGGTCCCCACCTTGAACTGGATGAGACCGAAGAGGTGGTCGTTCTCGTCCAGCGAGTCGCTGATGCCACGAAGGTCATAGACGGTGGCGCCCAGCGCGTAGGAGTCGCGCAGCATGCGCCACTGCATCGCGTTCGAGGGCCGGACCTCGCGCTTGTGGTTGGCGGAGGCACCGTAGGAGTACCAGACGTGGCCGCCGACGATCAGCATGGTGGCCGCGGCGACGGCCTCGCCCTCGTGCATGGCGAAGTACAGCCGCATCCGGTTGGGGTCCTCGCTGTTGAGGGCCTGCCACATGCGCTGGAAGTAGCTGAGCGGGCGCGGCCGGAAGTGGTCGCGCTCCGCGGTGATCTCGTAGAGCCGCTGCCACTCCGCCAGGTGCTCGTAGCCGCCCTGGACGACCTCGACGCCGGCCTTCTCGGCCTTCTTGATGTTGCGCCGCCACAGCTGGTTGAAGCCCTTGTGGACGTCCTCCAGGGAGCGGTTCTCCAGGGGCACCTGGAAGACGTACCGGGGCTGGACATCGCCGAAGCCGGCCCCGCCGTCCTCGCCCTGCTGCCAGCCCATGCGGCGCAGCCGGTCGGAGACCTCGAAGGCGCGAGGCTCGATGAACGTCGCCTCGATGTCGCGCAGCCGCTTCACATCCGGGTTCTGGATGCCCGACTTGATCGCGGCGGCGTCCCAGCGCCGGATGATGACCGGCGGGCCCATCTTCACGGAGAAGGCGCCCTGCTGCTTGAGGTGCGCGAGCATCGGGCGCAGCCAGTCCTCGAGGTGGGGCGAGTACCAGTTGATGACCGGGCCCTCGGGCAGATAGGCGAGATAGCGCTTGATCTTGGGCAGCTGCCGGTAGAGGACGAGGCCGACGCCGACCAGCTGGCCACTGGTGTCGAACCAGCCGAGGCTCTCCGAGCGCCACTCCGTCTTGACGTCAGCCCATGCCGGAACCTGCATGTGGCTGGCCGCGGGCAGGCTCTGGATGTATGCCAGATGCTGCTCTCGGCTGATCGTCCTCAGGGTCAGGCTCATGCGGGGCGCTCCTCGGCAGGTTTGTCCCCGTGGTCGGGGCTCCGGCTCTCGCGCCGAAGCCTACTGCGACAAGGACGCGCCCCGTTTGGGCCCGGGGGCAACGGGCCGGGCCGGAACTCAGCCCAGGACGCCGCCGAAGAGGCCGCCGTGCGCCATGCCGAGATAGAAGCCGACGGCGGATGCGCCGAGCCCGATGATCAGAAGGAACCGCTCGCCGGTGGTCGCGGAGATCAGCTGTCCCCACAGTCCGGTGATGATCCCGACCAGGCCCGTCCACGAGCTGAGCAGGTGGAGATCGGGGAAATGGGCGGTGATGAACGCGATCACGCCGATCAGCAGGGTCGCCGCGGCGAAGGTGTTCTCGACCGGATGCGACTTGCCATCGGTGTCGAGGAAGGAGAGAAGTCCGTGGTGAGGTCGTGCTGCCTGTGCCATGGGGCACCTCCGTATAGGCCCATATGGCAAAGCGGCGAAACTGTAACGCCGCTCACACCCGATGTGTACAGATTGCGGCGGGAGACCGCCGGATTTCAACCCGGCGGCAGTCGCCGGGTAGTCTGTACCGTCCGCAGCGGTGTCTGTGCAGACGCCGATGCGGTACGCATCACGACCCTCCTGCCACGGATCGACCGTGGCCGCTGAGTCCAAAGGAGGTGGGTTCCACATGCGTCACTACGAGGTGATGGTCATCCTCGACCCCGATCTCGAGGAGCGCGCTGTCTCCCCGCTGATCGAGAACTTCCTTTCCGTCGTCCGCGAGGGCAACGGCAAGGTCGAGAAGGTCGACACCTGGGGCCGTCGTCGTCTCTCGTATGAGATCAACAAGAAGCCCGAGGGCATCTACTCGGTCATCGACCTGCAGGCCGAGCCCGCGGTCGTCAAGGAGCTCGACCGTCAGCTCAACCTGAACGAGTCGGTCCTCCGGACCAAGGTCCTCCGTCCCGAGACCCACTGACCGCGTAAAGCGTTCAGCGGTCATCGGGCCGAATCGCAACGAGTAGCAAGCAGCCCAGCAGTACCCGCCGAGAGGTTCCCCCAATGGCAGGCGAGACCGTCATCACGGTCGTCGGCAATCTCGTCGACGACCCCGAGCTGCGCTTCACCCCGTCGGGTGCGGCGGTCGCGAAGTTCCGTGTCGCGTCCACTCCCCGTACCTTCGACCGGCAGACCAACGAGTGGAAGGACGGCGAGAGCCTCTTCCTCACGTGCTCGGTGTGGCGGCAGGCAGCGGAGAACGTCGCCGAGTCGCTTCAGCGCGGCATGCGCGTCATCGTGCAGGGCCGGCTGAAGCAGCGGTCCTACGAGGACCGCGAGGGAGTCAAGCGCACGGTCTACGAGCTGGACGTCGATGAGGTCGGCGCCAGCCTGCGCAACGCCACGGCGAAGGTCACCAAGACCGCTGGCCGCGGCGGCCAGGGTGGATACGGCGGCGGCCAGGGCGGCGGCCAGGGTGGCGGCGGTGGCTGGGGCGGCGGCCCCGGTGGCGGCGGCCAGCAGGGCGGCGGCGCTCCGGCCGACGACCCGTGGGCGACCAGCGCCCCGGCCGGCGGTCAGCAGGGCGGCGGTGGCGGTGGCTGGGGCGGCGGCTCCGGCAACTCCGGCGGCTACTCGGACGAGCCGCCCTTCTAGGTCGTATGCGCCGTTTCACGTGAAACCGCTGTTTCACGTGAAACGTGCCGGGCCTGGTCTGGGCGACCAGCACAAACTTCTTGATCACACTGGAGAGAGACAATGGCGAAGCCGCCTGCTCGCAAGCCTAAGAAGAAGGTTTGCGTGTTCTGCAAGGAGAAGATCTCCTACGTCGACTACAAGGACACGAACCTGCTGCGGAAGTTCATTTCCGACCGCGGCAAGATCCGTGCCCGCCGGGTCACCGGCAACTGCACCCAGCACCAGCGTGACGTCGCCACGGCCGTGAAGAACAGCCGTGAGATGGCGCTGCTGCCCTACACCTCCACCGCGCGATAAGGGAAGGGTGACCGAGTCATGAAGATCATCCTCACCCACGAGGTCTCCGGCCTCGGCACCGCCGGCGACGTCGTGGACGTCAAGGACGGTTACGCCCGTAACTACCTGGTTCCGCGTGGTCTGGCGATCCGCTGGACCAAGGGCGGCGAGAAGGACGTCGAGCAGATCCGCCGCGGTCGTCGCATCCGCGAGATCGCCACGATCGAGCAGGCCAACGAGGTCAAGGCGCGGCTCGAGGGCGTCAAGGTGCGCCTGAAGACCCGCGCCGGCGACGCCGGCCGTCTCTTCGGCTCCGTCACCCCGGCCGACATCGCCTCGGCGATCAAGGACGCGGGTGGCCCCGACGTGGACAAGCGCCGGATCGAGGTGGGCGCCCCGATCAAGACCCTGGGCGCGCACCAGGTCTCGGTGCGTCTGCACGCCGAGGTTGCCGCCAAGGTGGGCGTCGAGGTCGTCGCCGCCTGACCGGTGGTCCCCGTGCACTGCACGACTGAGGGCCGCGACCCACGCCGGGGTCGCGGCCCTTGTGCTTGTCCACCGCGGTGTTCCTCCACCGCGGTGTTCGTCCGCTGTGGTTGTGTCGGCCCGCCCTACCGGGCTCAGCCGCGCACCGCGCCGGTGACGACCCAGCGGCCCGAGCGGGCCCGTAGCCACAGGGTGGCCAGCCGGACCGACATCATCAGCGCCATGGTCCACCACAGGGCCGTGAGTCCGCCGCCCAGGGAGGGCACCAGCACCGCGACCGGGGCGAAGACGACCAGCGTGGCGATCATCGCCCAGGCCAGATATCCCCCGTCCCCCGCGCCCATCAGCACCCCGTCGAGGACGAAGACGACACCGGCCACCGGCTGGATGACGGCCGTCACCAGCAGGGCGGGCAGCAGGGTGTCGCGCACCGCCGGGTCCGAGGTGAACAGGGGGATGAACAGCGGGCGGGCCGCGATGACCAGCAGGCCCAGCACCACTCCGGACGCGATGCCCCACTGGACCATGCGGCGACAGGCCGCGCGCGCTCCCTCGGAGTCGCCCGCGCCCAGATACCGCCCGATGATCGCCTGGCCCGCGATAGCGATGGCGTCCAGGGCGAACGCCAGCAGATTCCACAGCGACAGCACGATCTGGTGGGCGGCGATCTCATCGTCGCCGAGCCGGGCCGCCACCGCGGTCGCGATCACCATCACGACGCGCAGGGCCAGCGTACGGACCAGCAGCGGCACCCCTGCGTGGGCGCAGGCCCGTATCCCGGCCAGATCCGGGCGCAGCGAGGCGCCATGGCGGCGGGCGCCTCGTACGACGACGGTGAGATAGACGGCGGCCATGGCGCACTGGGCGATCACCGTGCCCCAGGCGGAGCCCGCGATGCCGAGCCCGGCGCCGTAGACCAGGGCGGCGTTCAGGGCGGCGTTGGCCGCGAAGCCGCCGATGGCGACATAGAGCGGGGTCCGGGTGTCCTGGAGGCCGCGGAGCACGCCGGTGGCGGCGAGCACCACCAGCATCGCGGGGATGCCGAGCGAGCTGATGCGCAGATAGGTGACGGCGTGGGGGGTCGCGGTGCCCGAGGCACCGAAGAGCCCGACGAGGTCAGGGGCGGTCGGCAGGGTGACGGCGATGACGGCGCCGCCGAGGAGAAGGGCGAGCCAGATGCCGTCCAGCCCCTGGCGGAGCGCTCCGGCCGTATCGCCCGCGCCGACGCGGCGGGCGACGGCCGCCGTGGTGGCGTAGGCGAGGAAGACGAAGATGTTGACGGCGGTGGTGAGCAGGGCGGCGGCGACGCCGAGTCCGGCGAGCTGTGGGGTGCCGAGGTGGCCGACGACGGCGCTGTCGACCATGACGAAGAGTGGCTCGGCCACCAGTGCGCCGAAGGCGGGAAGGGCGAGCGCGACGATCTCGCGATCGTGTCGCCGGGCGGTCTTCCGCTCGGTCGCTGGGGCCAGAGTCATGAGGGCAATCTAATCTTCCACAGGTAAGAGACACAACCCAAGGGCATCCCTTACATGCGATGGCGCGGGACGCTGTTCTCTGCGCCGTTTGTCGCGATCTTGATCCAGGCGCCGAAGTTTTTCTCCTGCACAGCCCCTGGATGAAGAAACCGCAGGTCAGTCGCGCAAGTCTGGGTTGATTGTGTGTTTGTCCACAGCACTGTCCCCCGGCCCGTGCACAGGATCGCGGGACTTCTCCACAGGATGGCCCCCATCATCCACATGCCCTGTGGATAACCAAGTTGGCTGAGGGGGGAGACGGGCCTACCGTGGTGCGGCGCCCGCCGCCTGTTCCGGCCTCGATTCCACTCGAATCCGAAGCGTCGGAACCGGACGTCGGGCGCCCTGTTTGTCATAGCCGTGGCGTAAGAAAGAGACGCGCGGTGAGGTCCGCACCGCGGACGGGAGGAGGTGGCGGGGTGAGCATGCCCGAGCCCATGGACGACCCCTGGGCGGACTCCGGCCCGGTCGACCGGTTGCCTTCCCCCCGGTTCCGTCGCGGTGAAGGCGGCCGGGGCCGTGACGAACAGCATGAGCGCGGCCGCGAGTCGGGCACCTGGGAGGGGGCGGGCTTCGAGCGCGTTCCCCCGCAGGACCTGGACGCCGAGCAGTCCGTCCTGGGCGGCATGCTGCTGTCCAAGGACGCCATCGCCGATGTCGTCGAGGTCCTCAAGGGCAACGACTTCTACCGCCCCGCCCATGAGACGGTCTATCAGGCCATCCTCGATCTGTATGCCAAGGGCGAGCCGGCCGACCCCATCACCGTCGGCGCCGAGCTCACCAAGCGCGGCGAGATCGCCCGCGTCGGCGGCGCCTCGTATCTCCACACCCTCGTCCAGTCGGTCCCCACCGCCGCCAACGCCGAGTACTACGCCGAGATCGTCCATGAGCGCGCGGTGCTGCGCCGTCTGGTCGAGGCCGGCACCCGCATCACCCAGATGGGATACGCGGCGGACGGCGATGTGGATGAGATCGTCAACAACGCCCAGGCGGAGATCTACGCCGTCACCGAGCAGCGCACCAGCGAGGACTATCTGCCGCTCGGCGACATCATGGAGGGCGCGCTCGACGAGATCGAGGCCATCGGCTCCCGCAGCGGGCAGATGTCCGGTGTGCCCACCGGCTTCACCGACCTGGACGCGCTGACGAACGGGCTGCACCCCGGCCAGATGATCGTCATCGCCGCCCGTCCCGCGATGGGCAAGTCCACCCTCGCCCTGGACTTCGCGCGCGCCTGTTCCATCAAGAACAACATGCCCAGCGTCATCTTCTCCCTGGAGATGGGGCGCAATGAGATCGCGATGCGACTGCTGTCCGCCGAGGCGCGGGTGGCGCTGCATCACATGCGGTCCGGAAGCATGACGGACGAGGACTGGACGCGGCTGGCCCGCCGTATGCCCGATGTGTCCGCGGCCCCTCTCTACATCGACGACTCCCCGAACCTGTCGATGATGGAGATCCGCGCGAAGTGCCGCCGGCTCAAGCAGCGCAGTGATCTCCAGCTGGTCGTCATCGACTATCTCCAGCTGATGCAGTCCGGTGGCGCGCGGCGCCCCGAGAGCCGTCAGCAGGAGGTCTCGGACATGTCGCGAAACCTCAAGCTGCTGGCCAAGGAGCTGGAAGTCCCGGTCATCGCGCTCTCGCAGCTCAACCGTGGACCCGAGCAGCGGACGGACAAGAAGCCCATGGTCTCGGACCTGCGCGAGAGTGGTTCCATCGAGCAGGACGCCGACATGGTCATCCTGCTGCACCGGGAGGACGCGTACGAGAAGGAGTCGCCGCGCGCGGGCGAGGCGGACCTGATCGTGGCCAAGCACCGTAACGGTCCGACGGCCACGATCACGGTCGCCTTCCAGGGCCACTACTCGCGCTTCGTGGACATGGCCCAGACCTGATCGAGCGGCACGAAGGGCTCACACCGGTTCGGGTTGCGGTTGCGGTTGCCGCGCCGGTGCGGGCGTCGGGTCCCACAGTCTGGTGGTCCGTACGTAGCCGTAGATCACGGAGCCCATCGCCAGCAGGAGAAGTGGTCCGAACACCCACGGATGTTCGGCCATCTTCATCGGCAGATAGCGATACGACGCCAGGAGCGCGGCGAAGACCGCTGTGCCGTAGGCGACCAGCTGGATTCCCGACCGGTCCCAGCCACGTTCGTGCGAGCGCAGCGCTGCCTCGATGGTGAGCGTGAACACCACGCCGGCGATGAGATCCGCGCCGTAGTGGTAGCCGAATCCCAGCGTCGCGGTGAGCGTGGCGATCAGCCAGAAGGTGCCCGCGAACCGCAGAGTCCGTGGGCCCTTGCGGGAGTGGATGAAGATCGCGGTGGCCCATGCCGTGTGCAGGCTGGGCATGCAGTTGCGTGGGGTGATGTCGTCGTAGGTGAACGCGTGCGGGGCACTGATCGGCGGCGGGGTGTCCGGCCACAGGTTGGCCAGCGCCCACTGCGGGCCGCCGGTGCCGGAGGCGCCCGGGCCGTAGGCGAAGACCGGTCCGACCACCGGGAAGATCATGTAGATGGCGGGCCCGAGGAGGCCGATCACCAGAAAGGTGCGCACCAGGTAATGGCTCGGGAAGCGGCGCTCGACCGCCACGTTGCGCAGTTGGTACAGCGAGACGACCACCGCGGCCACCGCGAGCTGAACGTAGACCCAGTCGAGGAGATGGGTGCCGATCGGACCGGTGGCCTCGACCATCCGGCCCACCAGCCACGACGGGTTGCCCAGCGCGTGATCGGCGATTGCCACATACGGGTCGAGCACCATCGGGTGGGCCTTCGACGTGATGAGCAGCCAGATATCGCCGGTCTTGCGGCCGGCCACCAGCAGCAGGGCCAGCCCGACACCCTTCAGCAGCAGGACACGTTCCGGGCCGGTGCGGCGCGTGACAGCGATGACCGCATAGCCCAGAACCACCCACAACGCGCCGTTGCCGAAGGGGTGGCCCTCGGTGATCTCGGCGCCGGCCGCCCACCGCACCAGAAAGAAGACGACATCGATGCCGATCGCGACACCGGCCGCGATGAGCCGTTCCCGCCAGGGGAGCACCACCATCATCAACGCCATGCTGGCGTACAGCAAAGGCCCCGATTTGGGGGGGAAGATCACCTCTCGCGCCTGATTGGTCATCGGCCCCGGTAGGCCGTAGTGACGTGCGGCGATCTCCAGCGCGATGAGGAATCCGAGGGTCACCAGACCCGCCGTGGCCCACAGTATCGCCCGTGGTTGACGCCACGCGGCGAACTTTATGCTGCTATTTATTCGCGAAAACACCCGAGACGCTATAGATATCAATTGTTTTGGCCGATTTGATAGATGTTGGCGGCGATCGTCATGAGGCCGAACATGCTATCGGAGGGGTGTTGGGCGATCCGGGCGTCGCCACCACGTCGGCTACATCACGTCGGCCAGTTCCTCCAGCAGCCGCCGCTTGGGGCGGGCGCCCACCATCGACCGCACCGGCTCACCGTCCTGGAACACCATCAGCGTCGGCATGGACAGCACGCCGTACGCCGCCGTGGTGCCCGGGTTGGCGTCCACGTCCAGCTCCACCACCTTCAGCCGGTGCGCCTCCTCCCGCGCCACCTCGGCCAGCACCGGCGCGATCATCCGGCACGGCGGGCACCACGAGGCCGTGAACTCCACGAGCACCGGGAGCGCGGACTCCAGGACCTCCCGCTGGAAGGTGTCGTCCGTCACCGTGACCACTCCCCCTGTCCCGGTCTGTGTCGTCGCCATTCCGTTCCCCTCTCGGTCCTGTCTCCGGTTCATGCGGTTCATGCGGTTCATGCGGCTCGTGGGGCTCTTGGGGTGTCAGCTCGCAGCGTGGCTCGGGTCCCCCCGGCGCCGCCGCCGCGGCCTTCAGCGCGGCCAGCGCCCGCTCCGCCTCGGCGAGCTGTGCCCCGACCTGCCGCCGCACACCGTTCAGCCGCGCGATGCAGTCGTCCAGCTCGGCCAGCTTGCGGCGGTACACCGCGAGCGAGGCCGGGCAGGAGTCACCCGCGGGGTGGCCGGCGCGCAGGCACTCCACGAACGGCCGGGTCTCCTCCAGACCGAAGCCGAAGTCCCGCAGCGTCTGTATCTGCCGCAGCAGCCGCAGGTCGTCCTCGTCGTACGCCCGGTATCCGTTGCCCGCGCGGCGTGCGGGCAGCAGCCCGAGCGCCTCGTAGTGGCGCAGTGTGCGGGTGGTCGTACCCGCCCGTTCGGCCAGCTCTCCGATCCGCATGGCCTCGACGGTAGACGTTGACGCCGACGTCAAGGCCAACGGGCGTACGAAATTGCCCCGTCGGGCATGGGACGCGGGCCATAGGGTGCGGGCATGACCGCGCCCATGGAAGAGACCGCGTCGCCGCTGCCCGCCACCCGCCGTGCCCTGCTCCGCCGGATCGCCGTAGGCCAGACGGAGGGCCGTGCGCCGTCCCTGGTGGGCGCGGTGGTGCGGGACGGACGGCTGTGGTGGGTGGGCGCGCGCGGCGAGGTGAGCGAGGCTGGAGCGCGTAGCGCTTCCGTTGAGGGTGGTGGTGGGCGACGGGTGGGCGGGCGCACGCCGGACGCGGACACCCAGTACCGCATCGGCTCGCTCACCAAGACCTTTGTGGCGGTGCTGGTAATGCGGCTGCGCGACGAGGGGCTGCTGCGCCTCGGTGACCCGCTGTCCCGCCACCTGGACGTGCCGGAGGCCGGGGACGCGACCATCGCCCAGCTGCTCTCCCACACCTCGGGCCTGGCCGCGGAGGCCCGCGGCCCGTGGTGGGAGCGCACGCCGGGCGAACTGCGCCCCGAGACGGCCGACATCTTCGGGGAGCGCCCGCTGCGCCACCCCGCCGGCCGCCGCCACCACTACTCCAACCCCGGCTTCGCGCTGCTGGGCGCGCTCGTCGAGCGGCTGCGCGGCGCGCCCTGGGACGAGGTGCTGCGGCGTGAGGTGCTGGAGCCGCTGGGGATGGGGCGCACCTCGCCGCTGCCCCGGGCCCCGCACGCCGAGGGCTGGGCGGTGCACCCCTGGGCGGATGCGCTGCTGCCCGAACCCGCCGTGGACACCGGCCGGATGGCCCCGGCCGGACAGCTGTGGTCGACGGCCGCCGACCTGGCCCGGTACGCGGCCTTCCTGATGGACGGGGACGAGCGGGTGCTGGGCGCCCGGACGCTGGCCGAGATGCGCGCCCCGGCGGTCGCGCCCGAGGACGACGACTGGGACGGCGGCTACGGGCTCGGCATCCAGCTGGCCCGCCGCGACGGCCGCGTCCTCATCGGCCACACCGGCTCCATGCCGGGCTTCCTGGCCGCGTTGTGGGCGAGCCCGGAGGACGGGCTGGCCGGGATCGCGCTGGCCAACGCCACCTCGGGGCCCGCGGTCGGCGCCGTCGCCGCCGACCTCGTACGGATCGCGGCCGAGCACGAGCCGCCGGTGCCCGCGCCGTGGCGGCCGCTGACCGAGGCGGATCCGGAGCTGGTGGCCCTGACCGGGCCCTGGTACTGGGGCCCCACCCCGTTCCTGTTGCGTCTGCGCCCCGAGCGGGGTCTTGAGCTGAGCCCGCTGAACGGCAGGGGGCGCGGCTCGCGGTTCCGGGCGGAGCCGGACGGCACCTGGACCGGGCTCGACGGCTATTACGCGGGGGAGACGCTGCGCGTGGTGCGGGGCGCGGGCGGCGGCCCGTACGGCGGGGCGGACAACGTCCACCTCGATCTGGGCACCTTCGTCTTCACCCGGGAGCCGTACGAGCCCGATGGCGCGGTGCCGGGCGGGGTGGACCCGAAGGGGTGGCGCCCGGGGGCGTGAGGCGCGCCCCGGCTCCGATCCGTGCCTGACCCTGGCGGTGGTACGCACCGCCGGGGGCTGGGTGACCGCCGTGTACCTCCGCAGGCTGATCTCCGTACCCACATCCGGCGGCCCCGCGTCCGCCATGTCCCAAGGAGATCCGTCATGCGCTCCTCAGCGCTGCGTGTCGGTGCGTCCCTGCTCGCCCTGACCGCCGTCCTGGCCGCTTCCGGCCCGGCCGCCGCCCGAACCCCGGGCGCCCGACCCGGGACCGTCTGGTCGGCCGGGTGGGCCGCCCCCGTCCAGCGCCCCAGTGAGGGCTTCGAGGAGAACTGGGCCCTCAAGGGCTTCGCCGACCAGACCGTGCGCCAGGTCGTGCGGGTGACCTCCGGTGGCACCGCGGCCCGGATCCGGCTGTCGAACCGCTACGGCGACGAGCCGCTGCGGATCGCGGGCGCGACCGTCGCCCGGACCGCGCGCGGAGCGTCGGTCGAGGCCGGAAGCGCCCGCAGGCTGACCTTCGGGCACCGGCGGGAGGTGACGATCCCGGCGGGCGGCGAGGCGGCCAGCGACGCGGCGCCGGTGCGCGTGGCGCCCTTCGAGTCGCTGACGGTGACGCTGTACTTCGCCGAGCCGACCGGCCCGGCCACGTTTCACGCCCAGGCGTACGCGAAGACCTATCGCGCGGAGGGCGACCACGGCGCCGACCGCGACGGCGCGGCGTTCACCGCGTCCACCCACTCCTGGTACTACCTGTCGGACGTGGAGCTGACCGGCGGCACCGGGCGCCGCGGATCCGTGGTCGCGTTCGGCGACTCCATCACCGACGGCTTCGGCTCGACGTACGACGCCAACAGCCGCTGGCCGGATCTGCTGGCCGAGCGCCTGGCGGCCGCCGGCACCCCGCGCCCGGTCCTCAACTCCGGCATCGGCGGAAATCTGCTGCTGCACGACTCGCCCTGGTACGGGGACCGGGCGGGCGCCCGGTTCCAGCGGGATGTGCTGGACAAGCCGGGCGTCGGGTCGGTGATCCTGCTCCAGGGGCTCAACGACATCGGCTTCAGCGAGGTGGATCTGCCCACCTACAAGCCCAATCCGCAGGTCTCCGCCGAGCAGGTGATCGCCGGCTACCGCGAGCTGATCGCGCGGGCCCACGCCCGCGGCGTCAGGGTCGTGGGCGCCACGATCCTGCCCTTCAAGGGCGCCGAGTACCACACCGCCCGCTCCGAGGCGAAGCGCGCCGCGATCAACGCGTGGATCCGCGGCTCCGGCGAGTTCGACGCGGTGGTCGACTTCGCCGCCGTCATGGCCGCGCCGTCGGATCCGCAGACGCTCGACCCGGCGTACGACAGCGGCGACCACAAGCACCCCAATGACGCGGGCTACCGGCGGATGGCCGAGGCGATCGACCTCGGCGTTCTCTAGAGCGCGAGCTTGAACCCCACGTGCGAGGCCTCGAAGCCGAGGCGCTCGTAGAAGCGGTGGGCGTCGGTACGGGTCGCGTCCGAGGTGAGCTGCACCAGCACACAGCCCTCGCGGCGCGACTCGTCGACGGCCCACTCGATCAGCTGGGTGCCGAGCCCGCCGCCGCGCTCGTCGGCGTGGATGCGGACGGCCTCGATGATCGAGCGGGTGGCGCCCTGCCGGGACAGGCCGGGGATGACGGTGAGCTGGAGGGTGCCGACGGTGCGGCCGTCCCGTACGGCGACCACCAGCCGCTGGCCCCCGTCGCTCGTGATCCGCTCGAACGCCGCCAGGTAGGGGGCCAGGTCGTCCGGGGACTCGCGCCGGGCGCCGAGCGGGTCGTCGGCCAGCATGGCCACGATGGCCGGTATGTCCTCGGTGGTGGCACCGCGGATCTCGAGGTTGCTCATGGCGGGCAGCCTACGCGGGGGCCCACAGCCCTTCGACGGCCGTCACCAGCGGGGCCAGCTCGGGCCGTGCGGCGGCGTCCTGCAGGGCCTCGCGCAGCGCGGTGTCGTTGGTCGGGCGCGCCTGGTCGAGCAGTTCCCGGCCCGCCGCGGTGACGTTGGTGTAGATGCCGCGGCGGTCGTCCGGGCAGATGTAGCGGGACAGCAGGCCGCGGTCCTCCAGGCGGGTGACCAGGCGGGTGGTCGCGCTCTGGCTGAGCACGACGGACTCGGCGAGCTGGCGCATCTGGAGATGGCCGCCCGGGCCGTCGTGCTGGGCGCTGAGCACGTTCAGCACCGAGAACTCGCGGACGCTCAGCCCGTGACGGGCCTGTAGCGCGCGCTCGACGCGCGTCTCGATGCGGCCGTGCAGGGCGGACAGGGCGCACCAGCCCTGGGCGAGGGCCTGCCCGCCGGGCAGCGGCTCGTCGGCCAACGGCTCCTCGGTCTGCACATCCGGCATGGAACCCCTCCTTGGGTGTCGTGTCCCCCAGCGTAGTGCACTCGATGAAAATGTCGGCGCTTGCAAGTAAGTGCGTATGCAATTATTGTCGACGCGTCCAAAACTTCCGCGCAATCGTTCTGAGGACTCCACGACATGCCTCTCGCCCTGCTGGCGCTCGCCATCGGCGCCTTCGGCATCGGCACCACCGAATTCGTGATCATGGGACTGCTGCCCGAGGTGGCGGACGAGTTCCACGTCTCGATCCCCACCGCCGGATACGCGACCACCGGCTACGCCCTCGGCGTCGTCATCGGCGCCCCGCTGCTGACCCTGCTCGGCACCCGGCTGGCCCGTAAGCAGATGCTGATGATGCTGATGGGGCTGTTCATCGCGGGCAATCTGCTCTCCGCGCTCGCCCCCGCCTTCCTGCTGCTGCTCGCCGGGCGGGTGCTGGCCTCGTTCGCGCACGGCGCCTTCTTCGGCATCGGCGCGGTCGTCGCCGCCGACCTGGTGGCCCCCGACAAGCGGGCCCGGGCCATCGCCACCATGTTCACCGGCCTGACCATCGCCAACGTGGTCGGCGTGCCCATGGGCACCTGGATCGGCCAGACCCTCGGCTGGCGCGCCGCGTTCCTCGCCGTAGCCGGGCTCGGCGTGCTCGGGCTGGCCGGCATCGCCGCCCTCGTGCCCCGGCAGCCCGGCCCGGCCGCCGCCCGCCTCGGCCAGGAGCTCGCGGCGTTCCGCAATCCGCAGGTGTGGCTGGCCATGACCATGACCGTGCTCGGCTTCGGCGGCGTCTTCGCCGCGATCACCTACATCACGCCGATGATGGTGGACGTGGCGGGCTACGCCGACTCCTCCGTGACCTGGCTGCTCGTCCTCTTCGGCCTCGGCCTGGTCGGCGGCAACCTGATCGGCGGGCGCTACGCCGACCGGTCCCTGATGCGGATGCTGTACATCACCCTCGGCGGGCTCGGCGTCGTCCTGGCGGCGTTCAGCTTCACCGCCCATGACAAGGTCGCGGCGGCCGTCACGATCGTGCTGGTCGGGGCCTTCGGCTTCGCGACCGTGGCGCCGCTCCAGAAGCGGGTCATGGACCAGGCGCCGAACGCGCCGACGCTCGCCTCGGCGGCCAACATCGGCGCCTTCAACCTGGGCAACGCCCTGGCCGCCTGGCTCGGCGGGCTCGTCATCTCCGCCGGAAGGGGCTACACCGCGCCCAACTGGGTCGGCGCCCTCATGGCCGTCGCCGCGCTCGCCACCGCCGTCTTCTCGGCCGCGCTCGAACGGCGCACCGCGCGCACCGGTGGGCGGGTCGTCGCCGCGGGCGGTGCGTCCCCCGCCCCTGAGACGGCAGACGAGGCAGCCGTACGCTGACCCGCCCGCCCGTCGCCCGCCCTCCCGTCGCCCACCACCACCCTCAACGGAAGCGCTGCGCGCCCGCCCTCCCGTCGCCCGGCTGCCGCCCGTCGCCTGTACGCACGGCCCCCCTCACGCCTGTGAGCGGGCGGCCACGCGGCGGCCGGAGCGCGTCCCGGCCCCGGTGGGGCGGGAACCGGCCCGCAGCCGCCGCCCGCGCGCCGTCAGCCCCCACGGCTTGAGGACCGAGATGGCGGTGAGAAACAGATAGACGCCCAGCGCCACCGAGGGCGCGATGACCAGATCGACGGAGGACGGTACGGCCCGGCCCGCCGAGGCGTCGGCCGCGGCGGAGGCGATCTCGGCCCGCAGCGCGAAGATCGAGGCGCCCGCCGCGGGCACCGTCAGCCAGAACTTGGTGACGACCCAGCGGTACCGGGCCAGTCCCCAGGGCGTGCCGAGCGACAGCGCCACCCCGCTCAGCAGGGACGCCAGGCTGATCGGCGCGATCAGCCAGTCGCCGAAGATCTTCATGGCGCGATAGGCGGCCTCGGCGGTGTCCGCCGATCCTGAGGCCGCCCCCGCGATGCCCAGCGCGAGCAGACACAGGGTGAGCCCGAGCCAGCCGACGGAGACGACGACATGGACGACGAGAAGGGCCCTGCGGGCGGGCCGCGAAAGGTTCGGCTTCATGTCTCCACGGTCGTCCGCGGGGGTCCGCACCGCGTCTGACGGCGGGAGTATCCGGGCGTACTCCCGCCGTACTCCGCGCGCGTACCGGGCCGTGGGCAGGCCCTGAGCCCGGACACGCCCCGGGCCCGGGCAGGCCCTAGGCTCGCCCTCATGACCAGACTGCATCTGTTCGATCTGGACGGGACGCTCATCCACGGCTCGGCCGCAGCCGTCGAGATATCCCGTCAGCTCGGGGTGGAGCGGGAGATCGGCGAGCTGGAGCGGGCGTTCGCGGACGGGGAGCTGAGCACCGCGCAGTTCGCCGTGCGGGCCTGCGCGCTGTGGGGGGAGCTGACGGAGCGGCAAGTGGCGGCGGCGTTCGAGGAGGCGCCGTGGCTGGCGGGTATCCACGAGGTGTGGGCGGACATCCGGGAGCGCGGGGAGCGGTGCGCGGTGATTTCGCTCTCTCCCGGCTTCTTCGTGGAGCGGCTGCTGGAATGGGGCGCGGACGCCGCGCAGGGGTCGCGCTGGCCGGCCGTGCCGTTCCGCGAGCCGCTGGATCCGGAGGGCATCCTCACCCCGGCGGCCAAGGTGCGCATCGCCGATGAACTCTGTGCGAAGTTCGGTCTGAGCAGGGAGGACTGCGTCGCCTATGGCGACTCGATGTCGGACGCGGAGCTGTTCGCCGTGGTGCCGGTCTCGATCGCGGTCAACGCCGACCATCATGTGAGCGAAATCGCATCGCACGGCTATACCGGCCGCGATCTGCGAGAGGCCTACGAATTGGCAGGTAGCTACCAGTAATTACGCAGGTTGCCGGGTGTAACGGAACCACTGGAGTTGGGGCTTGTGAATTCATCCGGGCCCGGTAGGGTCGGATCCGGGTTCTGCGCGGCTGTTGTCGCAGGGCTACATCGGGACAATCCAGCCTAACGGAACACAGGTGCCGTTACCCGGAGTTCCGACTATCTGTCCTGTGCGGTGGACAAGCATGGCATGCTGCCCATGGAGAAGTACGGGGCGGGCCATCCGGACCAAACTCACCTGAACCAGTGGCACAGAGCGGGGAATTGCGGGCACATTCCGGCTTCGGAAGTGCGAAGACCGACAGAAAGACGTTCGAGGCGAGGCAACCATGGACGCTCCGACCACCACGTCGTCGGCCGGCAACGACGGCACCGGCGGCACCGGCGGAAGCAGTGGCGACTGGGGCTGGTTCACCCCGAGCAGGAGGCGGGACGAGGAAGCGTCCCCGGGTCCGGACCAGGAAGCCGGCCGCCAGGCGCCCAGCCGCCCGGTGAGCCCGATACGGCCGGTCGGCACGGGCGCCGACCGCCGTACACAGACCCCGGCGCCGCCCGCACCGCCCGCGCCGACCGCATCCCCCGCGCCGCCCGCATCCCCCGCGCCGACCGCATCCCCCGCGCCGCCTCCGCCCCCGCCTCCGCCGCCGTCTCCTTCCAGGGCCGGAGCCGGAGTCGAGGCCAGGCCCGTACGGGAGCGCGAGGAGCACCAGCGCCCCGACGAGGCGCCCGGCGCGCAGGACGTCCGGCCGGAGGACCAGTTCATCGGGGACCCGACGGCGTCGCCCGACGCGATCCTCATCCGCCGCACGATGGCCGAGGTCGAGCCCATCGCGGACAAGGTCACCTCGTACTTCTACGCGCTGCTGTTCGTCCAGCACCCCTATCTGCGGCCGCTGTTCCCCGCCGCGATGGACGCCCAGCGCGACCGGCTCTTCAGAGCCCTGCTGACCGCCGCCAAGCTGGTGGACGACCCGGACATCCTCACCGAGTACCTCTCCGGGCTCGGCCGCGGCCACCGCAAGTACGGCACCCAGCCGGAGCACTACCCGGCCGTCGGCGAGTGCCTGATCGGCGCGCTCACCCGCTACGCGACCACGACCTGGAGCGACGAGGCCGAGGGCGCCTGGGTCCGGGCGTACACCGCCATCTCGCAGATCATGATCGACGCGGCCGCCGAGGACGAGCTGCGCGCGCCCGCGTGGTGGCAGGCCGAGGTCGTCGGCCATGAGCTGCGCACCCAGGACATCGCGGTCATCACGGTGCGCCCCGACCAGCCGTACCCCTTCCTCGCCGGCCAGTACACCTCCCTGGAGACCCCCTGGTGGCCCCGGGTGTGGCGGCACTACTCCTTCGCCTCCGCGCCGCGCGCGGACGGTCTGCTGTCCTTCCACGTCAAGGCGGTACCGGCCGGCTGGGTGTCCTCGGCGCTGGTGCACCGCGCCCGCCCCGGCGATGTGATCCGCCTCGGCCCCCCGGCCGGTTCGATGGTGATCGACCACTCCCGCGACAACGGCCTGCTCTGCCTGGGCGGCGGCACCGGCATAGCGCCGATCAAGGCCCTGGTCGAGGACGTCGCCGAGCACGGCCGCAACCGCCCGGTCGAGGTCTTCTACGGCGCCCGCAGCGACCACGACCTGTACGACATCGACACCATGCTGCGGCTGGCGCAGGCCCACCACTGGCTCTCGGTCCGCCCGGTCGTCTCCGACAGCCCGACGAACGGGCTCAGCGGCCGGCTGCCGGACGCCGTGCGGCAGTACGGCCCCTGGAGTACGTACGACGCGTATCTCTCCGGGCCGGCCGGGATGATCCGCAGCGGGGTGGACACCCTGAGAGGCATCGGAATCCCCTCGCACCGCATCCGGCACGACTCCCTCGAAGAGCTCGTGGCGGCGGGGGACTAGCCGACGGGGGGTCGGCGGGGACCCGCGGGCGACGGGAACTGCAACACGGCGGGGGGCCGTGACGCAGTAGTGAGTAGTGAGGAGCAGGGGACTTGGGGGCTGGGCGAGCAGTGGATCACTGACTCGAGCGAACGCAGGGTGAGGGACGAGTGAGCGTGGACGACGTCGAGCACGAGCGGGCGACGGCGACGACGGCGACAGCACGGATCGCGGCGGCACGGACCGCGGCGGCCGGCGCGCCCGTGGCCGACCTGGACCGTACGAGCCGTCCGGGCAGCGAAGGCGAACATCGGCTTCAGCGGCGCCTGGACACGGTCGACCGCGCCGACCGCTTCTACGACGAGCAGGTGCTGGACCGGCTCAACGACCGGATGCGGGAGTTCGTGGCCCGCCAGGAGATGTTCTTCCTGGCGACGGCCGACGGGCACGGCGAGTGCGACAGCACCTTCCGCGCCGGGCCGCCCGGATTTCTGCGGGTGTTCGACGACCGGACCCTGGCCTACCCCGAGTACCGGGGCAATGGCGTCCTGGCCAGCCTCGGGAACATCGAGGAGAATCCCCACCTCGGGATTCTCATGATCGACTTCATGCGCGACCGGATCGGCCTGCACATCAACGGCCGGGCGCGGGTCGTGGCGGACGCCGAGATGCGCGCCGCCCACCCCGGGCTGCCGGTCGACCCGGTGCCGGGGCGGCGGGCGGTGGTGTGGGTCGAGGTGACGGTCGAGGAGGCGTACATCCACTGCGCCAAGCACATCCCGCACCTCCAGAAGGTGTCCTCGCAGCGGCGGCACAGTGCCCCGGCGGTCGGGGGCGCGGACGGCGGCGGGGCCGGCGGCTCCGCCGAACGGGAGCGGGACTGGGGCACGGACGACTTCAAGCGCAAGGGCGGCGACTTCTTCGGCGCGGCCGCCGATGTGCGCGAGGGGCGTCGCGAGCCCATGACCCGCCCGGAGCCCGAGCCCGAGCCGCAGCCGGAGCCCGCGGCAGGGGCGGCGGGGCCTGGGACAGGGACCGTGCCCGTGCGCCCCGAGGCGTGGCAGCGGGAGGCCGAGCGCGTGCTGGCCAGGGCGCGGGAGCGGGCGCCCGAGGGCGCCGGGCAGCCGTTCAGCGGCTGGTTCGGGTAGCCGGCCGGTCCGGCTCCGGTGGGGCCGGGGTCAGCCGAGGTCGTCGGCGAGCAGCGCCAGCACGCCCTCGATGTTCGCGTCGAGATACGCGCGCAGCGACGGCGGCACCACTCCCACCGAGGCGATCCCCTCGCGGGTGAAGGGGACGCGCACCACCTCGTACTCCCCGCAGGGCTCGTCCACCTCCGGGCCATGGCGCCGCGACAGGTCCATGGACCCCAGGCGGCAGACGAAGAAGTGCTGCACCTTCACGCCGGCCGAGGCCTCGTCGGGGTGCGGGACGGTGTCGACGAAGGCGGGCACCACATCCGTCACCTTCGCGCCGAGCTCCTCGTCGACCTCGCGGTGCAGCGCGTCGACGACCGTGGTGTCCTCGGGCTCCATCCCGCCGCCCGGCGTGATCCAGTACGGCTCCTCGCCGGGCTTGGTCCGCTTGATCAGGACCAGCCGGGGCTCGGCGGCCCCGTCGAGCAGGATGGCACGGGCGGTGCGCTTGACCACAGGTCGTTCGGTCATGGTGGAGATCTGCCGCATGTGCCGCCCGGTGAAACCCCGACCCACCGGTCAAGGGCGACTCACCGGTCATTCTCGACTCACCAGTCGACAGCGGCGCGCAGCAGCCACTCGTGCGCCCGCGCGATGTGCGGCAGGGCGAGCGCGCCCGTCCGGATGACCAGGAAGTAGGTGCGCAGCGGCGGCACCGAGGGGTTGAGCAGGGCGACGACCTCCCCGGCGTCCAGCGCGTCCATGCACAGATAGCGCGGCAGCACGCCGAGGCCGACGCCCGCCGCGACGCAGGCGAGGACGGCCCGCAGGTCCGGGGTGATGACCGTGCCCGCGGTGATCGGCGGGGCGTCGAAGACGGCCGACCAGTAGCGGGTGATCAGCGGCAGGCTCTCATGGACCTCGACGACCGGCAGCCGCTCCAGCGCGCTGACGCCCTTGACCTGTAACACCGCGGGGCCGCCGAGCCGGGCCGCCCAGCGGGGGGCGGCCACCAGCACATGCTCCTCGTCGCACAGCGGGACGGCGGCCAGCAGCCGGCCGCGGGGCCGGGCGGTGGTGACGGCCAGGTCGTGGTGGCCGGCGGCCAGCCCTTCGAACAGCTCCTCGGCGCTGCCGAAGGCGCAGCGCACCCCCAGCCCCTGGTTGATGAGCGGGGCGAGGGCGGGCAGGACCCGCAGCGCGGTGAACTCCGGGGGGCCCGCGAGGTGCAGGGTGCGGGCGACGGAGCTGTCGTCGAGCCCGGCCTCGGTGATCTCCATCAGCGCGTCGAGGTGGGGCGCGGCCTTGTGGGCGAGCTCCTCGCCGACGCTGGTGGGGACGACCCCGCGCGCGGTGCGCAGAAACAGGGGGCGGCCCAGCTGGCGTTCGAGGGTACGGATCTGGCCGGTGACGGCGGGCTGGGAGAGCCCGAGCAGCGCGGCGGCGCGGGTGAAGGACCCGGCCCGGTGAACCGTGACAAATGTGCGCAAGAGGGCCAGATCCATGCGGTTCCCCTCCGCTCGACGCACCCCCGCCGCAGGCCAACTATAAATATGCCGATAGGTCCATGTCGCTACTGTGATTGGACACTGACGCTGAGTCAACTAGCCTTGTTCGAGCGGTTCTCCACGAGGGAACCGGGGCGTCTCAAGCCACGAGGGGGGAGGCTTGAGACGCCCGTGAAGCATGGCCTGATCCCGCGGGGGCGCGTGACCGCTTGTGACGCGTCAAGCCTTGTCGGGGGCGTTGTCGAGTGCCTTGTCGAGCGCCCGCAGCACATCCGCGATCAGGTCGTCCGGGTCCTCGGCGCCCACCGAGAACCGGATGAAGCCGTCCGGCACGGCGTCGCCGCCCCACCGCCCGCGCCGCTCGGCCGTGGACCTCACGCCGCCGAAGCTGGTCGCGCCGTCGACCAGGCGCAGCGCGGCCAGGAAGCGATCGGCGTGCTCCTGCCCGGGGAGGACGAAGGAGACCACACAGCCGAAGCGCCCGCCGTGCATCTGGGCCGCCGCCACGCGGTGCGCCGGGTCGGTCGGCAGCCCGGGGTGGCGCAGCCCGGTGACCTCGGGGCGGCCGCGCAGCGCCTCGGCCAGGGCCAGCGCCGTCGCGGCCTGGCGGTCGACGCGCAGCTGGAGGGTGGCCAGGGAGCGGTGCGCGAGCCATGCCTCCATCGGGCCGGGGATGCCGCCGGCCATCTTGCGCCAGGTGCGCACGGAGGCGGCGAGGCCCGGGTCGCGGCAGGTGACATAGCCGAGCAGGACGTCGCCGTGGCCGGTGAGCGCCTTGGTGCCGCTGGCGACGGAGAAGTCCGCGCCGAGTTCGAGGGGGCGCTGGCCGAGCGGGGTGGCCAGGGTGTTGTCCACGGCGACCAGCGCGCCCCGCTCATGGGCGGCGTCGGCCAGGCGGCGGATGTCGCACACGTCCAGGCCGGGGTTGGCCGGGGACTCGATCCACAGCAGCTTGACGGGCCGGGGCCCGCTGTCGGCGTCCGGCGCGCCGTCCAGGAGGGCCAGCTGGGCGTCGCCGCCGGTGGGCGCGGTGCGCACCTCGATGCCGTAGCCCGCAAGCCGCTCGCCCAGCGGGGCCAGGAGCTGATAGCCGTCGGAGGGCAGGACGGCCGCGTCGCCCTGCCCCAGCTGGGACAGCAGCACCGCGGAGATCGCGCCCATGCCGGAGGCGAAGACCACCGTCTCGGCCTCGGCGTCCGGCGACTCCAGCTCGCTGATCGCCCGCTCCAGCCGGGTCCAGGTGGGGTTGGCGTCCCGGCCGTAGGTGTACGGGCCGCGGAGCAGGTCCGCGTCGCCGGGCAGGTGGTAGTGGGCGGCGAAGGCCGGGCCCGGCAGGGTCGGCTCGTACGCCTCGGGCTCGGGCAGCCCGGCCCGCACCGCCCGGGTGCCGTCGCCGGTCATGCGTCCTCTTTCCGGGCGGCGGGCGCCGCGGTCGGCTCAGCGGCCGGTTCCGCAGTCGCCTCCGCGGCCGGTCCCGGGGTCGGCTCCGAGGCGGCGAGGGCTTCGCTCACCGCGTCCAGCAGCCCCTCGCTCGCCGCCTCGATCATCACCAGGCAGGTCTCGAACTCCTCCGGCCCGCCGTAGTACGGGTCGGGCACGTCCAGGCCGCCGGGGGCGTCCGGGTCGGCCTCGGGGTCGTAGCCGCGCAGCAGCCGCACCTTCGCGGCGTCCTCCGGCGTCGGGGCCAGGGCGCGCAGCTCGTGCAGATGGCCGCTGTCGAGAGCGATCACCAGGTCGAGGCCGGAGAACCAGGCGGCCTGGAACTGGCGCGCGATGTGACGTTGCTCATAGCCGTGGGCCGTGAGCGTGGTGATGGCACGGCCGTCCGCTCCGTCGCCCTCGTGCCACGGGCCGGTGCCCGCGCTGTCCACCTCGACACGGCCGTCGAGCCCGGCTTCCTCGGCGTAGGCGCGGAAGACGGATTCGGCCATCGGCGAGCGGCATATGTTGCCGGTGCAGACGAAACAGACACGGTAGGGCGACGGGGCTCTCATGCGTCCCATCATCCTCGACGGCGGTCAGTCCTTGTCGTCGGGAAGCACGACGTGCAGCGCCCAGGAGACGATGGAGATGATCAACGCGCCTATCACGGCCGTGCCGAAGCCCTCGACATGGAAGGTCAGGTCGAACTTGCCGGCCAGCCAGGAGGTCAGCAGCAGCATCAGGGCGTTGATCACCAGGGTGATCAGCCCGAGGGTGAGAATGAAAAGCGGAAAGGCCAGCAGCTTGACCACTGGCTTGACCACGACGTTCACCAGGCCGAATACGAGCGCCACGAGAATGAGCGTGATCGCCTTCCGGCCGGTGTTGTCACCGGTCAGCGTGATGTCCTTGAGGAGCCAGATGGCCACCCAGAGGGCGCCCGCGTTGGCGATCGTCTTGACGAGAAGATTCTTCATGGTTGAGATCGTCGCAGAACAGGCCCCGCGCTGGGCAGGGCCGGGGAGCAAGGGGCGGAGAGGCGAATGAAGGCGTTCCGGCTGGATGAGCTGGAGGCGGAGCGGGCCGCGAACGACGGCGCGTACTTGCAGTTCCTGCACGAGCGGAACATGTCCGTCGGGCTGTACGCGCTGGACGCGGGCCAGACCGACCCGCAGCAGCCGCACCGCCAGGACGAGGTGTACCTGGTGGTCAGCGGGCGGGCGTCGATCACGGTGGGGATGGAGACCACGCAGGTGGCGCGCGGCAGTGTCGTGTATGTGCCGGCCGGAGTGGCCCACAAGTTCCACCACATCACCGAGGACCTGCGGGTCATGGTCGTCTTCTCTCCCCCTGAGAGCTGATGCGCGGGCCCCGCGTCCCGTAGGGGTCCGGTCAGGGGAGGACGGGGGACGCGGGGGCCTGTGTTCGCTCGTCGGCCGCCCTAGCATCGAATGCGGAGGGATCCCGGCCGGTGCTGAAGCCGACGGCCGGACCGACTGGCTCAGTGAAGAAAGCAGGGACCGAAGTGGCGACGAAGGGCATATTCCAGGGTTTGCCGTGGTGGGTGACATGGGTCGCGGTGCCGATCCTCGTGCTGGCCGTGTTCGGCGGCCTGGTCATGAGCGTGGTCGGCTTTGTGGTCGGCCTGGTCTTCAAGGCGCTGCTGCTGGTGGCGCTCGTCGCCGGTCTGATCTACGTCGTACGGAAGTTCAGCTCGTCCTCCTCGTCCCGCGGCGACTGGTGACCCGGCGCCGCGGGTGCGCCGCGGGCCGGGGACGCGCCGAAGGGTACGGACGCGCGGAGGAGTACGGACGCGCCGAAGGGTACGGACGCGCCGAAGAGTACGGATGCGCGGAGGAGTACGGGCGCGCCGCGGAGCACGGGTACGCCGCGCGGGGGATACGCGCGTTCCAAACCTCGGCTTGACGGCTCGGTGGCACCGTTCCGGTTAGAGTTCGAGTGCTCGACGTCTCCCGTTCCGGGCGTCTGCCTCGCAACACACCCCGGGGGTGCCTGTTGACGAAAGCGAACATGGCCGCAGCCGGTGAACCGGCTCCGAACTCCCACGTCATAGGCCGGCGCCGCCCCGCCCGGCCCGGCGAGCGGATCCGCCCGCCCGCGCCCGTCTCCTCGATCGCCGCCGCGGGAACAGCGGCGGGAACAGCCGCGGCAACTCTGGCCATTTCCAGTCCCTCACATGAGGCAAACCGACTCCGCCCCGCAGTCGAGTCGCTACGCTCCAGAGTCGGCCGAGATATCAGCTCCCTCTCGATCCCTATCAATATCTGAAAATTCACTTTTTATGGCCCGCTTGAGGTAAGCGGACCATGGCGTCAAGAGGCCAGGGCGTTCAAACCTGGCCATTCGCAATCAACTCGGGGCGGCGAACGATGCGTGACATGCGCGACACAGTCCAGGCAGAAGTAACGATGACCTTCCTGGTCTCCCAGGACCTCTCCTTCCGGATCCCGGTCGAGTTGTCCTATGACAGCAGCGACCCGTACGCGGTCGAGATCACCTTTCATCTACCCGGCGACGCACCCGTGAGTTGGGCCTTCGCTCGGGAACTGCTGCTGGACGGGCTGAGCAAACCCTCGGGCGAGGGCGATGTGCGGATCGCCCCCGCCTCGCCCGAGGGGCTTTCGGACGTCTTCATCAGGCTCCAAGTGGGGGCCGAGCGGGCGCTGTTCCGCGCCGGTGCCGCCCCGCTGGTGGCCTTCCTGGACCGTACGGACCGGGTGGTTCCGTTCGGCCAGGAGCAGTCGGCCTGCGATCCGGTCGGCGACCTGGACGCGGAGCTCGACCGGATCCTCGCGGAGGACCGGTTCGCCGGCTAGTGGCGGGTCGTCCGGCCGCTCAGCGCCCGCGCGCCCGGCGCCGCCGTCCGCGCCCGCTCCGGCCCCCGCCGGCTCCCTGTCCGGCTCCGACCTGCCCGGCTCCGACCTGCCCGGCTCCGACCTGCTCCGCGCCGCCCCGCTCCGCGCCGACGCGCGGCGCGCGGTCCGCGGAGACCACGAGCGCGGCCAGCGCGGTGGTCACCGGCACCGAGGCGACGAGACCGATGCTGCCCACGAGGGTCCGTACGATCTCCTCCGCGACGATCTCGCTCGTCGCCACCGCCTCCACGCCGCTGTCCGCGATCGAGAACAGGAGCAGCAGCGGCAGCGAGGCGCCCGCGTACGCGAGCACCAGGGTGTTGACCACGGACGCGATGTGGTCCCGCCCGATGCGCATCGCGGCCGCGTACAGCTTGCGCCAGCCCGCCGTGGGGTCCGCCTCCCTGAGCTCCCACACCGCGGAGGTCTGGGTGACCGTCACATCGTCCAGCACCCCGAGTGATCCGATGATCACCCCTGCCAGCAGCAGACCGCGGATCTCGATGCCCGGATAGAGGCCGTGGACCAGCCCCGTCTGGTCGTCGGTGTTGCCCGTCAGGCTCGCCCAGCCGATGAACAGCGAGCCCAGCAGACCGATCAGCAGCAGCGAGATGAGCGTGCCGAGCACGGCGACGGAGGTACGGGCCGTCAGTCCATGGCACATGTACAGCGCGATGAGCATGATCGCGCTGCCCCCGATCACCGCGACGACCAGCGGGTTGGAGCCCGCCAGTATCGCCGGGAGGATGAACAGCGTCAGCACCCCGAAGCTGACCGCCAGTGCCACCAGTGCGAAGACACCGCGCAGCCGCCCGACGGCCACGACCGCGAGCGCGAACAGCCCGGCGAGCAGCGCCATGGGCAGGGCCCGTTCGACGTCCGAGATCGAATACTGAAGGTTCTTCGGCGCCTTGGGCGCGTACGACAGCTTCAGCTTCTGCCCGGTGGAGTACTTGCGGGAGGCGTTCGGCGGCACGATCTCCTCGAACGTACGGCCCTTGTCCTTGCCCGAGGTGACCTCGATGGTCGCCCGCTCGCAGACGGTCTTCTTGGCCGGACCCCCGGCCCCGCCTTCCTGGTTCGCGGCCTCCTGGCCCGGCTCGACGGGCTGCTGCGGCTGGGCGTTGACGTCGGCGCAGTTCACCTCCTCGACCTTCACCACCCGCCCGGCCACCGTCTGCTGGTCGAAGCCCAGCCCGCTGCGCTCATGCGCCTTGTGGTCGGGCGTGCCGCCCGGCCACAGCACGATCAGCCCGGCTACGACGGCGGCCGCGAAGGGGATGAGGACCGCCGCAATGACCTTGCGCAGATGGTTGGAGACGGGTGTGGCCGGGCCATGGCTGTGCGAGTGGCCGTGCGAGTGGCTGGACGCGCCGGCGTGCGCGTGGCCGGGCTCGTCCGGGTGGTGCTGCCGCTGTGGTGTCGAGGTCACCGTCAGATCATCGCAAGTCCGGGGGCCCTCTGTTCATCGTCGCCGGACAACCGTTAGCGTGGGTGACACCTTTGCAATCGCGGGAGCTCGGAGCACCGGGCTGAGAGGGCGCTGACCGACTTCGCTGCGCCGACCGCTGAACCTGTTACCGGGTAATGCCGGCGTAGGGAGTGGGTCTCAATGACTCTGCAGGATGCACACGCGCCCGAAAAGCCTGAGTTCGGCTGGCATAAGGGATATATCGCCGGATCGCGTCCGGACCTTCGGGTCCCGGTCCGCCGCGTGCACCTCACCAATGGCCAGGACGTCACGCTGTACGACACCTCCGGCCCGTACACCGACCCTCAGATCGAGACAGATGTCCGCCGCGGGCTCGCACCGCTGCGGCAGAACTGGATCCTCGCCCGAGGCGACACCGAGGAGTACGAGGGCCGCCCCGTCCGGCCCGAGGACGACGGCGTCAAGCACACCGCGCCACGCGGCGGGCTGCGCAACCTCGACGCGGTCTTCCCCGGCCGCCCCCGCCGGCCCCGCCGGGGCCGGGACGGCGCCGCCGTGACACAGCTCGCATACGCCCGCCGGGGCGAGATCACCGCGGAGATGGAGTTCGTGGCGCTCCGCGAGCACGTCTCCCCCGAGGTGGTCCGCGAGGAGATCGCGGCCGGCCGGGCGGTCCTCCCGGCCAACGTCAACCACCCGGAGATCGAGCCGATGATCATCGGCAAGCGATTCCTGGTGAAGGTCAACGCCAACATCGGCAACTCCGCCGTCACTTCCTCCATCGAGGAGGAGGTCGAGAAGATGACCTGGGCGACCCGCTGGGGCGCCGACACGGTCATGGACCTCTCCACCGGCCGCAACATCCACACCACCCGCGAGTGGGTGCTGCGCAACTCCCCGGTCCCCATCGGCACGGTGCCGCTGTACCAGGCCCTGGAGAAGGTCGACGGCAAGGCCGAGGAGCTGACCTGGGAGATCTACAAGGACACCGTCGTCGAACAGGCCGAACAGGGCGTCGACTACATGACGGTGCACGCGGGTGTGCGGCTGCCGTACGTCCCGCTGACCGCCCGCCGCAAGACCGGCATCGTCTCGCGCGGCGGCTCCATCATGGCGGCGTGGTGCCTGGCCCACCACAAGGAGTCGTTCCTCTACACCCACTTCGAGGAGCTCTGCGAGCTCCTGGCCGCGTACGACGTCACCTACTCGCTCGGCGACGGACTGCGCCCCGGCTCGATCGCCGACGCCAACGACGAGGCGCAGTTCGCGGAGTTGCGCACGCTCGGTGAGCTCAACCGGATCGCCAAGCGGCACAACGTCCAGACGATGATCGAGGGCCCGGGCCATGTCCCGATGCACAAGATCAAGGAGAACGTCGACCTCCAGCAGGAGATCTGCGAGGAGGCCCCCTTCTACACCCTCGGCCCCCTCACCACCGACATCGCCCCCGCCTACGACCACATCACCTCGGGCATCGGCGCGGCGATGATCGCCTGGTGGGGCACCGCGATGCTCTGCTACGTCACGCCGAAGGAGCACCTGGGCCTGCCGGACCGCGACGACGTCAAGACCGGTGTCATCACCTACAAGATCGCCGCCCACGCGGCGGATCTGGCCAAAGGCCATCCCGGCGCCCAGGAGTGGGACGACGCCCTGTCCGACGCCCGCTTCGAATTCCGCTGGGAGGACCAGTTCAACCTGGCCCTCGACCCGGACACGGCCCGCTCCTTCCACGACGAGACGCTCCCGGCGGAACCGGCGAAGACGGCGCACTTCTGCTCGATGTGCGGGCCGAAGTTCTGCTCGATGAAGATCAGCCAGGACATCCGGCGCGAGCACGGCGGCGCGATGGACACGGCCGAGGTGGAGGCCGGAATGGCGGAGAAGTCGAAGGAGTTCGCGGCGGCGGGAAACCGCGTGTATCTGCCTCTCGCGGAGTGATCCACCAGTAACGTACGGGAGGGCCCGAAGCCGCAACTTCGATTTGCGACTTCGGGCCCTCTGGCCGTGTCGGGGCGGACTACTTCAGGACGTACACCGGAGCGCCGTCCGAAGTCACCCCGGCCTGCCGGACGCAGCCGCGCTTCTGCAACATGCGCAGCGCGTCATGCACGCGGTGCTCGGTGAGCCCGGTGACGGACGCGATGGCATCCAGCGGATAGAGGCATTCGCCGTGCTCGATGATCGCGGGCAGGATGTACGCGGCCACGGCCCAGATGTCGGCGGTGACCACGAGATTGCGCTCGCGCCACTCGGCGATCACCGAGGCCGGGGTCACCCGGGGCGGCACGGCGGTCTTGTTCACGTGCTGCGTCAGCGCCTGCGCTGCGGTCTGCCCGGCGGTGAACGACTCCCGCTGAACGGCGGTGGACTCGCGGATCGCCTCGGCGATCTCGCGCTGCGCCGCCACGGACTGCCGCAGCATCTCGGCGCTCTCGCGGCGCAGTTCCTGGGCCTCGCGCTGCATGGCGAGCATCTGCGCGTCCATGCTCAGGTTGTGCTCCTCGAGCCGGACGATGGCGTCGGCGACCTCCTTCGGCATGGCGTAGGCGGTCGGGGCGTCCGGGGCCGTGGGCTGTACTTCGGCCTTCTCGAGCTCGTACGAACCGTGCCGCTGGATGGAGACCACGACCTCGGTCACCCAGTTCTTGAACGGCTCTGCCTCCGGCTTGGTGCAACCGTTGACCAGCCGGACGAGGCCGGGCAGACTCACCATGCGCATGGACCTTTTGAGCCCGTGACCTGCAATTTTGTGCGAACTATCACGCCCATAGACACTTTGCGCAAGCTCGTCGAGACTTACGCGCCAGTCTTCGGGAACGTGCCAGATAAGCGCCTGACGAGTGTTCACGTATCCCAGGTCTTTGGCCACATCCACCGCCGGGAACCAGTGCGTCCCGTCCGGCAGCGTGAGCCGCCGCACGCGGGCTCCGGTCGCCGCGTAGGCGAAGTCGTTGATGTCGATCGCGTCCTGCTTGCCCGCCGGGTTCGGCGGGGTGTTCTGTGTGCTCATCGGAGCATCACCTCCATGACGGACGTTATGCATCCCGATGCGTGAACATCCCACGATTAAGGGCGAGTTCGCTCAAAAGGTGGGGAGTGAATCATTCCGCTGGCGCGAGATCGTTGCCCTCTGAAACGGGCTGGTCGAGCGCCTAATCCGGCTGGTGTTCCGGGCCGCCGTAGTCGGGGCTGGTGAAGTCGGGGCTGGTGTAGCGCGGGCGGGTTTTGGGGGCGTCGTCGTCCGTGCTGAAGCCGGGGCGGCTGTAGCCGAGATGGGGGGTGCGGCTGGGGGCGTAGGCAGACGAGGCGGACGAGGGGGACGACGGGCGCGTCGGGGAGGAGGCGGGGGAAGGGGCCGGGGAGGTGTGGGAGCCGTCGGCCGCCGTCGGGTCCGCGAGCGCGTCGCGCAGGAAGGGCACCACGCCCCGCTCGAGCAGCGCCAGCCCCCAGGCTTCTCTGGCGCGGTCCACCTCTTCGCGCTGGGCGCTGCGCGCGCTGCCCCGCATCGCTCTCGAGCCGTTGCGCAGCGCGGTGAGCAGGAGGCCGACGGTGGCGATCAGCAGGCCCGCGGCGGTGAGCACGGCGAACAGCCACCCCGCGGTGACCATGGGCTGGGCTATCGCCGGCGCTGGGTCGAGCAGGCGCAGGAGATAGCCCGCGAGCAGGAAGATGATCGCCGCGGTGCCGGCCAGGACCGGGGCCAGGACGGAGAGCACGGCGACGAGTCCCGCCCCGGACGCGGCGTCCCCCACTGTGGCGACGAACCCGCCCGCCGCGCCGTCTCCCTCGCTGTCCGCCGCCGCGAACTCGTCGTCGTCGGCCGTGTCGGGCCAGGAGTCGGGCGCCGCGGGCTGGCGCAGCTTTTCGCGGGCGTCCACATAGTGCTGGTATTCGTCGGCCGCGCATGCCGCGATGGTGGCCGCGGCGTTCATGGCCATGGTGCGCAGCTGCTCGGTGGTGAGCCGCTGGCCGACGCCGCTGAGGTCCGCGCGACGGTCCGCGGTACGCAGCGCTTCGTCGAGAACCCGCTCGAACTCCGGGCGGTCCTCGATCAGCAGGTGCGGAGCGCTGTTCATGTGCATCCCCCGATGCTCCGTAGGGCCTCGTTGCCGGCTGTCACCGGGCAGTGGGGCGGAAACGGAGGAGAGCCTGCTACGGATAAGCCGATGGTAGAGCCGATCCGGCGTGGGGTGACAGTAGGTTTCCCGAATTCACTCCGCGTCGGTGAAACTGTCTATCTTCCCCGTGCGACGTGATATGAACCCTCAGTCGCTCAGAGGCAATTGGACAACCAACAGTTTTCCGGCCATGGTGACGCCGCCGTCCATGGCGATCGCGAGGTTGTCGGCGTAGATGTGCGGGCCTTCGACGATCGGTTGGCCGTCGTCCTCGCCGTCCTCGGAGCCGACCTCGCCGAGCAGATACGGGATCGGGCTGTGGCCGTGGACGATGCGCTGCCCGCCGTAGGTGTCGAGCAGTTCGCGGGCGGCCAGCGGGCCGGCGTCCTCGTCGCGGAAGGCGAAGCGCTTGGTGAACTTGCGGAACAGATCCCAGCACTCGTCGGCGTCGCTGCGTTGCAGCGCCTCGGTCACGGCGTCGTTGACTGCCTCGATGGAGTCGCCGTAGTCGAGGTAGGCGGTGGTGTCGGAGTGCACGAGCAGATGGCCGTCCTGCTCGGTCATCGCGTCGAGCCGGGACATCCACTGGAGGTGGTGGTCCTCGAGCCGCTCCATGTCGGTGCGCTGGCCGCCGTTGAGCAGCCAGGCGGCCTGGAAGGAGGCGGTGCCGGCGCCGGAGTTGACGGGCGTGTCGCCGAAGCGTTTGGCGCCGATGAGCAGCAGCTCGTGATTGCCCATCAGGGCCTTGCAGTAGCCGCCGGCGGCCGCGGCCTCGGCGGACAGCTGCATGACGAGGTCGATGACACCGATCCCGTCCGGGCCGCGGTCGGTGAAGTCGCCGAGGAACCAGAGCCGGGCGTTGCCCGCGGACCAGTTGCCCTCGGCGTTGATCAGCCCTTGGGCGAGCAGCGCCTCGCGCAGCTCGTCGAGGTAGCCGTGGACATCGCCCACGACGTAGAGCGGGCCGGGCCCCTCGGACTCGGGAGCCTGGGAGCGCTCGGGGTCGGGGACCGGGGTGAGCTCGACGGTCGGGCGGTCCTGCGGGGGCACCAGGGGGGTGTCCGGGAGAGTGTGCCCGGGGCCCATGACCGGCAGGGAGCGCTCGGTGGGGGTGTACTCCACCGGCGGGACGGGGGGCGCCGGTGGTGAGGGCGGCGTGGGCGGGGTGGGCTCCGCGGGGCGCGCCGCGGGCGCCGGGGGCGGGGCGGGCTGGGCCGGGTCGCGGGGGACCCGGCCGTGCGGGACCGCGCCGTAGGGCATCCCGCCGTACGGGTTCGGGGCGGTGGGGATCGTGCCGCCCGGAAGAGGGCCGGGCACGGCGGACGATCCGTACGCGGACACGGGCGGAACCGCCGCCGTCGTCCGTGCCGAGGCTCCCAGACCGGCCCCCTGAGTCATCGACCCCTCCACCCTCGCGCCGCCGTGCCACCGTGTGGACCATGCCTGGTCGAGGGCGGTCCGCGGTGTCGTCCGCCCATCATAGGAATGACCGTACGGGCTTGTGACGCACCCGGGGGCCGTCAATCGGGGAGCCGTCCCGCTTGGACGGTCTTTTATCCCGGATTGGCCCGGTAGGAGCAGCCGATCGGGCTCCGGTGCGTGTCGCGTCATCCTCAAGTCTTCCTCAGGTTACGGCCGCACCCCGGGCCGTCAGCCTCCGGCACGGCTGCGCGGCGCGCTGACCGTGGTGCGTGGCGGGCGCCGTTGCGAGGACGTCCGCACGATCAGTTCGGTGGGTATCACCCGCTCGACGGGGTGGTCGGCGCAGGGCCCCTCGATGGCGTCGACCAGCAGCTGTACGGCGGCGGTGCCGATCCGGCGGGGCTTGAGGGAGAGGGTGGTGACGGGCGGTTCGGTGGTGCGGTAGATCGCGGACTCGCTACAGCACACCAGCAGCAGATCCTCGGGGACGCGCAGGCCGTGGCGGCGGGCGGCGGCCAGAAGGTCGGTGCCGTTGGGGTCGAACAGGCCGTAGACGGCGTCGGGGCGGTCGGGGCGGGCCAGCAGGCGGTCGGCGGCGACGGCCCCGGCGCATGGGTCGTGGGCCGGGTACTCCTCGTACACCGGGTCCTGTCCGACCCGCTCGCACCAGTGCAGATACGCGGTGGTGGACAGCCGGGTGTAGGTGTCGGTGGTGGTGCCGGTGAGCAGTCCGACGCGGCGGGCGCCGGAGTCGGTGAGGTGGTCGAGCAGGCCGAGGACGGCGGCCTCGTGGTCGTTGTCCACCCAGGCGGTGACGGGGAGGGTGCCGGCCGGGCGGCCGTCGCTGACCACGGGGATGCCCTGGCGCAGCAGCTCGGTGACGACCGGGTCGTGGTCGGAGGGGTCGATGACGACGGTGCCGTCGAGGGCGACGTTGGACCATACGTCGTGGCGGGAGGTGGCGGGCAGGATGACCAGGGCGTAGCCCCGTGCTAACGCGGCGGAGGTGGCGGCGCGCGCCATCTCCGCGAAGTACGCGAATTCGGTGAAGGTGAAAGGTTCATCCCCGTATGTGGTCACGGTCAGGCCGATGAGGCCCGACTTGCCGGTACGGAGCGTGCGGGCCGCGGCGGAGGGGCGGTAGCCCAGCCGGTCGGCGACCTCGCGGACATGGCGGCGGGTGGCGTCCGGGAGCCGGCCCTTGCCGTTGAGCGCGTCGGAGACGGTCGTGATCGAGACCCCGGCTGCGGCGGCCACGTCCCGGATGCCCGCTCGTGTCAGCCGGCGGCCGGTCGACCGGCTCACCTGGTGCTTCCCTGCTGCTGTCATGGCGAGCCGATAGTAGGGCGAGGGTGGCCCCTCCGCGCGGGGGTGCGTTCGGCTTGGCGAAGGCACGTTTCTGCATGAGCGCTTCGCCCAATTCCCTTGGAAATCAAGATAGTTGGGGGTTCTCGCGGGTCAGTAGTCGCCTCTGGCATATCCACGCCTGCCGATTGGTCGTTGTCTCGAAGAGGTCTCAACTCACCTTCATGAGCGATGCGCGCCAGGGCGCTCGCCACCGGCGCACGGCGGAAGCGGAATCGCTCCCCCTCATCTGTGTGCCATCCCCGCGCCGGGCCGCAGCCGCCTCCGCGTCGGCCCCGGCCGCCCCCGCGCCCGGTTCCCGCCGCCTGTGCCCCGGGGCTCGCTCGCCGGTACGCCGGGCCCAGGATGCCTCATAAGGTGAGAGGTATCGACGTGTGCGGGCGGTCGCGCACGGACGGGACGGTCGAGGAGGAGCCGCGGTGACTGAGAAGAGCCCCAAGCTGCGTGGAGCGCTGGACGGCATTCCGACGTACAAGCCCGGCAAGCCGGCCGCGGCGGGCGGCCCCGCCGCCTTCAAGCTGTCCTCGAACGAGAACCCCTATCCGCCGCTCGCCGGGGTGCTGGAGACCGCGATATCGGCCGCTGCCTCCTTCAACCGCTACCCCGACCTGGCCTGCACCGCCCTGACGGCCGAGCTGGCCCGCCGCTTCGACGTGCCGCCGGAGCACCTGGCCACCGGCACCGGCTCGGTCGGCGTGGCGCAGCAGCTGGTGCAGTCCACGGCCGGGCCGGGTGACGAGGTCATCTACGCCTGGCGGTCCTTCGAGGCCTATCCGATCATCACCCGGATCTCCGGGGCGACGCCGGTACAGGTGCCGCTGACCGGCGGCGAGGTGCACGACCTGGACGCGATGGCGGACGCGATCACCGAGCGCACCCGGCTGATCTTCGTCTGCAACCCGAACAACCCGACGGGCACGGTGGTCGGCCGGGAGGCGCTGACCCGCTTCCTGGACCGGGTGCCCGCCGAGGTGCTGGTGGTGCTGGACGAGGCGTACATCGAGTTCATCCGGGACGAGCGGGTGCCGAACGGCATCGAGCTGTACCGGGAGCGGCCCAATGTGTGCGTGCTGCGCACCTTCTCCAAGGCGTACGGCCTGGCCGGGCTGCGCGTCGGCTTCGCGATCGCGCATGAGCCGGTGGCGGCGGCGCTGCGCAAGACGGCGGTGCCCTTCGGGGTCAGCCAACTGGCGCAGGACGCGGCGGTGGCCTCGCTGCGCAGCGAGGACGCGCTGCGCGAGCGCGTGGAGGCGCTGGTCGCGGAGCGGGCGCGGGTGAGCGGGGCGCTGGCCGGGCAGGGGTGGACGGTGCCCGAGTCGCAGGCGAACTTCGTGTGGCTGCGGCTGGGGGAGCGCACGGTGGACTTCGCGGCGGCGTGCGAGGCGGCCGGTGTGGTGGTGCGCCCGTTCCCGGGCGAGGGGGTGCGGGTGACGGTCGGCGAGCGGGAGGCGAACGACATCTTCCTGCGGGTCACCGAGGAGTTCCGCAAGGAGCTGTGACGCGCGGCGGGCCGTCGGCGTAGAGCAGTTGCGGCGGCCCCGCTCGAACCGGCGTCCACGCCGACCGGTCGTAAAGGCAGAAGCATACCGATACGTTGCGCTTACGCCCCTTCCACCCCCCGGTGAGAAGGGGCGTAAATGTGTGTGCGTATGATGTGCTTGTGAATGTGAATACTTTCACAAGCTCCCTTGGGGCGCAGGCGAACCCTGCACGCAAGACCGGGCACAACCGGGCAAGACCGTAAGGAGAGATTCCCGTGGATCTGGCTCTGGCGCCGGAGACGCTGGCGCGATGGCAGTTCGGCATCACCACCGTCTACCACTACCTCTTCGTCCCGCTCACGATCTCTCTCGCGGCCATGACCGCCGGTCTGGAGACGGCCTGGGTCCGCACCGGCAAGGAGAAGTACTTCCATGCGACCAAGTTCTGGGGAAAGCTCTTCCTGATCAACATCGCGATGGGCGTGGTCACCGGCCTCGTCCAGGAGTTCCAGTTCGGCATGAACTGGTCGGACTACTCCCGCTTCGTCGGCGATGTCTTCGGCGCCCCGCTCGCCATGGAGGCGCTGCTCGCCTTCTTCTTCGAGTCCACCTTCATCGGACTGTGGATCTTCGGCTGGGACAAGCTGCCGAAGAAGATCCACTGCGCCTGTATCTGGATCGTCGCGCTGGGCACCATCCTGTCCTCGTACTTCATCCTCGCCGCCAACTCGTGGATGCAGCACCCGGTCGGCTACGCCATCGACAAGGCCACCGGCAAGGCGCGGCTCACCGACATCTGGGCGGTGCTGACCCAGAACACCACCCTGGTCGTGGTCTTCCACACCCTCACCGCCGCCTTCCTCACCGGCGCCGCCTTCATGGTGGGCATCGCCTCCTTCCACCTCTGGCGGGCCAAGCGCCGCCAGGACCGCGGCGAGGAGCTCGGCGAGAAGCAGAAGAAGCAGATCCCGGCGATGCGCGCGTCGCTGCGTGTCGGGCTGGTGGTCGCCGTGATCGCGGGCCTGGGGTCCGCGGTCAGCGGCGACCAGCTCGGCAAGGTGATGTTCGAGCAGCAGCCGATGAAGATGGCCTCGGCCGAGGCGCTCTGGGACACCCAGGCGCCCGCGCCCTTCTCGATCTTCGCCGTCGGCGATGTCGGCAAGGGGCACAACAGCGTCGAGCTGGAGATCCCCGGGATGCTGTCGTTCCTCTCGCACAGCAACTTCACCGACTCCGTCCCCGGCATCAACGACGTGGCCGCGCGGGAGGCTGCCGCCTACGGCGGGCAGCCCGAGGACTACATCCCCAGCATCTTCATGACCTACTGGGGCTTCCGGCTGATGATCGGCTTCGGGATGACCTCGTTCGTCGCCGCGCTCATCGGGCTGTGGACGACCCGGCGCAAGAAGTGGCTCTCCCCCGCGTTCCGCACCGGGGAGGACGAGGTGCCGCGGCTCATGCTCACCAAGAACCGCGAGATGAGCCCCCTGCTGACCAAGTGGTCCTGGCGGATCGGGATCCTCACCATGGGCTTCCCGCTGATCGCCAACTCCTTCGGCTGGATCTTCACCGAGATGGGGCGTCAGCCGTGGGTGGTCTACGGGCTGATGAAGACCGCCGACGCGGCCTCCCCCGGCGTCAGCCGGACCGAGGTCCTCATATCCCTGGGCGTCTTCACGCTGCTGTACGGCGTGCTCGCGGTGGTCGAGGTGAAGCTGCTGACCAAGTACGCCAAGGCCGGGCCGGACACCGACGAGAAGCCGCCGGCCAAGGACCCCCGGCTGCGGCTGCCCTCCGGCGGACCGGGCGCCGGGTCGGCCACCGGGGGCGACGCCACCGGTAACGACGACGCCGACAAGCCGCTGACCTTCGCGTACTGAGCCGGAGAGAGCCATGTCACTGCACCTTCACGACGTCTGGTTCGTGCTGATCGCCGTCCTGTGGACCGGCTACTTCTTCCTCGAGGGCTTCGACTTCGGGATCGGCGTGCTGACCAAGCCGCTGGCCCGGGACCGTACGGAACGCCGGGTGCTGATCAACACCATCGGCCCGGTCTGGGACGGCAACGAGGTCTGGCTGATCACGGCGGCCGGCGCGACCTTCGCGGCCTTCCCCGACTGGTACGCGACGCTCTTCAGCGGCTTCTATCTCCCGCTGCTGGTCATCCTGGTCTGTCTGATCCTGCGCGGTGTCGCCTTCGAGTACCGGCACAAGCGCCCCGAGGAGCGCTGGCAGCGCAACTGGGAGAACGTGATCTTCTGGTGCTCGCTGCTGCCCGCGTTCCTGTGGGGAGCGATCTTCGCCAACATGGTGCGCGGGGTGCCGATCGGACCGGACAAGAACTACGCCGGCGACCTCCTCGACCTGGCCAACCCGTACGCCCTGCTCGGCGGGGTGCTCACCCTGGTGCTGTTCACCTTCCACGGCGCCGTGTTCGCCTCGCTCAAGACGATGGGGGACATCCGGACCCGGGCGCGGCGGTACGCGGCGGTGCTGGGCCCGGTCGCCGCCGTGCTCGCGGTGGCCTTCCTCGGCTGGACACAACACGACAGCGGCAACGGGCGGTCGCTGGCCGCGCTGCTGGTCTCGGCGGTCGCGCTGCTCGCGGCGCTGGTGATGAACCGGCGCGGCCGGGAGGGCTGGGCGTTCGCCCTGTCCGGGGTGACCATCGCCGCGGCGGTCGCGATGCTCTTCCTCGCGCTCTTCCCGGACGTCATGCCCTCCACGCTGGACCCGCGGTGGAGCCTGACCGTGGCGGACTCGGCGTCCAGCCCGTACACCCTGAAGATCATGACCTGGGTCGCGGCCGTGATGACCCCGCTGGTGATGGCCTATCAGGCCTGGACGTACTGGGTCTTCCGCAAGCGGATCGGCACCCAGCACATTCCCGAGCCGACCGGTCACTGACCCCACGGGTGGTGTGTTTCACGTGAAACCAGTCGACCCCCGGCTGCTGCGTCACGCCCGGGCGACCCGTCTGTTCCTCGCCGCGTCCGTGGCGTTGGGGCTGGTCGCGGCGGGGCTTGTGGTGGCGCAGGCCATGCTGATCGCCGAGGTGGTGGTCGCCGCCTTCGTCCATGGGACGGCGCCCGGGGACCTGGTGCGCCCGCTGGCGCTGCTGGCGGCCGTCGCCGCCGGCCGCGCCGCGGTCGCCTGGCTGACCGAGCTGGCCGCCCACCGGGCCGGTGCGGCCGTCAAGTCCGAGCTGCGGCTGCGGCTGCTCGCGCATGCGGCCCGGCTGGGACCCGAGCGGATGGGCGCGCGGAGGACTGACGGGCGGGAGGCGAGGGGAACGGGCGAGCTCACCACCCTCGCCACCCGGGGCATCGACGCCCTGGACGACTACTTCGCCCGCTATCTGCCGCAGCTGGGCCTGGCGGTGGTGGTGCCGGTGGTGGTGCTGGCCCGCATCGTCACCGCCGACTGGGTCTCGGCGCTGATCATCGCCGTCACCCTGCCGCTGATCCCGCTCTTCATGATCCTCATCGGCTGGGCCACCCAGTCGCGGATGGACCGTCAGTGGCGGCTGCTGTCCCGGCTGTCCGGGCACTTCCTGGACGTCGTCGCCGGACTTCCGACCCTCAAGGTCTTCGGCCGCGCCAAGGCCCAGGCCGCGTCCATCCGCGCCATCACCGCCGACTACCGGCGGGCGACGCTGCGCACCCTGCGGCTGGCCTTTCTCTCCTCCTTCGCGCTCGAACTCCTCTCCACCGTGTCGGTCGCCCTCGTCGCGGTCGGCATCGGGATGCGGCTGGTCCACGGCGAGCTGGACCTGTACACGGGGCTGGTGGTGCTCGTCCTGGCCCCCGAGGCGTATCTGCCGCTGCGGCAGGTGGGCACGCACTACCACGCGGCGGCGGAAGGGCTGGCGGCCGCGGACGAGGTCTTCGCGGTCCTCGAACGCGAGCCCAGGGCGCCGGGCGGCGATCCCGCTCCCGACGCGCGCGGCGCGGCGCTGAGCGTGGAGGGGCTGGTGGTCCGCCACCCGGGCCGCGCCGAACCCTCCCTGGCCGCGACCTCGTTCGAGATCCTCCCGGGGGAGACGGTGGCCGTGGTCGGCCCCAGCGGGGCGGGCAAGAGCACGCTGCTGAACGTCCTGCTGGGGTTCGCCGAGCCGGCCGAGGGCCGGGTGCTGATCGGCGGGCGGGACCTGGCGTCGCTCGACCTCGACGGCTGGCGCGCCCAGGTCGCCTGGGTGCCGCAGCGCCCGTATCTGTTCGCCGGGACGATCGCCGAGAACGTACGGCTGGCCCGCCCGGACGCGGATGACGCCGCGGTGCGGGCCGCGCTGCGGGACGCGGGCGCGCTCGGCTTCGTGGACGCGCTGCCGAACGGTGCCGACACCCCCCTCGGCGAGATGGGCGCGGGGCTGTCCGCCGGGCAGCGGCAGCGGCTCGCGCTGGCCCGCGCGTTCCTGGCCGACCGGCCGGTGCTGCTGCTGGACGAGCCGACCGCCAATCTGGACGGGGAGACGGAGGCTGCGGTCGTCGAGGCGGTACGGCGGCTGGCCGAGGGCCGCACGGTCCTGCTGGTCGTCCACCGCCCGGCCCTGCTGTCCGTCGCCGACCGGGTGGTGCGGCTGCCCGGCCCCACCGCGGCCCCCCGGGTCCCGGCGCCTCGGGCCGTCCCCATGGACGGCACACACGACGCACACGGCACACACGACGCGTCGGCGGTCCGCGAGGCGGCGGGGCCGGAAGCGCACCGGGAGCGCCGCTCCTCGCTCGCGTGGGTGCGGGCATCGGCGCGGGCCTGGCGGGGCAGGTTCGCGCTCGCGCTGCTGCTCGGCACCCTCGCGCTGGGCAGCGCCGTGGGGCTGATGGCCGTCTCCGGATGGCTGATCTCGCGCGCGTCGCAGCAGCCCCCCGTGCTCTATCTGATGGTGGCGGTCACCGCGACCCGGGCGTTCGGGATCGGCCGGGCCGTCTTCCGCTACGCCGAGCGCCTGGTCTCGCACGACGCCGTGCTCCGGGTGCTCGCCGAGCTGCGGGTCGCCGTGTACCGCAGGCTGGAGCGGCTGGCGCCGGTGGGGCTGAAGGACACCCGGCGCGGCGATCTGCTCTCCCGGCTGGTCGCCGATGTGGACGCCCTCCAGGACTACTTCCTGCGCTGGCTGCTGCCCGTCGGCGCCGCGCTGGCCGTGGGCGTGGCCTCCGCCGGCTTCACCTGGTGGCTGCTGCCGGAGGCGGGCGCCGTGCTGGCGGCCGGACTTCTGGTGGCGGGGGTCGTGGCGCCGCTCGTCTCCGGGGCGTTGGCCCGCCACGCGGAGCGCCGGCTGGCCCCGGCCCGCGGCACGCTGTCGGCCCAGGTCGTCGATCTGCTCACGGGCACCGCCGAGTTGACCGTCGCCGGTGCGCTGCCGCGTCGGCTGGACGAGGTGCGGCGCGCCGACGGTGTGCTGACCCGGATCGCCCGGCGGGCGGCGGCCGCCACCGGCGTGGGCGCCGGACTGTCCGCGCTGGCCTGCGGGCTGACGGTGGCCGCCTCGGCGCTCGTCGGTGTGCGGGCGGTGGCCGACGGCCGGCTCGACGGGGTGTGGCTGGCCGTGGTGGTGCTCATGCCGCTCGCCGCGTTCGAGGCGGTCGTGGGGCTGCCGCTCGCGGTGCAGCACCGGCAGCGGGTGCGGCGGGCCGCGCGGCGGGTATACGACGTGGTGGACGGCGCGCCCGGGGGACCGGGCCCCGCCCCGGCGGCCACGGAGACCCCACAAGGGACGTATCCGCTGGTCCTGAGCGGGATATCCGCCCGGTACCCGGGGCGGCGCGAGTCCGCACTGGACGGTTTCGACCTGGAGCTGCGCCCGGGCCGCCGGGTCGCGGTGGTCGGCCCGTCCGGCTCGGGCAAGACCACCCTCGCCCATGTGCTGCTCCGCTTCCTGGACCCGCGGGCGGGCGCGTACACCCTCGCGGGCCGCGACACCGCGGCCATGGACCCCGACGCGGTACGGCGATTGGTGGGGCTGTGCGCCCAGGACGCGCACATCTTCGACAGCTCGCTGCGCGAGAACCTCCGCCTGGCCCGCACCGGCGCGAGCGACGACGAACTGCGCGAGGCACTGGCCGCGGCCCGGCTGCTGGAGTGGGTGGACGGGCTGCCGGACGGCCTGGACACGCTGGTCGGCGAGTCGGGCGCGCGGCTGTCCGGCGGGCAGCGGCAGCGGCTCGCGCTGGCCCGCGCGCTGCTCGCCGACTTCCCGGTGCTGGTGCTCGACGAGCCCGCCGAGCACCTGGACCTGCCGACGGCCGACGCGCTGACGGCCGATCTGCTGTCGGCCACACGGGGGCGCACGACCGTGCTGATCACCCATCGGCTGGCGGGACTGGAGGCGGTCGACGAGGTGATCGTGCTCGACGGCGGCCGGGCCGTGCAGCGCGGGACGTATGACCAACTCGCGGCGGCGGAGGGTCCGTTCCGGCGGATGCTGGAGCGGGAGGCCCAGGAGGGCGGCACCCTGGCGCCATCTCCCCTGGCCGGGGCCGCGGCGCTGCCCAGGTGACTTTTCACGGCGGACGGTTTACGCGGCGGCCCCGGCAACCCGGATGAGGCCGCCGCCGACCGGGAGTTAGCCCGGTCAGGGCAACTCCTCACCTGGGCGGGCCAACTATTGCGGCGTCAGCATGCGCACCCCCAGGGCGGGCAGTGGGATGAGCTTCGCGGGCCACTTGGTCAGCTTTGCCTCTTATCGCCCTATCGCCCTATCGCACTCCGCGACAGTCGTTGGCCCGACGCGGGGAAGGAAGTCGTCACGTGAACAGCCAGAGCGCAACATCCAAACGATTCCGAACGCGCCATCGGGCCGTCCTGGCCGCCGCCGCGGCGGTGGTGGCCCTGAGCAGCCAGCTGCTGACCGCGGCCCCCGCCGCCATCGCCGACGAGGGCCCTCTGGGCGGCGGTGACCCCGGTTTCGGGCCGCCGGAGTACCCCGCCGTCCTGCACGGGGTGCGGGAGTTCACCGCGACCGGGACCTTCACGCCTCCCCCGGGCGTGACCACGGTGCATGTCCAGGCATGGGGCGCCGGTGGTGGCGGTGGCGGCGGTGGCGGCGGCGCCGTCCCGACCGGTACCGCTATCGGCGGCACCGGTGGTGGCGGTGGCGCCGGCGGCTTCACCTGGTGCGTCATCCCGGTCCAGGCCCTCCAGGGCTACACGGTGAACCTGGGTGTCGCCGGTACCGCGGGTACCGCCGGGCCTGTCGGCGGCGCCGGTGGCACCGGCGGCAACGGCGGCACCACGAGCGTGACCGATGCCAGCAGCAACACCCTTCTCAACTCCACCGGCGGCGTCGGTGGCAACCCCGGCAGCCCCGGGGTGGGCGCCACGGACGGCGCCGACGGCACGGGCGGGGCCGGCGGCACGGGCCAGTGCATCACGGGCGGTGTGAGCCGGACCGGCGACAGCGGGCAGACCGGTGGCGCGGGCGGCGATGAGGTCGACGGCATCGTCGACCCGCCCGGGATCAGGGGCGAAGGCGGCGCCGGTGGCCCGGGCGGCGCGCCCAATACGCGCGGCACGGCGGGCAACCCCGGTGGCGACGGATACGTCGTCTTCTTCTGGTGATACCGCGTCGGCCATGCCGATTCCGGGCGGCTCGTGGAACCGCCCTCCGGCCACCCGGCCGGGGGGCGGGCCCGGGCGCCTCAGCCCTCCTGGATGTCCTCCCGGACGTCCTTCCGGGTGTCCTCCTGGATGCCCTCCAGGATCCGTTCGATGACGGCCGCGACGCCGTCCTCCTCATTGCTCGCGGTGAGGCCGGTGGTCGATGCCAGCACCTCCGGGTGCGCGTTGGCCATCGCGTACGAGGTGCCCGCCCAGGCCAGCATCTCCAGGTCGTTGGGCATGTCGCCGAACGCCACGACCTCCTCGGGGGCGATGCCCCGCTGAGCGCAGCACCGCGCCAGGGTGCTCGCCTTGCTCACCCCCGGCCCGCTGATCTCCAGCAGGGCGGTCGGGCTGGAGCGGGTGAAGTCGCCGTGCGCGCCCGCCACCGTGCGGCCCAGCTCCAGGAAGGCGTCGGGCGCCAGGGTGGGGTGGTGGGCGAGCAGCTTGAGGATCGGCATGCCGTCGCACTCCCCGCCGTCGGCGAGCAGTTTCTCGGCGGGGGCGATCACCGCGCTCGGGTCGCGGTTGAAGGGCGGGTACTCCGGCTCGTAGGCGATCCCGCCGGTGCGCTCGACCGCGAAGGAGGTGCCGGGGGCCGCGCCGCGCAGCGCCTCCACGACGGCCACCGCCCGCTCGCCGGGCAGCGGGCGCGCGTCGAGCAGCCGGCCGCCGTCGTGCAGATCGACGACGGCCGCGCCGTTGGCGCAGATGGCCAGGCCGTGGCCGTGCACATGGGCGCTGACCACGTCCATCCAGCGGGCCGGCCGGCCGGTGACGAAGAACACCTCGATACCCGCCCGCTCCGCCGCGGCGAGCGCGGCGACGGTGCGGTCCGAGACGGATTTGTCGTTGCGCAACAGGGTGCCGTCGAGGTCGGTGGCGATCAGCCGGGGCCGGGGGGTGGCGGGAACGGGTCTGGGCGCGGCCGGGGGCTCGGACTGCTCGGTTGCTGGGGTCACGGCAACCATCCTCCCGCATATGCCGGACACGAGTGCCGTCAGGCTCGGCGGCATATGCCCTTAGGCTCGACGGTATGCGTTTGAGCACCGTGATCCTGCCCGTGCACCGCTGGTCCGACGGCGGCCGAGAGTTGTGGCAGCGCGCCGAGGACCTGGGTTTCCACACCGCGTACACCTATGACCACCTGTCGTGGCGGAGCTTCCGCGACGGCCCCTGGTTCGGGGCGATACCGACGCTCACGGCGGCGGCCGCGGCGACGTCCCGGCTGCGCCTCGGCACCCTGGTCACCTCCCCGAACTTCCGCCACCCGGTCACGCTCGCCAAGGAGCTGATCTCCCTGGACGACATCTCCGGCGGCCGGATCACCCTGGGCATCGGAGCGGGCGGCTCCGGCTTCGACGCGACGGCGCTGCTGAGCGGCGCCGAGCAGGCGTGGACGCCGCGTGAGCGGGCGGATCGCTTCGGTGAGTTCGTGGCGCTGCTGGACCGGCTGCTGACCGAGGACGCGGTGACGTACGAGGGCCGGCACTACAGCGCCCGGGAGGTGCGCAACATCCCCGGCAGCGTCCAGCGGCCCCGGCTGCCCTTCGCCGTCGCCGCGACCGGCCCGCGCGGGCTGCGGCTCGCGGCCCGTTACGGGCAGGCGTGGGTGACCACGGGCGACCCGAAGATCTACGAGACGGGCACTCCGGCCGAGTCGGTGGCCGCCATCGGCCGCCAGATCGACCGGCTGGGCGAGGCGTGCGCCGAGGCCGGGCGGGACGCGGCCGAGCTGGGCAAGGTCCTGCTCACCGGCTTCACCCCGGACCCGGGGCGGCCGCTGTCCTCCCTCGACGCCTTCGTCGACTTCGCCGGGGAGCACGCGCGGCTGGGCATCGACGAGATCGTGCTGCACTGGCCGATCCCCGACTCGGTCTTCGCGGCGGACCTCGCCGTCTTCGAGAAGATCGCCGCGGAGGGTCTGGCGCAGCTCGACGGGTAGCCGGACCAGCGGCGGATCCACGCGGGGTCCACGCGGGGTCCACGCCGGATCCCGCACCGGATCCCGCACCGGATTCACCCGGCGAGGCGCCTTTACTCCGGCAAGACGGACACAAGGCGCAGAATCGGGTGTAGAGACTCCGGCCGTGACCGTCGCTGGGGAGGCACCCATGCCACGTACCCGCTATGCCCCTGATCGGGGACTGACCACCCGCATGGTGACCACGATGTTCTTCATCGGTCTGCTGTATGTGGTCTTCGTCGGTGTGCTGCTGGCCCTGCTGCGCGGGGCCTGGCCGCTGATCGTGCTGCTCGCGGGCGGGTTGTTCGTGGCGCAGTTCTGGTTCAGCGACCGGATCGCGGCGTACTCCATGGGCGCCCGCGAGGTCACCCCCGAGCAGGCGCCCGAGCTGCACGGCGCGGTCGACCGGCTGTGCGCGCTCGCCGACATGCCCAAGCCGAAGGTGGCCATCGCCGACAGCGATGTGCCCAATGCCTTCGCGACCGGCCGCAACCAGCGCAACGCCATGGTGTGCGCGACCACGGGGCTGCTGCGCAGGCTGGAGCCGGAGGAGCTGGAGGGCGTGCTCGCGCACGAGCTGTCCCACGTCGCCCACCGCGATGTGGCGGTCATGACCATCGCCTCGTTCCTGGGCGTACTGGCCGGCATGATGACCCGCATCGCCCTGTGGGGCGGGCTGACCAGCCGCAGCAGCCGGGACAGCAACACCGCCATCGCGATGCTGATCATCCCGCTGGTGAGCGCCGTGGTCTACACCATCAGCTTCCTGCTCACCCGGCTGCTGTCCCGCTACCGGGAGCTGAGCGCTGACCGCGCCGGCGCGCTGCTGACCGGCCGGCCCTCGGCGCTGGCCGCCGCGCTGACCAAGGTGACCGGGCAGATGGCCCGCATCCCGACGAGCGATCTGCGCCGGGCGGAGCCGTTCAATGCCTTCTTCTTCGCCCCGGCGCTGAGCGGGGAGAGCCTGACCCGGCTGTTCGCCTCGCACCCCACGCTGGAGCAGCGCCTCGACCAGCTGGCCCGCGTCTCCGCGCAGCTCGGCCAGGCGGAGAGGGGCTGAGGGAGCCATGGGTTTCTGGGACGCGATCCTCGGCCGCAGCAAGCCCGCGCGCCCCGACCTCGACCAGCTCTTCGCGCTGCCGTCGGCGGCGGTGACGCTGGAGGCGGGGGCGGGGTTCACCCCCACCGGGCTGGGCTCGGTGTGCTTCGCGAGCGTCGAGGGCGGCGCCTTCGACCGGCTCCAGGCGGACGTGCGGGACCTGCTGGACGCGGACACCGAACGCGGCGGGGTGCCCGTCGAGTTCAGCCGGGACGAGTACGGCTACACCTGGCTGCTGGCCCGGCAGCCGCCGGACGACCTGGCGGCCCTGGTGAGCGATCTGCACGCGGTCAACACCCTGCTCCAGGAGGCCGGTTTCGGTCCCCAGCTGCTGTGCTCGCTGGTCGGCTTCCGGGACCCGGAGGGTCGGCCGCTGGCGCTGGTTTATCTGTACAAGCGCGGCACGTTCTACCCCTTCTCGCCGCTGCCCGGCCGTGGCGAGAAGCGCGACAACGCGCTTGAGCTCCAGGTGCGGGGGCTGCTCGGTGACGACCTACGGGTCGAGGAGGACCTGAGCCGCTGGTTCCCGGTGTGGGGAGCCCCTGGCATGGCGGGCTGAGTACACCAGCGGCTTCCCGCTATGGGTGTCAGATGCTGCTCGTCTTGGCGAAGGCCACGAACGACGACCAGGCTGCGGCCTCGAATATGAGCGCCGGGCCGTCGGGGGCCTTGGAGTCCCGTACGGGGACCCGGCCGGAGGCGGCGATGTCCGGCGCCCACTCAACGCAGCTGCCGCCTCCGTTGCCGCTGTAGCTGGACTTGATCCACTTTGCGTGGAAAAGGTCGGGGATGGTGCTCATGTTGGTAATGCCTCCATCGTGGACCGGATGAGCGCGGCTGAATCGCCCGGCGAGAGGGCATGCGCTGTGAGTAGATCGTAGGACCGCTGGAGGAAGGCGACAGCCTCCTTACCTTCCAGCAGCGTTCCAGTTGTGATGCTTTCTTCGTAGGCAACCTGACTACCGGAGTCCAGAGTCATCAGTGTCAGCGTTCCGCCTACCAAGGCATGCCCGCCGTGCTCGAACGGCAGAATCTGCACGACGGTTGTGGGGGTTTCCGTCAACTCAATGAGGCGGGCCAGTTGCGCCCGCATGACCGTCGGGCCACCGAAGTGGCGGCGAATCACCGCCTCATCGAGGATGTAGAACAGGTCCGGGGCGGGGTCGGCTTGCAGCAGTACTTGCCGACTCGCGCGAGCCGACCACAGCTCATCAATCTCGTTCGGCGTCGCCTTCGGGTTGTGCTTCTCGAACTGTGCACGGGCATAGCCCTCGGTCTGCACCAGACCGGGCACGATCTGGCAGGCGTACTCCCGGATGATCTGTGCGCGTGCCTCCAGCTCCATGCGACGGCGGAACTGGTCGGGGTGGATCTCCTTGCGAGCGAGGGCGTACAGCTTCCCGAAGATGCCATCCGTACCGAACGCCGCGTCGAGCATGGACGGCAGTTCCGGCGGAATCATGGATTCGGCCGTCTCGAACCGCGCCAGCGAACTCTTGCTGAACTTGGTGATCTCGGCCAGGGCCTCAAGGGACATCCCTGCCGCTTCACGCAACCGGCGCATCTCCGAACCGAACAGGTGGCGGGCGGATCGATCTGGCGTCAGTGCGCGTGGCCGAGCTGGCATCGAGCAACCTCATTTCCCGATGGGCCGGTTGGGACATCAATGACTTCAGATCGTACGCGCAGGGCGACAGGCTGTTACCGCGCAAGGTGGCCATTGGCCACGAGCAGGAGCGCCAGATGAGAGAAGGCCCCCTGGTGATGGTTTCCCCCGAACAGATCAGCGAATCCGTGCCGGACGCCGCGAGCAGAAGTGATCTCCGACGTGTGTCCCTCCGTATAGCTCACCGACTACGCCGGACGGTGAACGCAACCAGAGGGCTGCTGCGGCGCGTGCGGCACGTCATCGCGACTGGCCGGGGTCGGTATAGCACGGTGTACGTGGCGGCTCGCCCCGCCCACACTCCCGTACCGCCTCCGAAACCCGTTGCCGTCGAGTCCCCCGTGCCCTCCTCTGTCCTCTACGAGGACCCGCCCACGCTCCGCCTTCCGCGCATCCCTGCTGCTGAGCGCTTCCCGATTCTCTGGGACTTCGACCCTGTGGGGCTGTACGTCCTCCAGTACGAGCGAGAGCGAGCGTTGGGAGCGGCGCGGTGAGCGCGGACACGCCTCCACAGGAGACGCAGGGGGGTTCCAGCCCTCGCCCCACTCCCAAGGAGCTGGAGCAGCGCGCGGAGGCTCTGGCCAAGGCGATCCGCAAGCATCTGGAGCGGGGGACGCGGCGGTGAAGTCGTTGATGGCGCGGGGCATGACCGCTGGAACCCGAGGCTGCGCGCAGTGCGAGGAGTACACCGCGTTGCGCGAGAAGGCCAAGCAGGACGGGGATTACGACAAGGCGACCACGTACGAGATCTTGCGCCGCCGTCACCCGTCCCACGAGATGCCGAGCCGTACGGCTCGTTGGGGGTTGCCCGCATGAGCCGGCCGACGCCGTACAGGGTCCCGAAGGTGGGTCAGGAAGCGTACGACGCTGCGACGGGGCGCGTCGGTGTCCTCCAGGACGTCTGCCACGTTGACGATCTTGCCTTCGACCACAGGATGCCGGGGCCCCGCGTCGCGTTCCTGCGTCCGGCCGAAGGCGGGCGGGAGTGGATGACCGACGCCGGAAACGTCAAGTTCCCGGAGGAGGTGAAGAAGCGCCTCGAGGTTCATAGATTGTGCCAGGCGTGATTGCAGGCGCCGCGACACTCCACTTCTCTTCGTCGTGTGTCAGCAATCACGAATGTCGAAAGCAGGACGCGGAAGGACTTTAGATGCTCGCTCGGAGGGAGATTAATAATCTTCCCCATCTGTTCGAGAATTGGTTCTCGAACTATCAGCACAGCAGGGGTCATCGTTGGCTTCACCCCTGACTGTGCCAGGCCGTTTCGCCCGTCCTCCGATGTTACGTGGGCCTGCATTGAGTATCGAACCACCTCTTGCAGCACCGCTTTCTGTTCGGCCTGGGCCAGCGAGCCGAACCAGCTTACGGCCGCTTCCATGCTGCGTAGTCCTTGGGCAACCTCATTGATCATTCGCTCCGACTCTCTCATGCGATCACCCGCTTTCGGGCTCGAATACAACATACGGTTTATCTCTGTCAAGCTCTGCATAGTCTGGTCGGTTCGGGTTATGAGTCTGCCAGAAGTCCCGACCCCGTCCACTGCCCTCGCCGTCGCCTGTTCCTCTCGGCAGGGAATTGTGGACGCTGTGTCGGGTCCTGGACGGGCCAGACAGGATGTAATCCCAGTCCGATGCAGGGTTGGACGTTCCGCTCGCTCGGCTTCCAACTACGATGATTGGCTCACCTGCCTTATTGGCGGCATTCTGAATTCGCCGAGCATCGTTCGGACTTATGCCAGCCTCTGACGGCGTCCGCATTCCTGGGCCGCGCCACTTATCGGCGCAATCCGGAGCGAGGCCGAGGGGATCGGCCCAGGTGTAGGGGTTATCGATATATGACGCTGGGTTTGGAGCTGGAGCCAGGCCCAATGGGTCCGGTGACGCGTAGCGGGCGGTTTCGGGGTCGTAGTGGCGGAAGTAGTTGTAGTGGAGGCCGGTTTCCGGGTCGGCGTATTGGCCGGGGAAGCGGAGGGGGCAGTCGGCCGAGCTGGGTGGGGTGGGGAGTGGGGTGCCCCAGAGGGTGGTGCGGTGTTGCCAGGCGAGGGTGCCGTCGGAGGTGACGAGTTCGGTAGGGGTGCCGACGACGTCGGTGATGATGGCGTGGAAGCGGGCGTCGTACTCCTGTTGGAGGATGGATGACGTTTCGTCCATCGGCTCGGGCGGAGTGTGGCGCTCGGTTTGGGATATGGGGCGGTGGGTTCCTGGGGCGTAGTCCCAGGTTGTTGTGGCGCCGTCCGTTGTGGTTTGTTCGGCCAGGCGGGTGCCGTCCCAGGTGAAGTGGATCTGGTCGGCTACTGTGCCGTCCTCCGCCAGGCGTTGTTTGGCGATGCGGCGGCCCAGGGGGTCGTACGTGTAGGTCCACTCCTCGCCGTGCGGGGTGGTGGCCTTGGTGAGGCGGTCTTCCGCGTTCCAGGTGTAGGTCCAGGTGCGGGTCTGGCCGTTGAGGAGTTTGCGGGTGCGGCGGACGAGGCGGCCCTGGGCGTCGTGTTCGTAGGTGGTGTGGCCGGCGCGGTGGATGATCGTGCCGGAGAACTGGCGGTCGCCGGGGGCTTCGTGGCCTGGGGCGGTGGCGTGGGTGAGGTTGCCCGCGCTGTCGTAGGTGTAGGTCTCGGTCCAGCCGTGGGCGTGGACCGCCGTGACGCGGCCGACCGGGTCGAGGTCGAAGCGGCGGGTGCCGGAGGTCAGCTCGCGGATTTCGGTGAGGTGGTCGTCCGGGCGGTAGGTGTACTCCCGGTGCTGGAGCAGCGTGGAAGTGTCGCCATGGGTGAGGGCCTGAGTCGTCAGGCGGTCCAGGTTGTCCCAGGTCTGGGTGAGCGCCACGTCGGCGCCGAACGTGCGTGATGTCTCGCGGCCCGCCGCGTCGTGGGCGAAGTGCAGCGTGTTGTCCGCCGTGGTGAGCGTTGTGGGGCGGCCGGTCGCGTCGTACGTCCATTCCGACCGCAGGCCGCTCGGGGTGATGCGTTCGGTGCGGTTGCCTGCCTGGTCGTAGGCGTAGACGGTGGTCTTGTCGTTGACCGTCTCGGTCAGGGCCCTTCCCCGCGCGTCATACGTGCGGCGCAGGTCCGTGTCCGGGTTCGCTGCCTGCGTCAGGCGGCCCCCGGCGTCATACGCGAACGTCGTCTCCGTGCCGTCCGCCGTGCGCGTCACGATCGTGCGGCCCAGTGTGTCCCGGGTGTAGGTGAGGGTTTCCCCTGCTCCGTTCTCCCGGGATATCAGGCGGCCCGCCGCGTCGTGCTCGTACCTGAGCGTGCGGTCGTTGAAGTCCGTCTCCGCCGTGACCTGCCCCGCTCCGTTGTAGGTATAGGTCCAGGTCCGGCCCTGGGGATTCGTGACCGTCGTCAGGCGTAGCTCGGTGTCGTATGCGAAGGCGTACGTCGCTCCGTCCGGGTCCGTACGCGTCGCCGGGAGGTCGAAGTGGGTGTGGGTGTGGCGGGTGGTGTTGCCGGCCGGGTCGGTGTGTTCGGTGAGGTTGCCTTCGGCGTCCCAGGTCCAGGTCTCGCGGGTGCCGTCGGGGCGGGTGCGCCAGGAGGGCTTGCCCTCGATGGTCCAGCCCTGGCGGGTGACGTGACCCAGGGGGTCGGTGATGCGGGTGATGCGGCCGTGGGTGCCCCGGCGGACGGTGGTCGTGTTGCCCAGCGCGTCGGTGACCTCGACCGGCAGGCCCGCCTCGTTGCACTCCACGCTCGTGGTGTGGCCCAGCGGGTCGGTGACGGAAGTCAGGTTGCCCGAGTCGTCGTATGTGTAGTGGGTCTCCGCGCCCGTGGGGTCCGTCGTGCGGATCCGGTTCCCCCGGTCGTCGTACGCGTGGCGCCACACGGCGCCGTCCGGTTCGCAGAGTTCCAGCGGCTGGCCGTACTCGTCATAGGTGGCCGTGGCCGCCGTGCCGTCCGGGCGGTCGACGCGTATGAGGTTGCCGGAGTCGTCGTACGCGTAACGCGTGGCGTGACCCAGCGGGTCGGTCACCGAGAGCGGGAGGCGATTGGTCTTCGGATCCCACTGGGTGCGGGTCATGTTGCCCAGCAGATCGGTCTCGGTCACCACCTTGCACGCCTCGTTGTAGACGTAGGTGGTCCGGTTGCCCAGTGAGTCGGTGTAGACGGTGGTGCGGGACGCTTCGTCGTAGTGGAATCGGCCGGTCATCATGTTGTCCGAGCCGATGGTGCGCAGCACGCGGCCCCGGTGGTCGTAGACGTACCCGAAACTGGTGCCGTTGCGGTCGGTCCAGGACGTGATGCGGTGCTGGTCGTCGTAGGTGAACCGCAGCGGTTCATCGGCGGAGTTGATGACGTCGGTCAGGTCGCCCGCGCCGTTGTAGGCGAAGGAGACCAGCGTGGTGCCCGCCTCGGCGTCGCCGACGCCCAGCAGGCGCAGCGCGGTGATGCGCAGCAGCTCCGGGTCGGCGTCGATCGCGATGCGGTAGCCGCCGGAGTGCACCACCTCGACCGGGGTGCCGTCGGTGTCGTAGGTGAAGGTGATGGACCGGCCGTTGCGGTCCTCGATCATCTGGAGGGGGAGTTCGTTGCCGTCGGCGGCCAGGGGTGTGAAGTGCAGGGTGCGGGCCTGCTCGGGGACCTCGATCCGCATCGTGCCGCCCGCCGTGCCATCCCAGCGCAGAGGCCAGCGCGGGCCCCGCACCGGGTATGTGTCCTCCTCGGGGCGAGGGACCGCGTACCGCAACACCATGCCGTCGGCCGCGACGAACACGATCCCGTCCGCGTCCAGCTCCAGCCGCTGGTCGAGGGTGGCGGACCAGGTGCGGCCGAACCATCCGCCGCAGGTGTGGCCGGAGACGAAGTTGCGCTCAAGGACCAGCGGCAGCGCGCCGGGCAGGGACACGTCCGTGGCCGGCATGACCATTTCGCCGGTCGTCACGTCGACCGGGTCGCCCTTGCACTTCTTCTCGACCCCGCACTTGTCTGTGCCCTTGCTGTTCGCCCGGTCGTGCGCCTCACCGTCCCGGCCCAGCGCCTTCTTGCGCGCCGCCAACCGCTCGGCGGCGCTGCCGCCCACGTCCAGCTTCTTGCGCAGCACGCTCGCGCCGCCCGTGGTCAGGGCGAGCAGCAGCTCCGGTGTGATCTCGCCCGCTGCCCGCAGCGGGTCCTTGGACCACATCTCCCAGTTGGTGGCCGCCTTCAGGAACTCCTTCGGGTGTTGTCTGGCGTACTCCAGGCCGTCGCCGATATTGGCGAGCTGCATACCGAAGCCGCCGAGGTCGCCCTTGAGGAGCGAGGCGGGGAGCTCGGCCAGGCCGAGGATGCCATAGTGGGCTTTCCACAGCCCGTCTTTGACGCCCTCGCCGAACTTCTGCCAGTTACTCGGCTTGTTCGGGGCCTTCTCCGCCGCCTTGTCGATCTTCTTCTTCGACGCCTCGGCGACTAACCGCAGCTCCTCGACCAGCTTGTCCAGCCGACCGACACAGTCCTCCATCGCCGCGATACCCGGATCGGTCTGCGCGGGCTTCTCCGGCAACTGCTCATCGCCCCGCGTCACCGCGTCGTTGTAGGCATCGACCTTCTTGTGGTGCGACTTGGACGCCGCCCGCGCCGCGTCCGCGTCCTCGATGATCGGCTCGCACCGCTTCTGCACCGACCGCAGCTTCGTGGCATACGCGGCCAACGCGCTCGCCGCGTGCGTGAACTGGTCGTGGCCTGAGGTGAGTTCCTTCGGCAGCCGGTCGACGGCCTTCCGGAAGTCGCCCGCGCCCTTGCCCTGCCAGTCCTCCAGGTCCAGCGGGCGCAGCTTGTCCTTGCCGTCCTGGAAGGCGCCCGCATACGCGCGTAGCTCCAGCACCAGGTCGTCGACGTCGCCCGGGTTTCCGGGGATCAGGTCCTTGGGCTTCGCGCCCTCCGGTATCCGTATCTGCGGTGGCCGCACCGCATCCGGGTCTGCCATCAGGACTCGTCCTCGTACTCGCCCAGCGCCTTGCGCGCGAACTCCGCCAACGCCGTATTCCCCGGGCGCTTCTCCATCTCCGGCGCCCCTATGTGTTCCCAGGACCACTTGCCGGCCGCGCCCGACGGGAGCTTGGCCATGTTCGCGTCCGAGGGCCAGAAGTCCTTCACTCGCATCAGGTCCGCCAGCATGTACCCGGCCACCGCCTCGTACAGCCGCTCCACCACCGCATCCGCATGGTCCGCGAGCTCACCCATGCCGAAGCCCCACTCCTTGACGAACGCCTTGCCCGACTCCAGGAGTTCGGGCGAGCCGCAGTGCTGGAGATAGGCCGTCAGCTTCTCCTGGCCGTTCTTGACCGCCTTGGCCGCGACCACCGACTCCTCCAGCGGGAGGATCTGCGCCTTCACCGCAGCGATCTCGAGCTTGTACCCGTCAGCGCCCTCGTTACCGCCGTACTTGCCGTCCGCGCCACCCTCGGTAGGGGCCCGGTTTACATCCCTCGCGTCAGGATCCGCCACCGTCAGCCCCCTCCTCCTCGCGCAGTGTCTGCTCGTCCAGCAGGAACGGGCGCTTGCTCAGCGGGTCCACCAACGCCCGTACGCCCTCCGGCAACAGGCCCACCAGGTCCTCGGCCGTCGTAGAGGCCCACCCGCACGCCCCCGCGAAGCGCGCGAGCCCTTCGAGCGAGGTGAACACCGGCACGAGCGGGCCGGCCTCCGCCGTCTCCGAGACCAGGAATCCCGGATTCTCCGGGCGCTGGAAGTACAGCCGCGCCTGGCGCAGCGCCGCCCACTTCTCCCGCTCCGACATCTGCGCGGCGGTCTCCTGGCGTACCAGGTCGGCCAGGCTTGGTTTGCCGCCTTGACCAGGCGGTCTGGTGTTCCCTCCCCCAAACATGAGGGCTATCTTCACACAGGTGACCGACACCATGGGTGACTGACACGCGGCTCTTCGCAACCGGTCGGCCTGCCGAAAGTGCCGGTCCCCTACGGGATTGTCAGACCCGAGAACTAGGGAAATCCAGCCGTCTGGACTGACGTCGGGTGTGTCCCACACCACTACGGTCGAAGACGTGACTGTGATCGCCACCGAAAGCCTGAGCAAGCGGTTCCCCCGGGTCACCGCGCTTGACCGGCTCTCCGTCGACATCACGCCGGGCGTCACCGGCCTGGTAGGTGCCAACGGGGCCGGCAAGTCCACCCTGATCAAGATCCTGCTGGGGCTGTCCCCCGCCAGTGAGGGCCGTGCCTCCGTCCTCGGCCTCGATGTGGCCACCGACGGCAGCGCCATCCGCGAGCGGGTGGGCTATATGCCCGAGCACGACTGCCTGCCGCCCGATGTCTCGGCGACCGAGTTCGTCGTCCATATGGCGCGCATGTCGGGGCTGCCGCCCACCGCCGCCCGTGAGCGGACCGCCGACACCCTGCGCCATGTGGGGCTCTACGAGGAGCGGTACCGCCCCATGGGCGGCTACTCCACCGGCATGAAGCAGCGCGTCAAGCTCGCCCAGGCGCTGGTGCACGACCCGCGGCTGGTCCTTCTCGACGAGCCCACCAACGGCCTCGACCCGGCGGGCCGTGACGAGATGCTCGGCCTGATCCGCCGGGTGCACACCGACTTCGGCATCTCGGTCCTGGTCACCTCGCATCTGCTGGGCGAGTTGGAGCGCACCTGTGACCACGTCGTCGTCATCGACGGCGGCCGGCTGCTGCGCTCCAGCTCCACCCGGGAGTTCACCCAGGCCACGGCCTCGCTCGCGGTCGAGGTGACCGACACCGCCGCGCACCCGGACGGCACGGCCGCGCTGCGCGCCGCCCTCGCCGAGTCCGGGCTCACGGTCCGGGCCGCGGGCCGCTCCGGGGACGGGGCCGCGTCCGCCTCCGAGCATCTGCTGCTCGTGGACGTCGACGGTGACGAGACCTACGACGCGGTCCGCGACGCCATCGCCCGGCTGGGCCTCGGCCTGATCCGCATGGAGCAGCGCCGCCACCGCATGGCGGAGATCTTCCGCGACGACGACGGAAACGACGGAAACGACGGAAACGGAAGCGGAGGTGCCGCCGATGCCGCCTGAGACCCAGACCCAGCAACGCGCCGAAATTCACAACATCGGCTACCGCCACTACGACGGCGCTCGCCTCGGCCGCGCCTACGCCCGCCGCTCGCTGTTCTCCCAGAGCCTGCGCGGCGCCTATGGCCTCGGCCGCTCCGCCAAGTCCAAGGTCGCGCCGATGCTGCTGGCCGCCGTGATGTGCGTGCCCGCCCTGATCCTCGTCGCGGTCACCGTGGTGACCAAGCAGAACCGCCTCCCCGTCGAGTACACGCGCTACGCGGTGATCATGCAGGCCGTCATCGGCCTCTACACCGCGGCCCAGGCCCCCCAGTCCGTCTCCCGGGACCTGCGCTTCAAGACCATCCCGCTCTACTTCTCCCGCCCCATCGAGGCGGCGGACTATGTGACGGCCAAGTTCGCCGCCATGGCCTCCGCCCTGTTCGCCCTCACCGGCGTCCCCCTGGTGATCCTCTACGTGGGTGCCCTGCTCGCCAAGCTGGACTTCGCCGACCAGACGAAGGCCTTCGCGCAAGGACTGGTCTCCGTGGCTCTGCTCTCCCTCCTCTTCGCCGGCATCAGCCTGGTTGTCGCCGCGCTCACCCCACGCCGGGGCTTCGGCGTGGCGGCCGTCATCGCCCTGCTGACCATCTCCTACGGCGCGGTGTCCACCCTTCAGGCCATCGCGTGGGACCAGGGCAACACCGGCGCGGTCAGCTGGATCGGGCTGTTCTCGCCGATCACGATCATCGACGGCGTCCAGACGGCCTTCCTCGGCGCCACCTCCGCCTACCCCGGCGGATTCGGGCCCGACGCCAAGGCGGGACTCCTCTTCCTCCTCGTCCTCCTCGGCCTGATCGCCGGCTCCTACGGCCTGCTCCTGCGCCGCTACCGAAAGGTCGGGCTGTGACCACGATCGCCATCGACAATGTCTCCCGCTGGTTCGGGAACGTGGTCGCCGTCAACGACGTGACCATGGCCATCGGCCCCGGGGTCACCGGCCTCCTCGGCCCCAACGGCGCGGGCAAGTCCACCCTCATCAGCATGATGGGCGGCTTCCTGGCGCCCTCCACCGGCTCCGTCACCCTGGACGGGGCCACCATCTGGCGCAATGAGCAGGCGTACCGCCGGATCGGCATCGTGCCCGAGCGCGAGGGGATGTACGACTTCCTCACCGGCCGCGAGTTCGTCATCGCCAACGCCGAGCTGCACGGGCTGCCCGACCCGCGCGCCGCCGCCCGCAAGGCGCTGGAGACCGTCGAGATGGACTTCGCGGGCTCCCGCCGCATCGCCACGTACAGCAAGGGCATGCGCCAGCGGGTGAAGATGGCCTCCGCGCTGGTCCACGAGCCGTCGGTGCTGCTGCTCGACGAGCCGTTCAACGGCATGGACCCGCGCCAGCGGATGCAACTCATGGACCTGCTGCGGCGCATGGGGGACGACGGCCGTACCGTCCTGTTCTCCTCGCACATCCTGGAGGAGGTCGAGCAGCTCGCCGCGCACATCGAGGTGATCGTCGCGGGCCGGCACGCGGCCTCCGGGGACTTCCGCAAGATCCGCCGCCTGATGACCGACCGTCCGCACCGCTATCTGGTGCGCTCCAGCGACGACCGCGCGCTCGCCGCGGCCCTCATCGCCGACCACTCCACCACCGGCATCGAGGTGGACGTGAGCGGCGGGCCCGAAGCCGGCCTGCACATCCAGGCGGTCGACTTCGCCCGCTTCACCGAACTGCTGCCCCGCGTCGCCCGCGATCTGGGCATCCGGCTCCTCACGGTCTCGCCTTCCGACGAGTCCCTGGAGAGCGTGTTCTCCTACCTCGTCGCGGCCTGAGCGGCCGGAAAGGAGCCTTGAGGCGATGTCCTCGCTCTACCACCCCACCGTCGCCCGGCTCACCTACCGGGCCCTGCTCGGCCGCCGCCGTGCGCTGATCCTGTTCATCCTGCCCGCGCTGCTGCTGGCCATCTCGGTGGCCGTACGGGCGCTGGCCGGCGTCGACGACGGCACCGCCGACTCCGTCCTCGGCGGCTTCGCACTGGCCACGATGGTCCCGCTGATCGGGGTGATCGCCGGTACGGGCGCGATCGGCCCGGAGATCGACGACGGCTCGGTCCTCTATCTGCTGTCCAAGCCCGTCAAGCGGCCCACGATCATCTTCACCAAGTTCGTCGTCGCGACCGGCGTCACGGTTCTCTTCTCGGCGGTGCCCACGCTGCTGGCGGGCTTCATCCTCAACGGCAACGGCCAGCAACTGGCGGTCGCCTACGCCGTCGCCGCCACCGTCGCCTCGGTCGCCTACAGCGCGATGTTCCTGCTGCTGGGCACCGTCACCCGGCATGCGGTGATCGTGGGCCTGGTCTACGCCCTGGTGTGGGAGTCGCTGTTCGGCAGCCTGGTCCCCGGGGCCCGCACGCTCAGTGTCCAGCAGTGGTCGCTGGCGCTGGCCCAGAAGGTCTCCGACAGCGGGCCGGTCACCTCGGTCGTCGGCCTGTCCACCGGCGTGGTGCTGCTGCTCGTCGTGACCGTGGCCGCCATCTGGTTCGCGGGCCGGAAGCTGCGGACCCTGACCCTCGCGGGCGAGGAGTGACCGCGGGCGAGGAGTGACCCCGTTGACGACAGGCCCTACGGGCGCCAGCGGGCCGGGACGGCGGTGAAGCGGCCGCCGGTCTCGGCGGTGGCCGCCGCGCTCGGCGCGGCCGCCACCGCCGTCCTGTGCCCAGGGGCGGCGTTGGCCCGGTCCAGGGCCGAGGCCACCGTGGCGGACGAGCCGAGCAGCACGGTCGCCGCCACACAGGCGACCGTCCACGGTGCCCGCAGCATCCGCACCCACCCCGACGTACGCCCCACAACCGCCGTGCCGCTCATGCCGTCCTCCGATCCTCATCGGTGCCGATGAGGCGATCCTGACGGGCGGAGTTGTCGATCAGCCCTACGTCACCTACGAGGCAGCTGTGGACCGGGCCCGGCTCAGGTGCGGGCCGGTTCTGTCTCGGGCGCGGTCTTCTCGGGGGCGCCGGGCCCCGCCGCCGTGCCCGGGCCGCCGCGGACGACGGCCAGCACCAGCGCGCCCGCCACCAGCGCGGTGACCCCGGAGATCACACAGATCCGGTCCAGACCCGCCACGAAGGACTCGTGCACCAGCGCCTTCGCCGCCTGCGCCCGCCCCGCCGGGGCGGCGGCGATCACCGCGTCCGCGTGCCCGCCGCTGATCGCCTCGGCCGCCTGTCCGGCGGCGCGCGCCGGGACGGATCCGCTGTCCTCGACGACATCGCGCACCCGCGCCGCGAACACCGTGCCCAGGACCGCGATCCCGAGCGCGTACCCCAGCTGCCGGAAGGTGTTCACCGCGCCGCTGGCCATCCCGGCGCGCTCCGGCGGCGCCGAGCCGAGCGCCGCCGACACCAGGACGGGCATGGCCAGACCGATGCCGAGCCCGCCGAGCATCAGCCCGGGGACAAAGGCCGTCCAGTCCGAGTCGGCCGTCAGCCGCACGGCGGTGACCAGGGCCGCGGCGCCCACCAGCAGCAGCCCGCCGCCGAGCGCGCGCCCCGGGGCGACCCGCCCCAGCAGCCGTCCGCCCGCCGCGCCGACTACCAGCGCGACCCCCGCCATCGGGGTCACCGCCAGGCCGGCCTCCACCGGGCTGAGCCCGAGCACCGACTGGAGCCACATCCCCGCGTAGGTGAGGTACGGGAAGGCCGCCGCCTGGAGCAGCAGGGCCGCGACCATCAGCACCGCGAAGGACGGACGGCGCATCAGCCCCAGATCCAGCAGCGGCTGTCGCTTCCCGCGCTCCACCAGGACGAACACGCCCAGCGCGAGGGCGGAGACCACCAGCGACACGACCGTGCCGCCCTCGGACCAGCCCTCCTCGCCGCCCCGTATCAGCCCGTACGTCAGCGCCCCGGCGCACAGCGTGAAGAGGGCGGCGCCCGGCCAGTCGATCCGCGCGCCGGGCGCGCCGCGCGACTCGTCGACCGTACGGATCGTGATCCACACCGCGAGCGCCGTCAGCGGCAGATTGACCAGGAAGATCGCCCGCCAGTCGGCGTACTCGGTGAGCAGCCCGCCCAGCACCGGGCCGACCGCCGCGGCCGCCCCGCTGGTCCCGCCCCATACGCCGAAGGCGATGCCGCGGTCCCGCCCGGTGTATGTGGCCATCAGCAGCGGGGTGTTGGTGGCGAACATCGCCGCCGCGCCGACGCCCTGCACCCCGCGGGCGGCGATCAGCACCCCGCTGTCCGGGGCAAGGCCGCAGGCCAGCGAGGAGAGCGCGAAGACGGCGAGGCCGAGCAGATACAGCCGCCGCCGGCCGAAGACGTCGGCCGCCGAACCGGCGGCCATGAGCAGGGCGGCGAGCGCCAGTGCGTAGATGTCCATCACCCACTGGAGCGAGGTGAAGGAGGCGTCCAGCCCCTGCGCCACCTGCGGCAGCGCCGTGTTCACGATGGTGACGTCGATCAGCAGCATGAAATTGCCGAGGGTGATGGCCGCGAGCGGCCACCATTTGCTCCGCATGACGAACTCCGAGTCCACAGAGAGTGGGGCCCGGCCCGACGCCGTACCCCCCGTGATCCCCAAGTTCCGTCAGCCGACCCCGCGCCTTCCAGCCAACGCCGCATCTGTGGCGCTATCCGACAACGGCTAGCCTTCTGCGGTGAATCCCGACGCGTTCGACGAGCTGGACCGGCAACTGGTCCAGGCCCTCCAACTCGACGGCCGGGCCCCGTTCAGCCGGATCGCCGATGTGCTCGGCGTCTCCGACCAGACCGTGGCGCGCCGCTACACCCGGCTGCGCACGGCCGGGGCCATCCGGGTGCTGGGGCTCACCGACCCCGCCGCGCTCGGCGAAGTCGTCTGGCTGCTGCGGGTGCAGTGCACCCCGGACGCGGCCATGTCGGTGGCCGAGGCGCTGGCCCGCCGCCCCGACACCTCATGGGTGAGCCTGATGTCCGGCGGCACCGAGATCTCCGGCATCACGCGCGCGGCGTCCGGTGAGGACAGCGACGCGCTGCTGCTGCGCAAGTTGCCGGGTACTCCACGGGTGGTGGGCGTGGCCGCGCACTGTGTGCTCCATGAGTACTTCGGCGGGCCGCAGGGGCTGGTCAGCAAGTCGGGCACGCTGACGCCCCGGCAGATCGAGCGGCTGGTCGTCCCCGTCGTCAACCGCCCGCCGGACGGCCGCGCCCGGCTGGACGACGGCGACCGGCAGCTTCTGGCCGTGCTGGCGCGCGACGGGCGGGCGGGTCTTGCCGAGCTGGCTGCCGCCACGGGCTGGTCGCAGTCGACGGTACGCCGCCGCATGGCGGAGCTGCGCGCCGACGGCACCCTCTACTTCGACGTCGACTACCACTACCGCATGTTCGGCCATGGCTCCACGGCCGTGCTGTGGCTGTCCGTGCTGCCGGCCCACCTCGCCGCCGCCGGGCAGGCGGTGGCGGAGCACCCGGAGGCGGCCTTCGTCTGCGCGACCACCGGGCCGCACAATCTGCTGGCGGTCGTGGTGTGCCGGGACGTCCGGCATCTGTACGAGTACCTGACCACGCGGGTCGCCGCGCTGCCGGGGGTGCGGGGCATGGAGACCTCGCCGACGATCCGCCGGGTCAAGGGCGCGGGGCCGCTGCCGCTGTCGCCGCGCGGCGGGGCGCGGCGCGCCCCCTGACGTACCGCCGCACCTGCCGCCGTACCCCGGTCAAATCCCCTGGCCAGGGCGGTACTTGGAGGAAGCTCCCAACTCCCGGTGGTTGAACTCTGTTCAAGCAGACGACCCAATAAATCTTGACGATTGTCAGGGACCTGCCGAACCCTTGGCGTGCGCCAACGCACTGCCTCGTACTCGTTCCAGTTCCCTTCCCTACGGCCTTTTATGAAGGGCCGTCAGACATCGGAGGAACCGATGCGTCGTCTTGCCACGAGTCTCGCCGCCACCGCGGTCGCCGCGGCCACCGCCGTGGCCCTCGCCGGGCCCGCCCAAGCCGCCCCTGCGGACAAGCCGCAGGTGCTCTCCAGCTGGACCCAGACGAGCGCGAGCAGCTACAACGCGTGGCTCGCGGCGCGCAACAACCAGGGCGCCTGGTCGGCGTACCAGTTCGACTGGTCGACCGACTATTGCAGCAAGTCCCCCGACAACCCCTTCGGTTTCCCCTTCAAGACCGCCTGCGCCCGCCATGACTTCGGCTACCGCAACTACAAGGCGATAGGTGCCTTCAGCGCGAACAAGGCCCGCCTGGACAGCGCCTTCTACGAGGACCTCAAGCGGGTGTGCAACGGCTACAGCGGGGCGTCCAAGACCGCCTGTAACAGCACCGCCTGGACGTACTACCAGGCAGTCAAGGCGCTGGGCTGAAAAGCCGCTCCAGGACGAGGGCGATGCCCTCCTCCTCGTTGGACGCGGTGATCTCGTCGGCGACGGCCTTCAGCTCCTCGTGGGCATTGGCCATCGCCACGCCGTGGGCCGCCCACCGGAGCATCGCTGTGTCGTTGGGCATGTCGCCAAAGGCGATGGTGTCCTCCGCGGTCATCCCGAGGCGCCGGGCGGCCAGCGAGAGGCCCGTCGCCTTGGTCAGCCCCAGCGGCAACAGCTCCACCAGGCCCTCGCCCGACACCGTCACCCCCAGCAGGCCGCCCGCGGCCGTGCGGGCGGCCTCGGCCAACTCGTCGTCGCCCATCCGCGCGTGCTGGATGTAGAGCTTGCTGACGGGGGCGGACCACAGATCGGCCCGGTCCTTCAGCGACCGGGCCGACCGCTCCGCCGGATGTACCCCATAGCCGGGCCCGAAGAGCAGCTTGCCGTCGAGCCCGTCGCGGGCCACGGCCAGGAACAGCGGGCCGACCTCCGACTCGATCTTCTCCAGCGCCAGCGCGCCCAGTCGCCGGTCCAGGGTCACGGACGTCAGCAGCCGGTGCTCGCCCGCGTGGTAGACCTGCGCGCCCTGCCCGCACACCGCGAGCCCGTGGTAGTCGAGGTCGTCGAGTATGTGCCGGGCCACCGGCACCGTCCGCCCGGTGACCACGATGTGCGCCGCGCCCGCCGCGGTGGCCGCGGCGAGCGCCGCCCGGGTGCGCTCGGAGACCCGGTGGTCGCCGCGCAGCAGGGTGCCGTCGAGGTCGGTGGCGATGAGGCGGTAGGGCAGCGAGGGGCTGTCGCTCATCGGGCGACCGGCTCCAGGACCTCGCGTCCGCCCAGATACGGACGCAGGACCTCGGGCACCCGCACCGATCCATCGGCCTGCTGGTGGTTCTCCAGCAGCGCGACGATGGTGCGCGTGACCGCGCACAGCGTGCCGTTCAGCGTCGCCAGCGGCCGTACCCGCTTGTCCTCGCGCATCCGGATCGACAGCCGGCGCGACTGGAACTCGGTCGTGTTGGAGGTCGAGGTCAGCTCGCGGTACTTGCCCTGGGTCGGGATCCACGCCTCACAGTCGAACTTCCGCGTCGCCGAGGAGCCCAGGTCTCCCGAGGCCAGGTCGATCACCCGGAACGGCAGCTCGAGCGAGGTCAGCCACTGCTTCTCCCACTCCAGCAGCCGCTGGTGCTCGGCCTCCGCCTCCTCCGGCGTGGTGTAGACGAACATCTCGACCTTGTCGAACTGGTGCACCCGGAAGATGCCACGGGTGTCCTTGCCGTACGAGCCGGCCTCACGGCGGAAGCAGGAGGAGAACCCGGCGTAGCGGCGCGGCAGCTCGCCCGCGTCCAGGATCTCGTCCATGTGGTACGCGGCCAGCGGCACCTCGGAGGTGCCGACCAGGAAGAGGTCGTCCTTGTCGAGGTGGTAGACGTCGTCCGCGGCCTGGCCGAGGAAGCCGGTGCCCTCCATGGCCCGGGGCTTGACCAGGGCCGGGGTGAGGACGGGGGTGAAGCCCGCGGCGGTGGCCTGCGCCATCGCGGCGTTCACCAGCGCGAGCTCGAGCAGCGCGCCGACGCCGGTCAGATAGTAGAAGCGCGAGCCGGAGACCTTGGCGCCGCGCTCGGTGTCGATCGCGCCGAGCAGCTCACCGAGGACCAGGTGGTCCTTGGGGGTGATGCCCTCGGCCGCGAAGTCGCGCGGGGTGCCGACCGTCTCCAGGACGGCGAAGTCGTCCTCGCCGCCGATGGGCACGTCGGGGTGGACCAGGTTGCCGAGCCGGAGCAGCAGCCGCTGGGTCTCCTCCGCGGCCTCGTCCTGCTCGGCGTCGGCGGCCTTCACCGCGGCGGACAGCTCGCCCGCCTTCTTCAGCAGCTCCGCCTTCTCGTCGCCGGAGGCCTTGGGGATGAGCTTGCCGAGCGCCTTCTGCTCGGAGCGCAGCTCGTCGAAGCGGACGCTGGACGACCTGCGCCGCTCGTCGGCGGAGAGCAGCGCGTCGACGACGTCGACGTCCTCTCCACGGGCGCGCTGGGAGGCGCGCACACGGTCGGGGTCCTCACGGAGCAGACGAAGGTCAATCACGTCACCAGGTTACCGGTGTGCCCATCCGGTGCTCGACCCGATATTCCCTTGCGGTGCACTTTGTCCGCGTTTGGGATGGTATGGATTCTTGAGAATTCGCCCGTCTGTGCATCCGCGTGCCTTGGTGACGAAAGCGCGCATTCCCTGAAATGGGGCGAAGGGGCGGCTATGGGTGACCGGGTTCCCTTGTGCGAACGGGGAGTTGACCCTCGCGTTGTCCACAGGGTGGGGTGGCGGCGCCCAAAGTTATCCACAGGCTGTGTGTGAGTTCTGTGGATGTCGGGCTGATCATCTGGTACGCGAAGTGCTCGGCGATGGATTCCCCGATCAAACCTCGTTCACACACTCTTTCGGGTGGGATTTGCTCACTCCGGAGAGTTGGTCGAGAGAAAAGGGGTGACGTGAGTGATAGGTGTGGCGATAGGTGGGTTGGTGCGAGCTGGGTGATTTGTCGATTACGCCGGGTTGATGTGTCGACTTGTCCCCAGCCCGCGCCCCGTGCCTGTGGATAACTCGGTCAGGCCCGGCCGTCCTGGCAGCGGGCCAGCCACTCGTCCGCCGCCGCGAAGTCCTTGTCCTCGGTCCCGTACCGCAGCGGGGACATGTCCGACGGCTCGAAGCCCGCCCGCGGGTAGGAGCCCAGGAACCGCACATTCGGGCAGATCCGCTTCAGCCCCATCAGGGCCGAGGCGACCCGCCGGTCCGTGATGTGCCCCTCGAGGTCCACCGAGAAGAAGTAGCGGCCGATGCCCTGGCCCGTCGGGCGCGACTCGATGCGCACCAGGTTGACCCCGCGCGCCGCGAACTCCTGGAGCAGCTCCAGCAGCGCACCCGGGTGGTCGTCGCCGAGCCAGATCGCCACGGTCGTCTTGTCCGCGCCCGTCCGGGCGGCGGGCCGCGCCGGGCGGCCGACCAGCACAAAGCGGGTCGCCGCGTTCTGCGCGTCATGGATGCCGCTCACCAGGGGCGTAAGCCCGTACGTCGCCGCCGCGAACTCACCGGCGAACGCCGCGTCGTAGCGCCCCTCCTGCACCAGCCGCGCCCCGTCCCCGTTGGAGGCGGCCGACTCCCACACCGCGTCCGGCAGATTGGCCGCCAGCCACTTCCTGACCTGCGGCTGGGACACCGGGTGGCCGGTCACCGTCTTCACATCGGAGAGCTGGGTGCCCGGCCGTACCAGCAGCGCGAAGGCGATCGGCAGCAGCACCTCGCGGTAGATCATCAGCGGTTCGCCGGTGGCGAGCTCGTCGAGCGTGATGGTCACGCCGCCCTCCACCGAGTTCTCGATGGGGACCAGCGCGGCCGCCGCCGCGCCCGACCGCACGGCGTCCAGCGTCGTCGGCACCGAGACCATGGGGGTCAGCTCGCGCGTGGCGGCCTCGGGCAGCGACCGCAGGGCGGCCTCCGTGAACGTGCCTTCGGGACCGAGGTAGGTATAAACACTGGCCGACATCACGCTGACTCCCTGGAACGGACGAGAACCGCAACGATACCCAGCGTCCGGCCCCTGACGCCGTGGTTCACCCTTCCAAGAGTGCCTGACCGACGTACTCGCCCGGGGCGCAGCCGCCCGGCACCGCGAAGAGCGCGCTCGCCTCGTGCCGCAGAAAGCGCGACAGCCCGTCGCCCCGGTCCAGCTTCCGCTGCACCGGTACGAAGCCCTTCATCGGATCCGCCTGCCAGGCGATGAACAGCAGCCCCGCGTCCGGCGCGCCGTCCGCGCGGAAGCCGTCGTGGTACGAGAACGGGCGGCGCAGCATCGCCGCGCCCTGGTTCGAGACGGGCGCGGCGACCCGTACGTGCGCGTCGCCCGCGACGGCCAGCGACCCGTCCGCGTTCACCTTGTCCAGCTGGACCGGTGTGGTCTCGGTGCCGCCGGACAGCGGGGCCCCGTCCGACTTGCGGCGGCCTATCACCCGCTCCTGCCGTTCCGGGGAGAGGTGGTCCCAGGTGTCGAGGAGCATCCGGATCCGCCGCACCACCGCGTACGAGCCGCCCGCCATCCAGTCCGGCTTCCCCTGCGCGGGGACGAAGATCCGCTGGTCGAAGTCGTCATCCGTGGGCTTGGGGTTGTTGGTGCCGTCGACCTGCCCCATGAGGTTGCGGGCGGTCATGGGGCGGGAGGTCGCGCCGGGCGTCCGGTTGAAGCCGTTCATCTGCCAGCGCACCCGGGCCGTCTCCCCGGCCTCGCGCTGGAGCGCGCGCAGCGCGTGGAAGGCGACCAGCCCGTCGTTCGCGCCGATCTGAAGCCACAGATCGCCGTTGCTGCGCTTCGGGTCGAGCACGTCAGCGGAGAAGTCGGGGAGCGGGGCCAGCGCCTCCGGCAGCCGGTCGCCCAGCCCCACCTTGCCGAAGAAGGTGCGGCCGAAGCCGAAGGTGACGGTGAGCGACGCCGGGCCCGCGTCCAGCGCGATGCCCGTGTCGTTCGCCGGGGCCCTGCCCGCGGTCAGCTCCTCGGCCGTCTTCGACCAGCGGCGCAGCAGCGCGGCGGCCGCCTTGCGGTTCGCGCCGGGCGCCAGGTCGAGGGCGACCACGTGGCCGTGCGCCTGGAGGGGGGTGGTGATGCCGGCCTGGCGCTCGCCGTGGAAGGGCACGGCGGTCGAGCCGACGGAGCTGAGCGGGTCGGGGTCGGTGCGGGCCGTCTCGGCGGCGTACGCCCCGGCCGCGCCGCCCGCGACGAGCCCGGCCGCGCCGACGGCGCCGGCCGTGCCCAGCAGGCGGCGCCGGGAGATCGAGGAAGGGGGTTCCGGCTGGGTGTCCGGGGTGTGCTGGGTGTTCGGGGTCTTGCTCATTGGCCGATCTTCAGGGTCCTGGTCTCCGTCACCTGGTCGATGTCGGAGGTCCGTACGGTCAGGGCGAGCCGCCAGGTGCCGCCCATGGGCAGCTGGAAGCTCTTCGCGCTCCAGTGGCCGGTGGCGACGTGCTCCAGCGGCACGGTCAGCGGGCCGATGTTCTCCTTCGGGAGCGTCAGGGTCACCTTCGCCTCCTCCGCGTCCACGGGCCGGTCGGCCAGGTCGAAGGTGAAGACATGGATCAGGTTGTCGCCGGGGAGGGCCGGGTCCAGCATGAAGATCGCCTTGCCGCGGCCGCTCTTGGGCCCCGTGTTGTACGGGATCTCGACGCTGATCGGGTCGACGGCCGGGGTGGTGTCCACGGCCGCGCCGCCGGACTTCGCGCTCGCGACGGCGCTCGCGGCCCGGCCGGGCTGGGTCGTGCTGAGCACCGTGGCGACGGCGAGCAGCACGACGGCCACGACCGTCTCCGCGAGTACGGAGCGGTAGAGCGAGCCGCGGGTGAGGTCGCCGTGGCGCTTGCGGAGGGTGGCGGCCTTGGAGACCGCCGCCTTCTGGCGGGCGAGCTGGGCGGTGCGCACGGGGTCGGCGGCGGCAGCCTCTTCCGTGTCCTTGGCCTCTTCCTCTTCTTTCTCTTCCTCGGCCTCGGCTTCGTCACCGCTCGCCGTCGCCTCCTCGTCCGTGAGGCGGCCCGTCCAGCGGCGCGAGACGGAGGCGATGGCGACGAGCACCGCCACGAGGCCGACCTTGACCAGCAGCCAGCGCCCGTACTCGGTGCCGGTCAGCGCGTCCCAGGAGCCGACCTGCCGCCACGACTGGTAGAGGCCGGTGAGGACCAGGACGACGACCGAGCCGAAGGCCAGCCGCGAGAAGCGGCGCACCGCCGTCCGCCCGATCGGCTCCCCCGCGCGCAGCGTGGCCACGAGCGCCGCCAGACCGCCCAGCCATACGCCCACGGCGAGCAGGTGGACCACGTCGACCGGCATCGCCACGGTGGACTGGATGCCGACCGAGGCGTGCTCGGCCATCGCCCAGGTCGCGGCGATGCCCACCGAGACGACGGTGCCGCCGAAGGCGAGCCCGAAGGCCAGGTCCTGGCGCCGCCCCTGGTCCTCGTCCGCCGCGCGGCGCGCGTACGAGCCGAAGAGCACGGCCAGGAAGAGCGCCGCCGCGCCGAGCAGCATCAGCCGCGACAGCAGCGCCGCGCCCGCCTTGGTGGACAGCACATCGCTCAGGCCACCGAGGTCGAAGACCCCGCCGATGCCCTTGCCGTCGGTGTACGGGCCGCGCAGCAGCAACAGCAGCAGGGTCGCGGAGAAGAGGGCCACCCAGCCGCCGACGGTGAGCTTCTGGACCGGCCGCGAGGAGCGGCACAGCCCGGCGAAGACACAGCCGCCGACCAGCACCGTGAAGCCGCCGTAGGCGACGTACCGCCCGATGTCGTACAGCGTCTCGACCGTCTCGTCGGGGCCCGCGGCCGAGGGCACCTTGGCCTTCGTCTTGGACGGCGCGCCGATGGAGAACGTGAACGCCCCGGCCACCGGGTGGCTGTCCTCCGAGACCACCTTCCAGGCCACCGTGAACGTGCCGTCGGGCAGCCCGGCGTGCAGCGCGACGCCGGCCGTGGACGACTTGCCGCCCACATGGGCGGGTTTGCCGGTGTCCACCCGATTGCCCTTCGGGTCCAGGACGCGCACGGAGTCGCCGGACAGCAGCACCCCCTCCGAGAAGGTGAGCCGCACCTGCGACGGCGCGGCCTTGACCACCGCGCCGTCCGCGGGGTCGGTCTCCGTGAGCGCGGCGTGCGCCGACGCGGAGGACGCGCCGAAGCTGAGCGCGCACAGCAGCGCGGCCAGCAGGGCACCGAAGACCGACAGCAGTCGCCTGGTGGTCGGCCTGGACGGCCTGGACGGCCTGGTCAGCCTGGTCGTCCAGGCCGACCTGGTCGTCCTGGTCAGGGAGGGGGGCAGCGAGGGCATCGGGCGTCAGTCCTTGGGGCGGTACGTCGTCGGCTCGACCGGGACCTTGATCTCGATGGGGTCGGAGGAGGCGAAATGCAGGGTGAAACCGACCTTGTCACCGACGTTCGGCTTGCGGGTCAGATTTGTCAGCATCAGATGATCTCCGCCGGTGGCCAGCCGCAGCTCACCATTGGCCGGGATCTTCAGCGACCGCACCTGCTTCATCCGGGTGCCGGTGGTGGTGTGCATGGTGACCTCGCCGGCCAGCGAGGTGGTGACGGAGGTCAGCTCGTCGGCGCCGCCGCCCTTGTTGGTCACCGTCACATAGCCCGCGGCCATGTCCCGGGTCGGGGGCTGGGGCACGTACGCGCCGCTGACGGACAGCTTCGGCCGGTCGCCGCCGCCACCGTCCTCGCCGCCGCAGGCCGCGAGGGCGGCGGACAGGGTGAGGACCAGCGCGGCGGCGGCCGTCCGCCGCGCGCCGGTCGCCGTCCCGGTCACGGGTTCTGCCCCTTGATGATCTTCGGCAGGTCCTTGACGTACTGGTCGGCCGTGGTCTCGGTGGTGTAGAGCCAGTGGTTCTTGTCGTCCTTGGGGGAGAAGGCGATCACCTCGGCGCCGTGGTTGACGGTGATGCTGCCGTCCTTCTCCTTCTTCGGCTTCTCGACGAGGATGCCCAGCGGCCGCGCGGCGGCCTGGATGGTGTCGAAGTCGCCGGTCAGCGCGACGAAGTCCTGACCGCCCTGGCCGTCCAGCCAGGAGCGCATGCGCTTGGGGGTGTCCCGCCCGGGGTCGGTGGTGACGAAGACGACCTGGAGCTTGTCGCGCTCGGCCTTGGGGAGCTTCTGCTCCGCGAGGCCGATGTTGCTCATGACCAGCGAGCAGACGTCCGGGCAGTAGGTGTAGCCGAAGTAGATCAGGGTGGGCTTGCCCTTGGTCTCCTTCAGCAGGTCGTACTTCTTGCCGTCGGTGTCGGTCAGGACGAGATCGGGCTTGGCCTTGGGCTGGTCGAGGACGATCGCCTGGCCGGGCTTGCTGCCGCCGGAGACATCGGCGGCCTTCTCGGTCCGGTCGCCGTCGCCGCCGGAACCGCCGCAGGCGGTCAGGGTGAGAGCGGCGGCGGTGACGAGGGCCGCGCCCAGGTATGTGGTGTTGCGCATGGAGTCGTTCTCCAAAAGATGCGGGTGGATCGGTGGTGCGGGGGTGGCGGGCAAGCGCGCCCACCACCCCTCAGGTCCCTCGGTGCTGCGGGGTGGAGATCAGGCGTTGCGACGGCGGCCGGCGAGCACGCCGAAGGCCACGCCGGCGACGCCGACGACGATGCCCACGATGCCCAGCACACGGGCGGTGGTGTCGCTGTTGTCGCCGCCGTCATCGCTCGACGCGGAGGCGGTCTTCTCGGTGGCGCCGTCGGCCTCGGCCTTCGCGTTCTGGGTGCCGCCGCCGTGGCCGTCGGAGCCCTCGGCCGGCTTGACGAGCTTGAGGACGGGCGCCGGGTTCTCGGGCTCCGGCGCACCCTCCTTGGGCGCCTCGATCCAGCGCACGACCTCCTTGTCGTCGTACGTCTGGAGGGCCTTGAAGACCAGTTGGTCGGCGTCGTCGGGCAGCGCGCCGACCGACAGCGGGAACTGCTGGAAGGTGCCCGGCTCGATCTTGCCGCCGCTCCAGGTGACCTTGGTGACCGCCTCGGTGACCTTCTCGCCGTGCACCTCGACCGGCTTGGCGAGCTTGGTCTTGGTGAGCTTCACGTCCCAGCCGGGCACCGGTTGCGCCATCACCGAGGCCAGCGGGTGGTCGGCGGGCAGGGTGACCTCGAGCTTGACGGTCGAGGCGTCGTCCTTCTCGTTGGGCACCTTGAAGGCGATCGTGCTGTAGCCACCCTGCTCGGCCTGGCCCGGCTGCACGCTGACGTGCGCGAAGGCGGGGGTGGCGGCGAACAGCACCAGTGCTCCGGCGGCGATGCCGCAGGCCATCGGAAGACGGCGGAGACGGGGAAGACGCATGGCGTTCATGACAAAACACTCCATGGCAGGAATGAATCGGGATTTGGGGGTGGCGCGCGTGCGGCGACAGCGCGAACGCCCCCGGTCCCGCCGGAGTGCGCCGCGTCGGTCAGGCCGCGAGGTCGAAGCCAGGCGGGCCCCGCCTGATCACACTGTGCTGGAGTACGAGGGTCTCGGCCGCGCACTCGTCCCGTTCGGGTGTGCGCGGCCGGCGCACGGAGGCGCCGAGCGGCTCGTCCTGGCCGGCGCGCAGCGCCCGGACCAGCCGCAGCGCGGCGCGCAGCGCCCGCACGAGCGCGGCTTCCGCGACCCCGCGCGCCCCGTCCGCCGACAGCCGCACCGCCCGCCACACGGCCACCTCGCCGCGGCGCAGCAGCCAGCCGACGGCGAGGGCGGCGAGCAGATGCCCCAGCGCCATCGGCAGCGACGGCAGCAGGGTGTCCAGGTGCATGGCCTCGGGGCCCGGCCGGGACGGCGCGGAGCCCACCGTGGCGGGGTCGATCCCGGCGTGGGTGACGATCCGGTGCGCCGTGGCGGCGTCCAGCCGGACGGGGCCCGAGCCGCACAGCAGCCGGCCGGCCATGGCGGTCACCCCGCCCTCGGAGCCGCCCGTTGCCGGGGTCTGCTGGGTGGTGCGCTGCCCGAGCGCGAAGACGGCGTGGAGCGCGAGCTGACCCACGCCCAGGACCACGGCGATCCCGGGCAGCGACCGCTCCCGCCCGGCCAGCGGCGCCACCGTCGCGAACAGCACCGCGCAGCCCGCGCCGAGCGTCCACAGCGGCACGGTCGTGCAGGAGGCGAGCATGTGCCCGCCCGCGGACAGCACGACGCAGACCGCGGTGAACACCGCGGCCCGCAGTATCCGCAGATCGGCTCCGGCGCGTCCGTGGGGGGCAGACATGGCCGCGCCATCATCCCACTGGGCCCCGAATTCCCCCACGGCGGGTGGGGCGTACCGCCGCACACCTGGACAGCTCCATGCACCGCTCCATACACCGCGATATGGAATATGCGCTTCCGCCGAATGAGGGGAGTCACGTCAATTGGACGCTTACGGACCATGGACGCAGGCAATACGTAACGGTATGTCGAGCCGTGGCCGGGAGGCTGGAGTATGAGCATTTGGTGGTCACTCCATCTGCCGCGTGAGGCGGCGAGCGTTCCGCTCGCCCGGCGCCTGCTCCTCGGCACGATGGAGACGGCCGGGGTCGATCCCGAGATCTCCTACGACCTGTCGGTCGCCCTCTCCGAGGCCTGCGCCAACGCGGTCGAGCACGGCGGCGCGGACGGCGCCGACGGGGACTACAGAGTCACGACCTTCATCGACGGCGACACCTGCCGCATCGAGGTCACCGACTCCGGGCCGGGCTTCCACCGCCGCCCCGTCCCCGCCGGCCCGGGGGACTGGGCCAAGGCCCCGCAGCCCCACCCCGCCGCGAGACAGCCGGCCCCCGCCCAGGCAGAGCACGGGCGAGGGCTCTTTTTGATCGAGGCGCTGACCGACCACGTCCGCTACCGCGACCGCCCGGGGCGCGGCGGTGTGGTGGTCAGCTTCGACAAGATCCTCAAGTGGCGCGAGGACTCCCTGACGGGGGTGTGACGACCGTGTCAGCCGCGTCGGTCGTGTCAGCCGCGCCGGTCGTGTCAGCCGCGTCCGTGTCGGCCGCTTCGGCCGCTTCGGCCGCTTCGGCCGCTTCGGCCGCATCGGCCGAGAGGTCGGGCGGCAGCCCGCGGCACAGCGCGTCCAGCGCGCCCGCGAAGGCGTGGTCGGGCGGGGTGGCGTAGCCGACGACCAGGCCGTCGCGGGGCGGCCCCGCCGCGTCCGGATGGCGGTAGCCGGCCAGGCCCTCCAGGGCGAGCCCCTGCCAGGCGGCGGCCTGGACGGCGGACCGCTCGGTGCCCGGCGGCAGCTCCAGCACCGCGTGCAGCCCCGCCGCGACGCCGCTGACGCGGATGTGCGGGGCGCGTTCGGCGAGGGCGGCGACCAACTGGTCCCGGCGGCGGCGGTAGCGCTGGCGCATGTTGCGGATGTGCCGGTCGTATCCGCCCGACTCGATGAAGTCGGCGAGGGTGAGCTGGTCGAGCGCGCTCGCCCACGCCTCCCGCTCCCCCTTGACGGCCAGGACCTCGTCCACGAGGTGGTCGGGCAGCACCATCCAGCCCAGCCGCAGGGCCGGGGTCAGGCTCTTGCTGGCCGACCCCACGTAGAGGACATGCCCGGGGTCCAGGCCCTGGACGGCGCCCACGGGCTTGCGGTCGTAGCGGAACTCGCCGTCGTAGTCGTCCTCCAGGACCAGCCCGCCGCGGGCGCGCGCCCAGTCGACGGCGGCCGCCCGCCGCAGGGGGTGCAGCGGCCCGCCGGTGGGGAACTGGTGGGCGGGCGTGAGCAGGACGGTCCGTACGCCCTGGAGCGAGGCCAGCTCCTCGGTGCGGGCGCCGTCCGCGTCCAGCGACAGCGGCACGGTACGGATCCCGGCGGCGGCGAGCAGCGAGCGGTGGAAGCCGAGGCCGTACGCCTCCACGGCCGCCGTGCCGCGCAGCGCCGCCGTCCCGGCCAGCAGCCGCAGCGCGTGGGCGTACCCGGAGCAGATGACGATCCGGTCCGCGTCGGTGCGCACGCCCCGGGCGCGGGCCAGATAGCCGGCCAGCGCGCGGCGCAGCTCCGGGCGGCCGTGCGGATCGCCGGGGCCGAAGGCCTCGTTGGGTGCGGAGGTCAGGGCGCGGCGGGCGGAGGCCAGCCAGGCGGAACGGGGGAAGGACGCCGCGTCGGGCTGGCCTTGCAGCAGATTGTGGACGGGCTCGGGAGGACGCGCGGGCGCGCTGCGGGCGCGCCGCACGGGCGCCGAGCCGAAGCCCACGGCCGCGCCGCCCCTTCGGTTCACTCGCCTGGGCGGGGGCGGCGCGGCCCGGGGCGCGACGCGGGTGCCGGAGCCCTGGCGGGCGGTGAGCCAGCCCTCGGCGACCAGCTCGGCGTAGGCGCCGGCCACGGTGTTGCGGGCCAGGCCGAGGTCGGCGGCGAGGGACCGGTACGGCGGCAGCCGGGTGCCGGGGGCGAGCCGGCCGTCGCGGATGGCCTCGCGCAGCGCCCCCGTCAACGCCGCCCGGCGGCTGCCCGCCCTGGCCAGCTCCAGATGGAGATCACTGCCGAGGGCCGCCGCCGAATTGACCCAGGATTCCGCCACGGCGACCGACGATACCCCGGGTCTCTTCTCCCGAGCTCGGCTCTTCAGGGCCTGAAGAAGGGCCTAAAGAAGCGCCGCCATCCACGCCTCGACGTCGTCGGAGGTGCGGGGAAGCGCGGCCGAGAGGTTCCGGTTGCCGTCCTCCGTGACGAGGATGTCGTCCTCGATGCGGACCCCGATGCCCCGGTACTCCTCGGGGACGGTCAGGTCGTCGGCCTGGAAGTACAGGCCGGGCTCGACCGTGAGGCACATGCCGGGCTCCAGGGTGCCCTCCGCGTACGCCTCCCGGCGGGCCACGGCGCAGTCGTGGACGTCCATGCCGAGCATGTGGCCGGTGCCGTGCAGCGTCCAGCGGCGCTGGAGGCCGAGCTCCAGGACGCGCTCGACCGGGCCCTCGATCAGGCCCCACTCGACCAGCTTCGCGGTGAGAACCCGCTGGGCGGCGTCATGGAAGTCGAGGTACTTCGCGCCCGGCTTGACCGCCGCGATGCCCGCCTCCTGCGCCTCGTACACCGCGTCGTAGATCTTGCGCTGAAGCGGCGTGAAGCGGCCGCTGACCGGCATCGTGCGGGTCACGTCGGCGGTGTAGAGGGTGGGGGTCTCCACACCCGCGTCCAGGAGCAGCAGCTCCCCGGAGCGGACGGGTCCGTCGTTGCGCACCCAGTGGAGCGTGGTGGCGTGCGGGCCGGCGGCGCAGATGGAGGCGTAGCCGACGTGGTTGCCCTCGACGCGGGCGCGCAGGAAGAACGTGCCCTCGATGTAGCGCTCGGAGGTGGCCTCGGCCTTGTCGAGGACCTTGACCACGTCCTCGAAGCCGCGCACGGTCGAGTCGACGGCAGCCTGGAGCTGGCCGATCTCGAACGCGTCCTTGACCAGCCGCTGCTCGCTGAGGAACGTGCGCAGCTCCGCGTCGCGCTCGGCGGTGACCTTGTCCGTCAGGGCCGCCTCGAGACCGGCGTCGTGGCCGCGGACGATGCGCACCGGGCCGGTCGCGGCCCGCAGCTCGTCGGGGAGCTTGCGCACGTCCTTGGCGGGCAGGCCCAGCAGCTGCTCGGCCTCGGCGAGGCTGTGGCGGCGGCCGACCCACAGCTCGCCCTGGCCGTCCAGCCAGAACTCGCCGTTCTCCCGGTTGGAGCGGGGCAGCAGATAGATGGTCGCGGTGTGGCCCCCGGGGCCGTCCGGCTCCAGGACCAGGACGCCATCATGCGTTTGGTCGCCGGTGAGGTACGCGTACTCCGTGGCGGCCCGGAAGTCGTACTCGGTGTCGTTGGAGCGGGTGCGGAGGTTGCCCGCGGGAATGACCAGCCGCTCACCGGGGAACCGCGCGGAGAGCGCGGCGCGGCGGCGGGCGGTGTGGGGCGCCTGCTCGATGGGCTCAAGGCCGTGCAGCTCGGTGTCGGCCCAGCCGGACTGCATGTTCTCGGCCAGCTCGTCGGAAACGCCTGAGTAAAGGCCGTTCTTCCGCTGCTTGATGGGCTGCTCCGCGGCCTCTGGGGTCTCCAGGGCCTCGGAGGTGGGCTCCTCGGTCACGTCATCCTCCTCGCGTTGGACCGTGTCCATGGTAGGCGCGGGGTATGACGGCCGGGACGTGCCTGATCTGCCGTCGATTGCCGGTCAAAGAGGATTTGAGACTTTTTGTCACTCGATGACCGGTCGGAGTTCTCGGGGGTTCATCGCCGTTTATCGCCGTTCACGCGCGCGGTCAGTCGAAGTGGGCGACGAGCAGGACGACGTCCTCCGCGCAGTCGTCGGCGGCGCTCGCGCCCCCGCCCGCCCCGCTTCCGGCTCCGTCTCCGGCTCCGGGGAGGACCGTGCGCAGCACGTGGTCCGCGAAGCCGTCCGGATCGTGCCGTACGGCCCTGGGGGCGCTCGCGGCGGCCGTGTGCAGCCGGGCGAAGGCCCGGTCCATGGGCTCTCCCGTGCGGTGGAGCAGCCCGTCGCTGTAGAAGAGGAGCGTTTCTCCATGGGCGGGTTCGAGCTCGACGCTGGGCGCCTCCCAGCAGGAGAGCATGCCGAGCGGCGCGGACAGGGCGGTCTCCACGAACTCGGTGCGCCGCTCGCCAGTGATCAGCGGCGGGCAGTGGCCGGCCCCGGCCAGCACCACCTTGCGTGGCAGGGGCTCGTAGTAGGCGAAGAGGGCGGTCGCGGAGCGGGCGGGCTCGGTCAGCCGCAGCAGCAGTTCGAGGTCGGAGAGCACGGCCACCGGATCCTCGCCCTCCATCACGGCATACGCGCGCAGGGAGGCCCGCAGCCGCCCCATGGCGGCGATCGCGCTGGGTCCGGAACCGGTCACCCCGCCGACGGAGAGGCCGAGCGCGCCGTCGGGCAGCGGCAGCGCGTCGTACCAGTCGCCGCCCCCGAGGGGAGCCGCGCGGTGGCGCACGGCGAGGCGGACCCCGGGGATCCGAGGCAGCCGCGTGGGCAGCAGCTCCTCCTGGACGGTCGCGACGGTGGCGCGGGCGCGGGTGAGCTCGACCAGCCGGGCGATGTGCGCGGCGGCGTAGCGGCAGTACAGGCCCACGAGGTGGCGCTGGCGCTCGGCGGGCTCGGCCGGTTCGTCGTACAGCCAGGCCGCCGCGCCGAGCCGTCCGGTGGGTCCCCCGGCGCCCGTGGGGCTCTTCGAGGCGGTGCCGGGGCCGGCGAGCGGGTCGAGCGCCACGGCGTAGCTCGCGGAGTAGCCGAGGCGGGCGGCGACTTCGCGGTGGCGCGGGTCGAGTTCGGCCTCGCCCGGGATGTCGGGGTGCGCGACGCCGGGCCGCGGCTCGCCGTCCGGCTCGGGCAGCCCGTCCAGGAGGTGGCCGGCCGACGCGGAACCGCGCGGGAGCGTCTCGATATGGCCGAGGTCGGCGCGCCCGAGGCCGAGGCCGACGGTGGTGACCGGGCCGAGCCCGTCGGCCGGTTCCAGCGCGACCAGCCCGCGCCGGGCGCCCACGAGCGCGGCTCCGGCGCGCAGGAGTTCGTGCAGCGCGTCGTCCAGTGTGCCCGTGAGGGCGAGCCGCTCGGTGAGCTCGTGGAGGGTGGTCAGGTCCGAGACCCACCGGGCGAGATGGTCCTGAAGGGCGGGACCGGAGACGGCGGCGGTGGAGGATTCGGAGGCGGTGGGCGGCGTGACGGGGTCGGAAGTGTGTGTGGGGGCGGGTAGTGAAGGATCGATTCCGGCCACTTTCGGCAGGTGGGGCGAGCTCATGGCCCGCCGCCTTCGCACGCGGCCTCCGGCTTGCTCGATCGCATCGCAAACCCCCTGTCGTGCTGCGCCGCTAAGGTGCCGCTACTGTCTCCACATGTACACGCACCGGAGAGGCGATGTCCAGCATTGTCCCGGTGGTCTTGTTGGTGTCTGTGCGGAATTGAACTTGGCTGAAAAGAGGTAGTTGCGTTGCCGATTTAGGGTCGACTGGCGTCATTCGACAGCGCGTCGTCTCCATCGCGGCGGGTACACATTCGGAGAAGGGCAGGGGCAGTTGGGACCGCCCCGGAACCCCGTGGCCGGTCCAGGCGTCATAGACGGCAACGGCCGGCGCCCATCCCCGAGTGGCGAGGAAGCGCACTAAAGAAGGCGGCAAGCGCCATGTGCGCGCCACCCCTCGCCACGTTCCACGCTCGGCCTGCGGCGTGATGCGCTGCCTTGTACGCGCAGTGACTTGTGATCCACGTGGTGTGACGGGCCGAACAATGCCGGACAGCGCCACGTAGTGCCATGCGAAGTGCCATGTCCATGTAGTGCGACGGAACAGCCCTCGGCGTTAACGGAAAGGAACGAGCGCTCATGCGCGAGATCCTCGGAAGGCGACGCAAGTTCTCGCTGCGGCGCGGTGCGCGGTCGCCGCTGCTCCGTGCGGCGCTCACCTGCGCCACCGAGTGGCAGTGGCCCGTACTCCCCGGCGTGGGCCTGACGCCCGGCGGCGGACGGCCGCGTGCGTGCGGATGCCCGCAGCCGGACTGCGCGGTGCCCGGCGGCCACCCCTTCGACCCGGTCCTCCTCGCGGCGACCACCGACCCGCGCATGGTGCGCTGGTGGTGGGCGAACCGCCCGACCGCGCCCGTCCTGCTCGCCACCGGAGGGCGCGGCCCGTGCGCGGTGAGCCTGCCCGCGGTCGCCGGCATGCGGGCGCTGGCCGCCTGTGAGCGGTCCGGCGTACGGCTCGGCCCAGTGATCGCCACGCCCACCCGCTGGGCGCTGCTGGTGGCTCCGTACTCCCTCGAAGAACTCGGCGACCTGCTCTACCACCAGGACTGGGTGCCCAGCTCGCTGCGGTTCCACGGCGAGGGCGGCTATCTGGCGCTGCCCCCCTCGCAGCTCGGCTCGGGCGGGGTGCGCTGGGAGCGGGCCCCGCTGCGCCGTGGCGGGCGGCCGTGGCTGCCCGAGGTCGCCACGGTGGTGGACGCGCTGGTCGAGGCGAGCAGCAGCGCGCCCGACGGAGGCAGCAGGCTGGCCTACTGACCTCGCGGAGGCGTGTGTGCGGGGCCCCGGCGCGTGACGTGCGCTGCGGGCCCCGACGCGTTGGGGGCGGGTGTCGGCGTGTTGGGTCCGGTGCCCGGCTCCGCGGCTGCCCTCAGAACGCGGGAGAGGGGCCGCGGGGCGCCGTGCACGCCCGCCCCGGGGTCCGGTGGCCCGGAGGCCGCCCACGGCGCGCAGACGGCCGTGTGTGCCCTCGCGGCGGTTGCGGTTGCGATGGGGACGGTCCGCGGCGGCTCCGCGCAGGGGACTCAACTTCGTAGACCGCGGGGCGCGTTGGCCGCCCTCGGTGGAACCCCTCACCCTCGCCCTGCCCGTACGCCGCCCGGCCCGTACGGGACGCGGGTGCGGGGCGGACGCGGAGCGGACATGGAAGCGCCCGGTCGCTGGCGACGGGGGATGCACCAGCGACCGGGCTTTTAAAACCGTAACAAGAGATCGGCGGTTCGCAAATTCGATCGCGGATTTCCGGACGCGTAATTGCAGGGCGTAGCGCTGAGTTGTGAGCAGTGTCACGCGTACGGTTCCCCGCATTTGAGCCCGGTATGACCGTCAGCTGAGCGTCACCTGACGGTTGGTGAGCCCGCCGCGCGCCCGCCGCTGCTCGGCGGTCAGCGGAGCGTCCGAGGCCAGCGCCTCGGCGAGCCGCTCCGCGAACGCCTCGGCGGGCTTCTCCACGTCCTCCGCGCCCATCTCGCCGGGCAGGTCCCACACCGGGACCGTGAGGCCGTGCGCCCGGAAGGAGCCGACCAGCCGGGTGCCTTCACCGAGGGAGGAGGCGCCTGCGGCGTGCAGCCGCGCGAGGGCGTCGAGCAGCTGCTCCTCCGGGTGGGACATCACCCAGCGCAGGTGGTTCTTCTCCGGCGTCCGGCACCAGTAGGCGGCCTCGACGCCGGCGAGCCGGGCGGTCGGGATGGCGGCGGCGTTGGCCCGTTCGAGGGATGCGGCGACCTCACCGGTGGCGCTCGCGGCGTCCTCGAGCCAGAACTCGAACCCCTCGTGCAGGGTCGGCGAAAAACCGCCCTTCGGATCGAGCAGATCCTGGAGCCGCGGACCCTCGCCGGAGACCCGTTCGGCGGCCACCGGCGTCCCCGGCTCGGCGGTCAGGGCGCGCTGGAGGGTGTCGGCCAGGTCGCGGCTGATGTCGCCGGAGGCCGTGTCGTTCTGGAGGCCGAGCATGACGGCGCCGTTGTCGCGGCGCAGCGCCGGCCAGGCCATGGGCAGCACGGTCGCGAGGGTCACGGACGGAACGTCCTCGGGCAGCCCCTCGGCGAGCTTGAGCTCGACGGTCGCGGCGGGGACGAGCTCGCGCAGCGCGACCCAGTCGCACTCGCCGGGCAGCCCCTCGAAGGGGCGGTGCACCAGCTCGGTGACGGCGTGCGCCGCCTCCCGGCCGTGGCAGGCCTTGTAGCGGCGGCCGGAGCCGCACGGGCAGGGCTCGCGCGCCCCCACCACGGGGATCTCCGCGCTCGTGACCCGCGGTCCGGCCTTCGTCGTCTGGGGGCGGCGCTTCTTGCCCATGGCGTGGCAGTCTCCCGATCGTGCGGCGCGTCGCTTCGTGGTCACGGCCGCGGTGCTTCTCGTCGGGCCGCGGTCGCTCCGCACGGCCCGTACGACTGGTACGGGCGGGAGCCTAGCCCTTTGGCCGAACCCAGTCGGCGAACCCCGTCGGCGAGGCCGGTCGCGCGCCCTAGGCGAGCTCGTCCAGATCGGCGAAGCCGAGGTCGGAACCGAGGCCGCGGTCGAGGTCCGGATCGAGGTCGGGATCAAGATCGGGGTCGGGGTCGAGCCCCGAGAGGAGGGAGACGCGCCTGCGGAGATCCTCATGGGCGGGCAGCGACGCCCATACGGTCACTTCCCCGGTGCCGTCCCGCACCCCCCAGTCCTCGGCGAGCGACGTGATGATGTTGAGCCCGCGACCGCCGCGCGCGGTGATGGAGGGATTGGCCGGAACTGGCCTTGTCGGGCCACCGCCGTCGGTCACTTCGACGGTCAGCCGGGCGTACTCGTCGATATGCCAGGCCACCCGGACGGTCTCATGGCCATGGTCGGAGCGCAGCGGCCGGCCATGCCGCCACGCGTTGCTGAGCAATTCCGAAAGAATCAGCACCGCGTCGTCTGTGACCGAATCCGGTACCCCAGTCCTGCTCAACTCGTCACGCATCCGGTGCCGTGCCGCACCTACGCCCGCAGGACCATGGGGTACGGCCATGGTCGAAGACGTCGGCACCTGCCGTGCCACCACCAACGCCACCCCCGAGACCTCCTTAGCCCCACGCCACGGGATGGATGCCCCGCGGGGCTGGAGCAGAAACAGGCCATGTGGCATCTGGTGACGCACTCGTCACGATCGAATACGTACCGAACGCGCCGGTGCACGCCTTGTAATGCCCATTATGAGCGTCCGAGTTGCGACAGTACCTGTTTGGGGCGGTTCGTAATCACGGCGTCGACCCCCAGGCGGGCGCACAGTTCGACGTCCGCCGGATCGTCCACGGTCCATACGTGCACTCGGTGCCCCGCACGGTGCAGCCGTGCCACATAGTCGGGGTGATTGCGTACGATCCGGATGCTCGGCCCCGCGATGCGCACTCCGCGCGGCAGCGCGCCGTCCCGGTGGCGCGGCAGCAGGAACTGCATCAGATAGACGGTGGGGACCGCGGGCGCCGCGGCGCGCACCCGGTACAGCGAGCGCGCCGAGAAGCTCATGACGCGCACGGACGGGGGCTCGCCGGGCGGCGGGGCGTCCAGGCCGTAGCGGCGGAGCAGGGTGAGCAGCCGCTCCTCGATCTGCCCGGCCCACCGGGTCGGGTGCTTGGTCTCGATGGCCAGCTCGACGCGGCGCCCGGCGTCGGCGACGAGCTCCAGGAGCCGTTCGAGGGTGAGGACCGCGGTGCTGTCGCGGCTGTCGCGGTCCGGCGCCTCCTTGTCGCCGGCCTGCCCCTTCCAGGAGCCGAAGTCCAGGGCGGCGAGATCGGTCAGCTCGAGCGCGGAGACGGCGCCCCGGCCGTTGGAGGTGCGGTTGACGCGGCGGTCGTGGACGCAGACCAGGTGTCCGTCCGCGGTCATCCGGACATCGCATTCGAGCGCGTCGGCGCCGTCCTCGATGGCCCGGCGGTATGCCGCCAGGGTGTGCTCGGGGGCGTCCTGGGAGGCGCCGCGGTGGGCCACGACGGCGGGGGTGTGCGGACCGGGGCGGATGTCCCGGTCCGGGCGCTCATAGGTCACCGCGTTATGGTGCCACCGCCCGGCATCGGGCGTCGCGGGAGGTCCCGTCCGCCGCCGTGCGGATTGGCGGCGGTTCGTTTTGTCCGGGATAAAGGGTGGTAGCCCACGGGGTCTCCGCTCCTTACAGCGGTCTGACGCGCGGTGGGAAAAGCTTACGTCGCACATCCGCAAGCGTGGGCCGTCGAAGAAAACTGTCGTGCACATGAGGAGAGAGCTGTGAGCACCGAGAACGAGGGCGCTGCCATTCCGCCTGAGGCCGGGCCGCGTCCGGCCCCTCCGGCGCCGCACCCCGACCCCGCCGTGCCCCCGGCGCCCGACTTCAAGCCGGCGGTGGGCGCCGCCCCGGCCGCCCCGGACGCGCCCATAGGCCCGCCGGGGGAGCCGGCGGCTGGGGCCAACCTGCCCGCGACGCCGACCGTCGCGCCACCGCCTGCCACGCCTCCGGCCGTCGCCGACGCCTCCGGGGCCGACCGGCCCCTCCCCGACCCGGCCTGGTGGCCCGAAGACGCCGGCAAGACACAGGACGGCGCGCCCGGCGGACCGGGCGCCCCCGGCGCCCCCTGGGGGGACACTCCCGCCCTGCCGTCCGACCCCCCGTCCCGCAAGCGCTCCGGCGGGCTCGTCGCCGCCCTCCTGGCCGCCGTGCTGGTCGCCGGAGGCATCGGCGGCGGCATCGGCTACTGGGCCGCCGACCGGCAGGACAGCGGCGACTCCACCACCATCTCGGCCCTCGGCAACCCGAAGGCGGACAGCCGCGCCCCCGGCTCGGTGTCCGACATCGCGGGCAAGGCCCTGCCGAGCGTGGTCACCATCGAAGCCGAGAGCAGCAACGGCGAGGGCGGCACCGGCACCGGCTTCGTCTACGACAAGCAGGGCCACATCCTCACCAACAACCACGTCGTCGCCTCCGCCGCCGACAACGGCAAGCTCACCGCCACCTTCTCCAACGGCAAGCGGTACACCGCCGAGGTCGTCGGCCGGGCCCAGGGCTACGACGTCGCCGTCATCAAGCTGAAGAACGCCTCCGGCGCCAAGCTCACCCCCCTCCCGCTCGGCGACTCCGACAAGGTCGTCGTCGGCGACGCCACCGTCGCCATCGGCGCGCCCTTCGGCCTCTCCGGCACCGTCACCACCGGCATCGTCAGCGCCAAGAACCGCCCGGTCGCCTCCAGCGACGGCGGCGGGGGCAACGCCTCCTACATGAGCGCCCTACAGACCGACGCCTCCATCAACCCCGGCAACTCCGGCGGCCCGCTGCTGAACGCGGACGGCGGCGTCATCGGCATCAACTCCGCCATCCAGTCCGCGGGCAACGGCAGCGGCCTCGGCGGCGAGACCCAGCAGTCCGGCAGCATCGGCCTCGGCTTCGCCATCCCCATCAACCAGGCCAGGAACGTCGCCCAGCAGCTGATAAGGACCGGCGAGCCCGTCTACCCCGTCATCGAGGCCACGGTCAACATGAAGGACACCGGCAACGGCGCCACCATCGCCGGCAACGGCGCCGGCGGCAGCCAGGCGGTCGTCCCCGGCGGCCCGGCCGCCAAGGCGGGCCTGAAGGCCGGCGACGTCATCGTCAAGCTGAACGACACCGTGATCGACAGCGGCCCCACCCTGATCAGCGAGATCTGGACCCACAAGCCGGGCGACAAGGTCACCATCACCTACAAGCGCGACGGCAAACAGTCCACCACCCATGTCACCCTGGGACAGCGCAAGGGTGACAGCTGACGCGCTAGGCTGATCCCCGCGCCACCCCAGGCGGGCCGGCGCGAGGAGGCTTGCCCGAGCGGCCTAAGGGAACGGTCTTGAAAACCGTCGTGGCAGCGATGTCACCGAGGGTTCAAATCCCTCAGCCTCCGCCGCTAAATGGCCCCTGACCTGCAATCAAGGTTGGGGGCCTTCGCCTTGTCCGCTGCCCGCCGCTGGCCGCTGTTCCCCGTGGTTTCCCGCTCGACCGGGCACGCGGGGGGCACGCGCCCGAGTCGGTGGAGCGGCTTTGGCCGGTGTCCTGCCCGGATCGGGATGCCGTACGAGCCGGACAACCTGCGCCGAAGCTGGGACGGGGCCTGGGTCGAACCGGCGACCGTTCGCTTTTCAGACCGGGTGGGGTGCTTCCTGGGGGCCGTTTGCCTGGCTCGGCGGTCCGCTGCCGTCCGCTGGTGGCGTCGGCGTAGGGGGCCGTTGGCATCACGGCTGGCGTCAGGCGACCACTTGGTGATTGGGGCCTGTTGCGTTCGGCTGCGGGCAGTCGCTGACCATCGCTTTAGGAGTTCGATCGAGGGGGCGAAAGCTGGGCCAGGTGCCGCTAAGGGACCGCGTTGCTCTTTAGCTCGCGCAGGCGTGCTGCGGCGAACCGGACCTTCCAGCGCAGCTGAGCGAGGCGCGCCCGCAGGCCGTATTCGGGCTCGACGAGGATGACGCGGCCGATCTCCGGGCCGACTGCTGATGGCAAGATAGATTCGAGGCGGAGGGCGCTGCCGCCCGTGATGAGGACGGAGTTGATCCGGGCCAGTGCTCGGTAACCTTCGATCTGCGAAGGGTCCTCGCACTCCTCCGAGCTGGCGCCTAGACCGACGGGGGCAGTGGCGGGGTATCCGGCATCGGAGACTCCCACTACCCAGGTTCGGTAGCCGCCAGGACTCCCGAAGTAGTGAGACTCGGAGTAGGAGTACCGCTGGGCACCGACAGCCCAGAGGGGAGGACCGGCGACCTCGGGGTGAGGGAGGGAGGAGAGGTGCGACTTCCCAAGACGGATGACATGCTCGGTGCCGATTCGGATGGCCGGCCGGAAGATCCTGCTCCGGGTCGTGAGACTGTACATCGCGACCTCGTCGTCCTCTGTGCACCATGTGGTTAGGTAGGCCATCCTGCTCAGCGGCCAGGTGCGGACGGTCATCTCCTGCTCGGCGATGCTGATGCCTGTGCCCTCGGGCTCCGGGTCGCCGACGAACTGCTCGACGCTCTGCTTGTACTGCCAGGCAGGCTCGCCGAACAGCTCCTTGACGTACTCATGTCGGACGTGCGGAGCCAGCTTCCGGTAGTTCCTGGTGAACAACGCCCGCTTGCCGAGTGTGCTGCGCCACCATCCGCGCAGCGTGTTGTAGAGGGTGACGTAGGCGCCGAACACCGCGGCGATCATCCAGATGTTGAGCTTGGTGTCAACGGTCGGTATCCAGTGCACGGCCGCATCCTGCCGCACTGTCAGCTCTCGGCGGTACCAGTCGCTAGAACACGTGGTGCCAATGAACTGGGATCGGTTGGTGCGGCTGCTGGCCGGTGATGACGATGCGTCCGTGGCTGCCCTGGCTACCGTCCTCAGCGGTGCTTCCTTCGTGGAGTGGGATGGGACTGTGCCTGCTGAGTGGTTTGCCCGGCCCTATGGGCGCCGACTTCGGCACACGCGGCGGAAGGGCGTTGAGACTGTGGGACTGGAACGAGCGGTGCACCTCCTCGCCAGCAAAACCAGCCAGTGCGCCTTGGGCAGGTTACAGCTGTCGATGGAGCATGAGTCTTCATGCTCTTCCTTACCCAGGACGGCGGCGCGCTGGTGGCCTGCACGGACGTACGGTGGCCGGGCGATCCATCACCGCTTTAGGAGAGCGGCGGGGGTGCCTTGCTGGTGACCTGCGGCTTCGATACGTCGTGTGGTGGCTGGCAACTCGACCGCGCGCCAATGCCTTTGACCGTGGCTGACCCCTGCATCTGGCACGATTGTGGCACGAACCTCAGCCGACGACAGTCAGCCACGGCGGCGGGTGTGCCGGCCGACCACGCACGCGTATGCCTCGCTGCACCCCCACCGACCTCAGCCACGCTATGGGGGCGTTCGTCGACCAGAGCAAGCGGCGACGGCCAGCCCGTTACGACGGCCGGAAGCCCTCAGCTTGGGAAGCTGAGGTGATCTAGGGGCGGTGGCTCGGCTGACCTGCACGGGAGCTCTGACGGTGTCCGACCGCTTGCTGAGTTGGTACCCGGTGTTCCCCGTGGTTCCCTGCACGATCTGGCACGGGTTTGGCACGCTGCTTTCGTTCCGAATCGCGAGTCCTTGAGTTTTCACGGTGTGCCGTGGACGCGAGCCGCACCACTCCGCTGCAGCACAGCCAGCGCGCTGGCCCGCCTACCGGTGCGTTGCGCTCCAGAGCGGGGGCCAGGGTGCTCTGCTGGTGATGCCATGGGTGTGTGCATGGTCGTTCACCTGTGCGCATGCTCCTTAACTGTGCCTCTTCCACGTAAAGGGCATGCGTTGTCTTCATTTATCAGGCACCCTTAGAGCAGACTTGGATAGGTGAAAGAAGCTGCAGATCACGGGGAGAGAACCTTGACGCACTGGTGTCTCGTACGCATGGTTTCGAAGGAACCTGGTAGCAAGGACCATCATTCCCTGGCTTATATTCGGGATCTTCGCGGTGGTGAAAAAGAAGAAATTGACGATGCGCAAAAGCTGTTGAGATCCTTTTCTGTCAACTGGCAAGGCAATGTGTCGGACCTCTCTTTTCAACGCTTTAACGAGGCCTTCGAAGAGTCCATCCTGGGCATGCAAAAGGCAAGCGGGCACCTAAGCGAAAATGACAGGTCGATGCTTTCTAGGGCAGCTGTGGAGGCTGCGGAAGCTATAGCATCGTGGCCCAGGAAGGTCCTGAATGGAGAATATGAGAATCTGGGAGACACGTCCGAAGCTCAAGAGATGATATCGGATGCGGCAAAAAGGCTGCTATCCGAAGGGTCGCCGATTCTAACATTAGAGCACATAGCAAACCTTCGCGATGATTCCCTGGTCTCCGTAGGGACATGGCAACATGAAGGGCAAAAACACCTGGTAGCCCATTTCCGGAGGGAAGCCCTACGAGCTGCCGGCGTCCCAGGTGCGGATAATTGGATTGTTCAGCAATTGTTGGCAGTGGGGCTTTCGCGGCTGCAGTATCTAGCTGCGACGATTCTCAAAACTTACAGGCGAAAAATCGAAACATCTGGCCAGGTTGTCCTTTCTCTATACGGAGAGACACTTTACGGGCATCCGGCTCTGGTACAAAATAGCACATTGGCTAATCTCGGCAAAGGGGGAGATCTTTCCTTCAGCCCTGTCGAGCGCCCAAATCTAGAAGGCATCCTCCGGGCCGTAGATGCGGCTGAGGATCTTCTTGGTAGAGGGACAGACGGAGAAGTCGAAACTGAAGCGCAGGGCGCTCCCGAAGTTGCTCCCGTAACGTCTGAAGCGACGAAAGATAGAGAAGTAACGGATGTGCTCGAAGCTTCAGATCTGAAAATGCTTCTGACTTACGTCAGTAGCTTGAGCACAGATCTGGAGAAGCGCTGGTCTGCTCTGGTCCTAGATGAGGGCCGTGAGCCTCAGAAGGAAGCGCTTAATAAATGGTACTCATTTCTCTCGTCCCTCAAATCGCACATTGATAAGCAGGATCGAAACGCTGGCCCAGACAGTCATGTGACAGTTCGTTTTCCGATGACTGCGGCCGACGTCACGCCTGACCCCGACGTTACTCCAATCCGGAGCGCACTGAATCAGGCAGCAATAGCCGAAGTGCATTCGCTGCGGAACCTCGTAAACGTGATGCGAACCCTCCAGCAGCCAACCGCAACACAAATTGATTTGATTACGGGGGCTGAAACTCACTGGTGGGAATCCGGTGCATTCAATTTGGTGCGCAGGGCGGCCGAAGTTGCTCTCCGAGTCGTTAATCGGCGAGATCGGCTTATCGATCTGCAGGAATCTCAGGATGTTGATCCTTCAGGGCCTGAGGGGGACTCTACTGCCGCCGACATCCTGCTGTTTCTAAATCTGAGCAGGTTGGCGATGGACCAGGGGTTGCCGGAAGCCTCGCTTCTCTACTGCAGCATGACGCTTCGCAGAATCGCTATTAGACTGGGCGGACAGGATGATTCAGCTGACCAGGTAGCGAGGATTGTCAGCTCCGGGTCGCGCAGCGAACTTCGAGCGCCAACTCTGCAGCTCATGGCACTAGTGCAAGATCTGGCACTGGGTAAAGACAAGCCTATTGAGCAGATTTTCAATCTCGCCAACTTTTGGTACGAAGCAATCGGACGATTGGTAGAGGATGCCCTCATGTACAAAGCTGCCGCGCAGGAAGAATCGGCAGACTAATGGCTGCCGATGAGGGGGAAATTTATCAAAATCTATTTTCGCTGGGAGGTGGGGTGAGGCGGGAGATCGTACGCTTCGGCTCAGTAGATGTCAGCCACGCCGTTTCCTCTATTACTGTGAGAGGTAAGCTCAATGACATCACACAGGCCAAGTTGGCAATCAATAGTAGGTCGTCAATCGTAAGTAGAATGGATCTGAGTAGCGAGGTCACCGTAGAGCGAGTACAGGGAGACTACTCGGAACTGATGTTCGCGGGCTTCGTTGTTGAGGCAACTGCAGAAGCGGATCTAATAAGAATCACATGCAGCGCTCGTCCCGAGTTCGCTGAGCGCCGTGTCGCTCCCATGGCTACAGCAGATATGCCGCCGATCGAAATGCTTTACACTCTCGCGCGAGGAGGAGGCCTGCGCGATGAGCAGATAAGAATTCATGGATTCCAGAAACTTCCTAGCGAGGTGTTCGAGGTCGTCAGTCCCGTCGATGGGCTTGAGGTTGAACAGTCAATACGCCTTGGATCAGTTTCGCTTTATCCGAACGGCGTTCTGGATCTCTCCTCACTCCCGGAACTAAACGGGCTGGAGAAGGAGTTCGTCCAGGCGAAGGCTTATGCTGCTACCTACGTAGAAAGCAATCTCGCGCTCGTTGCGGAAGAAAAAGCGATTCAAGATTTTGATCTCGCCCTATCCTGGCTGACGGTTCGATCAAGGTACTCAATTGCGCCATTGCCAGATGGGTCGACTGGCGACTGGGATAGGCAGAGCCTGTTTATATCTCCGCATCGAGGACGTCTTGTATATGTGAGAGGGCTCCGCAGTCATAGACGCTGGCTGCGTGTTCCGGAGCAGGAGCCCCATCCCACTACTTTGGAGCCGTCTAACCGACACATCGGCGTCGCTCGACCTCCCATGCCACGTGACCTTCCTCGCAACGTCGTGCAGGCAATTCTTGCATGTGCGAGGGCCGCGCGAGGGAACGACAATATTAGTCGCATTACGGCGCTTTGGGAGTCAATTGAATTCTATGTAGGCAAGACGCCGGTTCCGGATCTTTTCTCGAAAGCGGATAAGCGCGCCATCCGTAGGTCTATTGTTAAGTTCGATGACCCTCTCAAGGCGGCCCGGATAGAAAACCTGCTAGGGGATATTAATAATCCTCCACTCTTCGTGCGGTTTCGTCGGCGAATCGCCCTGGACGGTGCTCCGGTGAGTCAGTCAGACGTAGATCTCCTGTCGAAGCTGCGTAAGGTCAGGAATGACGTAGTCCACGGCCGTTCGCCTCGTGAGCCTGAAAGGCATGAGGTGGACCAAGGTGTTGCCATCGTGTCACGAATCCTGGTGCATACCGTGCATAAGATTCCGAGGCGCGGTTGAAATAGCTCATTGAAGTTGTGGTCTCCTTCCACCTCGGAGGTCGGTGGAGCGGCTTTGGGGTGGCGCTGCTTTGGCGCGAGTGATCATGGCACCGTAAGCTTCCGGCGCGTCGGGCAGTCTGTGGACCTGCCCGGTAAAGCACGACGTTGGGGCCATGATCTTCGAGGCTCGCGCCAAAGTGGCTCCGTAAAGCCGTGGAGCCGACCGCCCCAGCCACGACGTACCCCTTCTCTGGCACCAGGTGGCTGATTGCTGTGTGCGCGGCACGGGCGGCGGCCGGGTTGGAGCGGGGCGGAGACAGGAGCGCAGGCCCGGCCGGGGGCCGGGCCGCGCGCGGCGAGCGTGAGCGAGCCGCCTTGATGAGGTAGGGAAATCCGTAACAGCTCAGCTGCTGAGGCGGTATTCCAGGACGTACGAACCGGCGTCCAGAAGCATCTGGTTGACCTCCACGGGGCGCTCGTCCTCGGTGAAGGCGGTGCGGCAGATCTCAAGGACCGGAGTGCCGGCCGCGAGGTTCAGGGCGGCGCGCTCCTCCCCGCTCGGCATCCGCGCCCGCAACTCCTCGGCGAAGTTGACCGGTTCCGCTCCCAGCTCGGCCAAGCGGGCGTAGATGCCTCCGGGGCCCGGGTTGGGCTCGGTGATCGCCGTTCCTCGCACCAGGTCGGCCGGGAGGTAGGAAGTCGCGATATGTACTGGGCGGTCCTCGACGGCGTACTTCTGGCTGCGCACGATGACAGGAGCGCCGGGTTCGAGGTTGAGCAGACGCCCGATCTGGTGTGGGGTCTCGGCCTCGTAGACCTGGACGTCGGTCGCCAGCGGCCGCCGGTCGACGTCGGCGGCCCAGATGGACTGTCCCGAGGACCAGCGGGACTTGGACAGGCGGTCATTCGCTACTCGCCGGATCGGCCGGAACTCCCTGACGTAGGTGCCGGAGCCGGGGCGGGCGTATGCGAGTCCCTCGGTCACGAGGATCTTGAGGGCCTGGTTGGCGGTCATCTTGGCGACGCCGTACGTCCGCACGAGCGAGGGTTCCCCGGGCAGCCGATCGCCCGGCTGTAGGTCACCGGATTCGATCCGCGCCCGGAGATCGTCGGCGATCTGCCGCGCAGTCTCGGGCATTGTCTCTCCACTCCTCGATGCTCCCTAGGGTGGTCAGCCTACCCGCCACCCCCTGCCGGTCGCACGAACGCATACCCGATCACTCACCCCGCTCACGTCTATCCGCAGGTCCCGTTGACATCCCTAGGGAGGTCTGGATTAAGTCTCCCTAGGGAGGTAAAGACTCCCTGAAGAAGGGCGAGGCTCTGCCCGGTGGGGATGACGCGCTCCTGTTCACTACGCCCAGCGGGAAGCCGCTTCGCTACAACCAGTGGCGCAAGGCGTACTTCGACCCTGTTGTGTCGGCGGCCGGGCTGACCGACGTGACTCCGCATGACCTCCGGGCCTCGCACGGAACTTGGATCGCCGACCGGTACGGCGTGATCACCGCTGCCCACCGGCTCGGCCACTCGAACGCGAGCGTGACCACCCGGCACTACGCCCGGCCGGTCGCCGGTCGCGACGACCAGGTCGCCGCTGCTGCGGACGAGTGGTTGGACGAGACGTGAGGCTGTGAAAATGCGCTGTCGGACTGGTGGCATCTGGCTAGGCTGCTGCTGCCCCGGGTGCTGACAAGTTTGGGGACACGGGCCGGTGATCTTGCTGTCCGCCCCTGCCGCTGGCGGGGCCGCCGCAGAGCGGGGGATCGCCGGTTCCCACATGCGCGCATGCGGCCAGAAGGGGCGCACTTCCCGAGGGCACGTTGCGGGCACGAGAACGCTGACGACGGCTCCGCCAGGGCGCTCGTGCCCATCTGACCTGCGGCGGAGTGACCTGGCCGCCGTACCGCCGAGAGATCTTGAAAACCGTCGTGGCAGCGATGTCACCGAGGGTTCAAAACCCTCAGCCTCCGCCGCTATATGGCCCCTGACCTGCGATCGAGGTCGGGGGCCTTCGCCTTGTCCGCTGTCCGCCAATGGCCGCTGGTCCCTGTGGTTTCCCGCTCGACCGGGCACGCGGGGGCACGTGCCCCAGCCGGTGGAACGGCTTTGGCCGGTGTCCTGCCCGGTTTGGGTCGAGCATGATCAGGGGGCCGTACGCTGGTTGGCAACTCGGGCAGGCTTTGGACCTGCCCGCAATGAGCACGAGTGGCCCCCTGGTCTTGCTCGACGCGGGCCCCGAACCGGGGAGGTGGGTAAAGCCGTGGAGCCGACCCCCAGCCACGACGGTGTTCTCCTCGGCCAAGGTGCCTGCTGCTGGCGCGCAGCTCGGCGGCTGGGCCGGATGGCTCGGCGGTCCGCCGACGTCCGCTGGTGGCGTCGGAGTGCGGGGCCGTTGGCGTCACGGCTGGCGTCAGGCGACCACTTGGCGTTTGGGGCCTGTAGCGGTCGGCTGCGGGTACTCGCTGACTACCGCTTGAGGAGAGAGGCGGGGGAGTGGGGGCGCTGACCTGGAGCTTCGATACCTGGTCGGGCCACCGAGAACTCGACCGCGAGACACCCCCGTTGACCGTGGCTGACCCTTGCATCTGGCACGACTGTGGCACACGGCGAGCAGACGGCTCGGAACCTGGCCGGCTCCGCCGGTGCCTGACGCTCAACCGCCGTAGCGGCTGCGCAAATCCTCGGTGATTCGCGACATCAGCCCAATCGGGCCTTCCGGTGGCGTCTCCGTCAGTGGACGTTCTGTCTGGGGATCGTAGGCAGTCAGCCCGGTCTCCTTCTCAACGATGGCCGCAAGGGCGGAGACCTGGCCGAGCACGACTTCAGCGTCGTCCCCCGCATGCCAGTAGGGCACAGTGATGCTCACCTCGTCACCGAAGACGGACAGGTCGATGCCGGTGCGCGAGTGGCTCAGGTCCCGCGACTCCTGCTCGTACTCTGTGATCTCTACTTTGCCCAGCAGGGTCCGAGCCTGCGGCACTATTCGGTCCCAAGCTTCAAGGAGGTGGGTGGGGATCGGCTCGCTGTCCTCGGCTGCGTCCTCCATCGCCTCCAGGACCTCATCCCAGGACTGCCCGTCGCGTCGGTGCAAGAAGTAGATGTCGTAGCTCACTGCGCGATCGTAGGCACGCGAACACTGCGACGGCAGGGCTGAGGCCGCTTACTCCTACTGACTCCGTTGCTCCGTTGGCAGCATCAGCTTGGGAATCTGCGATCATTCAGGGCCTGCTGTGCTCGCTGACCTGGGTGAATATCCGCTGCGCGGCCTCATCGGCCTTCGCTGCTTTCACCGTGATTCCCCGCTGTTCCCCGCTCTATCTGGTGCGCTTATGGTGCGGCGTCCGTGTCCTTGCCTGACGCCGTTGGTCCGTCGGCATCGCCGTAGAGGTTGGCTTGGAGTCGCTCCTTGGCTGCGTCGAGCCGCTCGGCGTAGTCGGGCATGAAGATCTCGCTCAGCGTCGTGTCCAGCGTTCCCGAGATCGTGTAGATCGGTGACCAGACGGCCCGGTCGCGAACGATCCCCTCAAGGTCGTCGGACTGGAAGATGACTTGGTAAAGCCAGTCCGACAACACGAACGCTTGATCGCGTGTGAGCTTGATGGTGAACTCTTCATTGTCCACTGCGTCAACCTACTCGCCTCGACTGCTGGTGCCGCCGGCCCGAGCGTCATTCCCGCAACTACCTGGCCTTTCTGGGACTTGCCGCAGTCATCTGCTGCTACAAACGCCTCGTCCGCCTCACCACATAGGACACGGTCTAAGTGCGCGCATCTCTAGGCATTGGTCGACGGCGCGGGTTCCCGCCGATGCTCCAGCCAGGTGCGGCTTAGGTCATCCCAGATTGTCTGATACCGGCCGAAGATCTCATTAAGCTGATCGAATGTGAGCTCGTCGGCGGCCGTCGACGCCATGAGGTATTCGAGGTCATCGGCAAGCCGCTGGAACCGATACTGCGCTTCCTCCATCAGAATCCACCGGGAGCGCCAATCGAAGAACGGTTCGACGGCTCCTAGCAACGTCACCAGTGCCACACACGCCAAGGCCAGACCAGCCCACGCGTTGAGATTCTGAAGGCCCAGGATGACGGTGGACGCAGCGGACAGTGCGAGCGTCGTCACCTTGGTGATGGAGGCGCTTCGACCGAACCGCTTTTTCTTGCCGCGGGCGTAGCCGTTGCCCTGACGAATCTTGTCCAGCAGGAAGGCGGCTGCCTCCCTCGGGCTGGGACCGACACCTGGTCCACTGTCCGGCAGCACTCCGCCCCCAAAGCTCTGTCGCGACCTTGCAGCTCGCTCCCCGGCAGACGCTGCCCTGGCATCACGCGGTTCCCTGGCGTCGCCCACGATAACCCCCTGCTACAGAAGGTGATCAAGGCGGTCAAGTTGCGTTGGCACCTGGTCAAGACGCGATGGCACAGGACACCGACAGTGGTGTGGGTGATGGACGCACAGGAGCGTCGGCCGCTGTCTCCTGTGCACATGCGATTCGAAGGGGACGCCAACCTCCCCTGTTCCATGGCTGGGAGGCGTCACCTGACCGGAACTCGACTGGGAACGAGCGGGGGTACCGGCTGACGATCTCGGCGACGCGAGCGTGGATTCACGGACTTCCGGAGAGGGAGACTTCCCGTGCCGGGGGCCGGGTTGTTCACCGCCCCGGGCCTGAGCGTCAGCGACAGTGGGGCGGTCGCTACAGGTGGCGCTGCCAGGTCTGGCCGACGAGGTGGTGACCGAAGCTGTCGTGAGGTTCTTCGGCGACGAGTTCGAAGCCGTGCTTCTGATAGATGCGCCGGGCGGCGCCGAGCACATCGTTGGTCCACAGGGTGATCGCCTCGTATCCGGCCGCCCGCGCGAAGCGCAGGCACTCTTCGACCAGGCGGGCTCCCAGGCCGAGGCCGCGCGCCGCCGGATCGACGAGCAGCAGCCGCAGCTTCGCGGTCCGGTCGTCCGCACGTACGCAGAAGACACAGCCGGCCCGCACCCCGTCGACCTCGGCGATCCATGCCGCCTGCGGCCCGGGTTCCCTCGCGTCGGCGTAGTCGGCGACGATCCGGGCGACGAGCGCCTCGAAGCTGGTGTCCCAGCCGAACTCCCGGTCGTAGAAATCGCCGTGTGCCATCACCACCCAGCCCAGGTCACCGGGGTGGTCCAGCGGCCGAATGGCCACCTCACGCTCCGCCATGATGTCCTCACCCACGCCCGTCACTCCGCCCTTCGCACTGAAACGACTGTTTCAGTAGGCTAGCCCGGTGACCCGATCCGAACCAAGCCCGTCCCCGCGTCGGCAGGAACTGCTGGAGGCGGCCTACGCCTACGCGCTGCGCAGCGGTCTCGGCGAGCTGTCCCTGCGCCCCCTCGCCGAGGAGATCCGGTCCAGCCCACGCGTGCTGCTCTATCTGTTCGGCAGCAAGGACGGCCTGATCCGCGCCCTGCTCGCCCGGGCCAGGGCCGATGAGCTGGCACACATCCAGCGGATCGCGGACTCGCGGAATGACAGCGGTGAGCTGCGGTCGGTCGCGCGTGAGCTGTGGCGGTGGCTGTCCGACGAGGCTCACCGTGGCCTGCTGACGCTGTGGGTGGAGAGCTACGCGCGCTCCCTCACCGACCCGGACGGGCCGTGGGCCGGTTTCGCCCGGGACACGGTCGACGACTGGCTGGAACTGCTCGCCGCCGGCCAGCCCGCCGCACTGCGCGATACCGAGGAGGCGCTCGCGCAGCGCACCCTCGTGCTCGCCGTCCTGCGCGGCGCGCTGCTGGACCTGCTCGCCACCGGCGATGCCGCGCGCACCACCGCGGCGGTACACCTCCACCTCGAGCCGGCCCGGATGGGGTGACGCGGGCCGCCGCCGAACGGCGTCGGCACGGCTCCGCCCCCGGATCAGGCGTGCGCGCTCGGACCGCCGCCTATCCCCGGCACGCTGCACTTCGGGACCTTCGACACCAGCCGGAACGACACCGCCTTGGTCGCGTTGTCCTTGCCGAACTCCGCCACGATGAGCAGCGTCGCCCCGGCGACCCGTCGGCCGTTCGACAAGACGGTGTCGTCCGGGATCATGTCCGGGTGGACGATGGCCTTCGCGGGGTCGGACGGGAACGTCAGCGCGTAGCCCGCGGTGGCCCAGGGGGCATGGGGCGGCGCGCCCGTGGGGCAGTTCTTGTCTCCCTCCAGGACAGCCGCCCGCACGCCCATCTTCTTCAGCTGCTTCTGGAGGCCGGGCAGGCCCTCGGGGCGGTTCAGGAGAAGGGTCAGGGAGCCGTCGTCCTCCCGGGTCACGGCGTACGCGGGCGAGCTGCCCGAGCCGGTCAGCGTCGGCACGACCACGGCCGCGGCGGCCGCCGTCGCCACCGCCGCGATCGCGAACGGGAGGCGAAGGCGACGGGCCGGGGCCCGGGTGGCGGGGGCCGGGGCCGGGGCCGGGTGCGTGGCCATGGCCGACAGCTCCGATGCCAGGCGCTGCTTGAACTGGGTGGGCGTGTTCATGAGACGGCCTCCAGGGTGGTTTCTGCGTGCGTGATGACGGGTGGGCGTTCGGCGCGCACCGCGCGCTTCGCGCGGTGCAGGCGGACCCGCACCGTCGCCTGGTTGAGCCCGAGGACCTGGGCGGCCTCGCGCGGGGTGAGGCCGTCGACGGCCACCAGATCGAGCACCTCGCGCAGCGGCCGGCTCAGCGCGCTGTGCCGCTCCACCAGCTCGCGCGCCGCGCGTTCCGCGTCGATCCGCTCCTCCAGCGCGGCGATGTCCTCCTCGTCCAACATCCGGCGCCCGTTCAGCCGGGCCACCGCGTGCTGTTCGCGGGCGCTGCCCCGGTAGTGGGAGGACAGGACGTTGCGGGCGATGCCGTGCAACCAGGCGGCGGGCGTCCCGCGCCCGGGGTCGTACTGGCCGGTGGCCTCCAGCGCGGCGACGAAGATGTCGGCTGTGAGGTCCGCGGCCAACTGCGGGCAGGTGGTGCGCCGGGTCACGAAGCCGAGGACGGCGTCGAAGTTCTCCTCGTAGAACGCCGCGAATCCCGCGGCGTCCGGCCGCGGCGGCGCGGCCCGGCTCGCCCGTCGTTGGGGCGCTGAGGCCCGTTCGGGTATCAAGGGCACCCGTTCCTCCAAGGTGGTCGGTGGTCCCTTCACCCACTACTTGGACGGGCGGCAGCCATTCGTTTCATCCGTCACGCGCGTCGGCGATCGCGGCGGTGCCCCCATGGAAAGGGCGGACCTCGGCGATCCGCCCTTCTGTGATGGTGATCGTCAGGAGGATGGGAAAGCAGAGGTCCCGGCCGGTGGCACGTGCCGCCTCGCAGCGGCGGCCAGCCCCCTGGACTCTTAGGTCCCCAGGCTGAGAATGGCCACTTCAAGGGGGATCGCGGGCCGTACGGGGAGGGCCGGGGGCTCCTCGCCGCGGCCGGTGTGCGTGGCCGGGACGGCACGCAGACCCTTGATACCGTCGGAGGCCCACTCCGCGTCCGTCGTCGGCAGCGACAGCGTCATGCGCCGACCGTCGGGCAGGGTGGTCTCGAGCTTGCACGGGTCGTCCGCCTGCATGGGAGCTCCCTTCCGTGGACAGGACACGCTCGCCATGAATGGCCGGCCTTGGTTGGAAAGACGGTTGGCGGAGACGAGGGGTTCCCTCCGGGGGAGGTGATCCCGGGTCCCGCGCGCCCCTTCTGCCGCGATCTGGCCGAAAACGTGTGGTGCGTGCCGTCGCCGCAGGTCACGGCCGCGGGATGAAGTGCGATCCGTGCCCTCCTCGCGGGATTGAGCCGAAAGTGGACTTTTAGCTGAAGCTAAAGGTGGGATCCTGACACTGTGAAGAGAAGGAAGAAGGATGCCATGACGCCGACACAGCGCGGTTTGGAGTGATGCATCTTGCCGTGGAAGAGCAAGGGTGTGAGGGCGGAGGCCGCGGACGCGACTGGCGCGCGGCTGGCCAGGCAGGCCACCGTCGAGGTGGCCGGGGTGCTGGGCAAGCGGGACATGAGCCGGGCCGATCTGGCCAGGCTGATGGACGTGAGCCCGGGCCGGGTGAGTCAGATCCTGTCCGGTGACGAGAATCTGACGTTGCGCAGCATCGCCGCCGTGGCGGAGGCGCTTGAACTCGACGTGCAGATCAGCTTCGTTGAGCCCAAGGTGGTCCATCAGGACTCGGCCGCCATGGGGCAGGGCAGTTCCGACGCGTTCGTCTATACCCATTGAAAAGGGGCACGGGCGGGCGCGTCACGGATGTGGCGCAGGGGCTTCGGCGAGCGGTTCGACGGCCATGGCCGTCCGCCGGATTCGCATGAGGTCCCTGTCGCTGCTGCGCTTCCCGTGCTTGTAGCCGAACTCGAGCATCTGCACGCAGGCCTCCCTGGCCTTGGCCAGCGCCTGCCGACAGTCCTCCGCCTCCTCCCGCGTCCGGCGGTGCAGCTCTTTCGGGAAGTCCTGTAGCTCTCGCCGCCGTCGGCTCGCCTCGGCGTCGGCCTCGACCTTCACGGCCTCGTCCAGGAGCGCCTGCACGTCTTCGTGCAGCCCGTCGATGGCCGTCTTGTCCTTGGTCTGCATGGCGCAGCCGCGCAGATGCGCACGGGCGTCGAAGGCGAACATGCGCAGCTGCGCGATGTCCTCGAAGTCCCTGACCAGCCGGTGGCAGCGGCCGTACATGTCGTGGACGAGCCGCCGTTCGAGGTGGCCGAGCAGCACGGCGATGCCCAGCGTGATCAGGGCGACGAACGGCGGGGTGGACTGCTGGTTCTGCTGTTGGCGGACCCGCGGTGCCAGCGCGCCCCCGGCGGCGGCCGCGGCCACGGCGGGGGGTACGTCCGCGGCGTGCGGGAGCAGGAGCGTGATGGTGATCAGCGCGGCGGCGCAGGTGCAGGCCGTGATCGTGCCGCACAGCGCGGCCGACCGGGCGGTCCCCAGCAGGCGGCCCTTCTCGGCGAACCGGTGCACCAGCGAGATCCAGGTGACCAGCGCGCAGAGCCCCATGGGTAACACGAAGTGTTGGAACCACCCCTGTTCATAGAGCTCGTACACCGCTCCCCCTGGTTAAACCGTCCCGGATACCGGGCGTCCGGCCGTGGGGAGAGCGGGAAACCGGATTCCCTGTCCGCCTCAGTGCGGAAGTGTCGGCCAGTGGCCGTGCCATCCCCTCGCGGAGCGCCTCGTCGCGCCATCACGATAGTCCCACCCGAACGCGTAGCGCACAGGTCACTTTCCGTACAACTTTGGATCGTGGTTTGCGTCACGCGTAGGGAGTTCCCGTGCAGACGGGTGTGCGCGGGCCGGGAAACCCGTTTCAAACGCTCCGTGCGCCTTCACCCCGCACACCGCGCCCGCGCTTCCCCATCATGCGTGCGTGGGAATCGGCGGGCTCGTGTGGTTTGTCGGTGACCGGCTGGGCAGCTCTGCTTGCGCGTCTTTCCATCTCTCGCCGACCGCGGAGGAAGTGATTCATTGATCCCAGGGGACGGGTGAGGTCATACGGCCGTGCGGCGGTACTGGGGTGCCGTCGCACGGCTTTGTGCGCCGCCGCACGGTTTCGCTTGTGGCCACACGACCTTGACACCGCCGATTTATCTGACGGATAGTCAGAAAGCTTTCGACCCGCCCGGCCGTACGGGCGACGCCGTCGAGCGAAGGGGAGACCGCTGCCCATGCACCTCGCCCCCACCCCCCGCCAGCGGCGGCTGCGCGAGGAACTCCGCGGCTACTTCCGCGAGCTGATCACCCCCGAGACGCGCGCCGCGTTGCCGGACGACCCGGCCCGGCAGCGGCTGCTGCTGCGCCGCATCGGCGCCGACGGCCTGCTGGGGCTCGGTTGGCCGATCGAGTACGGAGGCAAAGGACGCGGCCCCGACGAGCAGTTCGTGTTCTTCGACGAGGCGTACCGGGCGGGCGCGCCGGTCTCCATGGTCACGCTCAACACCGTCGGCCCGACGTTGATGAAGTACGGCACCGAGGAGCAGAAGCGGTTCTTCCTGCCGCGCATCCTCAGCGGCGAGTTCGTGTTCGCCATCGGCTACTCGGAGCCGGAGGCCGGCACGGATCTCGCCTCCCTGCGCACCAGAGCCGTGCGCGACGGCGGCGACTGGCTGATCGACGGCGCCAAGACCTTCACCAGCAACGCCCACAACGCCGACTGGATCTGGCTGGCCTGCCGCACCGACCCGGCGGCTCGCAAACACGAGGGCATCTCCATCATCCTGGTGCCGACCGACGCCCCCGGCTTCTCGTGGACGCCGATCGAGACGGTGGCCGGACTGACCACCACGGCGACGTACTACGACTCGGTCCGCGTCCCGGCCGACCATCTCGTCGGCCAGGAGAACGGCGGCTGGGGGCTGATCACCAATCAGCTGAACCACGAGCGGGTCGCGCTCGCCGCCATCGGCATGCAGGCCGAGGACTGCTACGAGGCGGCGCTCGCCCACGCCCGCACGCCGGACCCGCACACCGGTGAGCGCCCCGCCGACCGGCCCTGGGTGCGGTCCCGGCTCGCGGAGGCACACGCCCGGCTGGCGGCCACCCGGCTGCTCAACTGGCGGCTGGTGGGGGACGTGGGGGCGGGGACGCTGAGCCCGGGCGATGCGAGTGGGGTCAAGTTCGCGGGAACCGAAAGCGCCGTCGAGGTGTACAGGATGTGTCAGGAGATTGTGGGGGAAGCGGGGCTGATCCGGGCGGGATCGCCGGGCGCGTTCGGCGACGGCGAGCTCGAGCGGATGAACCGGGCCGCGCAGATCAACACCTTCGGGGGCGGTGCGAGTGAGGTGCAGCGGGAAATCGTGGCCACGATGCGGCTCGGCATGCGGCGGGGGCAGCGATGACCGGTGAGCGGAAGGTCGGTTGCGGGGTGGCCGGCGACGATTTATACGGGCGCCTGAGGGCGTACGAGGGCCGGGCGGCCGCGATCGGGGGCGTGGGCAAGGACCCGGTCAACGAGCCGATGATCAGGCACTGGTGCGAGGCGATGGGCGACGCCAACGCGGCCTATCCGGCCATCGCGCCGCCGACGATGCTCCAGGTGTGGACGATGGGCGGGCTGTCCGGCCATGCGGGCGGCTCGGCGCGCTCCGAGGCGTACGACGAACTGCTGGACCTCCTGGACGGGGCGGGCTGTACCTCGGTCGTCGCCACGGACTGCGAGCAGGAGTATCTGCGCCCCCTGCGGCCGGGCGATCGCATCACCTTCGACGCGGTGATCGAGTCGGTCTCGCCGCGCAAGACCACCAAGCTGGGCTCCGGCCACTTCGTCACGACGCGGATGGACATCCGGGCGGGTGGGGAGCTGGTCGGCAGACACCGCTTCCGCATCCTCAAGTACGCCCCGGCGCGACGGGCGTCGGAGGGGAAGGACCGCCCGACGGAGGCCAAGGAGGCGAGGCGCCCGCGCCCGGTGATCAACCGTGACAACGAAGGCTTCTGGGCGGGGGTCGCCGAGCACAGACTGCTCATCCAGCGCTGCACAGGCTGCGGGACGCTCCGTTTCCCCTGGCTCCCGGGGTGCGGTGCGTGCGGCTGCCAGGAGTGGGAGACGGTCGAGGCGTCCGGCGCCGGGACGGTGTTCAGCTATGTCGTCATGCATCACCCGCCGTTCCCGGCCTTCGACCCGCCATACGCCGTAGGCCTGATCGAGCTCGTGGAAGGGGTGCGGATGATCAGCAACATCACGGGCGTGCCGTACGACAAGGTCCGCATCGGCATGCCCGTCGAGCTGGAGTTTCTGCGCGTGGACGCCGATCTGGAGCTTCCCGTCTTCCGAGGGGCGGTGGCCTGATGGACTTCGCGCCCACCGTGGAGCAACAAGCCGCGCGCGAACTGGCGGCGGAGATCTTCGGTGATCTGTCCACTCACGAGCGGCTGTCCGCCCTCGGTACCGGCACGGATACCGAGCTGTGGAAGGCGCTGTGCGCGGCCGGGCTGCCGGCCGCCGTGGAGGAGATCGGCCTGGTCGGGCTGGTGCTGCTGGTGGAGGAGCAGGGCAGGGCCACCGCCCAGGTGCCGCTCGCGGCGACTTGTGCGTACGGCGTGCTGCCGGTGGCCGTCCACGGCACGGCGGAGCAGCGCGAGCGGCTGCTGCCCGCCCTGGGGGACGGCACGGCGGTCGCGACGGGCGCCTTCGGCCCGCGGGTGGCCACCGCGCGCCGGACGGCGGACGGCTGGCGGCTGAGCGGCACCTTCCCGGCCGTGCCCTGGCTGCGGGCGGCGACCCACGTCCTGGTTTCGGCCCGCGTCGCCGGGGCGGGGCCGCGCTGCTTCCTGGTCGAGGTCCAGGCCGCCGGGGCCGGATCCGTCGAGCGCAAAGCCGTCGAGACCGAGGCCGTCGAGACCGAGGCCGTCGGGACCGAGGCCGTCGGGATCGAGGCTGTTGAGACCACTGCGCCATGGGCGGCGGGCCGGCTGAGCCTCGATGGGGCGCCCGCCGAGCCGCTCGGCGGCGTGGAGACCCATGCGGATGTGCTCGGTCGGGCCCGCACCGCGTTCGCCGGGCTTCAGGCGGGGGTCTGCCGTGGTTCGCTCGACCGGGTGGTCCACCACACCGCGGTCCGCCAGCAGTTCGGCCGCCCGCTGTCCACGCATCAGGGCGTGCTGATGCGCGCGGCGGACGCTCATATGGACACCGAGGCCATCCGGGTCACGGCGTACGAGGCGGCATGGCGCTACGACCAGGGCCTGCCCGCCGCCACCCATGCGCTCACCACCGCCTGGTGGGCCTGCGAGGCGGGTAAGCGGGTGGTGCACTCGGGCCAGCATCTGCACGGTGGCATCGGCGCCGATGTGGAGTACCCCGTCCACCGGCACTTCCTGTGGGGTCGGCAGCTGGACGCGTATCTCGGACCCGCGCCCGGGCTCCTGGCCGAGCTGGGCGATGGGCTGGCGGAGGTGGCCGGATGACGGTCCGTGCCACCGCGATCCGGGTCGGCGACGAGCTGCCGCCGCTGCGCATCCCGATCACCCGGACCCTCATCGTCTCCGGCGCGATCGCCTCCCGCGACTACCAGGACGTGCACCACGACGCCGAGGCCGCCAAGGAGAAGGGCTCGCCGGACATCTTCATGAACATCCTGACCACCAATGGCCTGGTGGGCCGGTACATCACGGATCACTTCGGGCCGCACGCCCGGCTCCAGAAGGTCGCGATCCGGCTCGGCGCACCCAACTACCCCGGCGACGAGATGGTGCTGACCGGGCGGGTCACGGCCGTCGCCGACGGCACCGCGGAGGTCTCAGTGACCGGGCGCAACGCGATCGGGAGCCATGTGACCGGCAAGGTCACCCTGCGGCTCCCCCCGGACTTCCCGGACTTCCCGGACTGCCCGGACGCCCCGCACGGGGAGGCCCGATGAGCGTCCGTGGAGTCGACACGCTCGGCGGCCGGGCCGCGGTCGTGGGGATCGGGGCCACCGAGTTCTCCAAGGACTCCGGCCGCAGCGAGCTGAAGCTGGCGGTCGAGGCCGTCCAGGCCGCCCTGGACGATGCCGGGCTCACCCCCGCCGACGTCGACGGGCTGGTCACCTTCACCATGGACACCAGCCCCGAGATCACCGTGGCGCAGGCGTGCGGCATCGGCGAGCTCTCGTTCTTCTCCCGCGTCCACTACGGCGGGGGAGCCGCCTGCGCCACCGTTCAGCAGGCCGCGCTCGCCGTGGCCACGGGCGTCGCCGACGTCGTGGTCTGCTACCGCGCGTTCAATGAGCGTTCCGGCCGCCGCTTCGGGTCCGGCGTGCTGCACCGCGAGCCCTCGGCCGAGGGCACCGCGCTCGGCTGGTCGCTGCCCTTCGGCCTGCTGACCCCCGCCTCCTGGGTCGCCATGGCCGCGCAGCGCTATCTCCACGCGTACGGCCTGGCTCCGGAGGTCTTCGGTCAGGTGGCCGTCGTGGACCGCCGCCACGCCGCCACCAACCCGGCCGCGTACTTCTACGGCAAGCCGATCACCCTCGCCGACCACGCCGCCTCCCGCTGGATCGTCGAGCCGCTGCGGCTGCTGGACTGCTGTCAGGAGACGGACGGCGGCCAGGCCCTCGTGGTCACGAGTGTGGAGCTGGCGCGCGATCTGCCGCATCCGCCCGCCGTGATCACCGCCGCGGCGCAGGGCGCCGGCCGCGGGCAGGAGCAGATGACGAGCTTCTACCGGGACGATCTGACCGGGCTGCCCGAGATGGGAGTGGTCGCCCGCCAGCTCTGGCGCAGCGGTGGGCTGTCCCCCGCCGACATTGATGTGGGCATCCTCTACGACCACTTCACCCCGTTTGTGCTGATGCAGCTGGAGGAGTTCGGCTTCTGCGGGCCGGGCGAGGCCCCCGGCTTCGTCGCCGACGGCGCGCTGCCGCTCAACACCCACGGCGGCCAGCTCGGCGAGGCGTATCTGCACGGTATGAACGGGATAGCCGAAGCGGTGCGCCAGATACGCGGCACCTCGGTCAACCAGGTCCAGGACGCGGCCCGCGTCCTGGTCACGGCGGGCACCGGGGTACCGACATCCGGGCTGCTCATCGGCGCAGACGGCTGAACCGTGCGCGTGTCTGCGGGCCCGGTCCCCCTACGGGCACTTTCACTCTTCATATGGACCGAAGAAAGAAGATCAGATGGAAGGTCGTCGGATGTGCGATCGGCCTGTCCGCGACGCTGGCCACGCTGATCGTCGGCGCCCCTTCCGCCGCCTCCTCTCCGGCGGCGGCCCCCGGCTTCTCCTCGGCGGCGGCCCTCCCCGACCCCCGGCCGCTGGGCGCCAAGGTCTTCCAGGGCTGGGGCTTCGACACGTGTCATGCCCCCTCGCTCGAGACGCTGCGTGCCTGGAGCGGCTCCCGGTACCGCGCGGTCGGTGTCTACTACGGCGGCCGTGGCCGCGCCTGCCCGAGCCAGCCGCACCTGACCGTGTCCTGGATGCGGGGGACCCGCACCATCGGCTGGCGGGTGCTGCCCATCTACGTCGGTTCCCAGTCCCCCTGCGTCCGCAACACGAACAAGAAGCACGTCCCCATCGGCTCCAAGCCCTCGTCGCAGGGGCGCGAGGAGGGCAAGGACGCGGTCAAGCGTGCCAAGGCGCTGGCCATCAAGAAGCGCAGCGCGCTCTATCTCGACATGGAGGCATACGACCAGACGCGCACCGGCTGCGCCAAGACCACCCTCTCCTTCATCCGAGGCTGGTGCCGCGAAGTGCGTTCACGCGGATATTTCCCGGGCTTCTACAGCAGCGCCGAGTCGGGGGTGCTGCATCTGGAGAAGGCCCGGAAGGCGGGCAAGCACGACCTCCCCTCCGTGATGTGGTTCGCGCGCTGGAGCGGGAAGGCGTCGCTGTCCGGTGAACCGGTCCTGGCCAAGAGCGCCTGGCATCCGCACCGCCGTATCCATCAGTACGTAGGCAATGTCACCGAGAAGCACGGCGGCCGGACCCTGCACATCGACCGCAACAAGGTGGACGCACCCGTGGCGATCATCGACTGACTCCCCGGCCCCACTACTTCTGCGGCACACCCCCTGGGGTGCAACCCTGAGGTACTCCCCGCCACCCCTCCGCCCGCAGGAGGTGGTGCCAGCCCTACCCCTACAACCTGAGGCTGAGGCGTCTTCGGCACTTACGGCGGATCCCTGGCCCGCGGCCCGCTCCTAGCGTGGGAGGTATGACCACGAGTGTGTGCACCGGCGCGTCCACCGCCGCCTTTCCGTGTTTCGCGTCATATGTGCGGGCGCGGGGACCGGTGTTGCTGCGCACCGCCCGTTCGCTGAGCGCCAACGCCTGGGACGCGGAGGACCTGCTACAGACCGCGCTGACGAAGACATATCTGGCGTGGGAGCGGATAGAGGACCACAACGCGCTGGACGGGTATGTCCGCCGGGCGCTGGTGAACACGCGGACCTCGCAGTGGCGCAAGCGCAAGGTCGACGAGTTCGTGTGCGAGGAACTGCCCGAGCCGGACCCGGTTCCCGTTCCGGACCCCGCCGAACAGCAGGTGTTGCGGGACGCGATGTGGCGCGCGGTGCTGCGGCTGCCGGACCGGCAGCGGGCCATGCTCGTCCTCAGGTATTACGAGGACCTGAGCGAGGCTCAGACGGCGGAGGTACTGGGCGTCTCCGTGGGCACGGTCAAGAGCGCCGTCTCGCGCGCGCTCGGCAAGCTGCGCGAGGACCCGGCGCTCACTCGGGCTGCCTGAGCCCAGGGCTGCCTGAGCGCGGGCTGCCTGAGCGCGGGCGGCCTGAGCTCGGGCGGCGTGGTCAGGGGAGGGAGTTGGGTGTCGTGACCACCAGGTAGTGACATACCGCCCGGTCGGCTGCACAATCGGCGGACACCTCGACCCGCGCGTAACCGGAACCACCCCTGGAGGCCCCGGTGCTCAGCACGATGCAGGACGTACCGCTGACCGTGACCCGCATCCTCGTCCACGGGGCACAGGTGCACGGCAAGGCCCAGGTGATCACCTGGACCGGTGACGGCGAGCCGCAGCGCCGTACCTTCCGCGACGTGGCCCTGCGGTCCACCCAGCTCGCGAACGCCCTGCACGAAGAGCTCGGGGTCGAAGAGGGCCAGGTCGTGGGCTCGCTCATGTGGAACAACTGTGAGCATCTGGAGGCGTATCTGGCGGTGCCCTCGATGGGCGCCGTGCTGCACACCCTCAATCTCCGGCTGCCCGCCGACCAGCTGACCTGGATCGTCAACCACGCCGCCGACCGCGTGATCATTGTCAACGGCTCGCTGCTGCCGCTGCTCGCCCCGCTGCTGCCGCTGCTCACGTCCGTCGAGCACGTGGTCGTCACCGGGCCGGGAGACCGCTCCGTACTGGACGGCTGTCGCGCCGCCGTCCACGACTACGAGGAGCTGATCGAGGGCCGATCCACGCGCTACCCCTGGCCCGTCACCGACGAGCGCCGGGCCGCGGCGCTGTGCTACACCTCCGGCACCACCGGCGACCCCAAGGGCGTGGCCTACAGCCACCGTTCGATCTATCTGCACTCGATGCAGATCAACAGCATGGAGGGCTTCTGCCTGTCCGCGCGGGACACCCTGCTGCCGGTGGTGCCGATGTTCCACGCAAACGCGTGGGGCACTCCGCACGCCGCCTTCATGGGGGGCGCCTCCATCCTGATGCCCGACCGCTTTCTCCAGCCCGCGCCGCTCGCCGACATGATCGAGTCGGTCCGGCCCACCCTCAGCGCCGCCGTCCCCACCATCTGGCAGGGCCTGCTGTCCGAGCTGGACGCGAGGCCGCGGGACGTGTCCAGCCTGCGCGAGGTCTACATCGGCGGGTCGACCTGCCCGCCGTCCCTGATGAGGGCGTTCGAGGAGCGGCACGGCATCCGGGTCGTGCACGCCTGGGGCATGACGGAGCTCTCGCCGCTCGGCTCCGTGGCCCATCCGCCCGGCGGTCTCACGGCGGAGGAGGAGTGGCCGTACCGGGTGTCCCAGGGCCGGTTCCCGGCATCCGTGGAGTACCGGCTGACCGCGGCCGCCGGCGGGCTCGTGCCGTGGGACGGCAGTTCGGTGGGCGAGCTGGAGGTGCGCGGCCCGTGGATCGCGGGTGCGTACTTCGGCGGGGCAGACGGCGAGCCCTTCCGCCCGGAGGACAAGTTCACGCCGGACGGCTGGCTGAAGACCGGCGATGTCGGCGCCATCTCGGAGGACGGCTTCCTGACGCTGACGGACCGGGCGAAGGACGTCATCAAGTCGGGCGGTGAATGGATTTCGTCGGTGGAGCTGGAGAACCACCTGATGGCCCATCCCGATGTCGCCGAGGCGGCGGTGGTGGCGGTGCCGGACGAGAAGTGGGGGGAGCGCCCGCTGGCGACGGTGGTGCTGAAGGACGGCACCGGGGTCGGCTACGAGACGCTCCGGGCGTTCCTCGCCGAGCGGATCGCGCACTGGCAGCTGCCGGAGCGCTGGGCGCTGATCGAGGAGGTGCCGAAGACCAGCGTCGGGAAGTTCGACAAGAAGGTGATCCGCAGGCGGTACGCGGACGGCGAGCTGGACGTCACGCAGCTCGACCCGTCCGGGGCGTGAGGCCGGGGCGCCGGGCGGCGCCCAGCCAGCCCAGGACCAGCCAGCAGGCGGCGACGGCGCACACCCCGCCCCAGCCCCAGTGCCCGTACGCCGGCGCCGCGAGCGCGGAGGCGGCCGCTCCGCCGACGAACGCGGCGACGATGTAGGCGGTGTTGGCCGCGGCCGGGGAGGAGGTCGCGGTCAGGGCCCGGGTCTGGTTGGCGACCTGTCCCGTCATCAGCTCGGCGTGCAGCAGTACCGCCGCCACGCACAGCGCCCAGATCCGCGAGCCGCCGAGCCAGAAGAGCGGTACGGACGAGGCGGCGAGCACGTACGCGGCGCCGACCACCCGGGTCACGCCGAACCGGTCCACCAGCCCGCCGGACAGCGGCCCCATGGCGCTCGCGGTCAGCCCGAAGAGGCCGAACAGCCCGGCCGCGCCCGTCGACATCCCGTAGCCGGGCCCCGTGAGCAGCAGGGCCAGGGCCGTCCACAGGGCGCTCCACGCCCCGTACATCCCGCCCTGCCGCAGGCACGCGCTCCGCACCTCGGCCGAGGCGGCGAGCACCCGGGGCACCCGGGCGACGCCCTTGAGGACCGCCGGCGGGTCGCTCTTCGTCCGCGGGCGGGTCTCGGCCGGCAGCAGCGCGGCCGTCGCCAGGCCGATGAGCGCGGTGAGGCCCGCCGCGCCGAGGAAGACCGCGCGCCAGCCGTACGCCTGCCCGGCGAGCCCGCCCAGCACCCGGGCCGCGACCACTCCGGCGAACAGCCCCGCGACGACCACGCCGAGGTGGCGGCCGCGCCGCTCGGCGGGTGCGCGCTCGGCGACGAGCGGCACCAGCAGCTGCGGTACGACCGTGGCGGCGCCGGCCGCGAACACGGCGGCACCGAGCGCGGGCAGCCCCGGCGCCAGCCCCGCGACGACCAGGGCCACGCCCGCCGCGGCGGACAGCGCGCCGACGAGGCGGCGGCGGTCGGCGGTGTCCCCGAGGGCGCGAAGAGCAGCAGCCCGGCCGCGTAGCCGAGCTGGGCGACGGAGGCGATCCACCCGGCGGCCGACGGGGCGACGCCGAGGTCGCGGGCGATCAGGTCGAGGAGCGGCGCGGCGAGGTAGATGTTGGCGGCGGTCACGGCGGTGCACAGGGCGATGACCGCGAGGAACACGCCGGTGGGCGGGGTGCCGCGGCGGGCGGGGGTGCTGATGGCGGTCGGCGTGACCGTATCCGTATCCGTATCCGTATCCGTAGCCCTGCCCCGGCCCCTGTCCCTGTTTGCGTCTGTAGCCGTCATCGCCAACCGTTCCTAGAGACTGAGCGGGAGTGAGTCCTGGTGCCAGAACCCATGCTCAGCCGTGTGCCCCGAACGGTTGTGGGCACACTGGTTCCCCGCTTTCGCTCCGCGTCCGGCGCCGGCGGATCGTGTCCGTGGTCCGGGAATGCGGGGGCGGGTTTCCTCACGCCCCAGGACGCCCGATGCGGCCTGGACGCTCCGATGCCCCGCAGCATCGCTCCGGTGCTGTGGGGGCGGTTGTGTCCGTCGCCGGATCGGGCATCCCAGGGCGCGCCGTCCGATGGCCACGGCGGCGGCGTCGTGGCGGGTGGTCTTGCGGGTTTTGGTGGTGAGGGGTTTTTGCCAGTGCTGGGCGCCCCAGCGGGAGGTGTAGGCGGGGTCGACGGCCATGACGGTGATGCCGAGTTCGGCTGCCATGGACACCAGTCTGCTGCGCAGCTTGCTCACGGGTATGCCGGAGATCAGCTTGCGGAATCGCTTGCGTCGCCCGTGCTTCTCGCGGGTCTTCTCCGCCTGGAAGTCCAGGTCCTCGATCGCGATGGCGACACTGTGGCGTTGGGCCCAGTGCAGGAGGCGGATGAGGGCGTGCCGCACCTGCGCGTCCCGGTGCGGTGCGCTGCCAGACAGGTCGTAGTCGAACCTGTGGGGTTCGCCGACGGGGTTGCCGTGGGCGTCCAGGCGCCAGGCGGCCAGATGGTCGGCGTTCATGTCCACGCCGATCAGCCCGCCGGAGCGGGCCGCCTCCAGCGGCTCTGTCCTCACGGGCAGGATCTGCCAGGAAGCAGTCAAGTACCAGCGGCCACGCCCCACGTCGAAGTGGATGCGGTACGCCACGGCCCGGTTCGCCGCGATACGGTCGGCCCACTGCGCGCCCCGATGCCGGAAGTGGACCCGGCAGGCGAGTACGTACCGGCCGTGGGGCGCGTTCGCCAATGTGGCCAGTGGCGCCGGAAGCTTGATGCTCACCTCACCGTTCGGGGTGACGCGGATCGTCTCGTTTCCGCAGCCCTTCCCCGACTCGCCATCGGCCTGGAGGAACCAGCGCTCGGCCTCCCACCGCTCCCGCCACTGCGCCTCGGAAAGCTGGCCGGCTTGGAGGTTGTGGCGGTTGCGCAGCGGCTTCCTGCCACCGCGCACCACCCGCACCCGCCCGGCCGCACGGTCGGCCCGCTCCCGCTCCAGCCGGTCCTCGAGCAGGTGCAGGCGCCTCGACTTGGCGAACCACTCCTGCCGGGAGCGGTAACCACCCGGCGAGCCCTGGGAACCCTTCGCCCCAACCGGGAGCGACAGCCGACGAGCGATCGTATCGATGCCTGCCTGGAGGCTCTGGATATGCGCGAGCTGACCGCGCCGGGCCAGTGCCCACTGATCATTCGTGGTTTTCGTGATGCTGCCCGCCCACCGCGAGGAGGCCTCCCTGGTCAAAGCCCGCTTGCGCTGCGCCCACTGATCACTGTCATGCTCCAGCCCAGCCGCGCAGCGGGCCTTCAGGTCACGGGAGGCCAGCGAGCCCAGCAGACTACCGACCAGGCGTAGGACCTCCTCGTCCTGCCCGGTCAGGCCCTTGAGGCTGCCGCGGATGGCCACCCCGGTCGGGCCGGGGGCCACGAACGGCGCCGCCACCTCGCGCAGCCGACCCATCCCCCACCCCCTACACGAGTCGAAGTCCCCCGCCACTGCACCCAACGAGCACCTCCCGTGAAGGTCACGCATTCGACTCAAGAACTTCCGTTCCCTCCACAGGCCCGTCGCACGGTCGTCGATGCTCACTCATGCACACCCAAACGCGCCCAAGCACTGTCAACCGGCAGCAGCTCCAAACCCCTCCGTGCGGGCTCGTCCGCCGCTAAGTAACCAACTGGTTGGTTGTCGAGTCTGTGGCTCCAGGGGAACGTTGTCAACCAGGTAGTTGGTTACTCTGGGCTCATGGCACCAGCAAGGGACGCGGAGGCGACCAAGGCCCGGATCTTCGCGGCGGCCACCGCGGAGTTCGCCGCCCATGGCATCGCGGGGGCCCGCATCGACCGCATCGCCCGCGAGGCGAAGGCCAACAAGCAGCTCATCTACGCCTACTTCGGCGACAAGGCCGAACTGTTCACGCAGGTGGTCCAGCACGCCATGCTGGCCATCGCGGCCGCGGTCCCGCCCGACGCCGAGAACCCGGGCGACTATCTGGACCGGCTGATGGCCTACCACGCCGACCACCCCGAGCTGCTGCGGCTGATGCTCTGGGAGGGACTGGAGTACGGCGGCGGTGGCGGTGTCGGGATCGAGCGGCAGGAGCAGCGCCGCGCCTTCTACGCCTCGAAGGCCGCCGCCTTCGGCGCCGCGCAGGAGCGGGGCGCCATCGAGCGGCACCTCCCGCCGGAGCACCTGGTGTTCATCATCAGCGCGCTGGCGGGCTGGCCCCTGGCCGTCTCGCAGATCCGCAAGCTGCTCCTCGGCGACACGGAGGAGGCCGCGGCACGGCTGCGCGATTCGCTCCGTACCGCCGTCGGTCTCCTCACCGGCACGGACGGCACCGGCACGAGCGGCAGCGGCTCGGACCGCACCGGAACGGACGGCACCGGCACCGGCAGTTCATGACGCGGCGGTCCGCCGGCACAGGGCCCGGCGGACCTCAGTTGTTGCCGATCTTGGCCAGCAGATCCACGATCCGGCCCTGCACCTCCGCGCTCGTCGAGCGCTCCGCGAGGAACAGCACGGTCTCGCCCGAGCTCAGTCGCGACAGATTGGCCGGATCCATGTCCGCCGAGGTGTAGACGACCAGCGGGGTGCGGTTGAGCAGCCCGTTCCCGCGCAGCCAGTCCACGATCCCGGCCCGTCGGCGGCGCACCTGCATCAGGTCCATCACCACCAGATTCGGCCGCATCTGCGCGGCGAGCGCCACCGCGTCCGCGTCCGTCGCCGCCCGGGCGACCTGCATGCCGCGCCGCTCCAGCGTCGCCGTCAGCGCGTCCGAGATCGGCTGGTGTTCCTCGATCAGCAGGACCCGCGGCGGGTGCTGCTCGCTGTCGCGCGGGGCGAGCGCCTTGAACAGCACGGCCGGGTCGGCGCCGTACGCGGCCTCGCGCGACGCCTGGCCGAGCCCCGCCGTCACCAGCACCGGCACCTCGGCGGCGACCGCGGCGGTACGCAGCGACTGGAGCGCCGTCCGGGTGATCGGCCCGGTCAGCGGGTCGACGAACAGCGCGGCCGGGTACGCCGCGATCTGCGCGTTCACCTCCTCGCGCGAGTGCACGATCACCGGGCGGTAGCCGCGGTCGCTGAGCGCCTGTTGCGTGGACATGTCCGGCGCGGGCCAGACGAGCAGCCGACGCGGGTTGTCCAGAGGCTCGGGGGGCAGCTCGTCGTCGGGCGGCGGAGTGCGGTCGTCGACGACCTCGATGGCGCCGTTCGGCCCGTCCAGCGGCTCCGGGCCCTCGGCGCCCTCGTCGGGCGCGCCGATCGCGAAGGCGCGACCCGAGCTCTGGGGCGAGCCGGGGCGCTGCGGATGCGCCCCGGACCCAGGCCCTGACCCCGGCCCTGCCCCTGGCCCGGACCCTGGCTGGGGGCGCGGCTGGGCGCCGGGAGCGCCGGGGTGGCCGACCGGCTCCAGCTCGGCCGAGGCGGCCTGGCCCGCCGGGTCGGGCTTCGCCGCCAGCTTGCGCCGCCTGCCCAGGCCTCCCGCCGCGGCCGTGCCGCCGGACGGCGTCTGGAGCTGCGCCTGCGAGTTGTGCGGGTGATGCTCCGAGACCTGCTGCGCGAACGGCACGCCCTGACCCAGGGTGCGCACGCTGATCGCGCGCCCCTGCGTGGTGTCGGGGCCCGGCGCGGGCTCGGCGGCGGGCAACTGCTGTGGCCGACGCTGGGGCTGAGGCTGAGGGCGGTGCTCCGCGGGGCCGCCCGGCCAGGAACCGGGCTGCCCTGCGCCCTCCTCCATGGCGGGCATGGCGGGCACGGCCTGCGCCCCGGGCTCCGGCTGTTCGTCGGCCAGCGGCCGCCGGGCCCGCCGCCGTCCGGTGGGCTGCGGGGCGCCGCCCGTGTCGTACTGCTCGTCGTCCGGGGCGTACGGACCCTCGTCCGCGCCGTAGGGACCGCCCGGGCCGGCGTTCGGGTCGTTCTGGGGTTGGTTCCAGTTGTTCTGTTGTTGTTCGGGGGTGCGTGCGGCGGGGAGTGCGGGCATGGCCCGTCCGCCTTGGGGGGCCGGGGGTGTGGCGGGGCCGGGAGCGGCCGGCCAGCCGCCGCCCTGCGGGGCTGCGTTGGGCGGTACGGGGCCGCCTCGTACGGCGAGGCCACCGCCGCCGCTCCTGCTCGGCACGGGCACGCCGCCCTGGGCGGCCTGGGCGCCGGGCCCGGCCGGTCCGCCCTGGGCCGCGCCTCCGCGGGGGTTCCGCGCTCCGTGCTGGGCGGGGACGAGGCCCACGGGCCCGAGCTCCGGCGGCAGCGCGGACTCCGGCGTCCGGTCGGCCGCCGCGGGCGGCAGCGCGAACGGGGACCGGCCGCCGGCCGGGTCACCCGCGGGCTGCGGCTGGGCCTGGGGCTGACCTTGGGGCTGCGCCTCGTCGGCCCCGGCCCGTCCGGGCGCCTCGCCGAGCGCGCGCCGGGCCCGCCGCCGCCCGGCGGGCTGGGCGGTGGGCTGAGCGGGGGGCATGGGACCCGGGCCGCCGTTGGGGCTGTTCTGGGGTTGGTTCCAGTTGTTCTGTTGTTGTTCGGGGGTGCGTGCGGCGGGGAGTGCGGGCATGGCCCGGCCGCTTTGGGGGGCCGGGGGTGTGGCGGGGCCGGGAGCGGCCGGCCAGCCGCCGCCCTGCGGGGCGGCGTCGGCCGCCGCGGGCGGCAGCGCGAGAGCGGAACGCCCCTGTCCGGCCTCGGCCGGGGCGCCGCGCCGGGCCCGCCGCCCGCCCGGGGCGGACGGCTGCCCGGCCATGCCCTGGGGCGGCACCGGACCCATCGCGGCGGGCGGCGGACCGGCCTGTGGCGCACCGCCACGGGCATGGCGATGGGCCCCCGAACCCTGGCTGTCGGTATCGGCGTTCGCGGCTGCGGGTGCCGGCTGTTCTTCGTCCGGGTGGCGACGGGCGCGACGACGCCCGGTCGGGCGCGGCTCATCGGCGGTGTCGTCGTTCCCGGGCGCGGACACGGGGGGCGCGGAACCGGCGTGCGGGGCGCGGGGATCGGCGCCTTGGGCGCCGGGCGTGCGCGGCGCGGCACCCCCGTTGGCGCCGCCTCCGTTCGTACCTGCGCCGTTAGTAGCGGCACCGCTCGTACCGGCCCCGTTTGTACCGGCGCCGTTCGTACCCGCGCCGTTCGTACCCGCGCCGTTCGTTCCGTTTCCGGGTCCGCCCGCCGGGCCGCGCCGCGCGCGCCGTCCTGCCTGTGCCGCCGCGGCCGCGGCGGCCGTCGGCGTCCGGCCGGTGCCCGCGCCGCCGCCGGAGGTGCCCCGGCCGGAGGTGTTCCGTACCTCCCCGGTCCCGGACGTACGCCCCGCCGCCGCGGCGCTGTCGCCCTGCCTCGCCTGTTCGGCGGCGGCCGCGGAGATCGGCACCTCGAGGACGTACGCGTGCCCGCCCATGCCCGGCATCTCGTGGGTCTGTAGCACGCCCCCGTGCCGCCGTACGATCCCGCGGACGATCGGCTCGTGCACCGGGTCGCCGCCCGCGTACGGTCCGCGCACCTCGATCCGTACGACATCGCCGCGCTGCGCCGCCGCGACCACGATGGTCGAGTCGCCCGTAGCACCGCCCGGGCCCCCGGTCGCCTTGCCGGTGGAGTCGACCCCGGCCACGTCCGCGATCAGGTGGGCCAGCGCCTGCGCCAGCCGCTCCGCGTCCACCTCGGCCTCGATCGGCGGCGCGTGCACGGCGAACTGCGCCCGCCCGGGGCCGATCAGCTCGACCGCGCCCTCGACGCCGGCCGAGACGACCTCGTCCATGGAGACCGCGTGCCGGGTGAAGTCCTCGCCGCCCGAGTCGAGTCGCTGATAGCTCAGGACGTTGTCCACCAGCGTGGTCATCCGGGTGTACCCGGCGGCGAGGTGGTGCAGGATCTGGTTGGCCTCGGGCCACAGCTGCCCGGCCGGGTCGTCGGCGAGCACGGCGAGTTCGCCGCGCAGCTCCAGCAGCGGGCCGCGCAGCGACTGGTCGAGCACGGCCAGCAGCTGGGTGTTGCGGGCGGCGAGCGCGTCGTACCGCTCGGCGTGTCCCTCCCGCTCCCGGGCGAGCTGGGCGGTGAGCTCCTTCCGCTGCTCGGCGAGCTGCTTCGTGAGCTTCTCCCGCTCCTCCGTGTGGCGCGCGGTGAGCTTCTTCAGCTCCTCGGCGTGCTCGGCCGTGAGGCTCTCGAGTTCCTCCGCGTGCTTCGCCACGAGGGTTTCCTCGGGCCGCCGGTCGGTGAAGGTCATCACCGCGCCGACGAGCTGCTCCCCGTCCCGCACGGGCGCGGTCGTCAGGTCGACCGGTACGGCACTGCCGTCCTTCGCCCACAGCGTCTGGCCGCGCACCCGGTACTTACGGCCGGAGCGCAGGGTCTCGGTGAGCGGGGACTCCTCGTACGGAAGAGGGGAACCGTCCGGGCGCGAGTGGTGTACAAGAGGATGAAGCTCCTGACCGCCCAGGTCGCTGGCCCGGTAGCCGAGGATCTGCGCCGCGGACGGGTTGACGAGGACCACCTTGCCCTCGGTGTCCACGCCGACCACGCCCTCCGCCGCCGCGCGCAGGATCATCTCGGTCTGGCGCTGTTGGCGGGCGAGCTCGGCCTCGGTGTCGAGCGTCCCGGTCAGGTCGCGCACGACGAGCATCAGCAGTTCGTCGCCGGTGTAGCTGTACTGGTCGGCGTAAGGAGTCCGGCCGTCCTCCAGATTCGCGCTGGTGACCTCGACGGGGAACTGCATGCCGTCCGTGCGCCGCGCCATCATCCGCGTCGGCTTGGTGCGGCCTGCCTCGTCCTGGTCGTCGGGGCGGCGCATCGAGCCCGGAATGCGATTGGAGTCGAAGGAGGGGAGAAGATCCAGCAGACCGCGGCCGACGAGCGCCGTTCCCGGCACCTCGAAGGTCTCGAGGGCGATGTGGTTGGCGTTGACGACCGTGCCGTTGCAGTTCACCAGCAGCAGCGCGTCGGGGAGTGCGTCGAGTATGGCTGCGAGGCGAGCAGCGCCTCGGGATGGCCTGCTGCTCACGACGACGCTTCCTCCCTGATGTACCGCACCTTGCCCGACACTCGCGGTCGTTGTGCCGCCGCATCCGTGGAGTGTCCTCAGGGGAGTCTACGGGCAGCGGGGGCGGACGCGGCGGTAGATGAGAGGGAGGTCGCAGCACGACGTACGCGTCTCGGCGCACGCCTGGACAAACCTCCTGGCGAGCCTTACGGGCCCGTTACGTGCCAGTCCCGGCCAATCCTCAGGTCAGCTCCCAGGAAGGCGCAAAACAGTGGAAAATCTGTCCCATCGAGCGATCTCGCACCCATTGGCCCGGGAGAACCGCGCGTCCACCGGCCGCCCCGCCCAATGACCGCGCACCTGCGCGGTGGCCGGCCCCCCGTACTGCCCCGTGCACATCGCCCCGGGCGGCACGGGCGCGAACGGATCCCTCCCCCACACCACCGCCGAGTCCAGCTGATCGCAGGCCCCCTGCGCGGCCGGGTGCGTCCCCCCGGTGGGATGGCATGACAGCGAGTACGTGACGGAGTCCGCGGCACTGCCGATCCGCGACACGGTGACCAGTAGGTGATCGGTGCTCCCGTCCCCGTACGGCAGAGGCAGCGGCACGGGCGCGGCCCAGGCGGCGGCGTTCATCGTGGCGGCGGAGGCGGCCGCCGCGACGACGGCGACGGCCAGGCGGTGCAGCAGGGGCATCGGGGCGCTCCAGGTGTGATCACGACGGGGCGCACTGCCCCTGCCCCTCTAACGCGCCGCCGTCGTGCGCGTTGCGCCGCCATAAGGGCTTTGCGATGCGCCCTGCCAGCCGAGTACCGTAGGCGGCGATTGGTGACATCCCACTGGGCTGTGACATCATCTGCACACACCGCGTCGCGCTCGCGCGAATAAGCGTCGGTGTGTATGGAGGCTTCGCCTAGTCTGGTCTATGGCGCCGCACTGCTAATGCGGTTTGGGGTAACCCCCCATCCCGGGTTCAAATCCCGGAGCCTCCGCTCTCACCGGAGCCCTGGCCCCTGCGGCCGGGGCTCCGCTGCGTTTCCCCTCGGGCACGTCCACCCCCACCCGGCCCGCTGCCCCATCCGTGGCCCACCTGCCCCACCACAGTGATCATCCGGCACCCCCTGCCGATCTTCCGGATGACCGCCAAAAGAGAGTTTTCCCAGGTCAGGGGGGGTGCGGGAAACGGATTTCACCTGACGCCACAGGTCATGTAATGTTGTCCCCGCAACGCCGACCGGCAAGAAAAATCGCCGGGAAGCCAAGCGCTCGTAGCTTAACGGATAGAGCACTTGACTACGGATCAAGAGGTTGCAGGTTCGAATCCTGCCGAGCGCGCCCCAGCTCAGAGGCCCCTTCCGAACATCGGAAGGGGCCTCTGGCGTATGTGTTGACAGCAGTCCCGACAGCAACCGTCGCGCACGTGGATCAAAGACCGCGAGCGCTCACCGTCGCCTGAGCCCGAAACATCTACGGGAAGGTGAGCCATATGAGCAGAGCGGGTGAGTGTGAGGCGACCCTGGCCCGTCTGTGGCGGGAACACCTGAGCGCGCCATTCCCGACCGGACTGCGCGGCGCGGAGCCGGCGGGTATCGACGTGGTGCTGCTCGACGCGACCATCGCCGGGTGCGTTTCCACCTGGCAGAACAATGGCGGCTCCCTCGACGCAGGGCGCCACCGGATACTGCGCGACTGCATCGCGGACCTTGATCGAGCCCTGCCGATGATCATCGATGCGGAAGAGCTCGGATACTGTCAGCGCCTGCACCGAATGGCCACGTCGGCCCTGCTTTCTTGAGGCAACGACGCCCAGGTGTGCCGTGGGCGCGGAAGCCGATCAGCTGGGCTGCTGCCGTATGGCTCGACAGGCCCGCCGCACCCGGGATCAGCGGTGATTTCGGCAGGGCCGGGGGCCACTCATGCGCGGTCCGGCCCTCCACCCGCCGGTCGGGTATGAAGATGCGGAGAGCCGGACCGCAGACGGCGGACGGGGCAGAGTCCACCGCCATCCCCGAGGCGCAGTGTGTGACGTCAGTGAGGCGGGGGAGCTCACAGGATGTGTGCTTGCCTCACGGACACTGAGCCAAGGGGAGTTGAGGGGCGAGGGCTACCGGGTCCTTCCCAAGGCGCGGGAGCCCTCGTCCCGTCTCTAGGGCAGCAGCGCGCCGCCTTGCCACCATGGGGCGTGTCGTCCGCCTGAGCGCAGCGGCACGTCTCGGCGGTGAAGCAGGTCGTAGAGCATGGTGCTCGCTATGCCGAACCGTCGTTGAATCTCTGTGACTCGCATGTTGTCCCGGTACGCGGTGATGATCTCTGCCTCACGTGCCGCCCATCTCGGCGTCCGCTTCGCCATGCTGCATCCCACCCTTCATCCCTTGACCAACATCCGAACCAGGAGCCGTCAGCACGGCCCACACCGACTTGCCGACCACCGGGCGCGGGGTCACACCCCACCGGTCCGCGAGCGCTTCCACCAGGACCAGCCCTCTGCCATGGGGAACTTCAATGCTCGGGATCTTCAGCTTGGGCCACTCGTCCGAAGCATCGTGAACCTCAATCCGTACGCTCTCGCCCTGGAGCAGGTACCGGGTTTCGATCTCCCGGCCAGGCGACACCCGCGCGTGCCGAACAGCATTCGTCACCAGCTCGGACAGCACCAGGAGCGCCACCTCCTCGACGGTGGTCAGACCCCAACCACTCAGGGCCTTACGCAAGTCGGCGCGTGCCAGGCCGACGGAACGTGGATGGCGGGCCCAACGCCGGACCACCTCACGCTCACTCGGGTTCGTCAGCTCTGGCTTCATGGCCACAAGCTTGCAGGTCAGAAGCCCCGTTCGGGCCACTCAATGGGGTACCCGTGGGTGCGAATTGGGGTACCCCATCAGCTGGCGCGATCTACGCTGGACTGACGCGTACGTCCCTAGACCCTCGCGAGCCGCCCATGAGTGAACGTGAAGCCAGACGCAGGGGGTACCTCCTCACGATCCCGGACCGCCTCTTGCAGAGCGAAGACATGCAAAGGGCCTGCAAGCGACGGGACTTCGGGGATATCTTCCGGCTCGTCAACAGACGAGGACCAGCGAGCTATGCCGAAATCGCCGCAGCTGTCGGCAAGATGACCAGCGCCCGCGTCGGCGACGTGATCCGAGGTGTACGGGGTATTCGTGGCCAGGCTGTCATGGAACGCATCGCTGACGGACTGGGCATTCCCGGCCACATGCTCGACCTCCCCGAACGTCCGTGGGAGGGTACCCCGGCAACGGACGCCATCACCCAAACCCGTGACTACGCTCGAAGTGGCCAAGACGGCCCGGACGGAGCATCGTCCGCCTTCCAGATAGACACTCCTTCCGGTCTGCCGACCGTTCACGTAGATCCAACGGATCCGGCGGATGCGGATGCGCTACCCGAAATCCTTCTTGTTTCGGTGTGCGTCGACGGGAAAGAGCAGATCGTGCCGATAAATCGCCGAGCCCTTCTCGGGCATGCTATTGGTATCGCCTTGCAGGGGGATGGGGTCTTCAAGCCTGGCAACGTATCGGCTGGGGTTGTGCGCTCCAAGCCAGTGAGGCAGCCGCGACTTCCGGCAGCGCGGAATGAAGCGGCGATCGAGCATCTTCGCGATATGTGGCACGTCCTTGTCAGGGCAGACAACCTCTTCGGTCCGCGCCATGCTCTTATGGCCGTTCATCAACAGCTCGACGTCTTGCAAGGTCTGCTGGAAGACAGCAGGGGCGAGTACCGGCACGAGGTGCTGAAGCTGTCTGCCCAGTACGCCGAGTCGGCCGCATGGCTTCACGAGGACTCCATGGACGTGACCAGCGCCGAGACGTGGACGAGCCGGGCCATGGAATGGGCGATGGAGGCCGGAGACGAGGCCATGTTGTCGTGGACTCTGTTTCGTCGGAGCCAGCTCGCAGCGGGGAAGCGGAACGCGGGTCAGGCGATCGGCCTCGCGCAGGCGGTACAGCGCCATGAACGGGCTCTCACCAGGCCGATGAAAGCGGCAGCCATCCAGCAGGAAGCGCAAGGTCTTGCGCTCGACGGTGATGAAGTCGCTTGTCATCGAAAGATGGACGAGGCGCATGCATTCGCCGCTTCCGTTGAATCATCCGGCGATGCACGATCCGGGCACGGCGACTTTTGTACGCCCAGCTATATCGAGATCCAGCGCGCGAATTGCTGGCTCAACCTGTCGCGTCCGGATCGTGCGGTAGCTACCTTTCGAACCGCATTGGCTGATCTTCCAGACGTCTACCAGCGGGACCGAGGGTTCGCCCAGGCGCGCCTTGCCATGGCTTACGTCGGAATCCGGGAATACGAGCAGGCCGCAGCCGAGGCGGCAGCGGTTCTCGACATGGCCCACAGTTCCGGCTCCGGTCGCACTCTGCAAGAGGCAGTCACGGCGATCAATGCTCTTGCGGCTGAGAGTAATGTTCCAGCCGTGCGAGACCTACTCGACGCAGTCAAGGAGAATGCGGGGTTCTGATGGCCACGCCGAACGAACTAGCGGCCATGCGGCGAGCAATCGCCATCTCTGCCCAAGGACTTGGGACGACGAGCCCGAACCCGCCCGTTGGGTGCGTGATCCTCGACCGCGACGGCGTGCCGGTCGGCGAGGGATACCACCTCCGCAAGGGAGACCATCACGCCGAGGTGAACGCGCTCACCGCAGCGGGGGAGCGGGCCGAGGGCGGCACGGCCGTCGTGACGCTGGAGCCGTGCAACCACCACGGCCGGACCCCGCCGTGCCGACAGGCCCTGATCGATGCGAGGGCGTCCCGCGTACTGATGGCCGTCATGGACCCCACTTCACGTGGGGAGGGTGGCGCGGTGGTGCTGGAACACGCCGGCATTGAGGTGGAGCAGGGCGTTCTTGAGCAGGAAGCGTTGCTCGTTCTCGGCCCGTGGTTGCACTCGTTGCGCACAGGAAGGCCATATATCACTTGGGCATACACAACGGGTGCTGACGGCTCAGACGAGGACTGCGCGAGCATTGCTGAACTACGTCGCACCCACGATCTTGTGATCCGGCGTACGGGCGCGATCGAGGAAGGCGTGCCAGGAGGGCACGGGACGGACGTCTTTCACGTGCCCGGTGGGCCGCTTGGTGATGAGTCCGATAAGGTCCTGGACACCTTGGCTGAGGCAGGGGCACGATCTGTGCTGATCGAGGGCAGCGGGAACGAGGCAGCGTGCTTGCTTGCCGACCTTGTAGACCGCGTAATCATCGACGTGCCCGGCTTGCCGCCTTCCTCAGTGCCGACGCCAGCAACTGGGGCGGTCCCGAGCGGGTTCCGGCTGGTGGATGCAACGGCCTTGGGCCTGTATGTGCGTCTAACCGCAAAGCGAGCAGTAAGCCGAAGCCATTAACGCTGCACACAACTCTCCAGACGATGGACCTGAGCTGGAGAAGCTGCGGTGCTCGGCCGCGTTCACCGCCATTCCTCACCTTCTCCTACTCGAAGATGGTGCGATTGCGGTGGAGGTGTTGAGCACTGCGCTCCATAGGAGGCTCCCTGTCACAGGGTGCCCTGATGCGTTCGGTAGATTGTCGGGTAACCGCTAAAAGGGCGGTTCGTCGCTGTATTCATTGAAGGCGACAGGCCGAATGCTGGCGCTGCGTTCCTCATATCCGAGGCTCGCTAGACAGTCTGCGTATTCCTCTCTTTGGCTAAGGGGGATATGCCTCATCATGACGTCTAGGTACTCACTAGTGTGGGCGTGTTCAACTTTCTGGAGTTCCTTGATGATGGCAGTGAACCGATTCGAGCTTTCCTTGGCGACGCCGATCAAGATATCGTTTACATCTGCTTCCCTTGCTCCCTCCTGGAATTGATTTAAAACCTCCAGTGACCTATCTGCTGCACGATTACTGCCGACCCAGGTGAGTAGGGACTTTGCATCTCTTGCTAACTCTGCGGACCGCAGTGCATCCACCGATCGTTCGATATTTTGAGGATTTCTATAGGCTGCAACAGCGTATAGAAATTCTCCCGCATATTGCCCCACTTCGGCTCTCCGTAAAGCGACCAAGATGACCGGAGCTTTTTTGGGGGAATGAAGAGTTGACGAGAGTCTGATCAGGCTATTTGCTACGGTGCAGGTGTCGTTAGGTGAAACATCCCATGGGTGGGCATCCGCAGGAAACAAGTTATGAATTGCTGAGGTCGTCATCGCAATCCCTTGGGGCGTGTCCCGTGCGGCGCTTTTTAGGAATTTATTGTAGTTCATTCCTGCTTGCCTGATTATGGATACGACTTGAGGCAGCCAGTCGGCTACTTCTAAGTGGCGGGAGGATTCGATCATCTCTACCACATCAAGCATTCCTGCTCTTTTTAATGGTGTAATGTCCCATTCGATTTCGGTGGCCGGTGTTGCGGGAGAGTTGGTTGGCGCTCCGGTCTCGTTTGATTTATCCCGTATGGAGACTCGCTCGCGCCAGACTCGGACATCCGTTTCTGTTGACTCTAGCGGTGCTCCCATGGATCGAGCGTAGTCAGACAATGCCTCGACGATTGAAAGCGCCTGTATCAAGGTCGCCCGACTCTTGCCGCTGAATTTGTCCTGAATGGTTGAACGGGCCATTGTCTCTCGTCTGCCCTGTGTATTTATCAGTCGTTCAATTTCTCGAATAGGTGGATCGCCCGCGCGAACGCGGAGGGCTCGAAGGTGAGTCGCAAGTGCGTCGGTCACGCCAACTCCAAGCATCGGTTGCCGTCCGGCTAGGTCCGCGCTTGTCCGAGACGGTCCGGGGATGTCCGGGTAGTTGGGCAGAAGACTAGGCCGAAGGTCTGCCGGTTGTCCGGGGTTTCGCTGGCTTCGTCCAAGTTTCTAGACGTTCTTAACCCGGACAGCTTTACTTGAGGGTAAAGGCGGTCAAATAGTAGAAATGGTGTAAAGCTAGTGTCTTCTCGAAAAACTCCACAGAAGCCGCAAAATTGGGCGTATGTGATTATGGTTGTCCTCCTGGCCGCTATCTCGGATGGCCGTAGCGCCTCAGACATAAGAGTGCTGGCGTTTGCCGTGCTCTCGGTCGCGGCTGTGTGTTACGCAGCTGGACGCAGGAACTGAGTCCTTGCGTTGCCGCAAGGCCAGCGAAGCGGGTTTGGGCGGTGGACTGCCTGGCAGTCGGGGGCTGGACCGGGAAGGTGCGGGTGAAGACTGCGTCCCTCGGATGGTCCTAGAGATCAGTAGGTGGCGTCGGCCCTAACCAGCCCAGAGACTCACGCTGTTTTTGATGGCGCTCTCGACGGCAACCGTGACGGCAACGACGGCACATGACGCCCGCCAGCTGCCCTCCCTGGGCACCAGGTCAGACCGCTGTTGAGACCCATACCAGGCCACTGCCCGAACCTACGGATCAAGAGGTTGCAGGTTCGAATCCTGCCGAGCGCGCAGCAGCCAAGAGGCCCCTTCCAGAGATGGAAGGGGCCTCTTGCATTGACCATCGACGGCGGTCGTTGACGGCAACCGCCGAGCGCTCCGATCAGACGGCGACCAGCGCGCCGCCCGCACTGTCGTCATCGTCTGGGCCGTCGCCGTCACGCAGGGCATCGCCGACGCGATCGAATACGGAGCGCTGCGGGTCCAGCCGGACGAAGCTTGAGCTGAGCGAAGACGCCATGGCCCGCGGGCTGCGGCGGTTCTGCCGCAGCCCCCGGCTTGCAGGGCGGGTCCGGGGTGGACGGTGGTGCGCCGTCCGCCGGGGGTGTCACCCGTGACGGTGGTGGCCGTGCCGGCGGCTGTGGCCATGGTGGTGATGGCGGCGATGGTGGGCGTGGCAGTCGGAGAGCTGGAAGGAGGCGATACGGGTGTTCCAGTTTCCGGTGCCATTGGCCGGTTGGTACTGGTTGGTGTACCAGAACGTACAGTCGTCCACCGGGTCGATCGCCATGGAGGTGTAGTCACCCCAGCGGTTGCTCCCGGTCTGGGAGCCTGCGCCGGTCCACACGGTGGTTTCGTGGAACGTCATCAGGTTCGGCGGGTCGTGCGCCAGGCGTCCGGTGACTCGGATCGAGGGATGGGTCCGGGAAGACGACTGCGAGTATCCCAGGGCGATGTCGCCGTTCTTGTCCATGGCTGCGGAGCCCATCCACCGGTACGTGGGGTCCGGAGCGTAGGTGCTCTGCTGACGGACGACCGGTCGGCCGTGACGCAGCCGCAGTTCGTACCAGCGCACGCCCACGCCGCCGCGGGCATCGACCGCGTGGTTGACGACCAGGGACTGGTGGTCGCCGAAGTTGCGGTAGGCGAACCGGTACATAGGAGAGTAGGAGAGCGAATCCAGTTTCTGGGCGGTGCCGACCTGGGGGACGCAGCGGGTGGGATCGGTACTCTCGCAGGCCCGGGTGTAGGGGGCCACCTTCAGCTCCTGCGGGCCCGTGAGGGTGGTGCGGGTCTGGTCTGTCCAGTCGGCGTGGAACCGCCAGTACTGCAGCCTGTCGTCGGTGGGGCCGAGGTTGATCAGCAGGTTGGGCTCGCCTCGCGGTGGTGGGGTCTTGCCGTCGAGGTCCGAGCCGAGCGGGATGGTCGACGCCGGAAGGGTGTAGCACTGCTGGTCGGCGTCGGCTCCGCGCAGCATCCTGTGCCGGTCCCAGGCGCACGCCTCGAAGAGCGACCCGGCGGCGGTGGCGGTCACGTAGTAGGCGTCCGGCCACACGGCGAACTTCGGGTGGTCGGGGAGGGTCTGATACCCGAAGGCGTAGCGGTAGTACTCGCCGGTGGCGTCCGCGGTGCGGGAGACGCCCACGCACAGTCGGTTCGTGTTGGTTACGGGGTCGCTGGCGAACTGGTTGAGGATCCAGCGGTGGGCCAGGGAGTCCCAGCGGACTTCGGGGTCCCCGAGGAAGTCGTTCTGAGCGGTCTCGCACGGTCCGCCGAACCCGCTGAACAGGGTTTGGGTCGTCAGCGGCCCCAGCAGCGTGGTACCGGACTTGGAGTACACCGCGAGTTTGAAGTTGGTGATCTCTACGACCTGGCGGGAGCCTACCGAGGCGTTGGGGTCAGGAGGGGTGCCCCCGCCCTCCCGGATGCCCTCGAAATTGACGCCCAACCGGATCCGACCCCGTCTGCCATTGCGGTTCTGCACCACCTGCTCGGGACCGGTGGCCTTGGCGGAGCGCGGGTGCGGCCCCTTTCTGGGGGGCACGGGGTCGGAAGCGCGCCGGGGCTGTCCGGATCTTCGCGACAGCTCACGCAACGGTGGCGAGGTGTCATGGTGCACCGCGGGGCCGGAGTCAGGGGACCGAGTGGCCTGTGAGTGGTCGACCGTCTTGAGTACCGTTCTGGTGGCGGGCACGGCGGACCACGCGGGGGAGGCCAGCAACGCTGCCCCCACTGAGGCGACGGCAACGATCGAACGCAAGGCACGGGATACGTGCATCAAACCTCCGAACGGGTCGGTGAGCCGGACCCGTTCGGCCGCGTGGCGATGGCGGCATTCGAGACGAACCCCACGCGTTTACGGGGGCTGCCGCGACCCCGCGCGCCAGGGGCACGCTTCGAGGCCACAATATGAGGGCGGGTGACTCATGTGATTGTTTGGAAGACCTAGTTATCCAGGTCGTCCGCTCACTGCTGGGCTGACGGGTGTCGTGTCGGGTGCGGTTCAGCCGTATGGCGCTGCCTACATGACGGGCATTCGAGAACCCACCGCTGCCCTCACTGTGGTGGCGGGTGCGAGGGGCGAGGAAACGAGACCGGTCAGACGGCACATACAAGCCGCCGAAAGCCACCCCGGGCGACCGTCGCGGCGGAGAGCGGAGCCCTAGCCCAGTGCTGTGCCCGAACCTACGGATCAAGAGGTTGCAGGTTCGAATCCTGCCGAGCGCGCCCCAGCCCAGAGGCCCCTTCCTGGCGGCGGTCGTCGACGGCAACCGCCGTGCGCTTCGAACACCGGCCGCAGCCGCCCTCCGGCATGGCGCACCGTCGCGCGGGTTGATTGCGATCGGTAATCGAGTGATTACGAATGGCTTGCGCCTGTTCCTTCCACGACAGGCCCCGCATGGCCACGTCCATGGTCACGCGGATCGAGCTGTGTCCGAGGGCTTCCGGGGCGCCCGGCCGGGGGGCAGATGCTGCCGCGCGGTGGCTCAGGCCGCCGTGGCCGCTGCGCCGCGTCCGCCTTGTACTCGCCAACACATGGGGGTGGCGCGCAGGTAGCGGTGCCCGCGCGAACGGACAATGCTGCCATGTACGCGGATCTGCTGCCGGAATCCACCCTGCGCGATGTCGTCGACCTGGCCGTACGCCTTGTCGAGTTCGCTGGCGCGCTGGTTATCTTCGCAGGCGCTGCCTGGGCGTTCGTGCAGTTCGTCCGGTACGGAGCCGGCCGGCTGCGCGGCCGGGGAGAGCCCGAGGCCGCCGCCTCCGGCTTCAACCGGATCCGGCTGACCCTCGGCCGTTTCCTGGCCCTGGGGCTTGAGTTCCAGCTCGCCGGAGACATCCTGCGGACAGCCATCGCGCCCTCCTTCACCGAGATCGGCCAGCTGGCCGCGATCGCCGCGATCCGGACCGCGCTGAACTACATCCTCGCCCGCGAGATCGAACAAGAGCGTCGGGAGATCGAGCGGCTCACCCCCAGGGACGATGCCACGGCTCCAGGAACCGCACCGTGACCATGCTGCTGGCGCAGACTGCCGTTGTGGTCACGGCTCTCGGACTGATCAGCGCCGTGTGCGTCGCCGTCCGGATGCGCCGGGTGCAGCCCGCCGTGGCGGTGCTCACGGACTTCCTCGTGGCAGCCGGCCTCATCCACCTCGCCGGCCACCCCTCCTGGACGTCCCTGGCAGCAGCCGCAGCCGTCATCGGCGTACGACTGCTGGTCAGCTCCAGCCTCCGCATCCAGCCGAAGCGGTAACCGAGCGTGGCGCTCGGCTTGGCGTCCTGATTCCCGGGCCGGACCGGAGGTCATCGGGGTGATCGTTGACCGTCACCGCGTGGCGGAGGGCTCGGGTGCCCAGCCGCGCCCGAGCATAGAGCTCATGCAAGCTGACAGGCCGCCAGGTGCCGCGCTGAGCACTCCGCGCGCCGCCGGGGTGGTAGGCGTGATCTCAGCCCTGCTGCTGGCCACCGTCATCCTGCTGTTCCGCGACGCGGTTCCGACCGAGTCCACTGATCCGGCTGTTTGGTTCGCCGACTCGTCCAGACGGGACGAGTTGCGGGCAGCCGTGCGTCTGCTGCCGTTCGGTGGGATCTTCTTCCTCTGGTTCATAGGTGCGGTGCGTGCCTACATCGGACCCAGTGAGGACAAGTTCTTCAGCACGATCTTCCTGGGCGGCGGGTTCCTGTTCGCCGCTGTGCTCTTCCTCCTCGCCGGGACGGCGTTCGGCGTCATCACGGTGGCCGACAACCCTCATGCCACCGCACTGTTCCCCCTGTGGGAGCACGACCGTCAGACCATCCTCGGTCTGATCTCCAGCTACGCCACGCGCCTGGCCGCCGTCTTCACCATGTCCACCACGATGATCGGGCAGCACCTCGGCATCTTCCCGCGCTGGCTCGTCTTGCTCGGTTACCTCGTGTTCCTGGGGCTGATCTTCGTCGTCGGCATCACCACATGGATCGTGCTTGCGTTCCCGCTGTGGATCCTGGTCGTCAGCGGCCACATCCTTGTGATCAATTTCCGTCCGCCGCACCTGGAAGGGCCGACGAAATGACCCGCAGGAAACCGACGCGGGCGATCTCGGGCCAGCACCCCGGAAACTCTCTCCCACCTGCACGGACGAGGTAGTCGGCAAGCGCAGCGCTCGGTGCGCCCCGGTCACGGGGCCTTCGCCGGTCTCACTCCCGAGAGGCGAAAGCGTGTCGTATGTCCTTAATCTGCTGTGAGAACGCTCGCCGCAGGACCCGAAGACGCAAAGGGGTAAAAGACGCCCGGCTGGGCCGGTTGTCGCGTCAGGCAAATCGAGGTGGAGAGCATGTCGGATCGGCACTCCGTGGACGGTTCCGTCGAGGCCCTGGCGAGGCTCGCCGCCGGTCGCGGCTCCAGATCGGTGAGCAGCCGATGCTGCCGGAGACCGCGTACCAGCTTGTTCACGACGAGGCGATGCTCGACGGCAACGCGCGATTGAACCTTGCGACCTTCGTCGGCACCTGGATGGACGACGAGGCCAGGCGTCTGTACGCCGAGACCTTCGACAAGAACATGATCGACAAGGACGAGTACCCGAGTACCGCAACCATCGAGGAGCGCTGCTGGACGATCATTCAGCGCCATACCGGCCCTATCCGGCCGCCCCTTGCGGGCTGCGGCCATCGCCGCGTCGTGCTCCGCCTCGACCTGCCAGCCCGTCCCGGCGTTCCCTGCTTGGTCGTGCATGGCCACGATGCTGGGCCGGCCGCCGCCCGGTTCGGATCCGTCCGCGTACTCAGCCGCTCCGCCGACGTACTCAGCCACCTCGCCGCAAGAACATCGGCCCCTGCCCGAGCCTGCGGAGCAAGAGGGGGCAGGTTCGAATCCTGCCGGGGAAGGTTCGGCGTCACCGCAAGGAGTCGCTATTGCTGGACCGGCGGGCAGTAGCCGGTGTCCTCGCCGATGGAGTTGATTTCGGCGTTGGACCTGGAGTCCTCACCGTAGTTGACCAGATCGGTGCACTTGATTCCGGGCTTCTTGGGGGTGCCCGACGGTGCCATGTCCTTGTTCGGTTCCGGGCAGTAGCCGGTGTCCTCGCCGATGGAGTTGATTTCGGCGTTGGACCTGGAGTCCTCACCGTAGTTGACCAGGTCCGTGCACTTGATCCCGGGCTTCTTGGGGGTGCCCGAGGGCTTCGCGCTCGCGGACGTGGATGACGAGGGCGAGGCTTCGGTGTCGCTGCCCTGACAGGCGGTGAGCCCGAACGCGGCGATGGCGATCACCACGGCGGCGGCGGCGTTGCGGGCGTGGCGGAGTGTGGTGCGGTGCGACATGATCTTCCCCGTTTTCTCGACGTGGCGCTTCAGGTGCGTGAGAACAAGGTTGTCGGCCACCGCTGACGCTCTACCGCTGTACGGCTAACGTGCCGCTAACGCGTCCGAGGTGGACCGTCGGGCCCTCGGACCGTCCTGCCGAGCGCATGCCGGCTCAGAGGCCCCTTCCGGGTGTCGGGGGCCTCTGACGTATGCGTCGACGGCAGCGGGGCGCGGCTCAGATCACTGACCCGCCCAAGACGGGTGCTTGCTCACCGGGCGGACGCGGTGGCGGTCCGTCGGGCCGTGCCGCCACCGCCGGTGTTCACTCCGCCGTGCGGGGCCCGTGCGTTGTGGCCCTTGGCCTCGAACTTCCCGTCCTGTAGCTCGAAGTGTTCGGGCAACGAGCAGCCGATCGCCGGGGTGATGAGCAGGCTTGTGACGATGGGCGCGGGATTGGTGCTCGCCGTCGAGAACTGGCAGATCGCGGCCGGCCCGGTGACCGGGAACCAGAACCAGCTGTCGACCGCGCCGACCCGTACGTCGTCCGACAGCACGAGCCGGCCGTGCTGCTTGGTGAAGGCCTTCAGGCGGACGGTGGCCCTCAGTGGGTCGGCGGTGGATCGGATCGCGGTCAGGGTGAACTTGACGTTCTCGTCCGCGTCCAGGACCGAGGACGCGATCTGTTTGGTCTCGGCCTCCTTCCCGCCGCCTGTTCCCCCGCCGTGGGCTTCGGCGCCGACGGTTTCGGCCGGGGTGGCCAGCATGGCGACGGTCGCGGCGGCGGCGACCAACACCGCGCCGCCGCGCACGAGCGCGTTCGCGCGTATCCGCATGTTTCCTCCTGGTGCTCATACGTCTTGTTCGCGCATGAATGCCACCTATTTCCTTCCACTTGGCAATGGGAAAACCACCAGAATCACCCGTTCGCGCGCGGTGTCACCCGGCCGGAAGTCAATTCTTGCGGCGACGCCCTTGGCCAAAGGGGCCGTGGCGATCGTGTGCCCGCCACTCCTCCTCATGGATGTCGCGGTCTTCGCCGTCCGCCGCGCCGCCCGGAGTCGGAACCGTCTCCCCGTTGTTGACCTTGGTCAGCAGCGAGGCGAGCGGGTCGGGTTGCTCGTCGTCGAAACGCTCGCGGTCGCGCTCGGGCAGTGGAAGTGGGGAGGGAGGCTTGAGGGCGATCTGCTTCACCTTGGGGCGCGGCGGCTCCGGTGCCGTGCGCACTGCTTCCGTGGCGTTCGGATGCGTCCGTGACGTACCGCTCATCTAACAGCCCCCGTTTCGCCGAAATCCGTGCGCAGTATGGAGAAAACATTCCCCGGAGGAGGCTCAGGTGAACGACTCGGTGACCGATCCTTGGGGGTGGGTCCGCGGTGACTTGATGTGGTGCGTGACATTCACGCGGGGGATTACGCCGGAGGAGGTTCTCACCCGGTTCGGGGCCGATGTCCGGGACGCGCGGCTCCTCGATGGGCGGCAGGCCGCAGCGCTCATGTTCGGCACCTACGACGAGGAGCCGAGAGGGTCGGTGATACGCGTCGGGGCGCTGGGCGACTGGTCGTTCTCAACGGAGGAATACGGCCTCATGGGAAGGATGCCCGGTCCGTTGTCCGCGCTGTCCGAAGGAAGGGAAACCTTTTCCATTCTGAAGGGCGGAGACGGCATGAACATCTTCGAGCATTGGCGCGATGGGCAGCGCACCGAGTGGTTTGAGCCCGGCTGTTCCTATACGCGGCCCCCTGCGCCGCACCCTTGGTGGGACGCGGTGCAGGCGGGGATTGAGGCAGCAGGGTCGGAATACACCCGGCTTGAGGTCGTGACGCGGGTGGTCGCCGACTACACGGGGCTTGTTCTCGACGATGACACGGTCAATGGCCCGCTTCTCGGCTTGCTGCTCGAGGACCGCCGCCGAACGCCGGACCCACCGCCACCCAGCCGTCCGCGGTCGGCGAGCCGGGCGGGGCTGGGGCGTCTGCTGGGGACCGTTGTCCCCAAAGACTTGTCGGCCACCCGAGCGGATCGGGTCCCCGCAGATGATCTCGGAGTTCCGGTCGGGCCGTTCCACACGAGCGGCGTCGTCGTGGAGGGCTCCGGAGACGCGCCGCGCTCAGCCCGCCGTCCGGAGGGCATGCCGGACCCAGACATTGGGCTCGACATAGACCGCCCGGTCGAGGGCGATGTCGCAGCGCACCGGCGCGAGGGCGCCGGGCACCTCGATGTCGCCGTCGCAGTCGAAGGGGAGGCCGGTCCACTGCCGCCACTGCCGGAGGGAGCCGCTGACCGTCATCGACGCGGGCGCGACGTTCGCGATGGTGCCGCCTGCCTTGACGTGGACCCGTAGCCAGGGGTCGTCGGGCAGTCCGTCCTCGCGTCGCTGTCGGATGTAGTCGGACATGGGGACGCGGGGTTGCAGATGTTTGGCCGTCGGACGGACCGGGGCCAGCAGCACGCGGTGGCCCTGGCCCTCCGCTGCGTCACGGAGCGCCCGCAGCATGCGGTAGGACAGGCCGCGGCCGAGGTATTCGGTGTCCACCGTGATCTCCAGCGCGCCGGCCACGGTCGGCGGAAGCCCGTGCCGCCGGTCGCGGAACGCCCAGGACAGGACGCGGTCCCAGCCCTGGTCGGGCGTTTCCGTACGGCCGTCCGCCTCGGCGTTGAACGGTACGGCCAGGGCCCGCGCGATCACGCGGTCGCCGTCGGTGGCCACCGCGCAGTACTGCGGGAACTCCTCGACGACTTGGCTCAGCAGGGTGCTTGCGACCAGGTCATGAGAGGTGAAGGGAGGCCAGGTCTCGTTGATCTCATAGACGCGGGAGATCAACGAAGGGCGGTCGGCGAGCGAGGTGATCGTCGGGGTGGCGCTGTCTGTCACGATCGGCACACTGTCATACGGGATACGGGCGAAGCGACCTCTTTGCGGGCCACCGGGCCCGGGTAGGTCCGCCTGCATGGGCTTGAACTACAACGATCATTACCATCCGCTGCTGCTGAAGCAGGTGCCGGACGGGGCGCTGACGGCGCTGGACGTCGGGTGCGGTGCGGGGCGGTTCGCGCGGCTGCTCGCGGGGCGTGGGCTGGACGTCGAGGGGGTGGACGCCGACGCGGGCGTCATCGAGGTGGCGCGGGCGGCCGGGGGCGGGCCTCGGTACCGGCGGGTCGATGTGCGTGAGTGGCAATTACCGGACGCCCACTACGACTTCATCTCGTGCATCGCCAGCCTCCACCACATGTCGTTCGACACGGTGCTGACGCTGCGAAGGGCCCTCGCCCCGGGCGGCGTTCTGGCGGTGCTGGGGCTCTATCCGATCAAGACGGCGGCCGACTTCGTATGGGCCGCGCCGGCCTCCTCGCTGCTCAAGGCGGAGCGGCTGCTGCGCGGGCGCCACGCCGCCCCGTCCGTGCGGGTCCCGATCGTCTGGCCGCCCCCGCTGACGTACGCCGAGACCCGCGCCGAGGCCGCCCGGCTGCTGCCCGGCGCGACGCTGCGCCGCCTGCTGTTCTGGCGGTATCTCCTGATTTACCGGGAGGAGCGGGGCCGCGGGTTCGATTCGGCTTAGGGTCGGTTCATGGATGCGCTGCTGCCGCTCGCGATCGTTTTCGGTGTCCTGGCCGCGGTTCTGGGCGGCTTTGTGTGGCTGGCATCGCGCATCCGTCGCCGGGGGCTCGCCGGCGGCGCCATGAGTGGAGCCCTGGCCTCCTATGAGGAGGCGTTCCGGGTGACGTCTCACGAGGCCCACTACGAGATCAGGGCGCAAGCGGAGCGCAAGGCGCCGATCCTGTCGCCGGATGACGACTGGCGGCGGAGCCGTGCCGGGGTCGGCCGGCCGGGGGCGGGGGAAGGGCCGGAGCGGCCGTCTCGGTCGGCCCGCCGGCCGCGACGGGGCCTTGCGCGCTGGGCCGGTCGTCTGAGGCGCCGTCACTGACCCCGGCGCTCGGTTCGGAACGTGACGTCGGCGGCGCGCGGGACGATTTCGATGTCGGATCCCAAGGCCCATTCGGCGACCCGTGACACCATCGCGGCCGGAACGGCGTCGCTGATGTCCGGCGCCGCCGGGATGTCGTAGGTCCCATGGGCGTCGTGCGGCAGGACCACGCGGTATCCGAGGGCCAGCGCCGTACGCGCGGTCGCGCTGACGCACATCTCGGACATCACCCCGCACACGGCCAGGTCCGATATCCCGGCCTCGGTCAGCAGCGCGCCCAGGGGCGTCTCGTGGAAGCCGTCGTCCTCCGTCTTGCGGATCACGACTTCCCGCCGGCCCTCGTGGACGGGCAGATGCAGCTCCCAGCCCGGCGTCTTCGGTTCGTCGGACGCGCCCGTGGGGCCGTCGTTCTGGAGGTGGACGACGAGCGCGCCTTCCGTACGCGCCCTGGCCAGCAGGCCCTCGATGCCCTCCAGCATCCGCGGCGCGTCGGGCACCGCGTCCGGGCCTGAGACGAAGGCTGCCTGGACATCCACCACGATCAGGGCCTGGGCGGGCGGTACTTGAGTGGTCATGGGGCGATTGTTCATCAGCTCGGCGCGCGCGGCACGCGGGTTATGGCCGTGGCGGGGCGTCGAGCGCGGCGGTGGCCAGGGTGTGGAGGCAGGCGGTGAGGCGTTGGCCGTCGCCCTGGCGCAGCAGGGCCAGGATCGGGTCGCTGTGCAGGGCGCTCAGGAGGATGTGGGTCAGCAACTCGGCGTCCAGGTCGGGGCGTTCCTCGGTGATGAGGGTGCTGATGTGGCGGTGCCAGGCGGTGTAGACCGGGTGCGCGTCCTGGGCGGTGGCCGGGGAGTCCTCGGCGGCGGGCTTGGGGGCGGTGGCCATGGCGTGGTCGAGCGCGGCGATGAGGCCCTTGTTGCGGGTGACGACGTCGACCATGGCGGTGAGGAAGGCCAGGAGGCGCTCGCGCGGGGGTGCGCCCGGGCCCAGCGGTGGTGGGCCGCCGGCGACGGACTCGCCCAGGGTGAGGGCCCGTTCCTCCATGAGCGCGCGCATGAGGCCCATGCGGTTGCCGAACCGGTGGAAGACGGTGCCCTTGCCGACGCCCGCCGTGGCGGCGACCTGTTCCATGGAGATCTGCTCGGGCCGGTACCTGGCCAGCAGTTCTTCGGTCGCGCACAGGATCGCGCGCCGGTTCCGTACGGCGTCGGCGCGTTCGCGGCGGCCCCCGGTCATGAATTCCACTCCCCTCGCATGCTCCTTCTGGCCTGTTCGCATGGTGTCACGCATGGACAACTGGACCGACGGTCCAGTACGGTCTCGGGCTATCCGGATAAGTTGACCGATGGTCCAGTTATTGGGGAGGGGTAGCGGCATGCGGCAGGTGCGTTACTACGAGTACGGCGGTCCCGAGGTCCTGCGGATCGAGGAGGTGGACACCCCCGTTCCGGGCGAGGGGCAGGTGCTCATCCGCGTCGAGGCGATCGGCGCCAACTTCGTCGACACCAAGTTCCGGAGTGGGGCGCAGGGGATCTTCCAGTGGCCGCTGCCCGGCACGGTCACCGGGGATGTGGTGGGCAGGATCGAGGCCGTGGGGCCCGGGGTCGACGAGGGACGGGTGGGGGAGCGGGTGGCGACGCTCGTCAACGACGCGTTCGCGGATCAGGTCGTCGCCGACGCGGCCTGGCTGGCTCCCGTGCCCGAGGGGCTCGACGTGGGGGCGGCCACCATGCTGCCGATGGGCGCGCCGGTGGCCTTGCGGGTGCTGCGCCTGGGGCGGCTCGCGGAGGGCGAGAGCGTGCTGGTGCACTCGGCCGCGGGCGGCATCGGCCATCTCGCCGTACAGCTCGCACGGGTGCTGGGGGCCGGCACGGTCGTTGCCACCGTGGGCTCGCCCGACAAGTTCGGCTTCGTCCGGGAGCTGGGCGCCGATGTCGTCGTCGACTACACCGACGACGACTGGCCGGAGCAGGTGCGGAAGGCCGTGCCGGGCGGCGTGGACGCGGCCGTCGGGTCGGTCGGCGGGCGGGTGCTGCGGCAGACCGTCGAGCTGCTGGCCCCGTTGGGCCGGGCCGTCGAGTACGGGGCGGCGAGCGGGGAGTTGGGGGAGGTCGGGGTCATGGAGCTGATCGCGATGAAACAGGTGGCCGGGTTCTCCCTGCTGGCCTGGCGGGCGGCCCGCCCCGAGCAGGCCCGCGAGGACATGGCGGAGGTCGCCGGTCACTTCGCGTCGGGGCGGCTGCGCACCGTCGTACACGGGCGCTTCCCGCTCACCGAGGCGGCCGAGGTCCACCGGCTGTTCGACGCGCGGGCTCAGCTCGGCCGGGTGCTGCTGGTGCCGTGACGCGCCGGGAGGCCGGATCCGGGGTACGGAGCCGGCCTCCCGCGGGGCGGTGGAGGGGAGAGCGGTGGTCTCCCTGTGCTCGTCGGCCCTCCTTCGCCTTTGTCAGTCCTCCTTGGCCTTCCAGAACACCGGCTCCTTGTCGAAGTCACCCGTGTACGAGACGACCGACGGCGTCTCGCCCGAGGGGAGCAGGAAGACCTTGCAGAGCGTGGCGGTGTCGCCCGCCTTGAAGTCGTCCGGGTCCTCGCCGGGGCACTTGGTGACGTCGCCGCCCAGGGTGAGGAGGGACTTCCCCTCTTCGCCGCGGCTGTCGCGCAGGTGGGTGGGGGTGTTCAGGAAGGGGTACTCGATCGCGTCCTTGCCGATGTTCTTGAAGCTGACCGTCACGTAGTACGGCTGGAGCTTCCGCTCCTCGGCGTTGAGCGCCACCTTGTCCAGGTCCGACTGCGAGCCCTTCACCACGCTCTTCGCCGCGATGTTCAGGACGCCCGTCTTGTCCGAGCGCTTGTAGGTGATCGGGGTGGTCTCGCCGAGGGCGAGGGTCTTGCCCGCGTCGGAGTCGAGCGCCTTGCTGGCGGTGGCGGAGGGCTTGGGAGTCTTGGTGGGCGTGTCGTCGCCGCCGTCCTGGGCGAGGTTGTCGTTGCAGCCGGTGGCCAGCAGGGCGAAGCCGGCGGCACACAGGACTGCGGCGGCTGTGCGGTTACGCGTGGATCGGATGCGCATGAATCGGTCCCCGTTGAGTTGAGATGGTGCGAGTCGTGTTGGTGCGAGCTGGGCTCGCGTGAGTTGTGTTCACGGTGGTCGGGCCGGATTCGGCGGGCCCGTCGGTGTGCGGTGCACACATCATGGCCGCGACAAAGCGCCAGGCCAGAGGCGAAGATCCACTCGAAGCGAGGCTGAGACCGGGTCGTTGCAAAGTAACCGGGAGCCGAAACGGATTTCCCTGGCGGCCCGGAATGACGTACAGTTACAGACACCGACGCGGGGTGGAGCAGCTCGGTAGCTCGCTGGGCTCATAACCCAGAGGTCGCAGGTTCAAATCCTGTCCCCGCTACTCATACGAGGGGCCCGGCGCATCAGCGCCGGGCCCCTCGGCCGTTCAGCCCGGGACCTTCCAGGACACCGGCTCCTCGGTGTCACCGCCCGTGGCATAGGTCACAGTGGCCGGGGTGACGCCCTTGGGCAGCAGAAAGACCTTGCACAGGGTGGCGGTGTCGCCCGCCGCGAAGTCGTCCGGGTCCTTGCCGGGGCACCGCTTCACGCCGTCATCCGCGGTGATCAGGACCTCCTGGGACGCGCCGCCGCCGTCCTCCAGGCTGGTGGGGGTGTTCAGGAAGGGGTAGTGGATGGAGTCCTCGCCGATGTTCCTGAAGGTCATGGTGACGTAGTACGGCCGCAGCCCGTGGTCCGAGGCCTGGAGCGAGCCCTTGGGCAGGTCCGCCGGGGTGCCCTTCGCCACGCTCTCCGCCGTGACCCTCAGGGTGCCCCGGACGTTGTCCGAGCCGCGCTTGTAGGCGACCGCGGTGGCCTTGCCCAGGGCGAGGGTCCGGTGTCCGCCGCCGCCGGGCGCCCTGTCGTCCGTCGAGCCCGCGGTTCCCGGTCCCTGGCCCGGCCGCCCGGAGGCGGCGTCGTCCTCGCAGGCGAGGGCGAGCAGGGCGAGGCCGGCCGCGCAGCAGGTGAGGGCGGTGGCGCGGGCGCGGGCGGAGCGGTTGAGCACGTGGGCGGTCCCTCTGTGGTGGTCGTTTGCCGGCCGGCGGTTCGTCGTCAGGAACGTAGTGATCTTGTATGGCAGATCATCGTGGTCGTGACCAAAGACCTCTTGGGTGCCGGTACCAACCCGCAGCGAGCCTGAGACGGGGCCGTGACGCGCCGCCCGCGCGCCCGGGGCCTGGCGAAGGCGCAGGTCAGGGCGATTGTCAGTGGGGGGTGCCATGCTGCTTGGCAGTGGTCGTCGCCGCCTCTGGGGCGGTCCTCGTTCCTGGGGGTCTCCCACGCCCGGGGACGGGCCTCCGGCTGAGCCGGCGGCGGTCGGAGCGGGCCCGACGGGGGTGGGCCCGCTCCGGCCGTGAGCCATCGGCGGGGGCCGGCGTGGCTCAGCCGTCGTGGCCGAGCGGCAGGGCCTCGGCCAGGGCGCGCCACTCGGCCAGCGGGATGGCGCCCAGGGGGTCGGTGGTCACGACCTGGACGGCCAGGTGGTCCGCGCCGGCCGTCAGGAACTCGTCGGCGCGGCGGCGGATCGCCTCGGCGTCGCCGAGGGCGAAGACGGACGAGACGAGGCGGTCGCTGCCGCCGTCGCGGAAGTCGTCCTCGGTGAAACCCAACCGGAGGAGGTTATTGGTGTAGTTGGGCATCGGGAGGTAGTAGGCGAGATAGCCGCGGGCGATGGCGCGGGCGCGGTCGGGGTCCGGTTCGAGGACGACCTTGAGGTCCGGGGCGAGGAGCGGGTCGGCGCCCAGGATTTCGCGGGCCTCGGCGGTGAACTCGGGTGTGACGAGGTAGGGGTGGGCGCCCGCGGCGCGGACGCGGGACAGCTCCAGCATCTTCGGGCCGAGGGCCGCCAGCACCCGGCGGGAGTCGGGGACGGGGGCCGGCGCGGCGTCGAGGGCGTCGAGATACTCGCGCATCGCCGTGTACGGGCGGGAGTACTGCTTGGCCATGTGGCTGTGGCTCACCCCGAGGCCGAGCAGAAAGCGGCCGCCGTGGGCCGCGTCGAGGGCGGCGTGGCGCTCGGCCACATAGGCGGCCTCGTGGTCCCAGATGCTGAGGATGCCGGTCGCGACCGTGATCCGGGAGGTCGCCTCCAGGAGGAAGGCGGCCTGGTCGGGCGACGGGCTGCCGCCAAGCCACAGCGCTCCGTACCCCAGCGCCTCCAGCTCGGCCGCGGCGTCCCTGACCGCGTCGTGGATCGCGGGGTCCGCCGAGGGATCCGTCGCGGGGTCCGTCACGCGGAGGGCCGCGGTCCAGATGCCGGTCCTGCCGAGTGCGGTGGCGAGCGTCCTGCCGGGGGTCGGGTCAGGGGTGGTGCCGGGGGCGGTGCCCGGCTCGTGGTGAGAGGCCATGCGGCCATTCAACCGGAGGTGGCATCCGGTTGTTCCTCGCCGCGCGGTCGGGCACCGATTCGACACGGGTTTCTCACCTGAGAGGGCCTGGCGGCGGGCGCTGACGGGGGCGGCACAGGATTCTCAGGCTATTCACAGACAGTGGAAAGGGGACTCTCAGACGGTCACCCGAAGGTGAGAACCATGAAGGCGACCTCGCCCCATGGGCGTTCCGAGCTGCTGCGACCCGACGGGAGCCCCGTCCGGGTGCTGGTTGTGGACGATGAGTCGGCCCTCGCCGACCTGCTCTCGATGGCCCTGCGCTACGAGGGCTGGGAGGTGCGGACGGCCGGCAACGGCGCGGAGGCGCAGCGCATCACCCGCGAACTGCGCCCGGACGCCGTCATCCTGGACATCATGCTGCCCGACATGGACGGGCTCACGCTGCTGGGGCGGGTGCGCAACGAGCTTCCCGAGGTACCGGTGCTCTTCCTGACCGCGAAGGACGCGGTCGAGGACCGGATCGCCGGGCTGACCGCGGGCGGCGACGACTATGTCACCAAGCCGTTCAGCCTGGAGGAGGTCGTCGCCCGGCTGCGTGGCCTGCTGCGCAGGTCGGGGGCCGCGGCGGCGCGCAGCGAGTCGCTGCTGACCGTCGGCGACCTGGTCCTGGACGAGGACAGCCACGAGGTCTCCCGGGCCGGTCAGGAGATCCACCTGACCGCGACCGAGTTCGAGCTGCTGCGCTATCTGATGCGCAATCCGCGCCGCGTGCTCAGCAAGGCCCAGATCCTCGACCGGGTGTGGAGCTATGACTTCGGCGGCCAGGCCAACGTCGTCGAGCTGTACATCTCCTATCTGCGCCGGAAGATCGACGTGGGCCGCAGCCCCATGATCCACACCCGGCGCGGCGCGGGGTATCTGATCAAGCCGGGCGAGTAGGCGAGCCGGATCGATGGCGTTCTCCCCTGCCGCCGGTGTGCCCTCCGCGCCTCAGCCGTTCCCTGTACGTCAGCCGCCCGCGCCCCCGACGCCCGCGCCCCCGACGCGCGGCAGGCGCTCCGCGCGCCGCCGGCGCAGGCCGTGGTCGCTGCGCACCCGGCTGGTCTTCTCCGCCGTCGGGCTGATCGCCGTCGTCTGCGCCGTGATCGGCACGGTCACCACGATCGCCCTCCACACCTATCTGTACGACCAGGTGGACAAGCAGCTCACGGGCGTCGCCATGCGGGTCGCCGGCCCGCCCTTCGACCTCGGCAAGGACCCGCGGCTCGGGGACGACCGGCGTACGCAGAACATCCGCGACACCGTGGCCGGGCCCGGCCAGCCGATGGGGACGGTCGCTGCCGAGGTCGAGGACGGTGAGCTCGGCGACGGCGCGATCAGCTCCCAGCAGGAGTCGAGCACGGGTGAGCCCGATATCTCCGGCAACTACCTGACCAGTGCTCAGCGAAGGGCGCTGAGCGAGGTTCCGCGGGACGGAGCCGAACACACCGTCGACATCCCCGGCAACGGCGAGTACCGCGTCAAGTACGTCACCGGGGCCCACGGCCACTTCCTCGTCGGCATCTCGACGTCCGAAGCGCAGAACACCATCGACACGCTCATCCTCGCCGAGGTCTCCGTCACCGCCGCCGGGCTGGTCGCCGCCGGGATCGCCGGAGTGGCCATGGTCGGCATCTCGCTGCGCCCGCTGCGCCGGGTGGCGGCCACGGCCACCCGCGTCTCCGAGCTCCGGCTGCACAGCGGCGAGGTCGCCCTGCGCGAGCGGGTGCCGCAGTCCGAGGCCGACCCGCGCACCGAGGTCGGCCAGGTGGGCGCGGCCCTGAACCGCATGCTCGGGCATGTGGAGTCGGCGCTCGCGGCCCGCCAGGAGAGCGAGACGCGGGTACGCCAGTTCGTCGCCGACGCCAGCCATGAGCTGCGCACCCCGCTCGCCTCGATCCGCGGATACGCCGAGCTGACCAGACGAGGCCGCGAGGAGATCGGGCCCGACACCCGCCATGCCCTCGGCCGGGTCGAGTCGGAGGCGGCACGGATGACCGGCCTGGTCGAGGACCTGCTGCTGCTGGCGCGCCTCGACGCGGGCCGCCCCGTCGAGCGCGCGGAGCTGGACCTGTCGCCCGTGGTGGTCGACGCGGTCAGCGACGCCCGGGCGGCCGGGCCGGACCACAAATGGCGGCTGGAGCTGCCCGACGACCCCGCGGTCGTCCACGGGGACGACGCCAGGCTGCGCCAGGTCCTGGTCAACCTGCTCGCCAACGCCCGTACCCACACCCCTCCCGGGACGACGGTCACCGCGCGCGTGCTGTGGCGCGGCCCGTACGGGGCGCCGCACCCCGCTCCCTCGCCATCCCCGTATTCCGCTTATTCGGCGCCTTGGGTGTCCCTGGAGGTCGAGGACGACGGCCCGGGCATCCCGCCCCACCTCCTGCCGCATGTCTTCGAGCGCTTCGCCCGCGGCGACGCCTCGCGCTCGCGCGCCGCCGGGAGCACGGGTCTTGGCCTCGCCATCGTGCACGCCGTGGTCACGGCGCACGGCGGCGGGGTGACGGTGGACAGCGTGCCGGGCCGCACCGTCTTCGGCGTCCACCTGCCCGTCCACCTCCCCGTGGACGTCCCCGCCGACCTTCCCGTTCACCACTCCGTAACGCACTCACAGGCAGGCCACAGGCTGACCACACAGCCGTGACAGCGCCGCTCGCGAATGTCGGTCACATGCGAACTCACACACCTCTCGAGGCACCGCCCGAGACACCCCTGGAGACCTTGCCCGCTCGCGAGCACGTGACGGTCGGCCGGAGCCAGCCGGTGCTCGACGTCGTGGTCCCCGTGTACAACGAGGAGGCCGACCTCGAGCGGTGCGTGCGGCGGCTGCACGACCACCTGGCCCGCACCTTCCCGTACGCCTTCCGCATCACCATCGCGGACAACGCGAGCACGGACCGCACCCCCGAGATCTCCGCCTACCTCGACGACGCCATCGACGAGGTCACGGCGGTCCGGCTGGAGCAGAAGGGCCGCGGGCGCGCGCTGCGCACGGTCTGGTCGATGTCGCAGGCGCCGGTGCTGGCGTACATGGACGTCGATCTGTCCACCGACCTCAACGCGCTGCTGCCGCTGGTGGCCCCGCTCATCTCCGGCCACTCCGACCTGGCGATCGGGTCGCGGCTGGCGCGCAGCTCGCGCGTGGTGCGCGGCCCCAAGCGGGAGTTCATCTCGCGCGCGTACAACCTCATCCTGCGCGGCAGCCTGGCCGCCCGCTTCTCCGACGCCCAGTGCGGCTTCAAGGCGATCCGCAAGGATGTCGCCGAGCGGCTGCTGCCGCTGGTCGAGGACACCGGGTGGTTCTTCGACACCGAGATGCTGGTGCTGGCCGAGCGGGCCGGGCTGCGCATCCACGAGGTGCCGGTGGACTGGGTCGACGACCCCAACAGCACGGTCCACATCGTGAAGACGGCCACCGACGACCTCAAGGGCGTCTGGCGGGTGGGGCGCGCGCTGGCCACCGGCGCGCTGCCGCTCGACCGGCTGCGCCGCCCCTTCGGCGACGACCCGCGCGACCGCGGGCTGAGCGGGGTCCCGGGCGGGCTGGCCCGGCAGCTGGTCGGCTTCTGTGTGGTGGGCGCGCTCAGCACCCTTGTCTATCTGCTGCTCTACTCCCTCTTCCGGATGGGCACGGGCCCTCAGATCGCCAACGCGCTGGCCCTGCTGCTGTCGGCGCTCGGCAACACCGCGGCCAACCGGAGGCTCACCTTCGGCGTACGCGGCCGGGACCGGGCGGTGCGTCACCAGGCCCAGGGGCTGGTGGTGTTCGGCATCGGCCTCGCCCTGACCAGCGGCTCCCTGGCCGCCCTGGACGCCGCCGCCTCCGGCACCCCGGCGCACAGCACCGAACTGGCCGTCCTGATCGCGGCCAACCTCGCCGCGACCGTCCTGCGCTTCCTGCTCTTCCGGGCCTGGGTCTTCCCCTCCGAAGGCCCGCAGGGCGGGACCGCCACCGACCACGACCTGACCGACCACGATCCGAGGAACCCCCGATGACGACCTACGACCAGGGCCTCCGCGCAGCGGGGCCGCCGCCCCCGACTCCCCCGGCCGCGCACCACGCACGGCCGGCGGCCCCGCAGGGCTCGCGCCTGGCCCGGGCGTGGCGCGGCCGGCCGGAGGACCCGCGCTGGGCGAGGCCCGCCCTGTGGGTTCTGCTGGCCGTCACCACCGTGCTCTACCTGTGGAGCCTGGGCGCGTCCGGCTACGCGAACCAGTTCTATTCGGCGGCGGTGCAGGCGGGCAGCGAGAGCTGGAAGGCGTTCTTCTTCGGCTCCTCCGACGCCGGGAACTCCATCACCGTCGACAAGCCTCCGGCCTCCCTGTGGCCGATGGCCCTGTCGGTGCGGGTGTTCGGCCTCAGCTCCTGGGCGATCCTGGTCCCCGAGGCGCTGATGGGCGTGGCGACGGTCGGCGTGCTCTACGCGGCGGTGCGGCGCCGGTTCAGCGCGGCCGCCGGTCTCATCGCGGCGGCGGCGCTGGCGGTGACCCCGGTCGCGGCGCTGATGTTCCGGTTCAACAACCCCGACGCGCTGCTGTGCCTGCTGATGGTCTCGGCGATCTACTGCGTGCTGCGCGCGCTGGAGGACGCCCGCACCAAGTGGCTGCTGCTGGCCGGGGTCTGCTTCGGGTTCGGCTTTCTGACCAAGACGCTTCAGGCCTGGCTGATCCTGCCGCCGCTCGCCGTGGTGTACGCGGTGTGCGCGCCGGCGAAGCTCGGCAAGCGGATCCGCCAGCTGCTGCTCGCCGGGGTCGCGATGGTCGTCGCCGGCGGCTGGTGGGTGGCGATCGTCGAGCTGTGGCCGAAGTCCTCGCGCCCGTACATCGGCGGCTCGCAGGACAACAGCTTCCTGGAGCTGACCTTCGGCTACAACGGCCTGGGCCGGATCAACGGCAACGAAACCGGCAGCGTCGGTGGCGGCGGTGGCGGCGGGAACGGCGGCGGCCAGTGGGGCGAGACCGGCATCGACCGGCTCTTCAGCTCCGACATGGGCGGTCAGATCGCGTGGCTGCTGCCCGCGGCTTTCATCCTGCTGCTCGCGGGGATCTGGCTGACCTGGCGGGCCAGGCGCACGGACACCCAGCGTTCGGCGTTCCTGGTGTGGGGCGGGGCGCTGCTGATGACCTTCGCCACCTTCAGCTTCATGTCCGGGATCTTCCACCAGTACTACAACATCGCGCTCGCGCCGTACATCGCGGCGATCGTGGGCATGGGCGCCGCGATGCTGTGGGAGCGGCGGTCCACCGCCGCGGCGTCGGTGGTGCTCGCGGCCGCGGTCGCGGTGACGGCCGTCTGGTCGTACGTGCTGCTGAACCGCTCCTCCGACTGGCACCCCTGGCTGCGCTGGGCGGTGCTGATCGCCGGGCTCGCGGCGGCGGCCGGGCTGCTGGTCGCGTCGCGGCTGGGCGGGCGGCTGGCGCTGGGCGTGGCGGGTCTTGGCCTCGCGGCGTCGCTGGCCGGGCCCATCGCGTACACGCTCAACACGGTCGACACGCCGCACGGCGGCTCGATCGTCACGGCCGGTCCCGCGGTGTCGGGTGGCATGGGCGGCCCCGGCGGCGGCCGTCCGGGCGGCTTGCGGGGCGGGGGTAACGGCGGCCCGCCGGGGATGCGGAACGGCAACACCCAGGGCCAGACCGGTGGCCAGACCGGCGGTCAGAACGGCCAGCAGGGCATGGTCCCCGGTGGCGGTCAGCAGGGCGGTCAGACCGGTGGTCAGAACGGGGGCCAGAACGGCGGCTTCCCCGGCGGCGGCTTCCCGGGCGGCGGCTCGTCGCAGCAGAACGGGCAGGGCCAGAACAGCCAGGGCCAGGGCCAGCAGGGCAACAGGCAGGGCATGTTCCCCGGTGGCATGGGCGGCGAAGGCGGCCGGCGCGGCGGCGGCATGGGCGGTCTGCTCGACGGCCCGAGCGTCAGCTCCAAGGTCAAGGCCGCGCTGGAAAAGAACGCGAGTGGGTACACCTGGGTCGCCGCGGCGATCGGCTCGCAGAACGCCGCGGGCTACCAGCTCGCCACCGAGGACCCGGTGATGGCGATCGGCGGCTTCAACGGCAGCGACCCGTCCCCGACCCTCGCGCAGTTCCAGGCCTATGTGAAGCAGGGGAAGATCCACTACTTCATCGGCTCGGGCGGCATGGGCGGCATGGGCGGCGGTCCCGGGGGCGGGAACGGCACCTCGTCCAAGATCAGCTCCTGGGTTCAGGCCAACTTCAAGAAGGTCACGGTCGACGGCACCACCCTCTATGACCTGACCCAGAAGGCGTCGAAGTCCTCGAAGTCCTGACGCGGGCGAACACGCAGGTCCACGGGCCGGTGACGGAGGAATCCCCTCCGCCACCGGCCCGTACGCATGGCCCGCCGGAAATCTCCTGTACGGCGTAGGGGGGTCGCTGTACGGTGTACATCGCTGCCCTGGCCCGTACACCGTATAAGCGCGCAAGGAGAGTCCATGACGGCGCAGACCGCCGACCCCACGTCCGACAGCCCGCCCGGTCCACCGACCGGCGGGCACCCCCAGCGCTGGCTGATCCTCGGCGTCATCTGCCTCGCCCAGCTCACCGTGTTGCTGGACAACACCATCCTCAACGTCGCGATCCCCTCCCTCACCGAGGAGATGGACGCCACCACGGCCGACATCCAGTGGATGATCAACGCCTATTCGCTCGTCCAGTCCGGCCTGCTGCTCACCGCGGGCAACGCCGCCGACCGCTACGGCCGGAAGAAGATGCTCTTCACGGGGCTCGCCCTCTTCGGGATCGGCTCGCTGGCCGCCTCGCTGGCACAGGGGCCGGGCCAGCTGATCGCCGCCCGCGCGGGCATGGGGATCGGCGGGGCACTGCTGATGACCACGACCCTCGCCGTGGTCGTGCAGGTCTTCGAGGCGAGCGAACGGCCCAAGGCCATCGGCCTGTGGGGCGCGGTCAGCTCGCTCGGGCTCGCCGCGGGCCCGCTGATCGGCGGCGCGCTCCTCGAACACTTCTGGTGGGGCTCGATCTTCCTGATCAACCTCCCGGTGGCGCTGCTCGGCCTCGTCGCCGTCGTCTGGCTGGTGCCGGAGTCGAAGAACCCCACCGGTGACCGGCCCGACCTGCTCGGCGCGCTGCTGTCCACAATCGGCATGACCGGCGTCGTCTTCGCCATCATCTCCGGGCCCGAGCACGGCTGGACGTCCCAGCGGGTGCTGCTGTCGGCGCTGGTGGGTGTAGTGGTGCTGGCGGCCTTCGCGCTGTGGGAGAGCCGCATCCCCTACCCGATGCTGGACATGCACTTCTTCCGCGACCGCCGCTTCGTGGGCGCCGTCGCGGGCGGCATCCTCGTCGCCTTCGGCCTGGGCGGCTCGATGTTCCTGCTCACCCAGCATCTCCAGTTCGTGCTCGGCTACGACCCGCTGGGCGCGGGCCTGCGCACCGCTCCGCTCGCCCTGGTGATCGTGGTGCTCAACCTCACCGGAGTCGGCGCCCGGCTGCTGCCCAAGCTCGGCACCCCGGCCACGATCCTGTGCGGCATGGGGCTGCTGGCCGTGGGACTGGCCCTGATCGCGACGCTCGGCGCCGACGAGTACAGCGGGATGCTCCTCGGCCTTGTGGTCATGGGCTCGGGCATCGCGATCTCCATGCCCGCGATGGCGACGGCGATCATGTCGGCGATCCCGCCGGAGAAGGCGGGGGTGGGCGCGGGCGTCAACGGCACGCTCACCGAGTTCGGCAACGGCCTGGGCGTGGCCGTCCTCGGCGCGGTCCTCAACTCCCGGTTCGTCGGGCTGCTGCCCGCGGTCGCCGTCGGGGCGGGCTCGCTCCCGGCCGCCTACGCGTCGGCGCGCACCGACGAGGACCGGGCCGCCGTCGCGGACGCCTTCGCCTCCGGTGTGCACACCAGCCAGCTGGTCGGAGCGGTCGCCGTACTGGCGGGCGGCGCGCTGACGGCGCTGCTGCTGCGCCGGGCCGAGCGATCTTCACAAGAGACCTCGGCGGCATAGCATCGGGTAGTAAGACGCCATCGGCCGCGCGCCCCAGCCGCGCGGCCCTGGCGCATGGAAGAAGGAGAGCGCGCCATGGCGACAGGCAGCCGGGTCATCCGTCCGCGGACCAGCATCTGGCTCTCCGAGCGCAAGGCCCCGAAGCGCAAGGCGGAGCAGCAGCCGTCCGGGCTCGACCATGTGAAGATCGTCGCGGCCACGGTCCGGCTGCTGGACGCCGAGGGGCTCGCCGGGTTCTCGATGCGCCGGCTGGCGGCCGAGCTGGAGGTCACCGCGATGTCGGTCTACTGGTACGTCGAGACCAAGGACCAGCTTCTCGAACTCGCCCTCGACACGGCCATGGGCGAGATGTCGCTGCCCGCCGGGAGCCTGGGCCCCGTCGAGGGCTATGAGCACCTGGAACCGCCCCAGGAGCGGGACTGGCGCGATCAGCTCCGCCAGATCGCCTCCGAGTACCGCAGGCTGCTGGTCGCCCACTCCTGGGTCCCCCCGCTGCTGGGGGAGTACATGAACATCGGGCCGAACGCCATGGCCTTCGCCACCGCGGTGCAGCGCGTGTTGCGCGACAGCGGCCTGCCCGCCTCGCAGGTGCCGGGCGCGCTGGCCCTCGTGTTCCAGTTCGTCTACGGCTTCAGCACCATCGAGGGCCGCTTCGCCGCCCGCTCCCGCGCCGCGGGCATCACCCAGGACGAGCTCTTCGCCGAGACGATGGCCAGTATCGAGGGCCGCCCGGAGTTCGACGAATCGCGGGCCGTGATGGAGGCCCGGGGCGGCTCCACCGTCCAGGAGATGCGCGAGCGGGACTTCACCTTCGCCCTGGACTGCGCCATCGTCGGCATCGAGGCCCTCCGCGACGCAGGCGGCCAGGACTGACGGCGGCGCCTCAGACGCCCGGCAGCTCCGTGCCCTGGACGGCCTGGACGTCCAGCTCCACCCGCAGCGTCGTGCCGATGGCGGCTATGCCCGCCGCGACCACCTGGTTGTAGTTCATCGCGAAGTCCTCGCGGTGCAGCTGCGCCGTCGCGCGGAAGGCGGCCCGCACCCCGCCCCACGGGTCGGGGCCCGTCCCCAGGTACGTCAGGTCCAGGTCCACCTCCCGGATCACGCCGTGCAGGGACAGCTTGCCGTGCACCGTCCAGCGGTCCGCGCCGGCCGGGGTCAGCCCGGTGCTCTGGTACGTCAGGACCGGGAACCGCTCCACGTCGAGGAAGTCGGCCGACCGCAGATGGCCGTCCCGCATCCCGTTCCCCGTGTCGATGCTCGTGGCCTGGATGACCGCCTCGACCCCGGACTTCTCGATGTCTTCGGCTATCTCGATCCGCCCGCTGAACTCCGTGAACCGGCCGCGCACGCTGGAGATGCCCAGATGCTGGGCGACGGCCCCCACCGTCGAGTGCGCCGGGTCGATCGTCCACGCGCCGGGCGGCGGCAGCTCCACCCCGCCCTGCCGCGCCAGCACCACGGTGCCGACATCGGCGCGGCCCGAGGCCGTGACGATCGACGTCGAGGCGGCGGGGGCGTAGCCCACGGCCGTGGCGATGACCGTGTACGGCCCGGGCGGCAGCGGCTCCCGCGTGCGCACCGCGCCGTTCTCGTCGGCCTGGGCGCGCAACACCTGAGCGCCCGTCATGTCCGTGACGGTCAGCACGGCGTGCTGCACCGCCCAGCCGTCGCGCGTGCGGATCTGGGCGCGCAGCCCCCCGCCCGCGCTTCCGCCCGTTCCTGCTGCTGTGGTCGTCATGCCGCCTCTCGCTCTCGCTCCCGTTTCCGTTTCCGTCAGGGCTGTCTCGTCTGTGCTGTGCGGTGTCTGTGGGGTGTCTTGGTGCGCCGGACCCGGACGGCGGTGTCAGGCCGTCCCCTGCCTGGCAGGTCTTCACCTGCTATACACCGCCGCCGGGTTCCGGGTTCCGGGCCCGGCGCTCCGGCGCCGTCCCGGCCGGGGCCGGGGCGCGTCTCCGCTCTGCGCGCCCCGGCCCCGGGGTCCTCAGCCTTTTCAGTCGAGGGGGTGGGCGAGCTCGACGTCGTGTCCGTCGACCCCCTGCCCCTGGACCGTCAGCGCCCCCGCGACCGGCGGGTAGCCGCTCGCGATGACCGTGTAGTCGCCCGCGTCCAGGTCGGTGAAGGCGTACGCCCCGTCCTCCCCGGTCGTCGCGGTGGCGACCACGTTCCCGGCCGCGTCCACCAGCGTGACCCGCGCGTCCGGCAGCGGCCGCCGGTCGGCACCGGCCCGCACCACGCCCTGCACCCGCGCACCGGCCTGGAGCGCGATCTCGACCCGGGTCAGACCCTGGGCGCCGACGTCGACGGGCAGCGCGGCGGGCCGGAACCCGGCGGCGTTGACCGCGACCGTGAAGGTCCCGGGGACGAGCTCCTCGAAGCGGAAGTCGCCGCGCTCACCGGTCTTGCCGGTGGCCAGCACCTCGCCGCGGACATCGGTGATCACGACCATGGCCGCCTCGACCGGCTCCCCGTCGGAGGCGCCGTGCACGGTGCCCGCCAGGCCGCTGGTCGCCGCCAGTACGACGTCGAAGGCGAGCGGCTCGTCGCCGACCACGACGGTGGACGCCTGCGGCTGGTGGCCGTCGGCGGCCGCGATCAGGACGTAGGTGCCGGAGCCCGGCGCGTCCAGCGCGAACGAGCCGTCGACGTGCGCCACCGAACGGCCCAGCTGCCGCCCGTTCAGCGAGATCAGCGTGACCGCGGCGCGCGGGACGGCGGTGCGGTCGGCGTTCCGTACGAAGCCGTGCACGCCCTGCCGGGGGTGGTGGCCGTCGCCGCCATCAGCGACAGAGGCAAACGCGGCGAGCCGCTGCGGAACGGTCGCGTCCGTCAGGGCGTACGCCGACGCGGTGTCGGACGAGTCGGCGGCCGGCGCGCCCACGAGCGCGGGCTCCGGCTGCTGCACGGCGGCCGGTTCCTGGTCCGCCGGGGTGCCCGCGGCCGCGGCCGGGGTCTCGACGGCGTCCTCGGAGGAGGCGGCCTGGGAGCCGGACCGGGTCTTCAGCGGGACCTCCTTGATGAACAGCGTGAAGACGAAGGCCAGCAGCGCGGCCCCGGAGGCGTACAGGAAGACATCCGCGATGCCGTGGCCGTACGCGCTCTCCATGACGGTGCGGATCGGCGCGGGGAGCTTGTCCAGGTCGGGGATTCCGCCGCCGCCGGTGCCGCCGTGGCCCAGGGCCTGGCCCTTGGGGCCGAGCTCTGCCAGACCCTCCTTGACGTAGTGGGTGACGCGGTTGCCGAGCACGGCGCCGAGCGCCGAGACGCCGACCGCACCGCCCAGGGAGCGGAAGAAGGTCACGACGGCGCTGGCCGCGCCCAGGTCCTGCGGGGCTACCTGGTTCTGGGTGGCCAGCACCAGGTTCTGCATCATCATGCCGATGCCGAGGCCCATGAGCGCCATATAGATGGCCAGGTGCCAGTAGGGCGTGTCGTACCGCATGGTGCCCAGCAGCCCCAGGCCCGCGGTCACCAGCACACCGCCGGCGACCAGCCAGGCCTTCCAGCGGCCGGTCTTGGTGATGACCTGGCCCGAGACGGTCGAGGAGATGAACAGGCCGCTGATCATCGGGATGGTCATGACGCCGGACATGGTCGGCGACTTGTCGCGCGCCAGCTGGAAGTACTGGCTGAAGAAGACGGTCCCGGCGAACATCGCGATACCGACGAACAGCGAAGCGATCGAGGCGAGGGCGATCGTCTTGTTGCGGAACAGGCGGAGCGGGATGATCGGCTCGCTCGCCTTGTTCTCGATCAGGAGGAAGATCAGTCCGAGGGCGATCGAGCCGCCGACCATCGCGTAGGTCTGCCAGGAGACCCAGTCGTACTTGTCACCCGCGAAGGTCACCCAGATCAGCAGCAGCGAGACCGCGGCGCTGATGAAGAAGGCACCGGACCAGTCGACCTTGACCTGCCGCTTCACGACCGGCAGCTTCAGGGTCTTCTGGAGCACGATCAGCGCGATCACGGCGAACGGCACACCGACGTAGAAGCACCAGCGCCAGCCGAGCCACGAGGTGTCGGTGATCACGCCGCCCAGCAGCGGGCCGCCGACGGTCGCCACCGCGAAGGTCGCGCCGAGGTAGCCGCTGTAGCGGCCGCGCTCGCGCGGGGAGATCATCGCGGCCATCACGATCTGTGCGAGGGCCGACAGACCGCCCACGCCGATGCCCTGCACCACACGGCAGGCGATCAGCATGCCCGCGTTCTGCGAGAGACCGGCGACCACCGAGCCGGCCACATAGATGACCAGCGATATCTGGACCAGGAGCTTCTTGCTGAACAGGTCGGAGAGCTTGCCCCACAGCGGGGTGGTGGCGGTCATCGACAGCAGGGCGGCGGTGACCACCCAGGTGTAGGCGGACTGGCCGCCATGGAGGTCGGCGATGATCTCCGGGAGGGCGTTCGAGACGATCGTCGAGGAGAGGATCGCGACGAACATGCCGAGCAGCAGCCCGGACAGCGCCTCCATGATCTGCCGGTGGGTCATCGGTGCCGTCGAGCCGGAGTCGTGGCGGCCGTGGTGGCCTCCGCCACCGTGCTTGGCATGGGCGGGGTGCCCCGCGGGTCCCCGCACACCGCCGTCCGGTGTGGTCGTTGCCATGAAGTTCCTATCGTTGCGTTGGTGTACGGGTGGTGCTCTCGTCGATCAGCTGGGGAACCCGGGATCTGGTGTCACCGAAGCTCGTCCGCAGCCGGGCGAGTAGTTCGTTGAGGCGGCCGACGTCGTCGTCGGACCAGTCGCTCAGACAGGCGGCGAGCGCCTGTGTATAGCGCTCGGACACCTCGCCGAGCAGCTTCTCGCCGCTGGCGTTGATGCTCAGCAGCCGCGACCGGCGGTCCAGTGGATCCGGGTGCCGGTCGATCCAGCCGCGCTCGGCGGCGTGGGCGACATGGCGGCTCGTGACCGACATGTCGATGTCGAGCAGCTCGGCGAGTTTGCTCATGCGCATCTCGCCGTAGCGGCTGAGCAGCATGAGGACGATGGCCGAGCCGGCCGCGCAGTCTTGGGGGAGGACACGCGACAGCCCTCGCTTGACGGTGCCGATGGCGCTGAGTTGCCGTGCCAGCTCCTCGTACTGACTCCGTGCTGCCATGGCGCCTCCAGAGCTATCGGTTGCTTAGGGCAACCATAGATAAGTTAGTTGCTATAGGCAAACGAAATCGGGCTTCGCAGAGTAAATTGCCCGCAAAGGCTCGCTCAGGGGTCGGTCAAGAGGCCGGTCTGTGGTGCGGGAGGGGTGTGTGGGGGTGTTGGGGACCGGGGGTGTGCGGGAATCCGCTCATTCGCTAGGGTCGTGGGCCATGGCGAACAACCCCCAAGGTCCTGAGGGCAACTACGACCCGGCCGGCTCGACCCAGATGTTCCGGGCCTTCGTCGACGACGAAGGCGGCGGGCGGCAGCAGCAGGCGGCCGCTCCCTCCGCCTCCGGCGGTCCGCGGATCGGTGTGATCGTCGGTGTGATCGTCGCGATCGCCGTCGTCGCCGGAGTCGCCTGGCTGGCTCTGGCCTGATCCCCGTCCGGTCCCGGGGCGCGGTCCCTGGGTCGGGCCTCGGGCCAGGGGTGTCTGGCGGATCTTTCCCCACCCCGCCCCTTCCCGCAGTCTCGATGTGCGGCTCCGCCGCGTGGCAGGAGCTTCGCCCCTGGACCCCCGGGGTCTGGGGCGAAGCCCCAGTCTCGGGAAGGGGCGGGGTGGGGGAGGGCCCGCTGTAGGCGTCAAGATCCGCCGGACACGGCCCAACCCCCGGACCGGTCCCCGGTCTCATCCGTGGCCTGGTCCTCGGGCGGGCTCTCGGCCTGGCCCCCGGGCCAGGTCGCCGAGGCGGTCCGGGTCTCGATGTGCATACCGAGCGGCACCCGCCAGTCGTCCACGCACACCTCCCAGGTCTTCTCCTTCTTCTCGCCCGTCCCGATCGGCACCGGCAGGTCGCGCTTCGACTCGATCGTCGCCCAGTCGATGCCGAGGGCGTCGATGATGTGGGTCGCGAAGGTGATCGTCCCCGAGGTCACGGGGGCGCCCCCGGTGTTCCGGAACTCGACGGTCACCTTCTCGCACCAGCGGTCGTCGGCCGCGGTGCGTACGAGCTCGCCGAGCGTCAGCTCGGCCGGGCCGCTCGGGGTGGAGGGCGAGCCGGGTGTGGACTGAGGGGGCGCCGATCCCCCGCCTGAGCCGCCTGGGTCGGTCGGGCCGCTTGAGCTGCCGGGTGTCCCGGAGCCGCCCGATCCGCTTCCGTCGCTCGCGCCGTCAGGAGGGCTGTCGGCCCGGTCACCGTCTCTCCCGGGCGATTCGCCCGGCGTCGGCGTCGCGGCGGACCCGTCCGGCCGGGGCGAGGCGCCCGGGGCGCTCGGAGCCCCGGTGCCCCCGGCCCCGGAGGGCCGCCGCTTCCCGTCCCGGCCGGAGCCCTTGCCCGTGCCGTTGCCGTTGCCGTCGCCGTCGAGCGGCACCAGCTCCACGTCGCCCCTCGGCGGCGCGGATGTGGCCCGCGGTGCGTCCGGTCCGGCCGCCTCGGCCGCCAGATATCCGTCGTCGCCGCCGGCGCAGCCGCTGAGCAGCGCGCCGAGGCACAGCGCGGCCGCCGAGGAGGCGATCGCCGTGCCCCGGCGGCCCGTTGTCCGGCTCCACGCGTATCGCATCGGGCCAGTGTGGCTGACGCCCCGTCAGGAGTACAGGGTCACGCAACAGCCCACCGGAGGCGCCCGACGGACGGCGCGTCAGTCGGCGATGAGGCCCTCTCGCAGCTGCGCCAGAGTCCGCGTCAGCAGCCGTGAGACATGCATCTGGGAGATCCCGACCTCTTCGCCGATTTGCGACTGCGTCATGTTGGCGAAGAAGCGGAGCATGATGATCTGGCGCTCGCGCGGCGGGAGTTTGGCCAGCAGCGGCTTGAGAGACTCGCGGTACTCCACCCCCTCCAGGGCGGTGTCCTCGTAGCCGAGCCGGTCGGCCAGCGACCCCTCGCCGCCGTCGTCCTCGGGGGACGGGGAGTCGAGCGAGGAGGCGGTGTAGGCGTTGCCCACCGCGAGCCCGTCGACCACGTCCTCCTCCGAGACGCCGAGCGCGGTGGCGAGCTCGGGGACCGTCGGGGAGCGGTCGAGCTTCTGTGACAGCTCGTCACTGGCCTTGGTGAGGGCCAGACGCAGCTCCTGGAGCCGCCGCGGCACCCGTACGGACCAGCTGGTGTCGCGGAAGAAGCGCTTGATCTCGCCCACGACGGTCGGCATGGCGAAGGTCGGGAACTCCACGCCCCGCTCGCAGTCGAACCGGTCGATCGCCTTGATCAGGCCGATCGTCCCGACCTGGACGATGTCCTCCATCGGTTCGTTGCGGCTGCGGAACCGGGCCGCGGCGTAGCGCACCAGAGGGAGGTTCAGCTCGATGAGGGTGTCACGTACGTAGGTGCGCTCCGCGCTGTCCCGGTCGAGCGCGGCGAGCCGCAGAAACAGGGAGCGGGAGAGGGTGCGGGTGTCGATGGCGTCGCCGTCGTTGAGCACGTGCGGTGCGTCGTTGGTGAGCACCTTCGAGCTGCCCAGTTCTACGGACATGCCACCCCCTTTGGGTCGCGGACGGATCCCAGCTGCGCTCGTCGCGTCGAACGCAGCCTCCCCCTGAATACCGGAGGTCGGGCCGCGGCAAACGCGGTTCAAGCAGAATGTCACATGTCGGCAACACGCTGTAGCGCCATGTCGACATTACTGCCCGGAAGGAGTGAGGGAGGGGTCCCCCGTCCCGGTTATGACTCGATCCGGTTTGCGGACCTGAGTCTGGCAAAGCTGCGGGACAGCAGCCGTGAGACATGCATCTGCGAGACGCCGAGCTCGGCGCTGATCTGAGATTGAGTCAGATTGCTGTAGTAACGCAGCAAAAGGATGCGCTGCTCGCGCTCGGGCAGTTGGACGAGGAGGTGCCGCACCAGATCGCGGTGCTCGACTCCGGCGAGCGCCGGATCCTCGTAGCCGAGCCGGTCGACCAGCCCTGGCAGTCCGTCACCTTCCTGGGCGGCCTCGAGCGAGGTGGCGTGGTACGAGCGCCCGGCCTCGATGCAGGCCAGCACCTCGTCCTCGCCGAGCCCGAGCCGTTCGGCGATCTCGGCCGTGGTGGGGGACCGGCCGTGCAGCACCGTCAGATCCTCGGTCGCGCCGTTGACCTGCACCCACAGCTCATGGAGCCGGCGCGGCACATGGACGGTGCGGACGTTGTCGCGGAAGTAGCGCTTGATCTCGCCGACCACGGTGGGCATGGCGAAGGTCGGGAACTGCACCCCGCGCTCGGGGTCGAACCGGTCGATCGCGTTGATCAGGCCGATCGTCCCGACCTGGACCACGTCCTCCATCGGCTCGTTGCGGCTGCGGAACCGGGCCGCGGCGTAGCGCACCAGCGGCAGGTTGGCCTCGATCAGCGCGTCGCGCACGCGGGCGTGTTCGGGGGTGCCGGGCGTCAGGCAGGAGAGCTCGGCGAACAGCACCTGGGTGAGCGCCCTGGCGTCCGCCCCGCGGCTTCTGCCGCTGTCGCTGCCGCCGTCGCCCTGGGGCGGGGTTCTTGGCGCGGTACGGGCCGACACGGTCACGCCACCCCTTCACGATGTACTCACCCGGCAAAGCGGTCATAGCATCACAAGACATGTGCACTGTGTGCAAGCACCGCATTACTACGTGTTGGTGGCGGTATTGCTACGTGTTCGAAAGGTGAAGTGAGGGAGGGAGGGGGTGTCCGCGGGGGTGCGGGCAGGCATGGAACAACCCCCGGCGGGGCGGGGCCGGGGGTCCGAAGGGGCCTGGTGGGAGCCAGTGGCCGGTTGGTCGGCCGGGCGGATGATCGGTTGAATCAGTTGATCAGTTCGGTCATGAACTCGCCGACGCTCTTGGCGGCGTCCGATATGCCCTCGAAGCCCACCTGGACCAGGTCGGCGGCGCGCGCCGGGCTGTTGATGATCGTGTACAGCACGAAGACGATGAGCATGTAGAGCACGACTTTCTTCGCCTGTGCCATCTCGTGCTGCCTCCCCGCGGACCCCTGTGCAGTCGCGTGAGTCTATCCACACGTTTGGCGCAGTGGTCGCATCAGTCCTACGAATCAAATCGTGTCCCGCGCCGAGCTCGGGCCCCTTCCGCACGCGTACGCGGGCACCGCGGGGCACGGTGGGCAAAGCGGGGTACAAGGGTGGATTCTGGGAGTGGAGGGGCATGGAGCGGGCGAGCGGCCGGAAGGGGGCTCGGATGCGTGTCGGTGTGCTGACCGGTGGCGGCGACTGCCCGGGCCTCAACGCGGCGATCCGCGCGATCGTGCGCAAGGGCGTGCAGGAGTGCGGCTTCGAGTTCGTCGGCCTGCGGGACGGCTGGCGCGGCGCCCTGGAGGGCGCGGTCGTGCCGCTGGACATCCCTGCCGTACGCGGCATCCTCCCGCGCGGCGGGACCATCCTCGGCTCCTCCCGGACCAACCCGCTCAAGAGCGAGGACGGGGTGGCCCGGGTGCGGGAGACCCTTGCGGCGTACGAGATGGACGCGCTCATCGCGATCGGCGGCGAGGACACGCTCGGGGTCGCGGCGGTGCTGGCAGGCGAGGGGATCGGCGTGGTCGGCGTGCCCAAGACCATCGACAACGACGTCACGGGCACCGACTACACCTTCGGCTTCGACACCGCGGTCAATATCGCGACCGAGGCCATCGACCGCCTGCACACCACCGCCGAGTCGCACTCCCGGACGCTGGTCGTCGAGGTGATGGGCCGGCACGCGGGCTGGATCGCCCTGCACTCGGGCATCGCGGGCGGCGCCAACGTCATCCTCATCCCCGAGCAGCCGTTCGACGTGGATCAGGTCTGCGCCTGGGTGGAGGACCGCTTCAAGATCCGGTACGCCCCGATCGTCGTGGTGGCCGAGGGCGCGGTCCCGAAGGCGGGGCAGATGGTGGTGAAGGACTCCTCGCTCGACGAGTTCGGCCATGTGCGGCTCTCGGGCATCGGGGAGTGGCTGGCGCGGGAGATCGCCGACCGCACCGGCAAGGAGGCCCGCACCACGGTCCTCGGGCACATCCAGCGCGGCGGCACCCCCAGCGCGTTCGACCGCTGGCTGGCGACGCGCTTCGGGCTGCGCGCGATCGACGCGGTGTACGAGCGGGACTTCGGCACGATGGTGGCGCTGCGCGGCGCGGACATCGTGCGGGTGCCGCTGTCCGAGGTCACGGTGGGGACCAAGGGCGTCGACCCGGCCCTCTACGCGGAGTTCGGCGTCTTCTTCGGCTGAGGCCGACAGTCCGACAGTCCGACAGCTCGATGGGCCGATGGGCCGATGGGCCGACGGGAGTCAGGCCGGGTGCGGGACCACGGCGACCGGGCAGCGCGCGTGGTGCAGTACGGCGTGGGCGACCGGCCCGAGGTGCCGCTCGGCGACCCGGTCGCCCGTACGGCGGCCGACGACCAGCAGCAGCGCCCGTTCCGAGGATCTGACCAGCGCCTGAGCCGGGTTGAGCAGGACGACGTCGATGAGGACCTCGACCCGCGGATGGCTCGCCCGCCACGGCCGCAGGGCGTCGGCCACCGCCTGGCCCTCCTGGTCCTCCCACATGGCGCGGTCCTCTTCGAGGACGCCGATCATCCACGCGGAGGGGGTGGGCGCGGGCAGCGCCCACGCGTGCACCACGCGCAGCCGGACCCGGCGCGCCTGGGCGGCGCGGAAGGCGAAGTCGGCGGTCTCGGCCATCCGGCCGTGCGTGTCGAGGGCGGCCACGACCTCGGCTTCCGGGCCCGCCCCGGCCTCCGTACCCGCCCCGGCGCACCCCTCGGGGACCGTCACCACGGGGCAGTCCGCGGCGGTCGCCACCCGCAGCGCCACGGATCCCACCGCCAGCCCGTCGAAGCCGCCCCACCCGCGCGCCCCCACGACCAGGAGCCCGGCGCTCCGCGCCGCCCTGAGCAGCGCCTTGTCCGCGGCCGTCGCGATGTGTTCGCCGGTCACCTCCAGGCCCGGATGGCGGTCGGCGAGGTCCGCCGCGGCCTGCTGGATCATCTGCGCGCCGATGTGCCGCCAGGCGTCCGCGCCCGGTACGGGGGAGATCCGGGGCGGAAGGGGCTGGGAGGCGTGCAACAGCAGCAGCGGAACCGCTCGGTCCAGCGCCTCCCCGGCGGCCCAGCCGGCCGCCGCCAGACTGTGCTCGGAACCGTCGACTCCGGCCACAACGGGTCCGTTCATCAGAGGCTCCTTTCCTCATTTAGTCTAGATATGAGGTGAATGTCCGTAGTAGTGGTCGGGGAGGGGAAGCGTCGAAGGGAAGGTGACCGGGGATGAGCGTGCCCGTACGGCGAGGGCGGTCCGGTGTGCCGGCCGAACAGCGGCTCTCCAGGTGGCGGAACCCCATGGCGGAGCTCGATGAGATCTTCGAGCAGATGGGCACGCTGCTGGAGTCCACCGTCGGCGGTGGACTGCCGCCCACCGCACCGGGGCGGGCGTGGACGCCGCCGGCCGAGGTGACCGAGACCGACGAGGCGTACACGGTCGAACTCGAACTGCCCGGCGCCCGGCGGGACGACATCGACGTCGAGGTCGGCGAGCGGGAACTGACCGTCTCCGGCGAGCTGAAGAAGCCGGAGCGCCCCGGGGCGCTGCGCCGCAGCACGCGCCGCACCGGCCGGTTCGAGTTCCGTATGGCGCTGCCCGGCGAGGTGAACGCCGACAAGGCGAGCGCGCGGCTGGCCGGCGGGGTGCTCGGCCTGACCGTCCCGAAGGCCGAGGCCACCAAGCCGCGCCGGGTCGAGATCGCCGGCGGCGAACAGTAGGCGAGGCGGTCGCCGGTTTCTCTTGCTGCTTGGAGCAGCGCGAAGTGTTGCTGTACTCTCCATCTGACGGATCGTCAGATTAGGGTGTCCGGTCGGATCGCCGGACGCCAGGGGAGAGGACGGCATGGCTGGCGAGACGAACGGCGCAACCGAACTGCCCATGGTCATCAGCGTGGACGACCACGTGATCGAGCCCGCGCACCTCTTCGACACCTGGCTGCCCGCCAAGTACCGGGACCGTGGCCCGAAGCCCATGACCGCCGGAATCGGCGAGTTGGCCTACATCGGCGGCAAGTACCGCATCACCACCGACCCGGACGGCCCGCCGACCGACTGGTGGACGTACGAGGGGCTGCTGTTCCCGTACAAGCGGATCATCGCGGCCGTCGGCTTCTCGCGCGACGAGATGACCCTCGAAGGCATCACCCGCGAGCAGATGCGGCGCGGCTGCTGGGACCCCAAGGCCCGGATCGCGGACATGGAGATGAACCACGTCGAGGCCTCGCTGTGCTTCCCGACCTTCCCGCGCTTCTGCGGCCAGACCTTCGCCGAGGCCGACGACAAGGAGGTCGGCCTCGCGTGCGTGCGCGCGTACAACGACTGGATGGTGGAGGAGTGGTGCGGCGACAGCGGCGGGCGGCTGATCCCGCTGTGCCTGATCCCGCTGTGGGACGTGGAGCTGGCCGTCCAGGAGATCCGCCGGAACGCGGCGCGGGGCGTGCGCGCCGTGACGTTCAGCGAGATCCCCACGTATCTGGGGCTGCCGAGCATCCACAGCGGCTACTGGGACCCGTTCTTCGCGGAGTGCGAGGCCACGGGCACGGTGGTGTGCATGCACATCGGCTCGTCCTCCCAGATGCCCGCCGCCTCACCGGACGCCCCACCCGCCGTCCAGGCGGCCCTGAGCTTCAACAACGCCATGGCGTCGATGATGGACTTCCTGTTCAGCGGCGTCCTGGTGCGCTTCCCGCGGCTGAAGCTCGCGTACGCCGAGGGCCAGATGGGATGGATCCCCTACGCCCTGGAGCGCGCGGACGACGTCTGGGAGGAGCACCGGGCCTGGGGCGGGGTGCGCGACCTGATCCCGGAGCCGCCGTCCACGTACTACTACCGGCAGATCTTCTGCTGCTTCTTCCGCGACAAGCACGGCGTCGCCTCGCTGGACACCGTCGGCGTGGACAACGCGACCTTCGAGACGGACTATCCGCACGTCGACTCGACCTGGCCGCACACCAAGCGCGTCGCGGCCGAGCATGTGACCGGGCTGCCGCCGGAGACCGTCTACAAGATCCTCCGGGGCAACGCGATCCGGATGCTCGACCTCGACTTCGACAAGGACCGGGTGGGCTAGCGCTCCTGCGGGGCCCGGCGGCGCCGGCCCGAAGGCGATGGCGACGATGTCATCCACTCTCGACCTCGTCCGCCGCCGCCCCGACATCGACGGCATGGCCGAGGCCGTGATCCTCGGCAACATCCTCGGCGACGCCCTCCTTGTCGCGCTCCGCCGCCTGGCCCAGGTCCACCACTCCGCCGCGCTCTTCGACGCAGACGCCGGCGCCGGCGCTGAGCCACACGGCTGATATTCGCTCCGCCCGGGCCACCCGGCCGACGGGCCCGAGGTGCGGGCGGCGCGGGTCGCGGTGAGGCTGGTCGTATGGAGGACAAGACCAGGGACCGGCCCCGCGTGGTGGTGGACGAGCCGCTCGACGGCCGCCGCCGAGTCATGATCGACGGCAAGGACGTCGGGGTCGTCGTCAGCGCCGACGAACTGCGCGGCGTACTGAGCCGTGCGGGCCTGATGGCGGCGGACGCCCCCATCGACGACCCGCAGCTCATCGAGTGGCACGGCGGCGGCCCCGACGACTGGCCGGCGGCGTAGGCTCCGCAGGTTCCAAGTAGTCCGGTTGGCCGCGCCGCCGCACCGCGCCGCCGCACCGCGCCGCCGCACCGCGCCGCCGCACCGCGCCGCCGATCCGGGTGAGCGCGGCGGGGACGCGCCATGTGCTGGTGACCGTGACGCCACCGAGCCGGTCGGCCGGCGACCTCCGGGAGCCCACCAGTGCCAGCGCCGCGTTGAAGGCGAAGAAGGCCACGGCGACGACCCAGCACAGCACCGAGAGCCCGATCGCGCCCCCGGCCAGCAGACAACAGGCCAGCGCATACCAGCCGACGTCGACCAGCATGGTCATGGCGGCACGCACCCCGGCCCGGCCCCGCCCGGGCCGCCCGCTGCCCCTTGGGTGCGGCCCATCACGCCCAGCGAGAGGAAGTGGTAGACGAAGGTGGACACGACCAGCGCCGCGAAGGCCTGCTGGACGGCCGTCACCGCATGCCGCCACAGCGACTCCCCGACGTCCTGGCCCGCCCCCGCCAAGTCGCCGTTCGAGGTGCGGGCGCTGAACGGGACGGAACGGGACGGAAACCGGGACAGAGCGCGACAAGGGCCCCGACCTGTTGGGATCGGGGCCCTTGTCTTTGCACTTCAGAGCGGTAGCGGTGGGATTTGAACCCACGGAGGAGTTGCCCCCTCACACGCTTTCGAGGCGTGCTCCTTAGGCCGCTCGGACACGCTACCGAGAGAGAGCTTAGCGGACGGGTGGCCGTGCTCCTAAATCGGTTATGGGCGGGGGGTGCGGAAGAAGGCGGTGAGGAGCGCGGCGCACTGGTCGGCGAGGACGCCGGAGACGACCTCGGGGCGGTGGTTGAGGCGGCGGTCGCGGACAACGTCCCAGAGGGAGCCGACGGCGCCGGCCTTGTCGTCGATGGCGCCGTAGACCACGCGGTCCAGGCGGGACAGGACGATCGCGCCGGCGCACATGGTGCAGGGTTCGAGCGTCACCACAAGAGTGCATCCGGTCAGGCGCCAGCCGCCGAGACGGGCGGCGGCGTCGCGGAGCGCGAGGATCTCGGCGTGGGCTGTGGGGTCGCCGTGGGCCTCGCGCTCGTTGCGGCCGTGGCCGAGGGGGGAGCCGTCGGGGCCCAGCACGATGGCGCCGACCGGCACGTCGCCCGTCTCCGGCGCCCGCGCCGCCTCCTCCAGCGCCAGGCGCATGGTGGAGCGCCAGGGGTCGCGGAGGGGGTCGGGGGCGGGCCCGGAGATGAGGCCGGACAGCGGATCGGTCATGGCACCAGTGTGGCGGACGGCGCGGCCTGGGTCCGGCGTCGAAGGGGGCGCCCTCCGACGTCAGGGCCTGGATCGGCAGCGGTCAGCGCACCGCCTCCAGCCCCTCCATGCTGCACCCCAGCATGTCGGCGATGGATTCGAGCGCGTCCCCGTCCAGGGCCTTCAGCTCCTTCTCGTCCATGCCGAGGTCGGCGAGGATGTCGGCGTCGCCGAGCGGGCCCGCCGGGACCGGCGTGTCCGAGTCGGCGTCCTCGTCGTCGCTCGCCTCGGGCTCACCGTCCTCGGTGCCGTCGAGGTCGACGAGGCTGTCCAGGTCCTCGTCGGGGCCCCGGCCGAGCAGTTCGTCGGTGAGCATCTGGCCGTACGAGCTGCGGGCGGCCGCGGCGGCGTCCGATACATAGATGTGCGGGTCCTCCTCGCCGTCCACGCGGACGACGCCGAACCACGCGTCTTCGTGCTCGATGAAGGCCAGCACCGTGTCGTCGTCTGAGGCCTCACGGGCCAGCTCGATCAGATCTGTCAGGGTCTCCACATCATCGAGCTCTGTGTCGCTCGCTTCCCACCCTTCTGCGGTGCGCGCGAGCAATGCGGCGAAGTACACCGTGACTCTCCCACTGGTCATAGGCGTGCCGGGGCGGGCGGGACAGTGCCCCGCCCCAATCGGCATCGTGGCAGAAACCTTCGCTTTGCGAGAGGTCTTCCGCGCTGCGTCGTGCCCCAGTCCCAAGAGATGTAACTCACGCGGACCGAAACGGACCGCTGTGAGCGCCGTCGTGCGGCCCCACCAGCGGAAGGCCCGGATGGCGTGGCGCCTGCCGCGTCCGGAGGGCCGGACAGGGGCCGGAAGGGCGGCCGGGCGGCGTGGGCGCCGCCGGGCTCGGTTACTGTCGATGCCATGCGGATCCATGTCGTCGACCACCCGCTGGTGGCGCACAAACTCACCACGCTGCGCGACAAGCGCACCGACTCCCCCACCTTCCGGCGGCTCGCCGACGAGCTGGTCACCCTGCTCGCGTACGAGGCGACCCGGGACGTGCGCACCGAGCAGGTCGACATCGAGACCCCGGTGACGGCGACGACCGGGGTGCGGCTGTCCCACCCGCGCCCCATGGTGGTGCCGATCCTGCGGGCCGGCCTGGGGATGCTGGACGGCATGGTGCGGCTGCTGCCGACCGCCGAGGTCGGCTTCCTGGGCATGATCCGCGACGAGGCGACGCTTCAGGCGTCGACGTACGCGACCCGGATGCCCGAGGACCTCTCCGGCCGTCAGGTGTACGTCCTGGACCCGATGCTGGCGACCGGCGGGACGCTCGTCGCGGCGATCAGGGAGCTGATATCGCGGGGCGCCGACGATGTCACCGCCCTGTGTCTGCTGGCCGCGCCCGAGGGCGTGGAGACCCTGGAGCGCGAGCTGGCCGGCGCGCCCGTCACGGTGGTCACCGCCTCGGTCGACGAGCGGCTGAACGAGAACGGGTACATCGTCCCGGGGCTCGGCGACGCCGGGGACCGGATGTACGGGACGGCGGGCTGAGCGGAACGGCGGGCTGACCCGGGGCCGAGAGGGCCGGCCCCGGGGCGGTCAGCAGAACAACAGATCAGCAGATCAGCAGGTCGGGGCGGGGGACGACGGCTTCGGCTCGGCCAGGGCGGTCAGCGCCTTGACGGCGTCCTTCTTCTTGACCAGGTCCTTGAAGCCGTTTCCGATGATCAGGTCGATGTCGTTGCCGGAGCGCGCGTCGTTCTTGGTCTCGGCGCCCGCGAGCTGAGTGCCGAGCACGTCGAAGGGGCCGTTGGTGGCCGCCGGGGCACCGAGCAGCATGCCGGGGGCCTTGACCTTCTTGTCGTACGCGGAGGGCGCGTTGCCCACCTTTCCGATCTTGAAGCCGCGCTTCTTCAGTTCGTCGGCGGTCTCCTTGGCCAGCCCGGTGCGCGGGGTGGCGTTGTAGACGTTGACGGTGATGTCGGCGGGCTTCGGCAGCGTCTTGGAGGCCTTGTGCGGGGCCTTCACCTGGCCCTTGACCTGGCCCTTGGCGGGCTCGCGCTTGCAGTCCGCCGTGCCGCGCGCCGCGCGCACCGTCTTCTCGTCGTCGCCGCCCGAGAACACGTCGATGAGCTGAATGGTCCCCCAGCCGACCAGGCCGAGGGCGACCGCCGCACCCATCGCGGCGAACGCGAGCCGGCGGCGGCCTCGGGGCCGGCGCATGCGCGGGTATCGATTGCCCGTGATGCGGTACTTTCCGCCCATGCCGGGAGGGGTGAGCATGCTCATAGGCGCAGCGTAGTGCCGCTCGGTGACGATGCCTACTAAATGATCAATGGTTGCCGCGCAGCCCAACCCGAAAGGGCCAACGAGGGGCCGAACGGGGGGTCGACGAGGGGTCGGCTAGCCGAGTTCGAGGACGCGCGCGTGCAGCACCTGGCGCTGCTGGAGCGCGGCGCGCACGGCGCGGTGCAGCCCGTCCTCCAGGTACAGATCGCCCTGCCATTTCACGACATGGGCGAAGAGGTCCCCGTAGAACGTCGAGTCCTCCGCGAGCAGCGTCTCGAGGTCGAGCTGCTGCTTCGTGGTGACCAGCTGGTCAAGACGTACCGGGCGTGGGGCGACATCCGCCCACTGGCGGGTGCTTTCCCGGCCGTGGTCGGGGTACGGCCGACCGTTTCCGATGCGCTTGAAGATCACACGGAAAGCCTACCGGGCAAGCGGCACCTGGCGCAGCCAAGGCGCGGGAGTGGACGGTGCCTGTCGCCCACCCCGAGGCCGCCCGGAGGTCACTCCGAGGCCACTCCGGGGCCGGGTGGGGCCGGGTGGGTCGGCATCAGGGCCGCTCCGGGCCTGCTCCGAGGGGGTGGAGCCGAAAAAGTCCGCAAATCGGGAAAAAATGCTTGAACGGGGCTAGTCGCACGGAAGGTGCGGGAGTAACGTAAATAACAGCCTGCGGGGCGAGCGAGGGAGCTCGACCGGAGACACGTTCAGGAAAGAGAACGTCAGGACTCCAGGAAGAAGGGCTTCGGTTCTTCGGAACGGAGAGGTTTTCTGGAAAGGGCGCGTCCTAGATGGCCGGGCTGAGAGGCCGGAAGGTCGGGGAGACCGGAAGGCGACCTCCAAACACCTGATCCGGACAATGCCGGCGAAGGGAGCCCACCTCGCAGGTTTTTTCCTGCCTGCGATGCGGCGGCCGCGCCGCTCAGGGGCGGCCCAGCCGCCGCTCGCCGCCGGTGCCCGGCTGATAGCTGAGCTTGTAGTGCTGGAAGACCGCCTCTTCCTCCGCGGCGGGCAGCACGCCGTCGGTCCCGATGGAGGGGGCGTCCCGCACCTGGTCCTTGGGATAGGTGACCTTCAGATAGCTCGGGCCCACCTTCGCGCCGCCCAACGGGACGAACACCAGCCGCCGCCGGGTCGGCATGCCGACCGTGACGGTCGCGAAGGCGGGTTGGTCGGTGGCGGTGTCCACATAGATCGACTCCAAGGTGCCGATCTTGCGACCGGTGCTGTCCACCACGTCACGGTCGCGCCACTTCCGGATGTCGTCGGCCTCGAACACCGTGCCCTCCAAACATCGCTTGCCCCCATCCTCCAACGGCCCTTGGCGCGCGGCCACTCCAGCGTCCGCCGGTTGCACCGACCGGCGGAGGCTCCGAGCATGGGCAGGGGAAGACAGTGGACATCAGCCGCGCAGTCCGCGCAGTCATGGAGTCCGGCATGGCAGACCGCCGAAACCCTGGCCCGTCCGCACCACTGCCGCGCTGTCTGGTCACCGGGGCGACCGGCTACCTCGGCAGCAGGCTGGTGCCCGAGCTGCTGGCGGCCGGGCATCCGGTGCGCTGCCTGGTCCGCTCGCCCGACAAGCTGCGCCGGCACCCCTGGGCCGCGCGGGTGGGGCAGGCGCGCGGGGACGTCCTGGACGCGCGGTCCGTGCGGGCGGCCCTGGAGGGCGTGGACGTCGCGTACTACCTGGTGCACTCGCTGGGGACCGGCCCCGGCTTCGAGGAGACCGACCGCCGGGCGGCCCGGATCTTCGGCGAGCAGGCGCGGGCCGCCGGGGTCCGGCGGATCGTCTACCTCGGCGGGCTGACCCCGTCCGGGGTGCCCGAGCGCGAGCTGTCGCCCCATCTGCGCTCGCGCGCCGAGGTGGGCCGAGTGCTGCTGGCGTCGGGGGTGCCGACCGCCGTACTGCGGGCCGGTGTGATCATCGGCTCGGGCTCGGCCTCGTTCGAGATGCTGCGCCATCTGACCGAACGCCTTCCGGTGATGGTCACCCCGCGCTGGGTGCGCACCCGGACCCAGCCGATCGCCGTCCGCGATGTGCTCCGGGTGCTGGTGGGCTGCGCCCGGCTGCCGTACGAGGTGAACCGCGCCTTCGACATCGGCGGGCCGGACGTGGTGACGTACCGCGACATGATGCGGCGGTACGCGGCCGTGGCCCGGCTGCCGCGGCGGCTGGTGATCCCCGTGCCGGTGCTCACCCCGTATCTCTCCAGCCTGTGGGTCGGCCTGGTCACGCCCGTGCCGGGCGCCCTCGCCCGCCCGCTGGTGGAGTCGCTGCGGCATGAGGTGGTCTGCCGGGAGGACGACATCGCCCGCTATGTGCCGCCGCCCCCCGACGGCCTGCTCCCGCTGGACCGGGCGCTGCGGCTGGCGCTGCGGCCGCCCGCCGCCCGGGGCGAGCCGAGCGATCCGCTGCCGACGGACCCGCCCTGGGCGCGCGGCAGCTGCCGTACGGACGACCGCGAGCGCGTGGTGGACGCCGCGCCCGAGGAGCTGTGGCAGGCGGTGGAGGGCATCGCGGGCGGTGGCCGCTGGCAGTCCCTGCCGCCCGCCTGGGCGCTGCGCGGCTGGTTGGACGCGGCGGTCGGCGGGGTGGGTCTGCACCTGGGGCGCCCGGAGGCGGCGCCGCTGCGGGCCGGGGACCGGCTGGGCTTCTGGCGGGTGGAGGCGGTGGAGCCGCGGCGGCGGCTGCGGCTGCGCTCCGAGCTGCCGCTGCCCGGGCCGGCCTGGCTGGAGATCGCGGTGGCCGAGGACGGGGCGGGCGGAGCGGTGTACCGGCAGCGCGCCGTCTTCGAGCCGCGCGGACTGACCGGACGGCTGTGCGGGTGGGGCGGCGCGGCCTGCGGCGGTCTGGTCTTCGGCGGCATGGCCCGGAACGTCGTCGCCAGGGCCGAGGCGCACGCGGCCGTGCCCGGCTGAGCGGGGGTGGGTGCCGGTGCGGGTCAGCGTCGCCCTGTTCACCGCGGATCTGCGGGTGCACGACAACCCGGTGCTGCACGGGGCGCTGCGGGAGGCGGAGAGCGTGGTGCCGCTGTTCGTCGTCGATTCCGGGATACGGGACGCCGGTTTCGCCACGCCCAACAGGGCGGCGTTTCTCGCCGACTGCCTCGCCGATCTCGACGCGGTGCTGCGGGCGCGCGGCGGACGGCTGGTGGTCCGGCGCGGCGAGGTGGTCCAGGAGACCTGCCGGGTGGCGGAGCGCACCGGCGCCGGGTCGGTGCATCTGGCGGCCGGGGTGAGCGGTTACGCGGCGCGGCGCGAGGAGCGGCTGCGGGCGGCGCTGGCGGAGGCCGGGCGCGAGCTGCGGGTGCACGAGGCGGCGCTGACGGTGGTCGCGCCCGGCGCGCTCGTCCCCTCGGGCCCCTCGGGCCCCTCGGGCCCCTCGGGCGGGGGCAAGGACCACTTCGCGGTCTTCACGCCGTACTACCGCCGATGGCGCGAGGAGCCCTGGCGCGCCCCGCTCGCCGCGCCGCGCGCGGTCCGCGTGCCCCGGATCCGCTCCGCGGGCCTGCCCACCGCGGCGTCCCTGGCCCCGGGCGCGGCCTCCCCGGAGCTGCCCGCCGGGGGAGAGACGGCGGCCCGCCGCAGGCTGCGGCTCTGGGCGTCCGGCCCGCTGGCCGACTACGCCGAGCGCCATGACGACCTCGCCGGGGACGCCACCTCCCGGCTCTCCCCTTATCTGCACTTCGGCTGTCTGTCGCCGGGGGAGGTGGCGCGCCGGGCGCTGGAGGCGCGCGGCCCGGGTGCGGACGCGTTCGTGCGCCAGCTGGCCTGGCGGGACTTCCACCACCAGGTCCTGGCCGCGCGCCCGGACGCCGCCCACCGCGACTACCGCCCGCGCCACGACCGCTGGCGCCACGACGCGGACGAGATCGCGGCCTGGCGGGAGGGGCTGACGGGCTTTCCGGTCGTGGACGCGGCGATGCGGCAGCTGAGGCAGGAGGGCTGGATGCACAATCGGGCGCGGCTGCTGACGGCGAGCTTCCTGGCCAAGACCCTGTACGCCGACTGGCGCATCGGCGCGCGGCACTTCCTGGCGCTGCTGGTGGACGGCGACCTCGCGAACAACCAGCTCAACTGGCAGTGGGTGGCGGGCACCGGCACCGACACCCGCCCCAATCGGATTCTCAACCCGCTTGCCCAGGCGCTGCGCCACGACCCCGACGGGGCGTACGTGCGCCGCTGGGTGCCCGAACTCGCCGCCGTCCAGGGCCCCGCCGTGCACCGCCCCTGGCGGCTGCCAGGACCGGACCGCGCCGCCCTGGCCTACCCCGACCCGATCGTGGACCTCGACGAGGCGGCGGCCCGCTTCAGACGTTGCCGCGGCTCCTGAGCCTGAGCCGAAACCAGCGGCGCTTTCAGGGTTCCCGGGCCGCGTGCACCCCGTCGAACCCGACCGGCAGGTGACGCGGGCCGCGCAGCACCGCGTTCCGGCGGTACGGGGGCGGGTCCTCCAGCAGCCGGGGGTTCTCGAGCCTGCGGGCCAGCTCGGTCAGCGCGAGCTGCGCCTCCAGCCGGGCCAGCGGCGCGCCGTAGCAGATGTGGATGCCGCTGCCGAAGCCCAGGTGCTGGTTGTCCTTGCGGTCCGGGTCGAACCGGTCGGGGTCGGGGAAGCGCCGGGGGTCGCGGTTGCCCGAGGCCAGGATCAGCCAGATCGACTCGCCCTTGGGGATGGTGACGCCCGCGATGTCGACGTCGGTGAGCGGGGTGCGCTGCGGCAGCAGCTGGACCGGGGGCTCGTAGCGCAGCACCTCCTCCACCAGCGAGGCGGCCAGATGCGGATCGTCGTGCAGCCGCTTGAGGACATCGGGGTGGCGCAGCAGGGTCAGCATGCCGTTGGTGATCAGGTTGACCGTCGTCTCGTGCCCGGCGATCAGCAGCAGCGAGGCGGTGCTGACCAGTTCGGCGTGGGTCATCCGCCCGTCCGGCCCGTCCCCGTGGACCAGCGCGGAGAGCATGTCCTCGCTGGGGGTGCGGCGGCGGTCCTCGATCAACTCGGACAGGTACATGCTCAGTTCGGTGCGGGCCCGCCGGACGGTGGCGCGCCGCTCCGTGGCGTCCGCGTCCGGATCGGGGTCCGCGCCGGCGACGATGGTGTCGGCCCAGTCGTGGAACAGCGGCTCGTCGTTGCGGGGCACCCCCAGCAGCCGGCAGATCACGGTCACCGGGAAGGGGTACGCGAAGTCGTCGACGAGGTCGGCCCCGTCCCGGCCCTGGAAGTCGTCGATCAGCCCGGAGACGATCCGGGTGAGCTCGCCGCGCATGTCGTGGATCCGCCGCGGGGTGTGCGGCGGCCCGAAGGGGTACATCGCGATCCGGCGCAGCCGGTCGTGGTCGGGCGGGTCGAGCCGAATGAAGTTCGGGGTCAGCATCGGGTCGTCCTCCTCGTCCTCGAGGGCGACCAGACGCGCGGCGTCCGGGTTGAGGTTGCGGCGGTCCGAGCTGATCCGCGGGTCGTGCAGCAGGCCGTGGATCTCCCAGTACGTGCTGACGAGGTACGGGCCGTCCTCGTCCCGCAGCACGGGCGTCTTCCGCAGCTCGGAGTAGAGGGGATAGGGGTCGGCGCGGTTGGCGTAGTCGATGATCTTCCGCATATACGTGCCGTGCGTCATGACGGAGAGTCCTTCCGGGTGAGGCCTCTAGGCCCGGGCGGGCGTGAAGACGATCCGCCGGTCGGTCGGTGAGTAGCCGCTGAGGGTGACGGTCGGCCCGTGGGTGGGCAGGGACGGGTCGGGGAAGTCGGCGGGGACCGGGCGCAGCGCGTCGGGGCCGCGGTCCGTGGTGGGGAAGTCCGGCGGGAAGGGCGCGGCCGTCTCGATCTGCCGCCGGTAGAAGTCCAGCCACCTGGTCCGGTCGAAGGTGACGGCGGCGATGACGCGGCCCTGATGGCCGTAGACGCCGGTGAAGCTGCGCTCGGCGAGCGACCCCTGGGCGATGAGGAGCTCGTCGCCCAGGGAGGGCACCCCGATCGACTTGATGTTCACCCCGAACTGCGCGGACCAGAAGGCGGGGACCCAGAGGTGGGGGCGGCGGTCCGGACCGGCGCTGATCATGTTGTGCGCCGCGACCTCGGCCTGCGCGACGGCGTTGCCCCAGTGTTCGAGGGACAGGAACTGGTAGCCGAAGAGCGGATGCGGGCACCGGGCGACGTCCCCGGCCGCGAAGATGTCGTCGGTGACCAGGCCCCGGACGTCGAAGACCCGGCACCCGGCGTCGCAGGCGACCCCGCGGGGCCCGGCGCCGAGCCCCGAGCCGGCGAGCCACTCGGTGTTGCGGACGGTGCCGAGCGCGATCACGGCCACGTCCACGTCGAGGGCGGTGCCGTCGGACAGATGGGCGCGCCGCAGCCGCCCGGCCGCGTCCCCCTCAAGACCCGTGACCGTGACCGAGCAGCGCAGATCGACGCCGTGCGCGCGCTGGAGCTCCGCCGCGATCTGGCCGATCACCCCGCCCAGGGCGCCCACCAGCGGCGTCGGGCCGCGCTCCGCGACGGTGACCGGCACCCCCAGCTCCCGGCAGGCGGACGCGATCTCCGAGCCGGTGAAGCCGCCGCCGATGACCAGCACCCGCCGCGGCCCGGCCGCCAGCCGGCGCCGCAGCCGTGCCGCCTCCCGGCTGGTGCGCAGCACGAAGACGCCGTCGAGCTCGGCTTCGGCGGGGTTCGGCCACGGGCGGGAGCGGACGCCGGTGGCGATCAGCAGCCGGTCGTACGGCACCTCGTCGCCGTCGGCCAAGCGCACCCGCCGGGCCGCCGGGTCCAGCCCGACCGCGGCCGTCCCCAGGCGCCAGTGGGCCTCGACCGCGCGGCGCCGGGGCAGCGTGGTGCGGTCCGCGGGCGCGTCGCCCACCAGGACCTGTTTGGACAGCGGCGGCCGGTCGTACGGCTGGTCGGGCTCGTCGCCGATGAGCGTGAGCGAGCCGGTGAACCCCTCCTCGCGCAGGGTCTCCGCGGCCCGCAGCCCGGCCAGGGACGCGCCGACGATCACGATCCGCCCCTCGCGCCGCAGCCACTCCAGGCCGTCAGCGGACATCGGAGCCCACCGGGGGCAGGTCGTAAGCCTCGCCTGCTTCGCCCGTCTCGTCCACCTCGTCCAGGAGGATCGCCTGGACCGGGCAGGCGGCCACCGCGCGGGCCACCTGCTCGCGCCGCGAGTCGTCCGCGTAAGGGGTGTACCGCAGCGCCTCGTCCCCGTGCAGGGCGAACACCTCGGGCGCCAGGAAGACGCACTGCGCGTACCCCTGACAGCGGTTCAGATCGACAACAAGCCTCATCGGGCCCCGTCCTTCCACACCAGCAGCATGGGCGAGGCGGCGTACCGCCGCGCGCACAGCCGGGCCAAAGGGGTGGTCCGACGCGTCAGAGCGCGCGGTCGACGAGGAACGGCATCAGGCCCAGCAGCTCCCCTGCCGCGGCCGGGGCCAGCGGGACGGAGGCCAGACAGGCGCGGGCGGCGTCCAGGTGGTGGTGGGCCTCGGCCAGGGTGGTGGCGCGGCCGCCCGCCCGCTCGACCAGCTCGGCGGCGCGGCGGACGGCGGCGTCGGAGGTGCCCGGGTCAGCGGTCCCCGGGTCGGCGGTGAGCAGCGCGGCGAGTTCGCGGGCGGCCGGGCCGTCCGCGGCCAGGGCCGCCAGCACGGGCAGCGTCTTCTTCCGCCGGCGCAGATCGCCGTGCACGGGCTTGCCCGTGACCTCCGGGTCACCCCACATGCCGAGCAGATCGTCCACGGCCTGGAAGGCCACCCCCAGGTGGCGCCCGGCCCGGTCCAGCGCGGTGACGACCGGCTCCGGGGCGCCCGTCAATACGGCGCCGAGGGCCGCGGCGCAGCCCAGGAGCGCACCGGTCTTGGCCTCGGCCATGGCGCGGTACTCGGCGGTGCGGACCGCGTCGGGGCCGGTCCAGGGGCGGGACTCGAACAGCAGGTCCTCCGCCTGACCGCGCACCAAGTCGCCCAGCGCCCCCGACAGATGCCGGATGGCCGCGCCGCCGTGCGGGCCGGGCGACTCGGCGAGCGTCTGCACCGCGAGGGCGAACAGCGCGTCCCCGGCCAGGACGGCGGGGCCGGTGCCGTACGCCTTCCACACGGTCGCGCGCCGGCGCCGGGTCTCGTCGCCGTCCATGATGTCGTCGTGCAGGAGCGAGAAGGCGTGGACCAGCTCGACGGCCACCGCCCCGGGGATCGCGGCCGCCCCGGGCGCGCCCGCCGCCTCCGCGCCGAGCACGGCCAGGGCCTGGCGCACGCCCTTGCCGCCACCGGGCCGGACGGCCGGGCCGCCGCCCACCTCGCACCAGCCGAAGGAGAAGGCGGCCATCTCGCCCGGATACGGGTGGAGCCGCTCGACGGCCGCGGTCAGCGCGGGGCGTACGAGGCCGCGGCAGCGGGTGAGGGTCCGCGAAGCGGAGGCGGAGGCGGGGAGGAGCGTGGCCGGTGGCGCGGTCATCGGGCGGCCCCCCTCTCCTGGGCCGATATGCCCAGCTCCTCGTACGCCGCGTCGACCATCTCGCGGGCGTGTCGCAGCCCGATCCGGTCCAGCTCCCCCCGCAGCTCGTCCAGTTCCGCGGCGGTGACCGCCGGGTCCTGCCCGAGGCGGGCGAGCGTCTTGGCCAGCCCGAGGCGGGACAGCGCGGTGCCGCGCGGCTCGCTCATGGCGCGGAACTCGGCCAGCGCCGTCTCGTAGTACTCCCGGGCCGACGGGTAATGGGCGGCGCGGTACAGGACGTTGCCGCGCATCTTGTGGTTGTAGGCCAGCGCGCTGGACAGCTTCATCTCGCGGCAGGTGAGCTCGGCCTCGGACAGCAGCGCCAGGGCCCGGTCCACGTCCTTGTCCCGCAGGGACACGATGTCGGCCATGCCGCGCAGCGCCCACGCGTGGCCGCGCCGGTCGTCGGCCTGGGCCGCGATGGCCGCGGCCTCCTCGAACATCGCGAAGGCGGTGTCGTACGAGCCGGTGTTCCGGTGGATCTGGGCGATGCCCTCCAGCGCCCACACGGTGTGGCGGGCCTCGCCGCGCTTGCGGGCCTCGGCGAGCAGCTGCTCGTGGAGGGCGTGCACGGCCTCGTAGTCGCCCTGGATACGGCCGGTCTCCGCGAGGCCGGCCAGCGAGTAGCCGCGGGCCACGACGTCTCCGCCGCGCTTGCCCAACTCGGCGGCGTGGGTGAGCAGCCGGCGGGCCAGCGCGAGGGAGCCCCGCTGCCGGGCGAGGGTGCCGCCGCTCCACACCGCCCACGCCATCGCGCCCACGTCGCCCGCCGACCGGGCGGCGCGGTAGCTCGCCTTCCAGGCGCGATCGGCCTCCTCGATGTGGCCCAGCCGGCGGTACGCCTCCGCCACGGCGAGCCCCGAGCGAGCGGCCTCCCCCTGGGACCCCGCCCGCTCGGCGGCGCGCAGCCGGTCGGTGCCCTCGGCGAGGACGTCGGCGAGGGAGGAGTTCACGGACAGGGAACTGAGCGCGCCTTGGTACTCGGGCGCTAATGCCTTGGCGTACATGGGTGCCTTTCCGACGCGCCGGCGGATGCCGTGGTCTTGATCGACACCGGACTATACATGGCGTCTATAAACGTGGTGTATAGATGGCCGTGTGTGGGGGCGGATCCGTGTTCCGTCGCAGGTCGGCCAGGGGTGGCGGCTGGCGGGCGCGCGAAGGCGCGCCGTTTCAGACCGTTTCCGGCCGGAATCACAGACCTGAGACGTGAATCTGTTCCCATCTGCGGAAACAACCGGTGTTTCCGTTCCGCAACACTCTGACCGCTTGCAGAGTGGAGCCACCTGCGTAGCGGGACGAGACGTCACCGGCGGTCATATGCCGCCGCAGCCGAGGGGATTGCTGTGAACCGTGCACTGCTGACCACGCGGTCGGCCCTCATCCTTCTGCTGGCGATCCTGTGCGGCATCGGAGCAGCCATCCTGACCGGCTCCGCCGGCGCAAGCCCTTCGAAAGCGGTCCTGTCAGGAGTGGCGGCCTTCGGCTTCGCCGTGCCGTTCTTCAACACACTCATCGAATGATCACCGAGCGTGGTGGACTACGGCGGCTTTGCGTGGTGGGAACCTATGTCAGCGACGGGCACGGAGAGGTAGGACGGACAGGTGAGGGAGCGCGAATTCACGGGGGCTGGGGAGACTTCCTTCGGCGACGTGGAAGACCTCAAGGGCTTCAAACCCTTATTACCTGGTCTTTCCCCGGAGGCGCGAGACTTGGCACGCGCGCTGCGGGGTCTGTTCCGGGCCACGGGCAAGAGCTTGCGTGAGTTCGCCTCATGCCATCACGTCAGCGCGCCCTCCCTCTCCCGCTACTTCGCGGGTGAACGAATTCCTGACAAACAGTTCCTCGACGTCCTGATGAAGGCGGCGTGCGGCTTCAACGGGATCGAGGTCACCGCGGACTTGCAGGGACACCTCTACCAGAGGCACCGCGAGGCACTGCTGGCCGTCCAGCCGGCCAGGTACCGCGAGCAGATGGCCAGTGACCGTCTGGAGGACGCGGTTCTGGAGAAGGAACAGGCCGAGCTGCGCATCCGCGAACTCGAAAAGGACGTATCCGATCAGAAACGCCTGCTGGGTGAGCTCGAATCGTCAATCCGGCAGAACGAGGCGGCCTACGCGCGCAGGCAGCAGCGTTTGGGGGCAGCGCTTGAACTGCACCGCCGTCAGAAGGCCGAGCTCGAAGGGCGGTGCGAGCACCTGCGCGCGACGATCGAGGACCTGGAGACGGCGCTGGAAGAAGCGGTGCGCGACCGAGACGCCGCACAAACGCGCTGTGCGGAACTCGAAGCAGAGCTCGCCGCCGCGGAAGAAGCGGCAGAGCGCGAAGCACTGGAACGGCAGGTGCAGGATGAACGTCTGCGCATCGCGAAGGCGGCGGATACCGCCGAGCAGTATCGCGTAGACCTTGAGCGGGTACACAGAGAGGCCGAGCAGGTGCGCTTGGCGGCCGCCCGGGATGCCGCTGCCCGCCGCGAAGAGTCCGAGGCGAAGGCCAGAGAGATCATTGAAGAAGCCACTTCCAGGGTGACGCGGATCCGACCCTCGGTCGTCAGCAGGTCAGCGGCGCTGCGGCAACTGAGGGACTACGCGCTCGACATCGCGAATCGAAGCCTTCCCGGGCTGGTCGAGGAGCTGTCCCGAGCCGACCTGGACAAGGCCGATATCACGGTCAAGCCGGTCGGTATTCACAGCAAGGACGAAATCGGGGCGGTCGCCCGCGCCTTCGACGAGGTCCACCGCCAGGCGGTCCGGCTCGTTGCTGAGCAGACGCTGCTCCGCCGCCACATCACCTCGATGGTCAGTAACCTCGCCCATCGCAATCTGGGCCTCCTTCAGGCCCAACTGGGCCTGATCAGCGCACTGGAGAACGAGGAGGCCGACCGGGACCAGTTGGAGAACCTCTTCAAGCTGGACCACCTCGCGGTCCGCATGCGCCGCAGCGGCGAAAACCTCCTGACCCTCATCGGCGCGGAGCCTCACCTCCGGTGGCCCCATCCTGTCCCACTGATCGACGTCCTGCGAGCTGCCTCCTCTGAGATGGAGCAGTACCAGCGCATCGAACTTACCGGCATCCCCGAGGCCGGGATCCGCGGCCGCGCCGTGACCGACCTGGTGCACCTGCTCGCCGAGCTCCTGGAGAACGCCACCACCTTCTCCTCTCCGTACACCAAGGTGCGGGTGACCGCGATCCGGCTGCCCGACGGCCGTGTCATGATCGAGATCCATGACGAGGGCATCGGCCTGACTGTCGCGGACTTGGCGGACATCAACCACAAGCTGGCCAACCCGCCGACCGTGGACGCCGCGGTCTCGCAGCGCATGGGCCTCGTCGTGGTCGGCTGCCTCGCCGATCGGCACGGCATCCGCGTCCAGCTGTGCCCCTCCGACAATCACGACGGCACCACGTCGCTGGTCATGCTGCCCAACGCGATCATCCAAGGCTGATCTGCCGATCAAGAGAGACGCCGGGCGCTTGGCTTCACAGCTGCGGGCGTGCGATCAGCCGGATGTCAGGTCCTGACCGCGCGACGTCCAGCAGCTCGCACCGCAGGATGTCGTCGATGGTCTCGATGGTGCCGCCCTGGAGCGCGCTCTTACCGCGTCCGAGGAGCGCGGGCGCGATATAGGCGATGACGCGGTCGACCAGCCCGGCCGACACGAAGGAAGCGGCGAGGGTGGGCCCGCCTTCGAGGAACATCCCGCGCACGCCGCGCGATGACAACTCGCGCAGCAGCGCGTCGAGATCCAGGCCCTCCTTGGCGCGCGGGAGCCGGACGACGGTCCCGATGCCCTCCAGGTGCGTGGCGTCCGCGTCCTCGGCCACGGCGATGATCGTGGGCGCGGCGGCATCGAGCACGCGGGCCCCGGCGGGCGTGCGCGCGTTGCTGTCGACGATCACCCGCCACGGCTGCTCGTCGGCTGGTACGGCCACCTTCAGCTTGGGGTCGTCCACCGCCGAGCGCACGGCGAGGTGCGGATTGTCCGCTTGCTGTGTGCCGGAGCCCACCACCGTAGCCTGGCAGGCCGCGCGCAGGGCATGGACCTCGGCTCGCGACGCCGCGCTCGTGATCCACTGGCTGGTGGAATCCGCTGCGGCGATCCGGCCGTCCAGCGTGGCCGCGTACTTGTAGACGACGTACGGGCGTCCCTCAACAGTGGTCCACTCGTCGGCGCCGACCAACTCGCTGATGTCCATGGGTCCCTTTCCCGGAGGTTTATATCGGTGAGCCTAGGTCAGACAGTGGCGATTGCCTCGGTCAGGCTCTGGACCATCGCGGTGCGCCGCCAGGGCGCGAGGCCGGTGACGACCCGGCGCAGCTCTGCGGTGGTGCGTCGTGACTCCGTCTCGCGGGTGATCTCCAGGGCTTCCATGGCGGTGCTGCAAGCCGCATCGGGGGAACGGTTTGCGGCGTGAGCGCCCGCGAGGCGTGCCAGGTGCAGCCCGCGCTCGCGTTGGTAGGTATCAGGCCAACTTTTGAGCGCTCGCTGGTAGGCGGTCACGGCGTCGGCTGGCTTGCCCAAGCGAAGGTAGCAAGTCGCCCGCTGGGCCTTGGCGTAGGAAGAGTTGCAGTACCCCCCAAGCTGATTGGTCACCGCATCGTCTCCGCCGACGAGTGCGTCGGCGGCGTCGAGCGCGCGCAGGGCCTTGCTCTCGTCGCCGCCAAGCGCGTGGCCGTGCGCCTCCTGGAGGCGAGCCGAGGCGCGGATACGGGCGGACACATCGCCTCGGACTCGTAGCGCAGCCGCCGCCAAACCAACCGCCCGCTGTTGCTGCATCAGACCGACGGATTGCTGGGACTTGCGCATCAGGATGAATGCCTGGAGCACGGGCTCGTCGGCCTCCTGCGCCCACTCCATCGCGCGGTCGGACCACCATAGGCCCTTGTCGGGGTGGCCGAGGTCCTCGTACAGCCAGCCGGCGAATTCTGCCCACTCGGAGGCGGTTTCCAGGATGCGGCGGCGAAGGGCACCGGTAGCTACAGGAAGCAGTTGCTGCTCGATGACAGCGAGGTGGTCATGGACGGCGCTGATGGCGGAGTGCGGTCCGTAAAGCCCGTCTGATTGGACCAGGGTGGAGCGAAGCTGGGAGAGGTGGCCAACGACCGCTGGATTGATCGGGCGGCGGCTCGTGGAGCCGACTGGGGTGGGGAGTATACCGAGGCCGGCCGCTGCGCCCAGAAAGTAACGGCGGTTCACGTCAGCATTGTGGGTGGTGCCTCCGGCCAATCCGACTTCGGAGGGATGCATTCCGAGCCGGTCGGCGACGAGCGCGAGCACATCGACGTCGCGGGCAGACTGACGACCGCGTTCTAACCGGCTGATGGTGCTCTGGCTGTACCCGCACATTTCGGCCAGTTGCCGTTGCGGCCAACCGCGTTCGCGGCGGGCGGCCGCGATGGCCTCACCTGCGCTGCGGTGGTGTGCTGACTGCGCCATATCCGCTCCCGATCTGCGGTGGGCGTGGCTCGACAAGGAATACCCACAGTAGCGATCCAGTCGCAGGCGTAGGGCAGGTTCCGCATACGCACAGCGTCAGATGCATACGCCCGAGACGGCGGCAACGGCGCAGCGGTTGCCTGGATGCACTGGGAGACACGCTCCGCCGGAGGCATCTTCATGACATTCGCTCAGCCCGCGCCCGCCGCGTGGACACCGCCGCGCGGCAACGACGTAGAGATGGTCGAGGTCGGCCACTACTGGGACGCTGTGCGCGCCCCCAAGGCCATCAGCGAACGCACCCTTGATCTTCTCGGCAAGCAGGGCGGCGCCGTCATCGCCGACTACAGCACCATGTACTGGCTCATCTCGCCGGGAAGCGCCCACTACTGGCAGCCCATCCGGCAGGTGCAGGTACTTGCGACGACCACCGCCGAGCTCACGTACATGGGTGTGCCGCCCGGGCACTGCAGGAAGGGACCCGGCCTGCACTGGCACATTCCGGTGGGTCCCAACCGGTACCTGACCGACGCCGAGCAACTGCGCCAGGCCCTTCTTCTTGCGGCGGTTGTCGAGTTCGGTTCCGGCGAGGAGGCCAGTCAGTGACGTCTCATGTCTGCGCGCGCTGCGACAAGCCGACCAACGAGCCGGTCATCGTGGGACACGTGCACTCCGCGAGCATCGGCGGCCGGACTATCTACTCCTGCCCCGAGCACGCCCTCACCTTCCCCCAACACATCGACCCGATCGTTCAGATCGACGCTCTACGGCGCGCTCGCCACGAGGGTGAGGCGGTCATGGCACTGCGGGCAGCTCAGGCGGGGAGAGCATGGTGACTGCCCCGGTCGGCGCCCGGCGCCTGTCCCCGTACTGCGCGCTGTACACCGCCGAACCCGACACCACGCCCACCGAGATCCACGGGTTCTGCAATGGACCAGGCGAGGTCCGCGCGGCACCCATACCGCCCGCGACCCGTGGCGCGCTCATCTTCACCGTCCGGTGTGACTGCGACTGCCACAAGGCGCCGCCCATCGAGGCGCTGAAGGCAGACGCCACCTAGACCGGTGGGCCGCTCGGCGGCCCATCCCCCATCCCCTGCCCCTCCGGGGCAGGGCCTCGCCCCGGCCCCCGCTTGCAGGCCAGTGACCGGGACGAGCACCGCGCAACCGCGCGAGGACACCCCTGCACATCTGAACTCACAGGAGCAGCCCATGCGATTACAGCACGCCTCCCGCCAGGACCCAGAAGGCGGCGACACCATGCCGGACACCGACGCCCCGACACCCGGCGGACAGACACCCGGCGACTCCGACGACGGACGACAGTACGCGCACTAGCCGACCGCGGCCCCGCCCTCAGACCGCCCCGCCGGGGCGGGGCCGCTCCCACCCCGCAGGAGCCACCCTCATGACAGCGTCACACTGGCACTGCTACCGCTGGACCGGAGAACGCCGAACCTACGACGACGAGTCCACACGCCGCCCACCACACCTCGTCGTCCACGATGTCTCGCCCCAGGAGTGGAGGCAGATCGCCTCCGCGAGCCCCGCGTTCATGGCGAGCGAGGTGCCGCCGCTGGAGGTACCGCACTGGCTGCTGCGCCCCGCCAGGATGATCAAGGCGACCTTCGGGGAACCGGAGAAAGCCGCTGTCTGGTACCAAGACCAGGTCACCGACCTGACCCCCGCCTTCATGACCGACCACGACAAGAACCCCGCGCGGCAGACCGAACGGTTCGCGGCCGCAGGGGACCGGCTCGGCTGGGGTGGGGATGTTGTGGGCGGGTGGTATCTGCGGGGGACCGGATTCGCCTCCGTCCACGTGGTCGCATGCAGCGCGAACCGGATCCGCCCGGCCATCCCCTGCCCGATAAGCCCCTAGCCGTCGGCCATGGTGAGGGTCCACGACCCACGGGCCCGCACCTGGTACCACCCGGGGCCGGGAAGGGAGAATGACACGTCCTGGTCGCCCGTCCCGGACGCGGCCGTGGCCCACCTGACGAGCCGTCCGTTCAGGGCGAGCAGTTCGAACCGTCCGGGGCCGCGATGGGCGAAAACAGCCGGGCCGGCAGGGCCGTCGTGGCGGACCAGGCCGTCGCCGTGGCCGAGGGTCATCGGATCGTGCGCTGCGACCTCATCCAGGGTGTGCGCGGTGGCCGCCCAGTCCGTGCCTGCGGCTCCGTCGTCCGCCGCCGCCTCCACCCACACCTGGGTCCCGCCCCTCCCGGCCGGGAGCGGAAGCAGGGCGCCCGCCGGTCCGCCCCCGCCGTGCACCCGGTAGGTCTGCCCTCCGCGCCCCGGGTCCCTGCTCACGATGAAACGGGCCGGGGAGACGGCCACCACCCGCAGGACATAGGGCCCCCGCGCGTCCGGCAGTGTCACGGGACGACGACGCTCGTCTCCGTACGCCTCGTCCTTGCCGGACGCCCTCGGGCCGGAGATCTCGGCCAGGCGCGCGGCGTCGGTGGCGCAGACGGCCACGAGGCGCTCCCGGCCGCCCTCCGGCGCCCACCGGACGCGCGCCGTCGCGCGGCCGTGAACGGGGTCGAAGAAGCACTCCGGCATCCGGTCCGGCGGACGCTGCCCCGCGAGCCGGGCGTCGAGGACGGCCAGCGCGTGCCGGCCGTCCTCCACCGCTTCCCGCGCGCCGTGCGGGTCGTCGTCCGCTGCCCTGCGTTTGGCCCGGTCGTAGGCGTCGAGGGCGTCCAGCAGGTCCCGCCGCATGGCGGCCGTCGTACCGTCCTGACCGGGGCGGAAGGGATGCTCGTCAAGGGCGATGCCGAGAGCCGTGATCGCCGCGTCGAGCCGCGCCCGCTCCGCAGCCTGCGGCTTTTTCGGGCTCCCCGTGAACGGACTGCGCCACCGCCACCTCATGCCGTCCCTCCCGAGCGCACCGTGTCCTGGCAGGCGTTCGACCGCCTGTTCGCCGTGAATGTGAGGGCACCGTACTTCATCATCCAGCTCGCGCCGCCACCGATGGGCGACGGCGGCCGGATCACCAACATCGGCTCCGGGGCGCCCGGATCGCGGTCGCCGTGCATCCGATGATCGGCCCTCCGCCCCTGCTCAGAGAGGCAGAGCGGGTACCCCAGCGGTGGCTGGGGGAGAACCGAGCACGACAAGGAATCAGTGCCGGCCGGTGATCGTGTCGGCCAGCCGGGCGAAGGTCGAGGTGCCCTCGTGGCGGGCGCTGCCCTCGCTGAGGTCGGCGATTCGGTAGAGGCCGTACATGGCGTAGGAGCCCAGCCAGCGCAGCGGTTCCGGTTCCCAGCGGGGGGAGGTCCGGCCCGACCAGGGCAGGCGGGTGTAGCGGGTCTCCTTCCCGGCCACCAGGTCGGCGAGGGTTCGGCCGGCCAGGTAGGAGGCCGTCACGCCCTGGCCGACGTAGCCCCCGGCGTGGCCGAGGCCCGTCGCCGGGTCCCACACCACCGAGGGGGACCAGTCGCGCGGTACGCCCAGGGAGCCGCACCAGGCGTGGGCGAGTTCGAAGCGCACCTCGGGCCACAGGCCGCGCAGCACGCCGTGCAGCTGGCCGATGGTCCAGCGGTCCAGGCGTCCGTCCTGGTCGAGCCGGGAGCCGAAGCGGTACGGGAGGCCGCGGCCGCCGAGGGCGATGCGGCCGTCGGCGGTGCGCTGGGCGTAGAAGTAGGTGTGCTGGGCGCCGGAGAGGGCTTCGCCGCCGGTCCAGCCGATGGTCTTCCAGTCCGCTTCGGACAGCGGCTCGGTGATGACCATCGAGCTGTTCATGGGCAGCATGTCGCGGCGGCGGCCGGGCAGCCGCGCGGTGTATCCCTCGGTGGCGCGCAGGACGTGGCGGGCGGTCACGGTGCCGTGCGCGGTGCGGACGCGGCCGGGGGCGATGTCCAGGGCCGGGGTGCGCTCGGCGATCCGGACGCCGGCGGCCTCGGCGGCCGAGGCCAGGCCGGCGACCAGCTTTCCGGGGTGGAGCCGTACGTTGTGCGGGCTGTAGAGCGCGCCGAGCATCCCGTCGATGCTGATCCGGTCGGCCGCCTCGGCTGCGGACAGCAGCCGTACGTCGTCCTCGGTCATGCCCCACGCGCGCTCGGCCTCGACCGCCGCCCGGAGCCGGGCGAGTTCGGCGGGGGTGCGGCCGATGGTGAGGTAGCCGCCGTGCACGGCGTCCACGTCCACGGCGTGGTCGGCCATGATCCCGAGGATCTCGTCGAACGCGTCGACCGCCGCGCGCCGCAGTTCGAGGACCGCCTCCCGGCCTCCGGGGCCCTCGGCCATGTGGCGGGAGAGCCCGATCATCTTGCCGGAGAGCCAGCCGCCGTTGCGGCCGGAGGCGCCGTAGCCGACGTGCTGCGCCTCGACCACGAGGATCGAGGCGTCGGGCAGCGCCTGGCGGAGCCAGTACGCGGTCCACAGCCCGGTGTATCCGGCGCCGACGACGCACACGTCGACGGTGGTGTCCCCGTCCAGCGGGGGCCTTTCCGGGCGTTCGGAGGCGGCCGTGTCCTGCATCCAGTAGGAGACCTGACCGTTGATCACTTCGCTTGTCCTTATCAAGAGGTCATGTGGCGGGGACCACGGCGGCGACGGCCGGGTCCCAGGTGGCGAAGCCGGTGTCGCCGACGCGCAGCCCGGAGGCGGTGCCGGGGCCCTCCCGGACCAGCCCGGTGGACCCGCCGGGCAGTTCGACGGTCAGCTTCCGCGAGTGGCCGAGGTACGTCTCGTCGCGCACGGTGATCGGCACCCCGGCCCGGCCGGGGGCCGGCTGCTCGGCCGACAGCCGCAGCCGCTCGGGGCGGATCACGACCACGGCGTCGCCGCGCACCGTGTGGGCGCCGCCCAGCGGCACGCCGTACGCGCCCGCGTGCAGCCGCCCCGGGTCGTCGGGGTGGACGACGCCGCGCAGCAGCGTGGACTCGCCGAGGAACTGGGCCACGAACAGCGACTCGGGCCGCTCGTAGAGCTCCTCCGCGGTGCCCACCTGCACGATCCGCCCGTCGTCGTAGACGGCGATCCGGTCGGAGAGGGTGAGCGCCTCCTCCTGGTCGTGGGTGACATAGAGGAACGTGGTGCCCACCTGGCGGTGGATCTCCCGGATCTCCTCCTGGAGGGCCTCGCGGAGCTTCTTGTCGAGCGCGCCCAGCGGCTCGTCCATGAGCAGCACCGGCGGCCGGTAGACGATGGCCCGCGCGAAGGCGACCCGCTGCTGCTGGCCGCCGGACAGCTCCGCGGGGCGGCGCCGTTCGAACCCCTCCAGCTGTACGGTCCGCACCGCCGCGCGCACCAGTTCGCGCCGCCGCGCCTTCGGCAGCTTCCGCTGCCGCAACGGGAATTCGATGTTGTCCCACACACTCAGGTGCGGGAACAGGGCGTAGCCCTGGAAGACCATGCCCATCTCGCGCCGGTGCGGGGGCACGGAGTTCAGCGGCTTGCCGTCGACCAGGATGTCGCCCGAGGTCGGCGGCACAAAGCCCGCGATCATGTTGAGCGTGGTCGTCTTGCCCGAGCCGCTGGGGCCCAGGAAGGTCATGAACTCGCCCGGCTGGATGGTGAGATAGACGCCGCGCACGGCCCGGCTCGACCCGTAGTTCTTGGTCAGGCCGCGCAGTTCGATGGCGGCCCCGGTGCGCTTGAGGTCGGCCGACGTGAGGTCGGCGGACCCGCCGCGCTTGAGGTCAGCTGACACGTCGCCTCCGCGATGGTGCGAGCAGCGCGATCGCGATCAGCGCGCTGGTGAAGCAGATGATGAGGGTGGCCGCGGCGGCGATGGTGGGATCGACGTCGCGCTGGATGCTGCTGTACATCCGCACCGGCAGGGTCTCCAGATAGGGGCTGGAGATGAACATGGACACCACGACCTCGTCGAAGGAGGTCACGAAGGCGAACATGAACCCGGACAGCAGACCGGGCGCGATCACCGGCAGGGTGACCGTGAGAAAGGCGCGCCCGCGGCTCGCGCCGCAGATCGCCGCCGCGCGCTCCAGCGTGGTGTCGAACCGCGACAGCACCGAGGACACCGGGACGATCACGAACGGCAGGGCCAGCACGGTGTGCGCGATCAGGAACCCGGTGAACGTCCCCACCAGCCGCAGCTGGAGGAACAGCGCGTAGAGGCCCACCGCGAAGACGACCGTGGGCACCAGCATCGGGGCGATCAGCAGCGCGCCCGCCACGCCCCGGCCCCGGAACCGGCCGCGGGTCAGGGCGTAGCTGGCGGCCGTGCCCAGCACGGTGGCCAGGACCCCGACGAGGGCGGCGATCTGGAGCGAGTTCAGCAGATCGGCCACCCAGCGGCTGTCCGAGAAGAACGACTCGTACCACCGCAGGGACCAGCGCTCGGGCGGAAACGCCAGCGAGCGCTGCCCGGTGAAGCTGAGCGGGATCACCACCAGCGTCGGGGCGACCAGCCAGAGCGCGACCAGCGCGCCGAAGATCTTGAGGGGGATTCGCCTGCTCACAGCTCCAGACCTCCCGTGACCTGGGCCGACTTACCGGTGACCCGCTTGGACACCCAGGCCGTCACCGCGAGCAGCAGGCCCGCCGTGAGCAGCAGGGCCACCGCGAGCGCCCCGCCGCGGCCCCAGTTCAGCAACTCGCTGATCTGCGTGTACAGCGCGTTGGGCAGCAGCTCCTGGCGGGGCGAGCCGAGCACGGCGGGGGTGATGTAGAAGCCGAGCGAGAGGATGAACACCATCAGCGACCCGGCGAACACCCCGGGCAGCGACAGCGGGACGAAGACCCGCCGGAACGCCGTCCAGGGCGGTGCGCCGCAGATCATCCCGGCCTGCACCACCCGCCGGTCGATCGAGCGCATCGCGTTGAACAGGGGCAGCACCATGAACGGCATCAGGAGCTGGCACATGCCGATCAGCACGCCCGTGGTGGTCCCGAGCAGATGCGTCTCGCCGAGGCCCAGCGCGCCCAGGACCGTGTTGAGCACGCCGTTGTCCTGAAGGATGATCACCCAGGCGAAGACGCGCACCATCAGGCTGGTCCAGAACGGCATCAGCACGGCCAGCATCAGCAGCCCGCGCAGCGCCGGTCCGGACACCGTCATCAGATACGCGTACGGGTAGCCGAGCACCAGGGTGATCAGCGTGGCCAGGGCGGCGACGGCCAGGGTGCGGCCCAGCACCTCGAGCGAGGTGGTGTCGTGCAGCAGCCACGAGAAGTTCTGGAGACCGGGCTCCGGCTGGGTGACGCTGCGCACCACGATCGTGGCGACCGGGTAGACGAAGCCGGCCAGCACCAGCAGCGCGGTCGGCACGATCAGCAGCCAGCGCCGGGGGGAGCCGGGGGCCCGGTCGGTGGCGGCGGGGGGCTCCGCGCGCCCGCCCGGCCGGTCGGCGTGCCGGCCGGGCGTCGTACGGTCCGTACGGGGGGAGAGCGCTGTCATCCGTTCAGCCAGTCGGACCAGGCCTTGGACAGCTTGTCCCGGTTCTTGCCCCAGTAGGTGAAGTCGGGGGTGATGGACTGGTTGAGCACCGTCTCCTGTGTCGGGTCGAGCTTCTTGCCCTGCGGGGACAGCTTGGGCTTGGCGCCGACGTTGACCGGCGCGTAGCTGGTGTACTCGGACTGCCTGGTCTGCTGCTCGGCCCCGAGCGCGTAGTTGATCAGGCCCATCGCGGCCTTGTCGTTCTTCGAGCCCTTCGGCACGGCGAACACGTCATAGAGGGTGAAGCTGTTGTTCCACACCGGGCGGAAGTCGGCGCCGTTGGCGTTGGCCTCGTAGATGCGGCCGCTCCACGCCATCACCATGTCCGCCTGGCCGGACTGCACGATCTGGGTCTGCTGGGCGCCGGTCTTCCAGTACGTGAGGTCGGACTTGACGCTGTCCCACTTGCGCAGCGCCCGCTTGGTGTCCAGCGGGTACAGCTTGCTCGGGCCCACGCCGTCGGCCAGCAGGGCCGCCTCGAAGATGCCGGGGGTGGGGGTCGGACGGCCGTCGACGCCCCGCTTGCCCGGGAACTTCTCGGTGTCGAAGAAGTCCGCCCAGGTCGTGGGGGGATTGTCCCCGTACTTCTCGGCGTTGTAGAAGAGGCCGTACCCGTAGATCAGCGAGGGGACCATGCAGTCCGACTCGGGGGTCTGGCGCGGCAGCTGGCTGGTGTCGATGATTTTGTAGTCCAGCTTTTCGTACAGCGTCCCGCAGTTGGCGGCGGCGTCCCACGGGGTGGTGTCGACCACGTCCCACAGCACGTTCTTGGAGTCCACCTGCGTCTTGATCTTGGCCGGGTCGGTGGGGCCGTCGGTGAGCACATCGGCGCCGGACTCCTTGGCGAACGGCTCGACGAACGCGGCCTCCTGGCCGTCCTGCATGCCGCCGCCGTATGACACATAGGTCATCCGGACGTCCTTGAGCGCTTCCTTCTTGACCGTGCCCGCGGGCTTGCCGACGAGATCGGCCGCGTCGGCCTCCTTGCCGGGCCCCCCTTGCGCGCAGCCGGCCGTGAGCAGCACACCGACGGTCGCGAAGGCGGTCCCGGCCAGCGCGGGGCGTCGGGTCCGCACTCCGCGGAACGCCCCGTGGAATGCTCCGGAGAATGGGGATCGGGGGGACATCGGCTACTCCTTGTCGCCGGGCTGAACGGGGCCCAGCACCCAGTGGACGACGGACATGGCATCGGTCTCGTTGACGATGCGGTGCGGTTGCCTGGAGTCGAAGTCCAGGCTGTCTCCCTCGCCGAGCACGAAGCGCTCGGTGTCGAGCAGTACGGTCACCTGGTTGGTCAGCACCACGACGACCTCATGCCACCCGGGGTGGCTGTACTGCTCGTCCCCGGTCGAGCCTCCCGGCGCGAACTCGGCCTCGTACACCCCGAAACCGGCCAGCGGTTCCCGGGTGAGCGAGGTCTTGCGGCCACCACCGACCCAGGGGAGCTCCGGCCGGTCCTGGGCGCGCAGGGGCGTGGGACCGATGGCCGAGGTGTCGAACAGCTCGGCCATGGTGATGCCGAGGGCGGAGGCGATGCGCGCCAGCGTCGAGATGGAGGCGCTGCTGCGCCCGCGCTCGAGCTGGCTGAGGAAGCTCCCGCTGACGTCGCTGCGCTCCGCGAGGGCGCGCAGCGACATACGGCGCAGGCGTCGGAACGCATGCACACGCCTGCCCACGTCCGACTCGGGACGTTCGGCGGGCGGTTCGGGGGCGGACTTCGGTTCGGGGACGGACTTGGGTTCGGCGGACACTTGAGCTCCGGGCGGGGTAGGAAGCGGAAGTGATCGACGGGAGATGAATGGCAAGCACCATGACACGGCCCAACTGGCGTGACAAGAGTTGCTTAACAAAATCTGTCAGGTGTGAAGTAACCGTGATGCAGGCGTAGTTGAGATGAATGGATGGGGTGCGGGCGGCGCCGGAGCGGCGCTCGCGTGCCGCGGGCCGTTCTGTCATGGCCGCGTCGCAGGTCAGAGGCTTGCCGCCATCCCTTGCCTGCCCCGGCCGTCCGGCGCAAGCTGGAGTCATGAGCGCTCAGGTGGCCCCTACGCTCATCACATCCGTGCAGCGGGCCTTCCGGCTGCTGGAGGCCGTGGGCGCGCACGAGGGCGGCGCGCCGGCGAAGCAGCTCGCACGCGAGGTGGGGCTGCCCCTGGCCACCACCTACCACCTGCTGCGCACGCTCTGTCACGACGGGTATGCGCACAAGCTCGACGACGGCGGGTTCGTGGTCGGGGAGAAGGTCGACGCCCTGCGCGCCGGCAGCCGCGGCCAGACGCTGCTGGCCCGCGTCCGCCCCACGCTCGCCGCGCTGCGCGACGAGCTGTCGGTCGCCGCGTATCTGACCTTCTACGAGGATGGCGAGATCAGGGTCGTCGACATCGTCGACAGCCCGCGGGTGCCGCGGGTGGACCTCGGGGTGGGGTTCGAGGAGGCCGGACACGCCACGGCGCTGGGCAAGTGCGTGTTGCGCGAGCTGGGCGCCGATTCCCGCGAGGACTATCTGTCCCGGCACCCGCTGGTCGATCTCACGCCCCGGACCGTGACCCACCGGGCCGAACTTCTCCGGCGCCTCGACGCCGGCCCGTCCGGGGCGCCCGTCCTCGACCGCGAGGAGTCCGTCCTCGGTGCGGTCTGTCTCGCGGTGCCCGTCTACAGCGGGGACATGCTCGGCGCGCTCGGGGTCTCGCTGCGGGCGGAGTCGTCCTCGCGCTTGGGGTCCTCCCGTCTGAGGTCCTCCCGTCCCGGGGCCGCGCGCGTCGGGGCCTCGCGCCTGGACGTGGTCCGGGCCCGGCTGATCCCCGCGGGCGACCGCGTGACCAGGGGGCTTTCGCTCACTATCTGAAATTCGAACTCTTGTAATGGCCATCGTGGGCGTGTTGTCTATAAGGGACGTCTCCACAAGAGACGGGCATCACGGACATTCGGGCGAGAGCAGCCTGGGTGCGCGCCGCGAGCGGAGAGAGTTCGGACACTGACATGAGCCAGGCCCGAGACCATCACCATGGCCACCGGCTGAAGCATGCGCATGCCCGGCGGCCGGACCCGGCCTCCTGGGCGGCATCCCTGGACGAATCCCGCTGCGGCGCGTACATCGCCGTCGTGGTGACCGTGCTGACCACCTCCCTGGTCGCGCTGCTCGTCTGCATCGGGGACGCCGGGCTGAGCTGGCTCCCGCTGCTCGCCGTGGGCCCCGCGCTGGCCGCCGCCACCTGCCGGCCCCGCAGCGTGCTGGGCATCGGCTTCCTCGCCGTGGCGCTGGGCGCGGTGCTCGCCGCCCGGACCGGGGAACCGGCCCGCGAGCAGGCGGTCACACTGTCCGCGCTGGTCGCCGTCACCCTGGCCAGCGGGCTGGCCAGCCTGCTGCGCGGGCGCCGCGAACGGGTGCTGGCGGCCGTCCGCTCGGTCGCCGAGACCGCCCAGAACGCCCTGCTCAAGCCGGTGCCCGCGACCGTCGGCCCGTTCCAGGTGGCCGTGCGCTACAGCGCCGCCGCCGCGGAGGCCCGGATCGGCGGCGACCTGTACGCGCTGGTGCCCACGCCGTACGGCGTACGGCTGATCGTGGGCGATGTGCGCGGGAAGGGGCTGCCCGCGGTGGGCACCACCGCGCTGGTGCTCGGCGTCTTCCGCGAGGCCGCGTACGACGAGCCTGACCTGCTCGATGTCGTCGAGCGGATCGAACGCAGCCTGGCCCGCAACCTCGGCCCCGACGATTTCGTGACCGCCGTGGTCGCCGGATACCCCCAGCCGGGCCGGATGGAGGTCGTCAACTGCGGACACGCCCCGCCGCTGCTGGTCAGCCACTCCAACGTCACGGCGGTCGAGCCGACCCACCCGGCCCCGCCGCTGGGGCTGCGCGCCCTGGTCGGCCGCCGCCCGAGTCTCCAGGTGCTGCCCTTCTCCGACGGCGACCAGCTGCTGCTCTACACCGACGGGGTCACCGAGGCCCGGGACGGCATGCGCGCCTTCTACCCGCTGGCCGAGCGGGTGGCCCGGCACGCCTGCGCGGAGCCGTCCCGCACCGTCGCCGCCCTCCACGACGAGCTGCTGGAGCACGTCGGCGGCCGGCTCCACGACGACGCGGCGCTGGTGCTGCTCCGCAAGCCGACGGCCGCGGACACGGCCGCCGCCTCGGCCGTGGCCGCCGGCCCGGGCACCGGTGCCTGAGGCGCCCGGTGCCCGAGGCGCTCAGGGTTCTCAGGGCCGGGCGTCGGTGAGGACCAGCACATCGACGTAGCGGCTGCTCCTGTCCCAGGAGACCGTGACCACGCCGTTCCGGGCGTGCGACGGCACCAGTTCCTGCGCCCCGCCGCCTCGCCTCCCGTCCAGCTCGGGCAGGTCGAGGAAGTGCAGGAGTTCGCCGCGCTCGGCGTCCAGGACCAGCAGCCGCGACGGGCCGGGCGGGGGCGGCCAGCCCTTCTCCTGGGGCGGCTGCTCCACGACATACACCCGTCCGTCGGCGACCACCGCCTCCCCGAGGCGGGTGCCCTTCGGCGGCCGGTGGGTCCACCGGCGCCGGCCGTCGTCCAGGGCGTAGCCGCGCAGCGCGCCGGGGTCGTCGTAAGCCTGGGACACCAGGGTCCTGGCCGTGTTTCCCCGCGCCCGCTCCCCGTCGGGGAACGGCAGGGTACGGGTGCTGGGCCGCCGCCCGGACACATCGGTCACCGACATGCCGCCGTCGCTGTCGGCCGGGGCGGCGACCAGGGTGGCGTCGTCCACGGGCCGGTACGGGGCGAGCCGCGCGTCGTGCGCGAACCGCCACCGTACGGCGCCGGTGTCCGCGTCCAGCCCGATCTGCGCCATCCGGGCGGTCTGCGGATCGTCGTCCAGGGCGGGGTCGTCCGGGCAGCCGCCGGCCTCCACGACGTACACCTCCCCCAGCGCGAATGGTGCGTCCGTGGGCGACCACCGCTCGCAGCCCTTCGGCGGCGCGGCCCGCCACCGGCGCTTCCCGTCGGCCGCGGAGAGCGCCCACAGCTCCTCCTCGGACGCGACGAGCACGGTTCCGTCCATGACGCGCAGGTTCGTGACCAGGCCGTGGTAGCCGTCGTCGAGCGTCCTCGGCGTCTCGGCGTGCCACCGCGGCTCGCCGGTGCGCAGATCGACGGCGGTCAGGCCCCCGCCGTTCCACCACAGGAGGGCCAGTTCGTCGCCGATCACCAGGTCGTACGGGAGCTCCTTGTCGCGCCCGTACTGCCAGTGGATCCGGTCCGTGCGCACATTCCGCGCGGTCAGGCGGGTGCCGTCGCGGGTGGTGTCCTTGTAGAGCGCCAGCCCGCCGACGACGGCAAGGGGAGTCCTGTTCAGGCGCCGCACCATCTCGCCGGGGCGGGCCGGGGCCGTCTTCCCCAGCGCCACGGGCGCCTTGCCGTACGGCCCCTTCGTCCACTCGCGCGGGCCGTCGTCGTCCGTGAACCGGGCGTACGCCTGCCAGCCGCCCGCCCCCAGCGCGAGGACGAGCACCACGGCGAGCGGCACCCGCAGCCGGGGCCGGGACGCGAACCAGCGGTCCCACAGGCGTCGAATGGACATCGTGTGCTCCCTCCCCTGGCGGCCGGCGCCCCGCTCAGGGGACGCCGGCCGCTGCTCACTGCGCCCGCGCTATGACCGGCAGACTCGCACTTCGCGGCTGGGCTGGCTGGCCTGGGTCCACTTGTTGCCGGTGTTCGCCCAGTTGAAGCCGATGCTCGTGAGTCCGAGGGTGATGCCGGTCGCGCTTTGGGACTTCCAGGAGTGGCCGTACTTGGAGAACGCCTGGAGGTTCCAGCAGCCGCGCTTGCTGGCCTTGAAGGAGATACCCATGACGCCCTGGTACCCCTGCATGTCGATCTTGCCCACATTCGGGCCCTCGTTGAAGAGGAATCCCGCTCCGTAGGCGCTGGACTTGAACGCCTGCGTCATCTTCTTCTTGCCGTAGACCTGCCCGTTGCCCCGATAGACAAGCGAGTGCGCCAGGGGGGTGACCTTCTTGCTGAAGCTGATGGCGAACGCGTCGAGCCCCTTGGTGTTGGAGGGGATCTTCTTCCACTTCCAGCTGGCAGCGGCGATGTAGCGGTCCTTCCCCTCGGCCTTGTAGATGACCGGCTTTGCGATCTTGATCTCATCGCTCGGGTTGCCGAGCGTGCTGAACTCCGAGCCGCCCCCGTCCACCCGCTCCAGGCAGTGGTCCGCGGCCAGCTTCGCGTCGATCCGGTCCTGCGAGATCCTCTGGCCCTCCAGCTTCTGGATGAGCGCGGTGACCTGCTGGGTCTGCGCCTTGACGTCGTCGGCCGACTTGGCGACACAGCCCCGAGCGGCCGGCGCCCCCGCCGGCGCCGACTGGCCGAAAGCCGTCGACGACGCGCCGATCGGGAGCAGAACCGCCCCCGCCATGGCGGCGCCCACCAGTCGCATCTTCGTGTGCATGTGCTTGTTCCCCTCGTTCGCGATGGACTGACGAGGTACGCGGGCCGGTCGCGTTGTCCGGCCGGTGCGACCCCGTCTGACCTCGAGTTTTCGCGGCCGAACGTTGTCTGGCACGCCCCATTCGCGGCGCTGGACAATTCATGGAGGGGGGGAACGGCTGCCGTCCCGGCGGCGTCCGGTACGGGTGGGAGGCGTGCGCCGGGCGGAAACGCCAGGCCATGACGGGGAGGGGTGGCGAGTGGGGCGCAAGGAGAGTCCGCTGGACCCGAGTGCCGGGCCGGTGGAGCGATTCGCCTTTGAGTTGCGGGCCTTGCGGCAGAGCGCGGGCGGGCTGACCTATCGGGCGATGGCGCGCAGGACCGAGTACTCGACGGCGACCCTGGCCCAGGCGGCCTCGGGCGACCGGCTTCCCTCGCTGGCGGTCGCCCTGGCGTATGTGACCGCGTGCGGCGGGGACAGCGCGGCGTGGGAGCGGCGCTGGCAGCAGGTGACGGACCAACTCCTGTGCCGGCCGCCCGAGGAGGACGACGACGCCGTCCCGCCCTACCCGGGGCTGCGGCGCTTCCAGCCGGAGGACCGCGAGCGGTTCTTCGGGCGCGACCGGCTCACCGAGGACCTCGTCGGGCTGATCCGGGAGCGACGGTTCGCGGCCGTGGTGGGCGCCTCGGGCAGCGGGAAGTCCTCACTGCTGCGCGCCGGGTTCATCCCGGCCCTTCAGGACGCGGGCCCGGCGGCCGGGCGCCCCGCCGCCCTCCGCATCCTCACCCCCGGCCCGCACCCCGCCCGCGCCCACGCCCAGGCGCTGACGGCGGCCCGGGGCCGGGGCGACACCGTGGTCGTCGTCGACCAGTTCGAGGAGACCTTCACGCTCTGCCATGACCCGGCCGAGCGGGCGGAGTTCATCGAGCTGCTGCTGTCCGCCCGCGACCCCGAGCGCCGCTTACGCGTCGTGGTCGCCGTGCGCGCGGACTTCTTCGGCCACTGCGCCGGGCACCGTGCCCTCGCCGACGCGCTGCGGGACGCCACGCTGCTGGTGGCCCCGATGACCCCGGCGGAGCTGCGCGAGGCCATCGTCAAACCGGCCGCCGCCGAGGGGCTGATCGTCGAACGCGCCCTGACCGCACGGCTCGTCGAGGAGGTCGCCGACGAGCCCGGCGGGCTGCCGCTGCTGTCGCACGTCCTGCTGGAGACCTGGCGCCGCCGCCGCGCCCGCACCCTGACCATGGCCGCGTACGAGGCCACCGGCGGCATCCACGGCGCCGTCGCCCAGACCGCCGAGGACCTCTACGACCGGCTGCCGCCCGAACAGGCCCTCGCGGCCCGGCGGATCCTGCTGCGGCTGGTCACCCCGGGCGAGGGGGCGCCCGACACCCGGCGCCCGGCGGACCGCGCCGAGCTCCAGGCCGACGGGCCGGGCGAGGCGGCCGCGGTGCTGGAGCGGCTGGCCCGCGCCCGGCTGATCACCCTCGACGACGAGGTCGTCAATCTCGCGCACGAGGCCCTGATCACCGCCTGGCCCCGGCTGCGCGACTGGATCGACGAGGACCGGCACCGGCTGCGCCTCCACCGCCAGTTGACCGAGGCCGCCCTCGCTTGGGAGCGGCTGGGCCGGGATCACGGCGCGCTGTACCGGGGGGTGCGGCTGGCGGAGGCGGACGAGGCGTTCGGCCCGCCCGAGCGGGCCGCGGACCTCACCCCGGCCGAGCACGCCTTCCTCGCGGAGAGCCGCGCGGGGCTGCGCAAGGAGCGGCGGCGGCTGCGCCAGGTTCTGGCGGCGGTCTCCGTGGCCCTGTGCCTCGCCTTGGTCGCCACGGGGGTCGCCTTCTGGCAGCGGAACACGGCCGTCGGCGAGGAGCACAAGGCCCAGGCCGCGCGGCAACTGGCGCAGTCCAGGCAACTGGCCGCCCAGTCCGCCGCGCTGCTCGACCAAAACCCCGACCTGGCCTCGCTGCTGGCCGTGCGGGCCTATCGGACCCACCCCACCGCCGAGGCCACCGACAGCCTGTACGCCGCGGCCGCCCTCCCCGCCCAGAAGCGCCTCACCGGGCACAAGGGCGAGGTGCTGTCGGTGGCGTTCGCCCCGGACGGCCGCACGCTGGCCACGGGCGGGGAGGACGGCACGGTGCTGCTGCGGGACGCCGCGACCGGACGGGTCCGGGACACCCTCACCGGCCACGTCGGCCAGGTGACGTCGGTGGCGTTCAGCCCGGACGGCCGTACGCTCGCCGTCGCCGACGCCCGTGAGGTGCGGCTGAGCCACGCGGGCACCGGGCGGGTGCGACGCACCCTCACCCCCCGCGCGGGGATGATGATGACGATGGCGTTCAGCCCGGATGGCCGCACGCTGGCCACGGGCCGCTCCGACGGGCTGGTGCGGCTGTGGGACACCGGGACCGGCCGTCTTCGCGCGACCCTCACCGGCCACGCCGACACGGTCGTCTCGGTGGCGTTCAGCCCGGACGGCCGCACGCTGGCCACGGGCGCCATCGACCGGAAGGTACGGCTGTGGGACACCGGGACCGGCCGCCTCCGCACGAGCTTCACCGGCGACTCGGAAGGTGTGCTCGCGGTGGCCTTCAGCCCAGACGGCCGCACGCTCGCCACTGGCGGGGGCGAACGTTCCGTCCGGCTGTGGAACGCGGGCACCGGCGAACTCCGGGACACCCTCCCCGAGCTTGGCCCGGCGCGTTCGCTGGCGTTCAGCCCGGACGGCCGGGCGCTGGCGACCGGGGGCGGCGGCTCTCATGTGCGGCTGTGGGACCTCGACGCGGGCCTGGCCCGGGACGCCTTCTCCCTCGGCTACGACGGCCCGGTGTTGTCGGTGGCGTTCAGCCCCGACGGCCGCACGCTGGCCACCGGCGGGGACGAGGGGCTGCTGCGGCTGTGGGACGTGGCGACCGGCCGCGCCAGGGACATCCTGGCCAGACAGCCCGGCGGTGTGCTGTCGGTGGCGTTCGCCCCCGACGGCCGCACCCTCGCCAGTGGCAACGGCCGCGACGACACCGTGAAGCTGTGGGACGCGGCGAGCGGCGAACAACGGCGCTCCCTCACCCTCGGGTCGCGTGAGGACATGCCGTCGCTCGCGTTCAGCCCGGACGGCCGCACCCTGGCGACCGGGCGCTTCGACGGAGTGATCCACCTGTGGAACCCGGACACTGGTTGGATCCGCCGCGGCCTGCACGGCCACACCGACTTCGTACGGTCTGTGGCGTTCAGTCCCGACGGCCGCACGCTGGCCACCGGCAGCAACGACAAGACCGCCCGGCTATGGGACGTGTCGAGCGGCCGGGCCCTTCGGGTGCTCCGCGGCCATGACAAGGGCGTGTTTTCGGTGGCGTTCAGCCCGGACGGCCGCACGCTTGCCACCAGCGGCGTCGACCGCACGGTGCGGCTGTGGGACGCGAAGACCGGCCGCGCGCTGCGCACCCTGAAGGGCCACACCGCGGGCGTGACGTCCACGGCGTTCAGCCGCGACGGCCGCACCTTGGCCAGCGGCGGCATGGACGGCTCGGTGCGGCTGTGGGACGTGGCGAGCGGGCGTACCCGGAAGGTGCTCGACGGCCACACCGAGAGCGTGTTCTCGGTGGTGTTCAGCCCCGACGGGCGCACCCTGGTCAGCGGGGGTGAGACCGTACGGCTGTGGGACGCGGAGAGCGGCGAGCCCCGCGGCTCGCTGCGCGGGCACACCGACGGCGTGTGGGGGGTGGCGTTCAGCCCGGACGGCCGCACCCTGGCCAGCGGCGGCGACGACGAGACCGTACGGCTGTGGAACCTAGACCTCCGGCGGCCGTCCGAGGCGATCGGCAAGATCTGCGGGACCGTCGACCGGGACCTCACCCGGCGCGAACGCGCCACCTATCTGCCGGACCAGCCGTCCGGCCGGGTGTGCCCGGCGTGAGAATCCGGTGTTGGACTCAGACCACGCCGTGCGCGGCCATGGCCTCCGCCACCCGCAGATACCCCGCGACGTTCGCGCCGAGCGCGTAGTCGTCCGGGGCCCCGTACTCCTCCGCGGTGGCCCGGCACAGCGCGTGGACATCGGACATGACGGTGGCCAGCCGGGCCTCGGTCTGCTCGAAGGTCCACCGCTCGCGGGCCGCGTTCTGCCGCATCTCCAGCGCGGAGGTGGCCACTCCGCCCGCGTTGGCGGCCTTGCCGGGGCCGAAGAGCACCCCGGCCTCCCGCAGGATCTCGACCGCGGCCGGGGTGCAGGGCATGTTCGCGCCCTCGGCCACGGCCAGCACGCCGTTCTTCACCAGCGTCACCGCGTCCTGCTCGTCCAGCTCGTTCTGGGTGGCGCAGGGGAGGGCGATGTCGCAGTCGACCTCGAACACTGAGCCCCGGTCGGAGAACACCGCCCCCTGCCGGGCCCGGGCGTACTCGGCGATCCGCGCCCGCCGGGCCTCCTTGACCTCCTTGAGCAGGCCGAGATCGATCCCGTCCCGGTCGACCACGAATCCGGAGGAGTCGGAGCAGGCCACCACGCGGCCGCCGAGGGCGTGCACCTTCTCGATGGCGTAGACGGCCACATTGCCGGAGCCGGAGACCACCACATCGCAGCCGTCGAACTGGCGGCCGCGGGTGCGCAGCATCTCCTGGGCGAAGTGGACGGTGCCGTATCCCGTGGCCTCGGTGCGCGCGTGCGAGCCGCCCCAGCCGACGCCCTTGCCGGTCAGCACGCCGGCCTCGAAGCGGTTGGTCAGCCGCTTGTACTGGCCGAACAGATAGCCGATCTCGCGCCCGCCCACCCCGATGTCCCCGGCCGGGACGTCGGTGTGCTCGCCGATGTGCCGGTGGAGCTCGGTCATGAAGGACTGGCAGAAGCGCATGACCTCGCTGTCGGAGCGGCCCTTGGGGTCGAAGTCCGCGCCGCCCTTGCCGCCGCCGATCGACAGCCCGGTCAGCGCGTTCTTGAAGATCTGCTCGAAGCCGAGGAACTTGACGATCCCCAGGTTGACGCTGGGGTGGAAGCGCAGGCCCCCCTTGTACGGCCCGAGCGCGCTGTTGAATTCCACCCGGAAGCCCCGGTTCACATGGATGTCCCCCTGGTCGTCCACCCAGGGCACCCGGAAGATGATCTGCCGCTCCGGTTCGCAGAGCCGCTCCACGATCCGGGCGTCGAGATGGTCCGGATGCGCGCGGAGCACGGGCGCGAGGGTGTGCAGCACCTCGCCCGCCGCCTGGTGGAACTCCGCTTCCCCGGGGTTGCGGCGCACGATCTGCGCGTACACGGACTCGATACGAGCGGTGACGTCCATGGCCGCTCAGTGTGGCAGCGGACCCCGCCGGGACCGGTCCGCCGCGCCGAGCGCGACGGCGGGCCGGGGGATCCGGTCATCCGCCCCGCTCAGCCGAGCCGGGCCGCCAGCCCGTCGAGGACCCGCTGAAGCCCGTAGTCGAACTTCTCGTCCCGGGTCTCGCGCGGGTCCTTGCCGCGGAGCCCGGCGTACTGCTCGCGCAGCTTGGGATGGTCCTGTGCCGCGTCCTCGACGGCCGGCCACAGCTGCTCCACCCACTCCCGCTCGCTCTGGCCGCTGCGGGCGAGCGTGGTGAGCCAGGCGGCCTCGCTGGTGGCCATGCCGATGACGTACGCCGTGAGCGCGGAGACGGCGGGATCGGTCTCGGCCGCCGGGAGGCCCGCCTGCTCGAAGACGGCGAGCATGTTCTCGGAGAGCCGCATCAGGTTCGGCCCCAGCTGGGTCACCCAGGCCCCGCCGAGCACGGAGGCCATCCACGGGTGGGCCAGGATCGCCGACCTGAGGCCCTGGGCACAGCGGGTCGCGGCCTCCCGCCAGTGGGCCGGGTCCGTGGCCTCCGGGATTTCGATCTCGCCGTAGACCGCGTCCACGACCAGCTCGATCAGCTCGCCCTTGTCGGCCACATGGGTGTAGAGCGAGGTGGCTCCGGCGTTCAGCCGGCTGCCGAGCTTCCGCATGCTCAGGGCGTCGATGCCCTCGGTGTCGAGCAGTTCGAGGGCGGCGGACACGATCTGGTCCCGGCTCAGCGCGGGCTGCTCGCGCCTGGGGCGCTGGGGACGGGTCCATACCGACGGGATCGGTCGCTTCGTGTCGCTCGGCATATGGCCTCCTCTTCTTCCGCTTCTTCCGCTTCTTCCGCGGCTCGCGGCTCGCGGCTCGCGGCTCGCGGCTCAGGATAGCCGCTCGGGCGTACAGTGTGCGGCCTTGCGAACACTGTGCGGTCTCCGTACAGTGTTCGGCGTAGCGCACACCGTTCGGACGCACGCCGTCCTTCACCGAGGGAGACGCCATGTCGAGCATCAAGGGCCAGGAAGCCACCGCCTTCGACACCACGCGCTGGCAGTCCCGTCTCGACGAGCTGCGCACCGCCTGCCATGTGCCCGGCGCGACCCTGGCGGTGCTGGCCGACGGGGAGATCCACGAGCTGGCGAGCGGCGTGCTGCACCGGGGCACCGGCGTGGCGGCCACCACGGACTCGGTGTTCCAGCTCGGCTCGATCGCCAAGGTCTACACGGCCACGCTGGTGATGCGGCTGGTCGAGTCAGGCGAACTCGACCTGGACGCACCGGTCGTGGACGTGCTGCCGGAGTTCGCCACCGCCGACCCCGAGGCCACCGACGCTGTCACCGTCCGCCGACTGCTCAGCCACACCAGCGGTTTGACCTGCGACTTCACCGAGGACACCGGGCGCGGTGACGACTGCCTGGCCCGCTATGTCGAGGCCGCCAAGGGGGTGGCGCTGGACTGTCCGCCCGGGGCGGCGGTCTCGTACAGCAGCGTCGGGTACAACGTGCTGGGCCGCATCATCGAGGTACTGACCGGCCAGACCTGGGACGCGGCGCTCAAGGACCGGCTGCTCGCCCCGCTCGGGCTCGAGCAGACCATGACCCTCCCCGAGGAGGTGCTGCGGTTCCGGGCCGCGATGGGCCACCTGGGCGAGGAAGGCCAGGACCCGGAGCCGGCGCCCGCGTGGGACCTCATGCCGCGCTCGGCGGGCCCGTACGGCAGGGTCTGCGCCACCGCGGGCGATGTGGTCCGGCTGGCCCGGATGCACCTCGACGGCGGTACGGCACCGGACGGTACGCGCGTGCTGGCCCCCGAGACCGTCGCGGCCATGGGGCGGCGCGAGGTCGATGTCCCCGACAAGTGGACGGTGAGCGCAGACGGATGGGGCCTGGGCTGGACGCTGTACGACTGGTTCGGCACCCCGGGCTACGGCCACGACGGCGCCTCGATCGGCCAGTACGCGTATCTGCGCGTGGTGCCGGAGGCGGGCGTGGCCATCGCCCTGCTGACCAACGGCGGCGGCGCGCGCCGGCTGTACGCCGATCTCTTCCGGGAGCTGCTCGGCGAGCTGGCCGGGGTGCGGATGCCGGAGCCCTTCGCCCCGCCGGCCCATCCGCCCGCGGTGGACATCGCCCCGCACCTGGGCACCTACCGGCGCGAGGGCGTCGTCATCACCGTCACCGAGCGCGCCGGCACGCCCCACCTGGTGTACGAGTTCGTCGACGGCATGAAGGACTTCTCCCCGCCGCTGGAGGCGGATCTGATCCCGCTCTCCGACACCGTCTTCGCCGCCTCCGGCGCCGGCCCCTCCTTCAGCGAGGACTGGATGCCCGTGGTGTTCGCCACCCTCCCCGACTCCACCGCCTGCTGCTACATCGGCATGCGCGCGGCGCCCAAGATCGCCTGAGCCGCGCGCGGCCACGGCACGACAAGGGCCCGCCCGCGACCGGTCGTCGGTCGCGGGCGGGCCCGAGCGGTGTGCGGGGGGTTACTTCGCGAAGCCGTAGTTCAGCAGCTTCTTCGCGTCCGCCGTGCGGTTGTCCACCGAGGAGGAGGCGAGGACGGTGCCGATGACCGTCTTGCTGTTGCGGGTGGCGGCGAAGACCAGGCAGTACTTGGCCTCCGGGCCCGAGCCGGTCTTGACGCCGATGGCGCCCGAGTAGGTGCCGAGGAGCGGGTTGGTGTTGGTCCACTCCATGTAGCGGTAGCCACCGCTCTTCGTGGTGACCTTCTGCTTCGTCGTCTTCGTCTTCACGACCGTACGGAACGTGGAGTACTTCATCGCGCTGCTGGCGAGCTTGGTGAGGTCGCGCGGCGTGGAGTAGTTCGCGCCGTGCCCTATGCCGTCGAACGAGTCGAAGTGCGTGTTGGTCAGGCCCAGGTTCTTGGCGGTCGTGTTCATCTTGCCGATGAACGACTTCACCCGCGCGGCCCGCGTGGACCCGGTGCCGAACTTGTCGGCCAGCGCGTACGCCGCGTCACAGCCGGACGGGAGCATCAGGCCGTACAGCAGCTGGCGGACGGTGACCTTGTCGCCGACGATCAGCCGGGCCGAGGAGGCCCAGTTGTTGTCGACGATGTAGTCGCTGTACGCCTTCTGGACCGTGACCTTCGCGTCCAGGTTGAGGTTCGGCTGGGCGAGTACCACCCGGGCCGTCATGATCTTGGTGGTGGAGCCGGTGGAGAGGCGGGTGTCCGCTGCCTTGGTGTAGAGGGACTTCCCCGTGCCGTTGTTCATCACGAAGCCGCCCTTGGCGGTGATCGTGGGGGTCGCGACCGTGGCGGCCTGCACGGGGGCGAGCGCCCCGGCGGAGAGGACGGCTCCCGCGGCGATGACGGCCACGGCGGAAACGCGACGAATACCCTTGATGCCGGTTTTCAAGATTGATACTCCAAATGCCCCTGCGAGGTGGCGAAGATGAGAGTGCCGCTTGCTCAAGAGGAGACGCATGAGACGGGCCAATGGATGTGCCCCCCCGTGACATTAACCCATTCGTTCGGATGGGGGCACCGCACGTGTCCTGGTGCCTGACAGGGGGGTGCGGGGCGCCTGTGCCATCATTCCGACGATGGCGTGATCAAGGATTCCGTGCCGCGGTGAGCACGGGCTGAGGGCGTGACGGTGGCTCGAGGGGGGACGATCGCGTGACCCGGGGTGATTCGACGGAGGGCGGTGCCGCCGAACGGATACCGCCGGGCGCGAAGCCCTCCGAGGTGATCTACGGCAATCCGTCGGATGTCGATGACCTGGTCGTCAAGCTGCGGGCTTATGCGGGCGCGTTCAAGGACGGGCAGGGCCAGCTGGATGTCCTGATGTTGATGGACTGGACCGGGGCCGGGTCGGAGGGGTTCGAGAAGGCGACGGAGAAGCTTCCCCGGGAGCTGGAGTCCGCGCAGACCTATTTCCACGCCGCCGCGAACGCCCTGGACTCGTACGCGGACAAGCTGCGCTCGGTGCAGAAGCGGGTCGAGCCGATCATCCGGGACGCGGACGCGGCGCGGGCGGCGTCCAAGCAGTACTGGAAGGACGTCAACGACTACATCGACGCCGAGAACCGCAAGGACGATCCGCTGCCCCAGCGCCCGCCGGAGGACGATCCGGGGATCGCCGCGCTGGAGGGGTGTTACCGGCGGCTGGACAAGCTGGAGGGCGAGCTTCAGCCGGTCATCGACGCGGCGAAGAAGAAACTGGCCAAGGCGGCGGAGAAGGCCCCGGACAAGCCCCCGGCGCCGAAGGGCTGGGACAAGTTCAAGAAGGGGCTCGGGGACTTCGCCGGCGGCGCGGGCGACACCGTGTACGGGTGGTACGAGGGGTTCGACGACCTCGTCAACGACGGGCCCGAGGGCCTCGGCCTCCACCTGGCGGGCATTCAGGACGGCATCGCTTATGCCGCCGAACACCCCAAGGAGTTCGCGAAGGCTGTCACGAACTGGGACGAGTGGCAGCGCAACCCGGCCCGCGCCGCCGGCCAGCTCACCCCCGAACTCCTCCTCGCCCTGGCCACCGGTGGAGCCGGCACCGCCCGCCGCGCCAGCTCCACCGCCAAGAACGCCGCGCAACGCCTCCTCAACCGGGAGCGCGGGCTGCGCCGCGACGGCAGCGCCCGCAGGCGCACCGACAGCGATCCCAAGCGGAACTGCACCCCCGGCGGGGACAAGTGCACCACCGGCGAGCCGATCGATGTGGCGACCGGCGAGATGGTGATGTCCGCCACCGACGTCAGCCTGCCCGGCGCACTGCCTCTGGTTCTGGAGCGGCATTACGTCTCAGGGCACCCGTGTGGGGGCTGGTTCGGCCGCACCTGGGCGGGCACGCTCGACCAGCGTCTGGAGATCGACGACGCCGGTGTCATCTACGTCACCGACGACGGCATGCTCCTCACCTACCCGATCCCGCAGCTCGACGTCCCGACGCTGCCCACGTCAGGGCCGCGCTGGCCGCTGCGCTGGGACGGCAAGCCCGACAGCACCTTCACCATCACCGCCCCGGAGCACAACCGCACCGTCCACTTCGCGCCCCTTCCGGCAGGCGGCCGCGAGCTGATCCTGACCGCGATCACGGACCGCACCGGCGGCGGCGACCGCATCGACATCGCCTACGACGAGCAGGGCGCGCCGACCGAGATCGTCCACTCCGGTGGCTACCGGATCGCGGTCGACACCGACCCGACGCTGCTGCGGATCACCGCGCTGCGGCTGCTGCACGGCGACGAGCACGAGCGCAGCACCACGCTGATCTCCTTCGGCTACGACAAAGCCGGAAATCTCGCCGAGGTGGTCAACTCCACGGGCCTGCCGCTGCGGTACCGGTACGACGACCGGCGCCGCGTCACGTCGTGGACGGACCGCAACGGCACGACGTACGGCTACGTCTACGACCACCGGGGCCGGGTGCTGCGCGGCATCGGCCCGGACGGCATCCTCTCCGGCCGCCTCCACTACGACACCGAGGCCCGTACCACCCGCTACACCGACTCGCAGGGGAACACCACCACCTACGTCTGCAACGAGGCCTACAAGGTCATCGCCCAGACCGACCCGCTGGGGAACACCACCCGCACCGAGTGGGACGAGGACAACCGCCACCCCATCGCCGTCACCGACCCCCTGGGCCACACCACCCGCTACCGCTACGACGAGGGCCGCCTCGCAGCCGTCGAACAGCCTGATGGCACCGTGACGGAGGCCGTCTACGACGACTGGGGCCTTCCGGTGGAGGTCCGTGAGCCGGGCGGCGCCGTGTGGCGCCACACTTACGACCACCGGGGTGCGCGCACCTCCACGACCGACCCGAGTGGCGCCACCACGCACTACGCCTACGACGACTCCGGCCACCTGTCGTCGGTCACCGACCCGCTGGGCCACACCACCCAGGTCACCACCGACGCGGCGGGCCTCCCGGTCGCCGTCACCGACCCCCTGGGTCACACCACCCGCATCCGCCGGGGCCCGCACGGCCGGATCACCGCGGTCACCGACCCCCTCGGCCACACCACCCGCCACGGCTGGACCATCGAAGGCAAACCCGCCTGGCGCGAGGGGCCGGACGGCGCCCGCGAGGTGTGGCAGTGGGACACCGAGGGCAACCTCGCCCACCACACCGACGAAGCCGGGCACACCACCACCCACACCCACACCCACTTCGACCTGCCCGCCACCCGCACCGACCCCGACGGCGCCACCTACACCTTCACCCACGACACCGAACTCCGCCTCACCCAGGTCACCAACCCCCTCGGCGAGCAGTGGCGTTACGCGTACGACCCCGCCGGCCGCCTCGTCGCCGAAACCGACTTCAACGGCGCCACCCGCACCTACGAACGCGACGCGGCAGGCCGCCTCACCGCCCGGACCAACGCACTGGGCGAAACACTGCGCTACACCCTCGACGCGACAGGCCGTGTGATCGCCCAGCGAGACGAGACCACGGACGAGGTCACCAGGTACGCGTACGACCCCAGCGGCGCCCTCCGCCACGCGGCGAACGCGGACGCGGAGCTGACCTGGGAACGCGACCCGATGGGCCGCGTCGTTTCGGAAGCGCTGAACGGCCTCACGACCACGTACGCCTACGACGCGGCGGGCAACCGGACCCACCGCACGACACCATCGGGCCTGACCTCCGCCTGGACCCACGAGGCGACGGGCCGGCCCGCCACCCTCACCACGGCCGGCCACACCCTCGCCTTCACCCACGACGCGGCGGGCCGCGAGACACGGCGCGCCACGGGGGATGTCACCCTGGCCCAGGGCTGGGACGGCGCCGGCCGTCTGGCGACCCAGAGCCTGACCACCGTGTCCCAGGACCAGTTGCTCCAGCACCGCACCTACACCTACCGCCCCGACGGCTACGTCACCGAGATCCGCGAACTCACCACCGGCACCCGAGATTTCACGCTGGACCGCATGGGGCGGGCGACGGGCGTCCAGGCGCACGGCTGGAGCGAGAAGTACGCCTACGACGCGGCAGGCAACCAGACCCACGCCACCGCCCCCGACCACCCCACCACCGGAGACCGCGCCTACCGGGGCACTCTCATCAGCCGGGCGGGCCGCACCACCTACGAACACGACGCGGCAGGCCGCCTGACCCGCAAGACCCGCAAACTCCTCAACGGCCGGACCCGCACCTGGACCTACACCTGGAACGCCGAGGACCGCCTCACCCACGCCACCACCCCAGGCGGCGAGGAGTGGACGTACACCTACGACCCGCTCGGCCGCCGCATCTCCAAAACCGGCCCGGACGGAACCTCCCTCACCTTCACCTGGGACGGCACCCGCCTCGCCGAACAGGCCACCCACGACGGCGCGACCACCACCTGGGACCACACCCCGGGCACCCACCGCCCGCTGACCCAGACCGACCGCGAGCCGGGCTCCACCCGCTTCCACGCCGTGGTCACCGACCCGACCGGCACCCCCACCGAACTCATCACCCCCGACGGCCACCTGGCCTGGCAACACCGCACCACCCTCTGGGGCACCCCCCTCCCCACCCCACCCGATGCGACGGACTGCCCCCTCCGCTTCCCCGGCCAGTACGCCGACCCGGAAACCGGCCTCCACTACAACTTCCACCGCTACTACGACCCCGAGACCGCCCGCTACCTCACCCCCGACCCCCTCGGCCTGGCCCCCGCACCGAGCCCCCAGGCCTATGTGCGCAACCCCCACACCTGGCAGGACCCGCTCGGCCTGGAAGGGTGCGGAGAGAAACCACCCCCGTTGACCTCGCTGCATCCGGACAGCTCGCTCGACAAGAGCTCCCTGGAGTTCTGGCGCAAGCAGGACACCGAGGACATCGTCTGGTCCCTGAGGCCCGGCGCGCATGAACCGCTGATCGTCAAGCCGGATGGGACGATCATGAATGGAAACACGAGGGTCTCGGTTCTGCGGTCGCGTGGATACGACGTCGATTCGCTGCCGCGCGAGTCCTATGGTGGAAAGCAGCCGATGTCGGATCAAGATTTCTGGGATATGGATCAATGAGTGTTCGGGATCAGGTTCTGGCGACGCTGAATTCGGGGTCCAGGGAAATGTTCCTGGTGGCCCTGGGGCATCGGCTGGGGATCTCCGCGCGCGATGTCCTCACCGGAGACGGCGAACGTGAATTGCGAGAGGCTCAGGCCTGCAACGAGATGATGATCGCCATTTGGTCGCAGCTGTGGGCCACGAAGGACCCCGGGGAAGGCGGATACCCGGACCCGGACTTCCTGTCGGCCTTGCTGCGCAAGGCCGACGCGGGAGACGCGCGATCCCACCTTCGGAACGCGATCGAAAGCGCCCTGCGCGCGGTACGTGACGCCGGGGGCAACGAGCCGAGCAGCGGGCGCCCCTGAGTCCTGGTGATACCGCACGTGGTGTAGCCCGCTACACCCCCGGAACGGGACCGTGCTCTCTGCCCCGCGCCCCCGCCCGTTCCTAGCCTCGTGAGTGGACGAGACGAGGCATCCGAGCAAGGGGGAGGACGTACGCATGCGCAGGCAGCGGGGCGGTTCGGGGACGTTGGACGCGGCGGGGGCGGGGCCGGTGGCCGACGCGCTCACGCTGCGGGGGGTGAGCAGGGAGTACCGGCGGGGCGTGGTCGCGCTGCACCCCGTCGATCTCACGGTGCCCCGCGGCCGGTTTCTCGCCGTGATGGGGCCGTCCGGATCCGGGAAGTCGACCCTGCTCCAGTGCGCCGCCGGGCTCGACCGGCCGACGGCGGGCACGGTGCGCATCGGGGGCACCGAGCTGGCCTCGCTCAAGGAGACCGCGCTGACGCGGCTGCGGCGGGAGCGGATCGGGTTCGTGTTCCAGGCCCACAACCTCGTGCCGTCGCTCAGCGTCGCGGAGAACGTCGCCCTGCCGCTGCTGCTCGGCGGCGAGCAGCCCGACGGGCGGGCCGTGCGGGCGCTGGCGGCGGTGGGGCTCGGGGAGCGGGGCGAGGACCGGCCGACGGAGCTGTCCGGCGGGCAGCGCCAGCGCGTGGCGATCGCCCGCGCGCTGGTCACCGAGCCCGACATCGTCTTCGCCGACGAGCCCACCGGCGCGCTCGACCCGGCCACCGCGCAGGGCGTGCTCGCGCTGCTGCGGCAGGCCGTCGACCGCGACGGCCACACCGTGGTGATGGTCACCCACGACCCGGCCGCGGCCGCCTGGGCGGACGAGGCCCTCTTCCTGGCGCGGGGGCGGGTCGTGGAGCGGCTGGAGCGGCCGGGCGCCGACGAGGTGAGCCGCATGATGCGAGACCTCGGACGGGACGCGGCATATGAAGGGCTGGGAGCATGAGCGTGTCAGCCGGGGCCTCTCCGGGAGGGGCGCGGGTGACCAAGCTGCTGGCCTCCCGCGCCGCCCGTACGCACCGCAAGGCGTGGGCCGCCGTCTTCGCCGCGCTGGCCCTCACCTCCCTGCTGCTCGGCTCCTTCGGGCTCGCCCTCGCCTCGGCCGGGCTCGGCCACGCCCGCGTGGAGCGGTACGCGGCGGCCGACCTCGTCGTCACGGGCGACCAGGAGACCCGCTTCACCACCAAGCCGTGGGGCAGCGACCCCCAGACCGCGCGGGCCGGGCTCACCGAGCGGGTGCGGGTGCCGGAGGGCGCGCTGGGCGTGGTGCGGAAGGTGCCCGGCGTACGGGCGGCCGTCGCCGACGACGTGTTCCAGGCCGGGCGCGCGGGGCAGGCCCTCACCGGCCGCCCCTGAGACGCGGCCCGCCTCGCGCCGTACGAGCTGCGGGACGGGCGCGCTCCGCGCCGCGCCGGCGAGGTCGTGACGGGCGGCGGGGCCCGCCTCGGCGAGCGGGTCACGCTGCGCGTGGCCGGCGCCGACGCGGCGTACACCGTCGTGGGCCTGGCCGACGGCCCTGGCGCCGCGGTCTACTTCGAGGCGGCCGAGGCCCGGCGCCTGGCAGGCCACCCGGACACCCTGGACGCCATCGGGGTGATCGCCGAACCGGGCGTGGGCACCGACGCGTTGTACGGCCGGGTGCGGCACGCGCTGGACGCGGCGGAGATCCACAGCGTGGGGCGGCGCGCGGACGGCGACTCGGCCAAGGTCCGGGTCCTGGCGGGGAACGGGCGCGGCAACCCCGAGTTCCTGGACGTCGCCCCGGCCCGCCAGGGCATGCTGGAGATGCTCGCGTCCGTGACCGTCATCGTCGTCCTCGTCGCGCTGCTCGTCGTGTCCTCCACGGTCGTACAGGCGCTGCGGCAGCGCTCCCACGAGCTGGGCCTGCTGCGCGCGGTCGGCGCCACGCCGCGGCAGCTGCGCGGCGCGGTCGGGCGGGAAGTGGGGCGGGTCGCGGTCCGCGCGGCGCTGCTGGGCGCCCTGGCGGCGCTCCCCGCGTACGAGGCGCTGCGCCTGCTGCTGGACGCGCGCGGCGCGCTGCCCGACGGCCTCGAACTCCCCCTCCCGCTGTGGCTGTGGCCCGCGCCCCTGGTCACCGCGGGGCTGACCATCCTGATCGCGCGCGTCGCGGCCTGGATCGCCTGCGCCCGGGCCGCCAGGCTCCGCCCCGCGGAGGCGCTGCGCGAGGCGGCCCCCGGCACGCCGCGCCGGGTCACCGGGCTGGTGCTGCTGTTCCTGGGGGTGAGCTCGGCGGGTACGGCCGTCCTTCAGTCCGGCCAGACCGCGGCCATGGCGGCCGGGTCGGCCGCGGTGGTCATGGTCATCGGCTGCGCGCTGCTCGGACCGTGGATCGCCCGGGGCGCGATGCGCATCCTCGGCGCCCCGCTGCGCCGCTTCGGCGGGCCCGGCGGTCACCTCGCCGCCGCCAACTGCGCGGCCTCCGCCACCCGCCTCGGCGCCGCCCTCACCCCGATCATCCTGGTCACCGCCTTCGCCGCGGTACAGCTCTCCGGCGGTGCGACACTCACCCACGCCGGCCAGGGCCAGGCCCGCGACGCCATGCGGGCCGACCTCGCGGTACGCGCGGACGGCGGGCTGCCGGACGGCGCCGTACAGCGGATCCGCCAGGTGCCCGGGGTGCGGGCGGCGACCGACGTCGTACCCGGCACGGTGGTGCTGGCCCACCGCGAGGCCGGCGACCCCCGGCTCGAGCGGCTCCCGGTGCTCGGCGTCACCCCCGAGCGGCTCCCCCGGACCCTCGACCCGGGCCTGCGCGACGGCACCTGGCGGTCGCTGCGCCCCGGCACCGTCGCCGTCGGCGCCGACCGGGCCCGCTCCCTCGACGCCCGGCCCGGCTCCACGGTCACCCTCCGCTTCGGGGACGGCACGGAGGCGAAGCTGCGGGTCGTCGCGGTCTACGAACGGTCCCTCGCCCTCGGCGACTTCCTCCTCTCCCGGGACGAGCTGCTGGCCCACACCTCCACGCCCCGCGAGGGCCGGGTCCTCGTCGCGGCCGCGCCCGGCGCCGACCGCGCGGCGCTCGCGAAGTCCCTGGCCGCGGCGGTCCCCGGCACCCGGGTGGAGCGGGACCCCGCGCCGATCCAGGTCGAGGCGGCGGACCAGGCGCTCGGCGAAGTGGTCACCGTGGCCGCGGTCTCCGCGATCGGCGCCTTCACGGCGATCGCCGTCCTCAGCACCCTCTCGCTCATCACCATCGGCCGCCGCCCCGAACTGCGCCTGCTGCGCCTCGCCGGAGCCGGCCGCCGCCAACTGCGCCGGATGCTGCGGCTCGAAGCGGGCGCCACGGCCCTGACGGGCCTGGCCGTGGGCGCGGTCGTGGCCTCGGTGCCACTCCTCGCCTTCAGCGTGGCGATGGCCCGCACGGTCCCCTATCTGCCCCCGGCCCAGGCACTCGTGATCGTCGGTGTCGTCGCCGTGACCACGGCCGCGGGCACCCTCCCCCCGTCCTGGGCCGCGCTGCGCGGCCGCTACCCGGGGGCGAGCCCGTCCGAGGGCTGAGGGGAGGCCGGGCGGAGGACGGCGGCGGGGCGTTCGGCCTAGCCCTTGTTCAGATAGGCCAGCACCGCCAGCACCCGGCGGTGCCCGCTGTCGCTCGGCGGCAGGCTCAGCTTCGCGAAGACGTTGCCGATGTGCTTGCTGACCGCGCGGTCGGAGACCACCAGCCTCTTCGCGATGGTGGCGTTGTCGCGGCCCTCCGCCATCAGGTGCAGCACCTCGCGCTCGCGCGGGGTCAGGGTGTCCAGGGGGTCGTCGCGGCGGCGGGTCAGCAGCTCGGTGACCACCTCCGGGTCCAGCGCCGTGCCGCCCGACGCGACCCGCTCCAGGGCGTCCAGGAACTCGTCGACCCGGCCGACCCGGTCCTTCAGCAGATAGCCGACCCCGCTCGCGCCGCCGCCCAGCAGCTCCGCGGCGTAGGTCTCCTCGACGTACTGCGACAGCACCAGCACCGGCAGGTCGGGGATCTCCTTGCGCGCCGCGAGCGCCGCGCGCAGGCCCTCGTCGCGGAAGCCGGGGGGCATACGGACATCGAGGACGGCCACGTCCGGGCGGTGTTCGAGGAGGGCGGGCAGCACCTCGGGCCCGCTGCCCGCGACGGCCACCACCTCGTGTCCGGCGGAGGTCAGCAGCAGGACCAGGCCCTCCCTCAGCAAGGCGTTGTCCTCGGCGATCACCACGCGCACGGCAGCTCCACTTCGATCACGGTCGGCCCCCCGACGGGGCTGGACACTTCCATGGTCCCGTCAAGCGCCGCCACCCGGCGGCGCATCCCGAGCAATCCGCTGCCGCCCATTCCCCCGCCGGGGGTCGCGGCCGGGGTCTCGGCGCCGCCCCGGCCCTCGTCGCGCACCACGATCCGCAGCCGCCCGGGGGTACGGATCAGCTCCACCCAGGCGCGCCGCGACCCGCTGTGCTTCGCGGCGTTGGTCAGCGCCTCCGCGATCACGAAGTACGCGGCGGCCTCGACTGCGGCGGGGGCGCGCGGCACGTCCTCGCCCTCGATCCCGGCCGCGTCCACGGCCACGTCGAGCCCGCTGCTGGCCGCGAGCGCGCGCACCGCGCCGACGAGACCGCGGTCGGTGAGGATCGGCGGGTGGATGCCGCGGACGACGTGGCGCAGCTCGGTCAGCGCCTCCTCGGCCTGGTTCTGCGCGTCGTCGAGGAGCCGGCGCGCCGCGTCGGGGTCCTTGTCGTACGCCCGCTTGGCCAGGCCGACCCGCATCGACAGCGACACCAGCCGCGCCTGGGCGCCGTCGTGCAGATCGCGCTCGATACGCCGCAGCTCCGCGCCGTGCGCGGCCACGGCGCCCGCCCGGGTGGCGGTCAGCTCCTCGACGCGCTCGGCGAGCCGGGCGCTGCGCTGGGCCTCGGGCGACGGCGTCAGCAGCGCGCTCGACCAGGCGGCGTCCAGGTCGGCGAGGCGCGAGATCAGCGGCAGCACCACGGCCGGGCGCTTCAGCAGCCCGCACCACACCCCGTCGACGAACAGCCCCACGGACCACACGATCAGCGAGACGTACGCCACGATGAGGCCGTAGCCGAAGTGCGCGAAGAGCCAGCGCAGATCCCGGTAGGTGGACGGGTCCCGGACCGCCGCGCGCACCCGCTCGGTCAGCTCGCCGGTGAGCGGCGCATACGCCTCGGGCACCGGCTTCCCCGACCAGGCCCCCACCTGCCGCCGCTTGAACCCGGCCATCCTGCGCAGCAGCAGCACTGTCTCCGGCAGCACCCCCGCGCCGACCACGATGGCCGTCGCGACGGCGGTGAACAGCAGCAACGCGACGTAGAGATACGAGGCCAGGGCCAGCCCGGCCGCCCGCATCAACTGGGCCGTGGCCCGCCCCGCCTGGTGCACCGTCTCGCGCATGGCCTCAGGCTAGGTGAACGGTCGCGGGGGCGCGGGCGATCGGGCACCCCGGCCGTTGGTGTAGCGCGCTACACCATGAGTTCGGGAGAGCACTCCCTCCAACACCCCATGCCCGGAACGGCATTGTGGATCCCACAAGCTCACCGGAACCGCTCACCGAAGGAATCCACGATGAAGTCTCTGCTCTGGGCCGTCCTGGCCATCGCCCTCGTCGCCAACGTCTTCACCAGCATCACCCTCAGCGGTGTGACCCAGATGCTGGTCAGCATCGGCACCGGCATCGTGGTGATCAGCTCGGCCGCGGGCCTGTACGTGCTGCGCGACAAGCACGCCGGGTGATTCGCGGCCGACTTCCGGTCGGTTTCCGGCAGAGCCGATCAAACCCCTCCTGCGTCCGGGCTCATGGGCCGATGATGGACGGAGCCTCGCGCGGCGAAGGGGGACGGGCTCGTGGACGAGAAGGACATCGCGGCGTTACGCGGCAGAGCCGAACGGGCCGCGGCCGAGGCCCTCGCGTGCACCGCGTCGAACCGCCTCGCCGACGGCGAACCGCCTCCCTCCGCACCACCCGACCCCGCGCGAGCCGACGGCGTACGGTCCGAACTGGACGCACTCGAAGCGGAGCTGGCCGCCGCCGTCCCGGACGCCGACCCGCTGCTGTGCACCGTACGGGCCAGGCTCGGCGGCCTGTACGCCGATCGCTACCAGCGCGCCCCCACGGACGAGGACCGGGCCCGAGGGCTGCGGCTGCTGCGCGCGGCCCGCGCCGCCGGGGCGCTCGGCCCACGGGATAAGGCCTTCGCCGGCCTCGACCAGATCCAGCTGCTGCTGACGCCCGCCATGGTGACCGGGTGGAACGGCACGCTGTCCCAGCTCATGGAGTCCTTCGAGGTGGGCCGCCGGATATCGACGGGCGACCCGGAACTCACCGGCGACCTCGCGGAGCTGGTCGGACTGCTGACCGAACTGGCGCCGACGCTGCCCGAGAAGGTCGCCGAGCCCATGTCGTGGATCGCCGAGACCCTTGAGCGGTCCCAAGCCGTCGCGCGCGCCGGAGACCTCGAGCAGGTGGCCGACCTGGCCAACCAGATGTCGCAGCGGCTGCCCGGCGGCTACTCCGTGCTGCTGCGGAACCTGAGCGATATGGCTGCCGAATTCGCCACGGACGGAGCGGGCGAAGGCGGTGGGGCCGAGCCACCGACGGACTTCACAGACGAAGAGGCCGCCCTTACCTTCGCCCAGGCCGTTCTTCTGATGGAGCTCCAAGTTCCCGGCACCGTCCGGCCGGAAGACCTGGACACCCTGGTCGAGTCGGTGAGCCAGGGCCCGGACGGCGAAGAGGCGGAGACCGCGATGCGGGCCGCGCTCAGCCACATGGCCCACGGCGTACGCACGGGCGACGCCGACCGGCTGGCCGAGGCGGCGGAGTTGATCAACGGGGCGGTGGGCGACGGGGGATCCGGCCGGGTGGGCTGGATGGCCGACCTCATCTCGCCCGGTCTGCTGGCCGCGGCCACCGCACTGGGCGGCAACCTCAAGGACCGCGACCAGGCGCGCGCCCACCTCGACCAGCTCTTCGACCCCGCCTCCTCGGTGTTCGACTCGGTACACGCCACCGGGCCCGGCGCGGAGGGGCTACGGATCTGCAACCAGTGCATGCATGTGCATATGCGTACGAACCAGGCCCTGGCTGAGCGGGACAGCGAAAAGCTCGAGGACCTGCTCGGCGAACTGCTCGACCTGCTGGAGGAGACCGACGACCGCAGCGAATGGCGGTTCCTGGTGCTCTTCCTCCTCGGCCAGGTCCAGCTGAGCCTGGCCCTGCTGGACGGCGGGGTCACCGCCCTGCGCACCGCCGTCGCCTACCTTGAGGAGGCGACGCGGCACCCGAAGGTCCCGGCCTTCGCCCGGCCCATGATGGACGCGGCCTGGGCCCCCGCACTGACCCTGTTCTCCGTGGTCGAACCCGACACCGCGCGGGTCCGGGAAGCCGTGGCCCGGGCCCGGCGGGCCCTGGAGGGCCCCGCTTCGACGGCCGACTGGCACATCCGTATCCGGCAGGCCCTCGTCTACGCGCTGCTGGCCGTCCACACGTCGACCGGTGATGGTTCCGTCCTGGAGGAGGCGATCGGCGAGCTGGAACAGGCCCGCCGCGACCTCACCGACCGCACCAGCCCGGACACCCGCCAGAAGGTGTTGTGGGACTTGGCCGAGGCGTACCACCTGCGCGGCGACCGGGAGCGCGACGACCTCACCGCCGCCGTCACCACCGCACAGGAGTCGCTGCGGGTGCTCGCCGAGGACGTCCTGCTGCAACTCGGCGCCGAACACGGTCTCGAAGTGGCCCGCGCGGGGGCCAGCCGCGGCTTGCTCGCCGCCGGATGGGCCGCCGCGGACGGTCGGATCGGCGAGGCGGTGGAGGCGCTGGAGAACGGTCGGGGGCTGGTGTTGCGCGCCGCCGCCGCGGCGGCGGGGGTTCCGGAGCAGCTGGCCGCCCGGGGCGAGGCGGAGCTGGCCGAACAGTGGCGGAGCGCCGTACGGGACCTCCCGCCTCAGGCCGCGCCGACGGGCGGCGGTGTCGGCACCGACACTCCGGACGATGTCCGGACCGCGCTCGCGCGCATCATGCCGACCGAGCCCGCCCCCGGCCTCGCCATCCCCAGCACCCTGCGCCGCCGCGCCCTGGACGCGCTGCGGCGGCCCGGCGGCGGGGCGGAGGGGCTGCGCGGACTGCTCGGCGCCCCCGGGGTCGCGGAGCTACGGGAGGGGCTGCGGGTCGTCGGCGCCGACGCGCTGGTCTACCTGGTGCCCGGGCAGGGCCCGGTTGGCGGTGTGGCCGTGCTCGTACCGCGTACGGGCCGGCCGACCACGCTGGAGCTGCCGGGCCTCGGCGCGCTCGGGCGGGAGCCGTTGGAGCGTTATCTGGATGCGGGCGCGCGGCGTTCGGCCGTGCCTGAGGGCGACTTGGACGCGTACGCCGAGGCCCATCGGCGGTGGGAGGCGGCGCTGGAGGCGTTGTGCGACTGGGCGGGCGAGGCCGTACTCGATCCGGTGCTGACCGCCTTGCGCCCTGCTCGGCTCGTCCTGGTGCCGTGCGGCAACCTCGGTGCGGTGCCCTGGCATGCTGCCCGGCTTCCGGCGTCGCCGTCGTCTTCGCGCAGGTATGTGTGCGAGAGCGTGGTCGTGTCGTATGCGGCGTCCGGTGGGGAGTTTCTGCGGGCGGCGCGGCGTGGTCGGACGGCGGCCGGTGAGCGTGCGGTGCTGGTGGCCGATCCCAGTGGCGACTTGATGTGGGCGGAGGACGAGGTGGCGGCTCTGCGGGCCGCCTACTATCCGGATGCTCTGCTCTATGGCTGGCATGAGGACGCGCCCGAGGGGGCTTTGGCTACGGCTGAGGATGTGCTGTCCCATCTGCCGGGTGGTCCGGCCGCCGCCTCGCTGCTGCATCTTGTGGTGCATGGCCTGGCGGGGCTGCGGCCTACCGACTCGGCGTTGCATCTTGCCGAGGGGGAGGCGGACTCGGGGCGGCTGACGGTCACCCGCATCCTCGACGTACCGGTCGTGTCCGCTGAAAACCGGTCCGCTGCCGGGCCGCTGGTCGTGCTCAGCGCCTGTGAGACGGACCTCAGCAGCCGTGATCACGACGAGGCGCTGACCCCGACCACGGCGCTGCTGGCGCGGGGCGCGACGGATGTGGTGGGTTCGCGGTGGAAGGTGTCGGACAGTGCGTCGGCGGCGCTGATGGTGGTGTTCCATCACCATCTGACCGTGACGGGGCTGGCGCCGCCGGACGCGTTGCGGGCCGCGCAGCTGTGGATGCTCGACCCGGACCGGCGCCCCGTGCCGGGGCTGACGGATGAGTTGCTGGCGGAGACGGAGGGCAATGTGAGGGGGCTGGCCCGGGTCGTGTCCTGGGCCGGGTTCATCCACCAGGGCAACCCCGCGCCGCACGCCACCGTGGAAGGAGGACGGTCGTGACCACCAACGATCTCCTGGAACTGCTGCGTCGGCATCTGCCGGAGATCCAAGCGTCCCTCACCGCCGCGGAGTACGCCCGCTTCCAGGACAGCGTGCGACGGCTCCGGGAGGTCGGGGACGACACGCGGGCCATGCGCTTCGCGCTGCGCGAGGTGCGGCTGTGTCTGCTGGCCCTGCCGCGCGAGAACGAGCTGCGCAGGCGGCTGGACCAGTTCCGCTCGGCGGGTGCCGCCCGCGCGGCGGTCCTGCCGGACGCGGACCGGCTGGATGAGGTGATCCGGCTCCTGGAGTCGGTGGACTGGCCGACGCTGGACCCCGTGAGCGCCGAGATCGCCCGGGGGGTCAGACAGCGGTTGCTGACCGCCCCCGCGCGCGGCCCGGAACAGCTCACGGGCGCCGCCGCCGAGGACCCGGCCAGGGCCGGGCTGATCCGGCTGACCCACCCGGAACTCGGCCATCGCTACCCGGACTTCCAGTTCGACCCGGATACCGGCGAGCCCCGCCCGGTCGTGCAGCGGATCAACAGAATGCTGCTGTCCGACCAGGACCCCTGGGGGGCGGCGGACTGGTGGCTGGGCGGCAACACGTGGCTGCGCGACGCGCCCGCGGCCCTGGTGGGGCGGGTGCCGGACGCGCTGCTGACCGAGGCGGCCGCCGCGTTGGTGGGAGACGGCGCATGGTAGAGCAGGCGCCTCCCGAGGGCGCGCGCATGAGTCCGACCCTGGTCGGTCTGGACGCGGGCACCGAGCTGTGGCGGTGTCACCAGACCACCTTCCCCTGCACGGAGTTCAACCCGGTGGCCGCGCACGCCCACTTCGGCGGCAGCCGCTTCGACGGCACCTCGGAGGACCCGTACCCGTATCTGTACGCGGGCCTGGATCCGACCACCGCGCTGGCCGAAGTGCTGCTGCGGGACGTGGAGTTCAGCGGTCCGGAGGGGATGCGTCAGGTGCCGTGGGCGCAGGCCGCGATCCGCTCGCTGGCCAAGCTGCGGGTGACCGAGGACCTGGTCCTGGTGCGGCTGTTCTCGGAGAGAGATCTGGCCGCGGTGTTCCAGACCTCGTGGCTGCTGGAGACCGACGGGCCGGGCTACGCGCAGACCCGCGCCTGGGCACGGGAGATACGGCGGCAGGTGCCGCGCGCCCAGGGGCTGCTGTGGCAGTCGCGGCGGAACCGTCCCGAGCAGGCCCTGGTGCTGTTCGGCGACCGCTGCGGGGCGGAGCCGCTGAAGGCGGTGCCGGGCCACGCCCACAACCTGGGCACCTTCGAGGGGATGCGCGTGGCCAACGAACTCCTGGTTCCGCTGCGGGCGGTCATCGTGCCGCCCGGCATGCGGATGTGAGCGCGCGGGGCGGCACGGGGGTGGCCGCCCCGCGCCCCGGCCCGGCTCAGCCGGGGCCGGGGCCGGGGCCGTTGCTGTGGTCGGGGCCGTAAAGCCGTACGGTGATGCTGATCCGCAGGCCGAGCCGGAGCTGATCGCCGTCGCGCAGGGGGGTGCGGATGCCCGGCATGAGCTTGGCGCCGTTGATGAAGGTGCCGTTGTGGCTGCCCTCGGGCGGCTCCTCGGCCCAGGCGCTTCCGTCCGCCTCCACCGCGATCGACACATGGCGGCGGGAAACCTTCGGGCGGTCGGCGAAGAGGGCGGCGGTGTCCGGCGCCCAGTCCGGGTGGCGGCCCAGGGCGAGCGGCTGCGGGCCGGGCCCGTGTCTGAGCTCCAGACAGGGATCGGTGCAGACCAGCAGCGCATGGGTGCGCGTGCGGCCGCAGGCTGCGCAGTCGGGGTCCCGGGGGGCGACCGGTTCACGGCAGTTCCAGCAGGGTGTGGATATCTCGATGACGGGCGTCGGTTCCGGCTTCGGGTCCGGCTTCTGCTCCGGCTCCCGTTCCGGTCCCCGTTCCTGGTTCTGATGCTGCGGCTGTTCCCCTTCCTCGTCCTCGCTGTCGCGCTCCTGCCACCAGCCATTTCCGTCGCTCACCGGCCGTCCCCCCGCACCACCCGAAGGTCCAGGGCCACCGTCCCGTCCGCGGCCGGACGTACGCCGGTGACGGTGACCGCCGTGCCCGCCAGCGCCTCCTGGTCGAAGAGCGCGCGGGCCAGCGGGTTGATCAGATGAGTCTCCAGCAGCATGCCGATGCCCCGGCCGCCGTTGTCGACGTCGGCCGTGCAGTGGGCGGACAGCGCCTGGTGCGCCTCGTCGGAGAGGCGCAGATGCACGCCCTGCTCCTCCCGCAGCACCCGCTGGATGTTGCCGACCTGCGAGTCGAAGATCTCGGCGGCCACCTTGGCGTCGATGTAGTCGAAGACCACCACATTGCCGCCGAGCCGGTTCATCAGCTCCGGGCGGCCGATCTCCTCGACGAAGTGCTCCTTGACGTTGGTCAGGATGATCTCTTCCAGCTGGTGGTACGGCATGCCCGGCTCGGCCACCCGCCCCCCGCGCCCGCTCCCGCCGCCGGTCCGCTTTCTGACCCCGAGGTTGGAGGTGAAGATCAGCACACACTCGCTGAAGTACGTGGTGACCCCCTGCCCGTCCGTGAGCCTGCCGTCCTCCAGCACCTGGAGGAACTTGTCGAGCACGCCCTTGTCGGCCTTGTCGATCTCGTCGAACAGCACGACCCGGAACGGGTCGTTGCGCACCGCCGTGGTCAGCTCGCCGCCCGCCTCGTAGCCCACGTATCCGGGGGGCGCGCCGAGCAGCCGGTCCACCGAGTGCTTCGAGGAGAACTCGCTCATGTCGAAGCGCAGACACGCGTCCTCGGTGCCGAACAGCACCGTGGCCACCGACTTGGCCAGCTCCGTCTTTCCGGTGCCCGTCGGGCCCGCGAAGAAGAGCACACCGCGCGGGCGGCTGCCGGGGTGGGAGGCCTGGGCGCCGGAGAGACCGAGGGCGGCGCGCTTGAGGATGTCCAGCGTCTTGCCGACCGCCTTCTCCTGGCCCTTCACCCGCGAGCGGATGTACGCCTCGCCGTTCCTGATCTGCTCGCGGACGTAATCCGCCTGCCAGGGGTTGTCCTTGACGCCGAGCTGGTAGACCCGCACCGCGTCCCGCATCTCGGCGAACGACAGCCCGCGGTCGAGGGCCATACGGGCGCTCTCGCGCATCGCGCGCAGGGTCAGCCCGGCGGTGGCCCTGGCGAAGGTGTCGATGTCGTGTTCGTCCGGCGCCCGCTCCGCGCCGCCCGGCTGTTGCGTGCCCAGCTGTTCCTTGTCGAGCCGTATCTGCCCGTTCACACCCCCCGTGTCCGCGCCCCCGCGCCCGGACTTGGCCACGTGCTCCTCCGCGAGCAGCTGGGCCATGCGCCGCCTGCTGCCCAGGTCGGGCAGAGGGATGCCGATGGTGCGGACCCGCTCGCTGCCGGCCACCAGCCAGGTGGGCAGGTCGCGTTCGCCGTCGGCGAGCCAGATCAGGGGGTTGAACAGCCGCCGCCCGCTGTCCTGGTCCGGGATCGGCCGGGCGTCCTCGGCGAGCTTGAGGCAGTTGAGGAAGAAGTCCCGCTCCGGGTCGCTGAGGCGGGTGACGTCGGTGGGGATGCGGGCGGCGTAGTCGATCAGCAGCACCACGCGGTACGGGTGCTGCCGCTGTGGCGTGTCCGGGCGCGGGCGCCCGTCGGGGGTCTTCTTCGCCCGCTGCCCCGGCTGCTTCCAGCCGGTGACGATCGAGCGCAGGGTGTTTTCGGCCTCGGCCAGGTGTACGGGGGTGTCGGCGCGCCGGGCGTGGGCGGCCCCGGGGGTGTCGCGGCCGTGCAGCAGCTCGCGCACCTCCTGGGCCGCGGGGCCGGTCACGACGGTGAAGCCGTCGGCGATGTCGAAGCGGATCAGCGCCTCGTAGCCCTCCTGCCACAGGGCGTTCCACAGGACCTCGGTGAGGGTGTGGTGGGCGTCGTACTGGCGGTCCGCGCCGCCGTCGTCGGGGTTCTTGTCGTGCCGGACGAGGTGGACGTCCCGGATGCTGCCGTGCAGCACGTACTGGGAGTGGACGCTGAGGGTGCCGACCAGTTCCTCGGCGAAGGCCGGGAGCCCGCGGTCCCCCCGGCGCAGCCCGGCCGTGGATGTGGGAGAGGCCGCGGTCGGCGTTTCTGTCTCGGTCATCAGCGCGGCTCCTCGTCGTCGTGGTGGCGGTGGCGGACTTTGGGCGGGAGCCGGTCGATAACGGTCGGCTGGGCCCCGCCGAGCGGATCCGGCCGCCTGGGCGGCTTGTCGAAGACGAACGGCAGGCGGAGGCCCACCTGCTCGGTGAGCCGCTGCAACTCCCGCAGGTATTCGGAGGACTCGACGCAGCGCTGCCAGTCGAGGTCGCGGTCGGCGTCGGTCTCCTCGGCCGGGTCGCGGTCGCGGTGCATGGTGGCCACACGGGCGTAGCCGTCCGCGTCCACCCTGATGCGGAGCCAGTGCTCGTCGCCCCAGTCCGGCGGGGTCCAGTCGATCACCTGGACCGTTCCGGACGTGGAGCGCCTGACCGCCTCGGGCTCCGAGTGCTCGACCGCCGCGCGGATCACCTCCGCGGTGTACGCGCGCTGGTACGCGTCGACCCGCCCGGCGACGCGGGCCTCGACCCGGAGGCGCTCGGTCTCCTCCAGAGTGCCGCCCTTGTCCAGGAAGCTCTCCAGGACCGCGATCTCCGCCGTGGCGTCGGGCAGCGGGCCGGGGACGCCGGGTGGTACGTCCCGGAGGAAGGCCAGTCGCTGGGCCGCCCACTCCTCGTTCTCCCGCAGCTGCTCCGCCTCGTGTGTCTTCTGCTGGGCGAAGCGGGCGGCCTGCCGCAGATGGAGCTTGGCCATGGAGGGCCGCCGGGCGACGACCTCCGCCGCGCTGGCGATCTGCTCCTCCACGAGCCGGTAGTCCGCCGCGGATATGTGGTGCGGGAGCGTGGCCAGCAGGTCGGCGCCACGCCGCAGTACCTCGTCCTCGGTCAGCGCGCCCGCTGCCGCGGCGGGCTGCGGCTGTGGGGCGACGGTCTGCGGCTCGGCTTCGGTGGGTGTCTGCTCGTACTCCTCCAGCACCTGCTGACGCCGGGCGCGCAGCCTGGCGTGCCAGCCCCCGTCGCCATCGGCGGCAGGTACGGACACCGGGCGGCCGGCGGCCTCCATCGTCGCCCGTGCGTACGCGGCCTCGGCGCGGCGCACCTGGCGGTCGGTGTCGGCCAGCCGGCACCACACCTGCTCCAGGCTCATGCCCGTCAGGTTCAGCGGAGGCGGCAGGTCGGGCAGGCCGGGCGGTCCGCCGGGGCCAGTGGCCGGGCCGGACCGCCGGATCCGGGCGCGCAGTGCGCCCAGGCGGGCGTTGGCCCGGGCCGCGGCGAAGGCGGCGTTCTTCCAGCACTCGGCCGCCTGGCGGGCGTCCAGCTGCCGCTGCTCCAGCTCGGCCTGGTCCTTGGCGGCGCGGATGGCGGTGGCCGCGAGGAGCTGCGCACTGGCCATGGTGGCGCGGCCGACGAGCAGGGCGCCGCCGAGCGAGCCCAGGCCGATCAGGGCGGGCACCACCATGTCGTGCAGCTGGTGCATGGCCGCGCCGACCGTGTGCCCGGCGGCGTTGTGGACGGCGTCGACGACGTGCTGGCCGACTCCCGTGTCGATATGGCCCGATAGCCCGGGGTTCTGGGCGACATCGTGCGGTACCCCAGTGTCCGGCACCGTGTTCGGGACGGCCTGCGGAAGGGTGCTGGGTTCCGAAATGAGGCTGAAATCCGGAGGGGGCTCCAAGAGATACGGGACCACGTCGTCGACACTGGCGAGGGCTGCTGCTGAACTCATGTGACGTTTCCTGTCCGTGGCGTGGTGGCCGCCGTCCTCCGGCGGCCGGGGTGGGCTGCCCGGCCGGGACGGCCGTCCCGGCCGCGCAACTCCGCGACGTAGCGGCGCCAGCGGCGCAGCCGGTGCCAGGTCCACCAGGCGAGGGCGGCCACGGTGGCCAGCGGCCACACCCAGGCGGCGTAGACCACGGTGAGCCACATCAGGCCCAGCGGCAGCAGGAGCAGCAGGCCGCGGACCGGGAAGCGGGCGCCGGGGCTGCGTATGAAGCGGGCGGCGGGCAGCGCGCGGCGGATCAGCAGCCCGGCCAGGGAGCGGTCCGGGTGGTAGAAGGGGCTGCCGATGCGGTACGCCGCCCACATCTCCAGCGCCGGGACGATGGCGGCCGCCGGGAGGGCCAGCATCCAGGCCGTCAGCACGGTGCTCTGCGGGGACCACCCCGCGAGGTCGCTCGCGCCGATCATGAGGATCCATGGGCAGACGAGGATGAGAGCCCCGCAGAGGGCCCAGCCGAGCGTGGGCAGCATGTCCTGTCTGCGCACCCACAGCGTGGCCACGTCCAGGTCGCGCTCGGTGCGCAGGGCGGCGCGCTGTACGTCGATCCGGCCCTGCGCCTCCTCCGACTCCTGCGCGGCGAACCCGGCCAGCCACTCGGCCAGCTGCATCCGCACCAGGTCTTCGGGGTCGCGCACCAGCCGGCCGTACCAGGCCACCGGCTGCGGCAGCTCGGCCTGGGTCCGGGCGGCCCGGTCCAGGAGCCGCCGCCGGTGTGGCACGGGGGCCGCCGCGAGCGACAGGAGTGCGGCGAGCCGGGTGTGGTCGAGCCGGGTGGCGGCGCGTACTTCGGCGCGCGCGGCGCGCAGCAGGGGCGACTCCGTGATCACTTGCTCGACGGTGTGCTCCCAGCGGGACCGGGCCGTCAGCCACCGCTGCTGCACATCGCCGAGCCCTTCGCCGCCGGTGCGTTCTTCCAGCAGCGGCAGGATGGTGTGGTCCGCCAGGTCCTTGACGACGGAGAGGGCGAACTCGTCGCCGCGCCCGGCCGCCCGCAGCAACTCCCGTAGCCCGGGCGGGTCGAGCGGCACTCCGCGATAGGAGGCGTCGAGGGTGGGGCCGAGCCAGGAGATCAGGCGGACCAGCGTGGCGGGCCCCGGTTCACGCGGCGGAGCCGCATATTGTTGCGGCTCCAGGCGGGCGAGCAGCGCGGCCAGTTTGTCGCCGTCGTAGCCCGGCTTGTTCTCGAACTGGCGCAGCCAGCGGGTGAACTCCCCCCTGGTGCGCCGCCGGGCCAGGGTGTCCAGGGTCTGCCGCCAGTTCTCGCTGAACGCCCTGGCCAGCTGCTTCGGCCGGGTGTACTGCTCGCCGAGGAACGCGAACGGCTCGATGTCCGGGTCCTCGGCCGGGTCGGATGCGCCGGGGGCGGTGCCTTCCTCCCAGGGGGCGATCGGCGGCGTGCCGCCCACCAGCCACTGCGCCACCTCGTCGGTGCCCCAGCGGTTTTCGGGGTCGCGGGTGAGCAGCCCCTTGCAGAGCCGCTGTAGCCGGGCGTCGGTGACCAGCGCCAGGTCCGGGGCGCGGGAGCTGATCTCCTCCCGTACGAAGTCGTTGTCGGTGAAGGGGACGGGGTGCCGGCCGCCGGCCATCTCGGCCACGATCATCCCGAGCGACCACCAGTCGGCGGGCGGGTGGATGAGCTGGTTGCGCAGCGACGCCTGCGGTGACATGTAGAGCGCGGTGCCGACCCAGCGCTCGTTGCGGGTGTAGCGCTCGGCGGGCTCGTAGGCGGAGACGGCGAAGTCGACGAGGGCGAGGTCCGGGGCGTTCGGGGCGTCCGGATCGAGGCTGCCGAGTACGACGTTGGCCGGGCTGAGGTCCCGGTGCACGATGTTCAGCTCGTGCAGGGTCGTGAGGGCTTCGTGCAGCTGCCGTACGACGCGGTGGATGAGGGCGGGGTCGACGGGGCCCGGGTTGTCCCTGAGATATCTCGCCAGATCGGTCTCGCCGTAGGACGGGGCCAGGTCGTACGGATGGCCGTCCGCCCCGGTGTCGTCGGTCTCGGTGAAGTGGGTGAGGTGGCGGCGCGGGCGGTCGCGGAGCAGCTCCCACACCGTGCGGTCCGGGCCGTGTCCGCGGTGGTACCACTTGAGGATGTGGGTGCCGCGGTCGTCCTCGACGCGGTAGACGGCCGCCTGGTACGGGTGCTCGGGGCGGCGCAGCACGGCCCGCAGCCGGAACCGGTCGCGCAGCGAGAGCGGCAGCAGGGCGGTGTCCCCGCGCAGGTCGCGTCCCCCGTGCGCGACCTGCGCGGGCCCCGTCCCGGGGAGCTCGTCCTCGGTGAGCGCCCCGGCTGCCGCGGCCGCGGCCGTGGGCGGGGGCGATGGGGTTGGTGGGTCCTCCTGTTCGGTGGGCGGCGGTCCGGCGCCGTGTTCCCGGTACTCCTCGGGCGTGCGGTGTTCCTCGCCGGGGGCGGGTTCCCCGGGTTCTTCGTATTCCGTGGCGGGCGGGTCCTCAGGTGGCTGGGTCATCTCGGTCACCTCGTACGCGGGCGGGCGTTGCCTTTGTTGATCAAGAAAGTCGTGGCTCTCATGGCTCCGGAAATCGGAAATGTGTTCCCGCTCGGCCGGCTCGGCCGGGAATTGCCGAGAACCACAAAGGACGGCAAAGCGCGGTGCACTGGCTACAGCGCTATCCGGCCTGGCACGGCGGTCGTGGGACAGATTTCCTCTTCGGGTCGCCGTCGCTAGCCTGGTGACCATGAGTCAGGAGCCATTTCCGCCGGATCTGCCCACATACGATCAACTCCTGAACGAACTGAAAAGCATCCGCAGGCCGGGACTGGCCGACCTGCGCAGAACCGATCGGCCGGCGCTGCGCGCGGCGGCCGTGGCGGGCGGCTTCTGCGACGGCCCCGACGACGCCCCGGCCGGCATCGAGGCCCTGCTCAAGGAGGCCGTCCGGCGGCTCGGGGAGAACGGCGTGCTCGGCCGCGCCGCGGCCCACACCTTCGGGCTGCTCCCCGACCGTCGGGGCGACGCCGCCGCCGACCGCCGCAAGCTGGCGGCCGCCGTGTACGGGGTCAGCACCGAGGGGTTCCGCAAGCGGCAGGAACGGGATGTGATGGAGCAGCTCGCCGAGGCCGTGCTGACCGTCCTGCGGGAGCGGCTGGGATTCTCCGGCGGACAGCCGACGGGCGGCCCGCTGCCCTCCGAAGGGCCGTACGAGCATGAGCAGGACGGGCCGAGAGGGCAGGGCGGACAGGCCGGTCAGGGCGGACCGGGCGGCCGCCGGGCCGGTCAGGAGCCTCCGCTGCGGGTCGACAGCGTGCCGGTGGACGCGCGTAGCACCTTCACCGTCCATGTGTCGCCCATCGAACTGCTGCGGGACATCGAGGTGCTGGTCTCCTCGGAGAACGTCTATCTGGAGATGTCGAAGACCTTCCGCCCCACCGTGTCCGGCGCGCTGCGCCTCGCCGCCGCCGTGCGCGACCCCGCCGGGGAGATCGTCGACGATGTGCTCGCGCGCGAACTTGCCGCGTGGCTGCGCGCCCATGGACGCCCCGGGCTGCCGGTCCGGCCCGGCACGGTGGTGCCCACGTCGTCGGGGGCGCTCGCCGCGCGCGGGGTCCGGCGGATCTACCACGCGGCGGTGGCCACGCCGGAGGAGGACACGTACCAGGTACGCCCGGAGACCATCGCCCGCGCGGTCGGCGCGTGCTTCGCGCTCGCCCGGGCCGAGCGCGACCGCTACCAGCCCGCCCTGTCGTCCATCTGCTTTCCGCTGCTGGGCGCGGGCCGGGGCGGCCTGGCGCCGGCGGTCAGCGCGACCTGGCTGCGCTGGGCGATCCGCGACGAACTGGCCCGGGACGCGCGCTGGCGGGTGCATCTGGTGGTCAGGAGCCGGGAGATAGCCGAGGCCGTGGGCGCTCTGTAACCGCCCAGACGGCGGCCACCCACACCGCGACAATCCCCGCCACCCCTCAAGGCCGCCAGCTGGGCCTCGTGAGGCGCACCCCCACCTGCCGCAGCCGCCGCTCCAGCGCGGCAAGTTCGCCGCGCCGAGGCACCCCGTAGAGCCGCACATCGCCCTCCCCCTCGACCACTTGCAGACGGGACCCGCTCGCCGCCCGGGCCAGATGCGCCTGGTAGCGCGCCCGCCCCAGTGCCGTACGCGGCAGCATGCGCTGGTTCGCCGAGCCGCGCCACACCAACTCGGTGGGCTCGGCCACCCGGAAACGTCCGGTCACCACGACATCGGCGTGGCGGACCGCGGCGGAGCGCGCCGCGTCGCGCTCCACTTCCTCCTCCTCGTATCCCGTGTAGAGAAGGAAGTCGACCTCGCGACCGGCCGCCGGGCCGCCCGGCGCCATCGCCTCCGCGCGGGCCTCGGCAGCTCCGGCCAACAGCGCCGCGAGACCGGCCGGTTGATCGAGCGGCTCGCCGCCGCTGACCGTCAGCCCGTCGGCTCCCTGCGCCAGCGCCGCGCGCCACAGCCCGAGCAGGGACGCGACCGTACGGGAGTTGCCGCCCTCCGGATCCCAGGTGTGCCGCGACATGCACCCGGCGCAGGCCAGCCCGCACCCCTGAAGCCAGATGCCCAGCCGCCGCCCGGGCCCCAGGGTCTCGACCGGGAAGTGTGTCTGGCTGACCCGGAGCAGCACCGGCGCCGGCACCGGCTCCCGGCCCATGGGGACGTTTTCCACCGGCCTGTCTCCTTTCCCGCCTCGCCTGGCGTCGCGTTCCGCGCGTTCCTTCCCAATTCCATGATCGATATTCCATGATCGATTCGATGAAGTCCCTCGGAAGTCCTTCGGAACCATTCCAGTATGACCTGGCGTCAGGCGACTACGGGGGCGTTCTCCGGGCGGCTTCCGGGCGTTTTCGGGAGCGGCCCGGGCGGGGAGCATTCCCGGGTATGACCTGACCGTTACGGTCTGAAACAGGTATTCGGTTCGATTGCCGTGCCGCTTCGGGAAGGGAAGCGGAGTTCCGCACCCATGATGCGGCCTTCCGGAGCCGAATTCCACGCCGAGGGAAATCGGGGGACAGATATCCATGATCAGAACCGACAGCGTCAACCGCGTGGTGCGGCGGGGGCACCTCGGCCGTACCGCGCGCTTCAGGGCCCGATGGCGCGGGAAGCGTGACGGCGAGCGGGGCGTGCCCCGCATCCCCGTCCGGCAGTTCGAGGGGCGGCGGGACGAGCCGCCCGTGCTCATCGATCCGCCGGACCCGGAGGAACTGCCGCTCCCCGCGTATGTCATGGAGGTGCGGACCACCGCCCGCCGGGCCATGGAGCAGATGCGCTCCTCGATGATCGGGCAGGAGCACGCCCTCATCAGCAAGTTGCGCGCCGAGTCGGTGCGCGTGGTCACCCAGTACGACGTCCGTGAGGACCCCAGGCCCGCCGCGCTCGCGCGGTACGGCCAGTGGGTGGGCCAGTGGCGCACCAGCGTCGACCGCTGCCGGTCGCATGCGCAGGCCGTCGCCGACCAGGCCAACCAGCAACTCGCCTGCTACTGGGACGCGGTGCGCGCCTCCCACCCCCAGTTCGTGCGCCTCGTCCGGCGCCCGCCCGGGGACTGGCTGCCCGGCCGGGTGGAGCTTGACCAGTCCTGGCACCGGCCCGACGTCTGGCTGCTGGCCGACGACGACGAGGGCGCCAGGACGGCCACGTCCCGGGCGCTCCAGATACTCGAGCGGCAGAACGCCGACCGTGCCGACGCGAGGAGCGCGCGATGATCGGCAACAGCCCTGCGCCGAAGGCGCCAAGGGTGCGAAAGGCACCAACGGCGCGAAAGGCACCAACAGCGCCGAAGACGCGCCGCGCGCTGCCCGCCGCGCTGGTGCTCGCCCTGGCGGCGACCGCCGCCACGGCCTGCGACGCGGTGTCCAACGAACCGAAGCGCTACTCCCAGGCCTGCGGCGTGGTGGTCGACGGCTCGGGCTCGGCCGCCGCCACCAAGACCGGCTTCGACGCAAAGGCCAAGCTTGAGGCGACGCTGAACACCTTCCTGTCGGACAACAAGTGCCGCAAGACGTCGTTCGCCCCGATCACCAAGGTGTCCCAGGCGTCCAAGTGCCAGGTCAGCCCGCTCGATCTGGACCCGGACACCTCGAAGACGGCCGACCGTGACCGGACCCGCAAGGCCATGCGGGCGGTCGCCCTCTCCAGCGCGCTGAAGCTGCTGCGCTGCGCACAGGAGCAGGAGCCCGGCTCCGATGTGCTGGGCGGCCTGTCGCGCATCGCGCTGACCAAACCGTCCGGCGACGACGACTCGTTCGATGTGCTGGTGGTGAGCGACTTCGACCAGGGCGATCCGGACTTCCGGCTGGGTCGGCAGGATCTGTCCACCGCCGCGAGCCGCGGGAAGACCATCGACGCCTTCCTGAAGTCCCACCACAAGCCGGAGCTGTCCGGCGCCGACATCTACCCGGTGGGTTACGGCATGAAGTACGGCGCCGACACCGCCCGGTACGACCAGTTCAACTCCTTCTGGACGGAGCTCCTGGAGGGGAGGGTGAAGGCACGTGTCCACACCACATACCGTTAGCGACGACGAGGAGCCGCGGCGGCTGAGACTGCGCCGCCGCAGGCCCGACTCCGACCGCGGGCGCCGCCGGGGCCGCGCGGCCGCGCGACACTTCCCCGACGGTGCCCTGCCGCAGCCGGACCCCGTCGAGTCGGATGTCGTCCGCGCCAACGACAGCGCCTGGCTGCTCGACCGGGCCCGCAAGCGCGGCGCGGCGGCCGGTGCCCGGGAGGTCTTCGACCCTTGGGTGCTGGGCAGCCCCGACCGGATCCCGTACTTCGCCGAGCTGTCCAGCCTGCGTGACCGCGTCAGGCACCGGCTCACCGAGGAGGCGGCACGGGCCGAGGAGGACGGCGCGCTGGAGGCCGCCCGGGTGCGGGCGGCGGCCACCGCCGCGGGCGAACGGCTGGCGCGGGGGAGCCGGCGGCGCACGGTCCTGGAGCAGCAGCAGATGGTCACCACCGCGCAGCTGGACCGGCTCGCGCGGCGGGCCGACCGGTGGCAGACCTTCCGCGACACCGTGCGGGGCAGCTTCGAGCGGCGCTGGCTGCGCAACCGGATGCCCCCCGACTGGTCCGACGGCACCGACGCCGCCAACAACCCCACCACAGACCCCCCAGCGGCGCAGCATCGCGACCACGAGCCGGAGACGGCCCGGGACCACGACCGCTGGCAGGCCGTGTCCGAGCGCGACCCCGCTGCGGCGCAGGAGCCCGACGCGGCCGACCGGGCCCTGTCCACCAGGGCGGCCTGGGAGGGCGCGGCGGCCCGCCCCGGCATGCCGCGGTGGATCAAGATCGGGGTGCTGGTGCTGCTGATCGCGGTCGAGTTCCCCGTCTACTACACCGTGTTCGAGAATCTGCACGGCGTCGGGGCCTTCGCCAATCTGCTCTCCGTCAGCCTCACCGTGGCCGTCGCCGTGGCGATGATCCTCGCCCCGCACATCGGCGGCCGGATCCTGCGGCACCGCTCCGCCACCGGCGCGGTCCGGCTGTCGGCCGTGCCCGCCCTCGCGCTGATCGGCGTCTGGGCGTACGGGGCCTGGGCGCTGGGCGATCTGCGGGCCAAGGTGGCGTTCCAGGAGGAGCCCCCGCTGGAGCTGCCGTCCGATGTGCCCAAGGACGTCAGGGACAGCATCAGCAACCAGCCGAGCCTCATCGAGTCCCTGCACCTGGACCCGCACAGCGTCTCTCTGATGTTCGTGGCGCTGCTGCTGCTCTCCGGGGGCATCGCCTTCCTGATCGGTCTCGGCGCGGAACACCCGTATCTCGCGGCGTACCGCACCACCGCCGAGCAACTGCGGGAGCTGGAGCGGGAGACCGAGGCGGACATCGCCGGTGCCGAGCGCGCCAAGGAGGCCGAGGCCACCCTGGACAACCGCGCCGGAGCCCGCCGCGCGGCCCACGAGGCGCGCCTCTACGCCGTCGACGACCTGTACGAGGCCGCGGCCCACGCCTATCTGGACGGCCTCGCGGTCCAGTCCGCGGACCCCGCCGTGACCGAGGCCGCCATGCGGCTGTCGCGGCAGTGGCCGCTGCTGCCGCACTGAGGGGGTGGGTGACCGATGGAACCGGCGGGCGAGGAGCAGTACATCCTCATCACACAGTGCCTACAGAACGACTTCTTCCTGAATCTGGACTGTCAGCTGTCACTGCCTGAGAGCGCGGTCTCCAAGCTGCTGCTGGACAGCGAAGGCGGTGACGCCCTCCGCACGGAGGGCCACCGCCGGGTCCTGCCCGAGGCGGAACTGAGCCGCTCGCCCCTCGCCCGCTTCCTCGACGCCACCGTCGGCTCCCGTGTGCGCGGACACGGCGAGGGGACGCTCCACCTGATCAACGTCCGCGACTGGCATGTCCCGGGGGAGGCGTACGACCTCGAACGCAGGCAGTACGGCGCGCACTGCGAGGCCGACACCTGGGGCGCGGCGTACGTCGACGGCCTGACCGACCTGCTGGCTCCGGAACCGGCCGAGGACGGCTGGGGCGGCAGGCTGCGCGTCCACCACGTACGGTCCAACACCCTCTACGACTTCCAGGACACCCCCGCCGCCCGTGAGCCCTCCCCGCTGGCCACGCTGCTGGACGGGCTCCTGGCCGACGGCCGGCACGAGACGACCCACGTCGTCGTGATCGGCGTCCTCACCGACATAAAGATCCAGCTCCTGCTGACCGGCATCCGCTCCCGCTACGACGTGCGGCAACTCGTCGTCTCCGACGCCCTCACCGCCAGCCGCACCCTGGAACGCCACCTCACCGCTCTGGACTTCTGCCAGCGCGTGCTGCGCACCGAGGTGATGAACGGCCTCGCCGAGCTGGCCCGCTTCCTCGGCTCCCGCCCGGACGACGACCGGCGGCTCGCCCGGGGCGAGGACGCGGAGTTCGCCGGCTACTCCTCGTACATCCAGGACAAGCAGGGCATCCTCTCCTACGAGGACGCCCGGCTGCGTGACTACCGCATCCAGACCTCCGAGCGCCTCAGACAGGCCCAGCGCACCGTCGGCTTCGCCGCCAAGTTCCTGCTGGGCCTGGGCACCTGTCTGCTGCTGACCGCCCTCCTGCTCTCCCTCCTCGGCGTCTTCTTCCCGGGCCGGGTCGGCTGGGAGAGCCCGGCCGTCCTCGGCGCGCTCGGCGCCGGCCAGATCGTCACGCTCTTCTTCACCCGCCCCGTCAGATCGGTCCAGGACGCCCTGGCGGAGGAGACGATCTACCGGATGGTCCTGGAGAGCCGCAGCCTGAAGGTCGCCCTCGCCCGCTACCACGTCACCACCGCGAACGCGCTGCGCCGACATGACGACTTCGGCTCGCAGTCCGATGCGCTGGAGCGGCAGCTGGAGGTCCTGGAGAAGATCGACGCGGCGGACTTCGAACGCCTCAAGGGCCTGGGCGTGACCCCGCGCACCGACCAGCCGGGCGGGCCGGGAACCCGCGGCCGGGGCGCCCGTCGCGGCCGTACGCGCTCAGCGTGAGGCTGCCACCGGGTCCGTCTGCCATGGTTGATCACCGATCTGGCGAAGTGCTGCCGGCGACCTTGCGGTGAGTATGAGACACAGACACGCCGTGGCATCGGCGTGTCGTCGTCCGATATTCACCGCAAACTCTGGTGCCGGTGGCGCGGGGGCGTGGCCTATGCGGGGGCGATGCCTCGTTGGCGTTGGGCGTGCAGCCGGGCGAGGGCCCGCAGCTGCCGCCGCTCGTACGCGGTAGCGGGGCGTACCGAGACACAGTGCGACCGCCACGCGAGGCCGGTAGGACGAGTGAGGCACACCATTGGCCCGGGCGGTAACACCAGTCGTAGCAGTGCTTCGAAGATCCACGCGACGGCGTGGGCCTTGCTCATCAACTTCCGACCCGCGGGGACAGTCGGCTTGCGACGTGAGAAGAACTGCTGCCGTGTCAGGGGCACGGTGACTCACCACCTCTGGGCTCGCTGTAAGCTCAGGGCGACATTATCGCTATTCACGAAAAGCGGCAAGGATCCCCACTGTGTGGTGGTCAACGGTTCGCTTACTGTGTAAAGCGGCGAGGTTGGCGAGGACCGACCAAGATATGAGGAGGCCCCGTTGGCCGGCGATGCGTGGACCAGTACGTCGATGCCTTACCTGCGGCCGGCCGGGGGAGACCGAGCCGATGTGTGGAGTGAGGAGGCCGCGGCTTACGGGCGGCGGGGCACTCAGCGCATCGTCCAGGCCGGAGAGGTGTCCGCTCCCGCAGCCGTGGCACGTCTGTTGGGGATCGAGGCGGGGGCCGCAGTGGTCGTGCGGCGGCGGATCATGTATCTGGACGAGCAGCCTTGCGAGCTGACCGACTCCTACTACCCCGCTCCCATCGCGGCGGGTACCGGCCTGGCGGGCACGGCGAAGATCCGTGGGGGAGCGGTTGCTCTGCTCGCGGAACTGGGGTACGTGGGGCAACGGGTGCGGGAGGATGTGACGGCGCGGATGCCCGATGGGCAGGAGCGCGAGCTGCTGCGGACCGGCGAGCTGGAGCCGGTGATGTGCCTTGAGCGGGTCGTCCTCGATGGGGACGGTCGGCCGATTCAGGCTGATCTCATCACCATGCCCGCTCACCGCCAGCGCCTTCGTTACGAACTCAGGATGGGATGACCGTGCCCAAGGCCGATCAGGACGCAGTCGACCGGCGGTCGCTGCATGAGCGAATCGCCGCGGATCTGCGGGACGAGATCATGTCCGGCGAGCTTCGACCGGGCGCCAGGCTTCCGTCGACCGCGCAGCTCAAGGAGCGGTTCAGCGCGTCGAACGCGACCGTGCAGAAGGCACTGCAACTGCTGAAGGACGAAGGCCTCGCGGTGGGCAGGGCCGGGGCGGCCGTTACCGTACGGGAGCACCGGCAACGCACCATGCGGCCCGCCGCGTACATGGCGCTGGCCGCGTCGGGTGAGCCGTATCGGTGGATCAGCGAGGCGGCCACCGGGCACCAGGCGCGCGGGAGCAGCCGTCTTCTGGAGGTCGCCGAGGTGAGGCCGCCTGCCGATGTGGCGGAGGCGCTACGGCTTCCGGAGGGTGGGATGGCGCTCCTGCGGGCGCAGGTGTTGTCGCTGGATGACGAGCCGGTGGAACTGGTGAAGTCGTACTATCCGCTGGATCTTGCTCACGGGACGGCGATGATGGAACGCCGCAAGATCAAGGGCGGTACTCCGGCGTTGCTGGCGGAACTGGGGTACCCGCCACGGCTCAGCGTGGACAAGGTGTCCGCCCGGGTACCCACGCAGGAGCAGTACACCGTCCTTGGTCTGCCGGGGAATCTGCCCGTCCTGCGGACGTTGCGGGTCGTGTACAGCGACGACGAACGCCCCATTGAGGCCACGGTGATGGCCAAGGCCGGTCACCTCTATGAGCTGCAATACGAGTTCTCGCCGTCCTGAATGGTGCCGTAGCGTCCGCGGGCGCTACGGCCGCAGAGCGGCCCGCCCCCGCCCCGGGGGCCGTGATGGCCGGGGGGTGCTGCTCATACGGCCCAGGAGTCGGCCGGATCATCCAGCCATACCCGCTGTCCTTTTGGCGTGACCGTGAGACCAAACCGGGCATCACGCAGGCCCAGGAGCGGTCGCTCAGCCCGTAGAACCACACGGGCCGTGCGCCGTCGCGCTTGTCAGCCACGGCCTGGACACAGTCCCTGACCCGCAGGCCCAGCGCGAAGGGCAGCGCTGTGTACCGGCCTGTGACGAAATCGGCTTCTGGCAGGTCGGTGGTGGACGCATCGGCAAGGTTGAATCCATGCGCCGGGACGTAATCGCCGTGATCCCGGGCGGGCAGCCGCTGTGCGCGCATCTTCATGAATTCCACGGGCCGGGTGAAGGGCCCCGATGCCGAACCGCCCTTGTCACACCAAGGCAGATGACGAGCCCGATCGCGGACTTCCAGCGTTTCATGCGGCAGAGGCTGGCACGGGCGTGCGGGGACCCCTCCCGGTCAGACCTGGCCTGTCCCCCGGGCCCGGCCTGGCGGGGGCCCGGCCTGGTGGTGGCACGGGAGCACTCAGGAGCCGATTGCCTGGGGGTAGCGGAAGAAGTCGGTCGGGTCGTACCTCCGCTTCACGCGGACCAACCGCGGGTAGTTGACGCCGTAGTAGGCCTCCCGCCAGTCCCTCAGCTTCGGATCGGGAAAGTTCTGGTAGGAGTGCGCAGGGGGCGCCCCGTCGAAGATGGCGGCGTAGAACTCCTGGAGCCAGTGCTGGTTCGCGGCGGCGACCTCGGGGGAGTCGTAGTCCGCCCAGGAGGTCTCGGCGGCCAGGATGAACAGGCCGTCGCGGTGCACGAATGCGGTCGCCCGGCGCGGTACGCGGTTGATCTCCCCGCCGAGTGCGAACATCGCGAACCCGGCCCCGTCCGGGTTGCCGCTGCCCGGCCAGTCGAGCAGCCGCTCGGCCGCGGCGCCGACCTGCTGGTCGGTGAGGAGCGTCCGGGAGTTCAGGACCGCTGACTTGGCGGCGAAATTCTCCACCGGAGTGGTGGCGCTGAGCAGCGTGCTCGCCTCAGCCGGGGTGACCTCGCGGACGGCGGCGCAGTTCCGGGCTCGTTCCTCCGGGGTGCCGATGGCGAGGAGCGGGGCGAGGACGGCCCGCAGTTCATCGAGGGTTCCGTAGTACTGGCCGATCGCGTTGACGTTGGCGTTCGTGCGGATCTGCTTCCGGGTGCGCCCGCGGGTGCCGATGCCGAGGCGGAGGTGGAATCGCTTGTCGTCCTCGGTCTCCTGGGCGATCCGCTGGGCGGTCGCCATCACCGGCAGTACGGAGTCCAGGCTCCAGCTGAGCCGGTAGAACCCCACATCGCCCTGGAACCGCTCGTACTGGAACGTGAACGAGGTGTGCACGCCGAAGTTGTTGCCCGCGCCGCCCCGGCAGGCCCAGAACAGATCGGACTCCGAGTCCTCACCGGCCTCGACCACCCGGCCGTCGGCGAGTACGACGGTCGTGGCGACCAGCCGGTCGCAGGTCAGGCCGAACATCTTGTCGCTGAAGCCGATCCCGCCGCCCAGCACGAGACCGGCGACCCCGACCGAGGGGCAGCGGCCGGTCGGCACGAAGATGCCCTGGTCCTCGAGCAGCGGATGCAGATCGCCGTTGGTGACCCCGGCCCCGACGGTGACGGTGCCCGCGCCGTGGGCGACCTTGATCGGCCCGTATGCCCGGGAGCGGGCGGCACTCCGCCGCGGCGTGGTGACGATGTTCCTCATCCGGCTCATATTGAGCAGCAGGCCCGTGGTGGTGGAGTAGCCCGCGTAGTTGTGGCCGAGACCGGAGCGCGGCACTGCGGGCAGCCCCACCGCGCGGGCCCAGCGGATCGCCGAGCATACGTCCTTCGTGGTGGCGCAGGCGACGATGCCGGCGGGGTGGGTCCCGGCGTACCGGTGGTTGAACGGGATCGCGAGCGGAGGGTAGCCGGAGTTCGCGGGCCGGTAGAGGGTGGCACCGGGGGAGAGCGACGCGGCCAGTCGCTTCCAGTCCTGGCGGCTGACCCGCTCCGCCGGCTCGGTCACCGCGGCGGCGGCCGCGTCGGTCGGCGCCGTCATGGCCACGGCCCCGGCGCCGAGGGCACCCAGGGTGCCTGTCCGCAATGCGTTCCGCCTGCTGATCACTGTGGCCTGCCTTCGCGAAACGGTCGGAGGCTCGATTGCCTCGGGATCGACTGATCCACCGATCGTTCACCGACCTGGCCGTTTGTCATGGACCGCCCGCGAGCCGGCCACTCGAAAGCGTGCCTGACGCACCGCCTGATAGCCGAGTCCGAGTGGCCTGCCCGACGCTCGCCTGTTCGCCGTGGATCAGAGCCTGAACTCGCGGATCACGGTGTTCCTGAACACCGCGCCGCCGTCGATCGTGAACAGCGCGATCCCGGTGTCGGCAGGGTCCGGGAAGGCCTCGGAGGAGTGGACGTACCGGCCGTCGTCGATGAACATCTCCACGGAGGTGCGGTCGATCAGGATCCGCAGCCGGACCATCCGCGAGGATGGGTCGAAGGGGGTGCGGCTCTCCCGCCACCGGCCGGAGGAGTCCGGGCTCACCGCGTACCCGCGGTTGACGAAGGCGTAGTCGCGATAGATCCCGGCGTCGATGTGGCGGACGCCGTCCGCGGAGCGGCGCAACTGGAGCCCCGCGCCGGTGAGCTGGTCCCAGGCGATCTCGGTCGTCAGCTCATAGGCGGTGCCGGTGTAGTCCAGCACCCGCCGGCCGTCGACCTCCAGGTCGCCGAGGTTCACCGTGCGGGAGACCTGGTCGTCGAGGGCCGCGATGGGCTGGGAGGCGAGGTAGTACGTGCCGCTCGCGGCGCGCTTGAGGGTGATCTCGCGGACGATCGAGTCGGTGCCGTTGAAGCCGTCGCAGTCGATGGTGGGCGTGGTGTTGGCGTAGTCCCAGTGGTTCAGCCAGCCGATCGCGTAGCGCGCGGCCGGGTCGAGGGTGCCGTTCGCGTCCCGCTTCTCGAAGGTGACGGCCGCGTACCAGTCCCAGCCGTGGTCCAGCCACTGCGGGTCGGGGGCATCGGCCGTGAAGGTGGTGCCGTCGAAGGAGCCGGTCCAGTACGCGTAGGTGCTCGGCAGCCCGGAGCCCTTGCCGTTGGCGCTCACCCCCAGCACCCACGTCCGGGTCCCGTTCTCGGCGGTGATCCGGAACAGGTCGGGGCATTCGAGGACGCCGATGCCGTCCTTGATGAACCCGCTGACGTAAGTCCACGACTTCAGGTCGGTGGAGTGGTAGAAGCCCACCTTGTTGTTCTCGGCGAGCGCCATCACCCACCGGCCGCGCTCCTCGTCGCGGATCACCTTGGGGTCGCGGAAGTCCCGGACCCCGGGGTTGGGCAGGACCGGGTCGGTGCCGTGGTTGGTGAACGTACGGCCGCCGTCCGTGGAGTAGAACAGGTACTGCGCCTGGGTGTTGGCGTTGTCGTCGGGTGACATGGTGGCCAGGGCGATCACCGCGCCCGGGCCGAAGCCCGCCGTGTTGTCCGTGTCGACCACCGCCGAACCGGACCAGACGTCGCCATTGGGGGTGGTGTCCTTCGGCACGGCGATGCCGCGGTCGGTGAAGGAGACCAGGTCGGTGCTGGTGGCCAGGCGCCAGGTGGTGCCCGCGGTCGTGCCACCCGTCGAGTAGTCGGGGTTGTACAGGTAGTAGTAGTGGTACTCGCCGTCGATCCAGATCGGCCGCTGCGGGTCGTTCATCCACTGGTCGGGGACGGTGAAGTGGTACCCGGCGCGGTAGCTGCCCGGGCACGCGGACGCGGCCCCGGGCTTCGCCGCCCCCGGCTTCGCCGCCCCGGGCTTTGCCGCCGCAGGTCTCGCCGTGACGGGCAGCAACGCGCCGGCCGCGCCCACGGCCGAGGCGAGGAACAGCGACCTCCTGGACGGGCCACGGCTGCCGGATGTGCCCGATATTCGGCGCATGGTGCGCCTCCCTTCCCCGACTCCGTCGTCGGGACTGCGGCTCAGTGGTCCGGAACTTTAGACCTAACTCGTTAAAGGTCAACCCTCTCCTGCGCCTTGACAGCCCCGTAACAGGGTTCTCATCATCGGGGAGTCACTTCCTCCTAACACGAGTTAGGCTCGCCGATGACCGACTCGCTCATCTCCCGCCGCGGCCTCATGCGGTACGGGGCGTACGGCGCCGCGGCCGCCGCTCTCGGCGGCGTCGCGGCAAGCTGGGACCGCCTCACCGGCGCCGACATCCCCGGCCGGAACGACGGCTCCCTCGTCGTCGCCACCCTCGGCCCCGCCTACGGACCGGAGGCCATCCGCACGCTCACCGAGGGCTTCCGGAAAGAGCACCCCGACATCAAGCTGCGCATCAACGCGGTGCAGGCCGTCGACTGGTCCGACTTCTTCGCGAAGATCCTCACCCAGATCGCGGCGGGCACCGCCCCCGACCTCGTCTACGTCGCCACCGAGGGCGTCCAGTTGTTCGCGCGGCGCCTCGGGGTCCCCCTGGACCGCTGGGTGCGGCGGGACGCCGAGGAGCTGCGCGAGTACTTCGCCGACGTCCATCCCTCGCTGGTGGAGTCGATGATGTACGAGGGGAGCCTCTACCAGCTGCCGGTCGAGTTCAACGCGGCCGACATGTACCTCAACAACCAGGTGCTGAAGCGGGCGGGCGCGAGCTTCCCGGCGGCCGACTGGACCCGCGACGACTTCACCGCGCTGCTGCGGGACATGAAGAAGGCGAGCGGCTCCCGGTTCACGCCGTACTTCTGGACCAACCGGCTGTGGGGCGGCGTGGTGCCCTGGCTGTTCGCGAACGGCACCAATCTGCTCGCCGAGTCCAAGGCGCCGGGCGGGGCCTGGCTGTGGGACTCCTTCTATCCGGCCGCCGCCCGGCGCGGGCGCGGGGGTGGTTTCCGGTGGACGACCCCGCAGGCCACCGACGCCCGCGTGGAGGAGGCGTACGACTATCTCGCCTCCCTCATCCAGGAGGACCTGTGCACCCGCCCCGAGGGCGGCAACGGCCAGAACCTCGTCGGCGTCTTCTCCACCGGCCGGGTCGGCGTCACGCCCGCGGGCGGCTTCTGGGCGGGCGGTCTGCATCTCGCGGGCATGGAGGCGACGGACTACGACGTGCAGTACTTCCCGCGCTGGCGCACCCAGCGCATGCAGTTCGGCGCCGCCGGCTACGCGCTGCTGCGCACCTCGAAGAAGCCGGACGAGGCCTGGGAGTTCATCAAGTACGCCGCCCGCAGGGACACCCTGATGCGGCTGTTCAAGACCAACCAGACCACCCCGGCCCGCCGTTCGATGCTCACCCCCGCCCGCTACCGGGAGACCGGCCCGAACCACTGGCAGGTCTTCTACGACACCCTCGACAAGTTCCCCGACACCGGGCCGATCCCCGCGCCGCCGCAGGTCGCCGAGGTCGAGCAGGTGCTGCTCAAGCACACCGGCACCGCCCTGGCCTCGCGGGGCGCGGTGGGCCCCGCGCTGCGCCGGATGCAGGGCGACCTGGAGAAGGCCATGGAGCGTGACGTATGACGACAAACACGCAGGCGAACACGCAGGCGAACACGCAGGCGGACACCCAGGCGAACACGCAGGCCCCGCGCGTACGAAAGCGGCGGGCGACGCCGGCCGCCGACCCCTCGCGGCCCTCCGCCCGCAACCGTTCCACCCGGCTGCTCGCGGCGCTGTTCCTGGCGCCCACGATCGTCGGGATCGTGGTCTTCACGGTCGTACCGATCGCCGGCTCGGTCGTCCTCAGCCTCTTCCACTGGAACGTGATCGACGACCCGAGCTTCGCCGGGACCGCCAACTACCGCGAGGTGTTCAGCGATTCGACCGTGCTGGTCTCCTTCCGCAACACCCTCGTGTTCATGGTGCTCGCGGTCGCGCTCCAGCTGCTCATCGCGCTGGCGCTGGCGCTGGCGGTGAACGGGCGGATGCCCATGTGGCTCCGCTCGGTGTTCCGGTCGGCCTTCTTCTTCCCGCTGGTGCTGTCCGCCGCGTCGATCTCGGTGGTGATGAAGTACCTCTTCAACCAGGACTTCGGCGTCGTGAACTGGCTGCTCGGGCTGGTCGGGATCGCCCCGGTGCCATGGCTGACGTCGGAGAACGGGGCGATGGCCACGGTGATCCTGGTCTACGTCTGGCAGCAGTTCGGATTCTCGTTCCTGCTGTTCGTCGGCGGTCTGAACAACATCCCCAAGGAGATCCACGAGGCCGCCTCGCTCGACGGCGCGACCGGGTTGCGCAAGCACCTCGCCGTCACGCTGCCGCTGCTGTCGCCCACGCTGCTGGTCGCGTCGGTGGTCGGCATCATCAACGCGCTTCAGGTCTTCGAGCAGCCGTACGTGCTCACCGACGGCGGGCCCGGCGACTCCACCCGCACCGTCGTGATGGTCATCTACGAGACCGCGTTCGAGCAGCTCCGCTTCGGCCCGGCGTCCGCGGTGGGCGTGCTGCTGTTCGTACTGATCATGGCGGTCACGGCCCTCCAGTTCCGGCTCAGCCGGCGTTTCGTCCACTACCAGTGAGCCGGGTGAGCCCCATGAGCCAAGCAACCCTGTCCCTCAGCCGCGCCCGGTACGCGGCCGCGCCCTGGGCCCGGATCGCCGGGCTGGCGGTCTGCGCGCTGCTGACCCTCGGGCCGGTCATCTGGACCGTCTCCACCTCGCTGCGCACCCCGGCCGAGTCCTTCGACCTGCCGCCGAAGATCATCCCGACGCACCCGACCACGGAGTCGTACCGCGGGGTCTTCGACCAGATCGACGTATGGCTGGTCGCCCTCAACTCGACGCTGGTGACGGCGCTGATCGCGGTGGGCCAGATGATCACGGCCGGCCTGGCGGGATACGCGTTCGCGCGCCTGGAATTCCGCTTCAAGAAGCCGCTGTTCGGCCTGGTGCTGGCGACCATGATGGTGCCGCTCCAGGTCACCATCGTGCCGGTGTTCCTGGTGCTGAAGTCGATGGGCCTGACCGACACTCTCCTCGGCCTGATCATTCCGGCCTTCCCGACCGCCTTCGGGACCTTCCTGATGCGGCAGTACTTCCTGGGGATGCCGAAGGACCTGGGCGAGGCCGCGATGCTGGACGGCTGCGGCCCGTGGCGGATCTTCCGCTCGGTGTACGCACCGCTGGCCGCCCCCGGCCTGGCGATCGTCGGCGTGCTGGCCTTCAACTACCACTGGAACGAGTTCTTCCGGCCGCTGATCCTGGAGACCTCCGGCCAGAACTACACCCTGCCGCTCGGCCTGGTCTCGCTCCAGGGCAACCTCGGCACCGGCTCCGTCTCGGTGGTGCTCGCCGGTGTCGTCCTCTCCATGCTCCCCGCCGTCGCCGTGTTCGTCGTCGGCCAGCGCCCTCTCCGCGAGGGCATCACCTCCGCAGGAGTCAACCGTTGAGCCCCGCCGCTCAGTCCCCCGACCCCGGCGCGCCGCGCTTCCGGGTCCGCCCGCCCGCCAACTGGATCAACGACCCGAACGGTCCCTTCCGCTGGCGGGGCCGCCATCACCTCTTCTACCAGCACAACCCGGACGCCCCGGTCCACGCCAACGTCCACTGGGGCCATGTCTCCAGCCCCGACCTGGTCCGCTGGGAGCACCATCCGATCGCGCTCGCCCCGACGCCCGGCGGGCCGGATGAGGCGGGCTGCTGGTCCGGGTGCGTGGTCGACGACGACGGTGTGCCCACGGCCGTGTACACCGGCGTCGACCGCCACCACACCGGCCTGGGCGCGATCTGCCTGGCGCGGGCTGCCGACCCGGACGACGAGGCGCTGGCCGACTGGAAGCCGCTGCCCACACCGGTGGTGACCGGACCGCCCCCCGGCCTGGACGTGGTGATGTTCCGCGACCCGTTCGTGTTCCGGTGGGGCGGGCGGCGGTGGGCGCTGGTCGGCGCGGGCCACGCCGACGGAACCCCGTCCGTGCTGCTCTACGACTGCCAGGACCTGGCCGACTGGCGGTTCGCCGGTGTGCTCCTCGACGGCGGCGACCCCGTCGCGGCGGAGGCGTTCGGAGACCGGGCGGCCGGCTGGGAGTGTCCGCAGCTGTACGCCACGGCGGGCGGGGACCGGGTGCTGGTGGTGTCGTTGTGGGACAAGGAGCCGCGCGCCACCGGCTATCTGACGGGCCGGCTGCACACGGACGACCAGGGCGATGTGCGCTTCGAGGCGCGCACCGGCGGACGGCTCGACCACGGCCGGGACTTCTACGCACCCGCCGTGCTCGAGGAGGCGGACCGGGCCCTGATGTGGGGCTGGTCCTGGGAGGCCCGTGAGCGGAGCGAGATCGAGCGCGCCGGGTGGGCCGGTGTCCTCACCGCGCCGAGGGTCGTCGACGTACACCCGGACGGCGCGCTGCGCGTCGTACCGGCCCCGGAGCTCGAACTGCTCCGCGCGCCCGAACCCTTCGTCACCGCACCGGGCCGGGCTCCGCTCCCGGACGCGTACGACCTGACCGTCACCGCCCGCGGCCTGACGACCGTGAGTCTGCTGCGGTCCGCCTCGGGGGCGGAGCTGACGGTGCGGCTGGACCCGGATCAGGGCACCGTGACGCTGGACCGCGGTGACTGGCCCCGGACGCCCGGCCTCGGGCCCGGGGGGTCGGCGCCCATCGTGGTGCGGGCGCCGGCGAGGGAGGTGCGCGTGCTCGTCGACGGCTCGCTGCTGGAGCTGTTCGCCGACGACCGGGCCACGGTCACCGAGCGCGTCTACCGGCGCCCGGGCGATGTGCGCGAGCTCGTCGTGGCGGGGTCCGCGGCCGCCGTCACGGGGTGGGAGCTGGTCCCACCGACGCCCGGCTGATCGCCGTGCAGGCGAGGCGCCGGGTGGTGGCGAGCGGTGTCCGCCCGGTGTCGAGGGCCTCCAGCAGCAGCCGGGCGGCGGCCTCGCCCATGGCCCGGTGCGGCAGCGCGACCGTGGTGAGGGGCGGGGCGAGGTACTCGGCCATGTGCTCCTGGTCGTCGTAGCCGACCACCGACAGCTCGTCGGGGACCGCGAGCCCGAGCCGGGCCGCGGCGTGCAGGACGCCCGCCGCGACCCGGTCGTTGTAGCAGAAGACGCCGGTGGGGCGGCGGTCCGCGGGGACCCCGTCGAGGATCCGCGCCGCGCCCTCGTACCCGCCGGAGATCTCGCCCCCGGTCCGCAGGACCCACTCCTTGGGGACGATGATCCCCTTGGCCCGCAGGGCGTCACGGAAGCCGCGCAGCCGCTCGGCCGACGCGATGTCGTCCTGGCCGCCGACCATGGCGACCCTGCGGTGCCCCTCGTCCAGCAGCAGCCGGGCCGCGGTACGGCCTCCGGCGCGCTCGGCGGGGATGACGGCCGGCAGGGAGTCGTCCTCGGGCAGACAGTTGGCGAGGACGGAGCGGGTGCGGTGCAGGCCCTCCGGGACGCGGACCCGGCGCAGCGACATGGTCGCGTAGATGATGCCGTCGACCCGCCGGTCGAGGAGTTCGGCGACCGCCGCGTCCTCCTTGGCCGGGTCGCCGCCGGAGTCGACGGTGAGGACGAGATGCCCGCTGTCCCAGGCGGTCTCCATGGCCCCGCGCAGCAGCCGCCCCGCGAACGGCGACGAGGCGATCTCGTCCGTGACCAGCCCGATTACGGCGGTGCGGCGGCTCCGCAACCCGCGCGCGACGGGGTCGGGGCGGTAGCCGAGGCGGGCGGCGGCCTGGCGGATGCGCTCCTGGGTGGCGGCCGAGAGGTTTCCCGCGGCACGGTCGTTGAACACGAAGGAGACGGCGGTATGGGACACCCCGGCGAGCCGGGCGACGTCACGTGACGTCGGCCGCCCGAGCTTGTCGGCGTGCTCGCCCTCGCCCCTGCCCATGACCCTCGGCCGCCCTCTGTCCCCGTTGATGTCCGCGTCGATGTCCGCGTTGATGTGCGGGTCGATTCACCCGATCACTCCAGCCTATCCGTCCACATCTCGCCCCGAGGAACCCCGGCGGGCGGCGGCCCGTTACGCATGAGGGTGACCTGAAACCGCGTGGAAGCAGAAGCGCCATGTGCACAGAGTTCAGTGAGTTGCCGATGCCGATGCCGTTGCCGGGGATTCGCTGACCTCGCCAGGCTCCCCCAGGCTCCCGCCCCCACCCCACCCTTCACGGAGGTCCGGAACCATGACCCGGAACCACCCCCAGCCGTCCCGGCGCGCCGTTCTCGGCGGTGCCGCTGTCGCCGCGTTCGCGATGGCGGCCGGCGCCGGGGCGGCACAGGCCGCCACCGCGGCCCCGGCCGCCGCGTGGCCGGCCGAGTTCCCGCTCCCCGACGGCTTCATGCCCGAGGGGATCGCCATCGGCCGCAGGCCGTATGCCTATATGGGCTCGCGCGCCAACGGCGCCGTCTACCGCACCGATCTGCGCACCGGCGAGGGCCGCGTCATCCACGAGGGCGCCACGGGCACGGCGGCCGTCGGGCTGAAGCTGGACGAGGACGGTCTGCTCTACGTCTCCGGAGGCGGTGGCGGGACGGCGCGGGTCGTGGACTCCCACACCGGCCGTCTCGTGACCACCTACCAGCTGACAGACACCACCGGGCACTTCATCAACGACGTCATCCTGCTCGGCGACCGCGCCTGGTTCACCGACTCGCGCGACGCCGTCCTCTATGGCGTACCGCGCGGCCGCAAGGGGGCGGTCCGTCGCCTGCCGCTCGTCGGCGACTGGGTGCAGACGCCCAACGTCAACAACGCCAACGGTGTCGTCGGCACCCCCGACGCCCATGGTCTGATCGTCGTCAGCAGCTCGCCCGGCCGGCTCTACCACGTCGACCTGGCCGACGGGCACGCCACCGAGATCGCCCTGGTCGGCGCGGCCGACGTGGCCAACGGCGACGGTCTTCTGCGCATCGGCCGCTCCCTGTACGTCGTCCAGAACCGGCTCAACCTGATCAGCGTCTTCGACCTCGACCTCAGGGCCCGCACCGCCACCCTGCGCCGTACGGTCACCGACCCCCGCTTCGACGTCCCCACCACCGTCGCCCGCTGGGGCGACCGCCTCTACCTGGTCAACGCCCGCTTCACCTCCCCCCAGACCCCGGAGACGACGTTCAACGGCGTCGCCGTCTCCATCGGTTGACAGACGTGACGGGCGCGCGCGATGGTCGCTCGGCCAGTGAAGCGGCGCAAGGGGTGTGGAGATGAGCGAGGTTCTGGACTTGGCGCTCGCGCGGAAGGTGCTGGCGGCCCAGCCCTTCAGCAATCTGCTCGGCACCCGTCTGGTGGCCTTCGGCGACGGCGCGGCGACGCTTGAGCTGGACATCCGCGACGACCTGCGCCAGCAGCACGGATTTCTGCACGGCGGGGTACTCGGTTACGCCGCCGACAACGCGCTGACCTTCGCCGCGGGCACGGTGGCCGGGGCCCGGCTGATCACCGCCGGGTTCACCATCGACTATCTGCGGCCCGCCGAAGGAGTGCTGCTGCGGGCCGAGGCGCGCGTCGTCCGGGCCGGCCGCACCCGCGTCGTGTGCCGCTGCGACCTGTCCACGGTGGACGGCGCGGGGGTCGAGACCCTGTGCGCCGTGGCGCAGGGCACGATCGCGGTGACGCCGCCGACCGAGCCGCCGAACGCGACCTGACGGGGGCGGGCCCCGGCGGGCCCGCCCCCTGGTCACTGACTGGAACCTCTCCGCGGGCTGGGCGGCGGGAGACGTCATCCCTGGACGCCCACGGCCGGATCGACCGCACCCTGGTGTTCGTAGTCGCCTTGCGGCAACCCCCGCACATTGCCGATCGTCCTGGCCGCGCTCCAGGACTCCTGAGCCGTCCGGCCCTCGGGCGAGCACCCTTCCCATTCACTAGGTAGACTGACCTACCTAATGAGTGAGAAGGGAACGTGATGGGCGACACCGATACCGCGGCAGCGCGCTCCGGCAAACGGCGGGGGACCGCGCGCGAGCGGCTGCTGGCCGCCGCGGCGCGCCGCTTCTACGCGGACGGCGTCTCGGCGACGGGGATCGACACGATCACCGCCGAGGCGGGCGTGGCGAAGATGAGCCTGTACAACAACTTCTCCTCCAAGGCCGACCTGGTGATGGCCTACCTCGACGCGCGGCACGAGGAGTGGCTGGACCTGTACCGGCGGCGCCTGGAAGGGGTCCGGGACGGGCGCGGTGGCGTGCTGGCCGTCTTCGACGCGTACGCCGATCACGCCGCCTTCGCCTACGAGCACGGCTTTCGGGGGTGTGGCCTGCTGAACGCGGCTGCCGAGCTGCCCGCCGAGGACGAGGGGCGGGCCGTGGTGCGCCGGCACAAGGAGGAAGTCGAGTCCCTGCTCGCCGGGCACGTCGGGGAACTGCTGCCCGACCGTCCCGAGGAGGCTCGCGTGGTGGCGGAGCATCTGGCGTTCCTCCTGGAAGGAGCGATGGCGCGGGCCGGCCTTGAGGGCGCCGGCACGCGTCTGGAGCGTGCGCGGACGATGGCGGCCGACATGCTGGACCGGCTGTGACGCGGGCTGTGACGCGTCCCGCCGGACACGCGGTCGGCTCGGCCGGCGCGGGGTCGCTGTGCGTGCTCGTGGCGTCGGTGCTGTGGGGCACCACGGGCACCGCCGCGACCTTCGCCCCAGCCGTGGGGCCGCTCGCCATCGGGGCCGTCGCCATGGGTCTCGGCGGACTGCTCCAGGCCCTCATCGCCGGCCCCCGTATCGCCCGGGAAGCGCCGGGGCTCCGCGCGCAGCGCGGCGTGGTGCTGCTCGGCGCGCTGGCGGTGGGGACCTACCCGCTGGCGTTCTACACCTCCATGCACCTGGCCGGGGTCGCCGCCGGCACCGTGGTGTCGATCGGCTCGGCCCCGCTCGCCTCGGCCGTGATCGAGCGAGCCGTGGACGGACGCCGCCTCACGCGCCGCTGGATGACCGGCGCCGCGCTGGGCCTCGCCGGGACGGCGCTGCTGTGCGCGGCCGAGGCGGCCGGGGCGCACTCCGCCGCTGGGGCCCGCTCCGCGGGGTCGACCGTGCTCGGAGTGGCGCTGGGCCTGGTGGCCGGTTTCACCTACGCCCTGTACTCCTGGGCGGCCCACCGCCTGATCAGCCGCGGCGTCACCTCCCGCGCGGCCATGGGGACCGTCTTCGGGATCGGCGGCCTGCTGCTCCTGCCGGTGCTGCTGGCCACGGGCGGCCCGCTCCTGGACTCCTGGTCGAACGCGGCGGTCGGCGTCTACATGGCCCTGGTGCCCATGTTCATCGGCTACGTCCTGTTCGGCTGGGGCCTGGCGCACGTCCCGGCGAGCACGGCCACCACACTCTCGCTGCTGGAACCCGCTGTCGCGGCGGTCCTGGCCGTACTGGTCGTCGGCGAGCGCCTGCCCGCGCTCGGGTGGGTCGGCGTAGCCCTGGTCGTCGGCTGTCTCGCCGTACTCACCCAGCCGACCGGGACGGCTCGTCGGCGGCCACGAGCGGAGCCGGCGCCGGCGGTCGTCGAGCCGGGACAGGCCCCGGGAGAGCCCGCCGACGCGCACCCGTGAAATCCATTGCGCTCGGCGCGCCGCGGCGGATAGCTTCGCCGCGCCGCCCACCTGTGGACCGGCGCCGTCGACAAGAAGGTGTGCAGCACATGCGCAGCAGGAGCCGTCAGCACCCGACCCCGTCCTGTGCCATCTGCTGCTTCCTCACGACGGAGACACCTTGTCGCTTCGTATCACCGAGCTGACCGACCTCGACCCCAACCGCACCGTGTCCAGCCACCGCCCGCGCCGAAAGCCGACGCCACGTCACGGCCCAGGCCGAAGCGGACACACCCGGCGACCTGTTCCTCTCGGCACTGGGCTTTCGCGGGGTCCAGACCATGATCTTCACGCGGCTCGCGCTGGCGCGGGTGGACATCGCCGCCCTCCGTGAAACCATCCGACAGCCGCGCCCCGGCTACCGGCTGGAGTCGTGGGACGGCACCGTCCCCGACGAGCTCGCGGAGACCTTCACGGCCTCGCGGCGAGCCATGGACGACATGCCGACGGACGACGCCGACTACTCCACGGTGACCTGGGATGTGGACCGGGTGCGAGCGGTGGCCCGGGCCGTCGGGAAGCGGGGCGACCTCCTGCACACAGCCGCCGCCGTCAGGGTGGCGGACGGTGTGATCGTCGGGTTCACCGAGCTCGTCGTGCCCGGCGGCCGTACGGGTGACGGCCAGCACTACGGCACCGGCGTCCTGCCCGAACATCGCGGGCTCCGCCTCGGCCGCCCGGCGTCAGGCGAGTTCGGAGAGATCCTCACGGGTGAGGGCAATCGACCCGGCGGCGATGTTCTCCTCCAGGTGGGCCGGGGAGCCGGTGCCGGGGATGGCCAGGGTGACGGGCGAGGAGGCGAGCAGCCAGGCCAGGGCGATCTGCGGGACCGTCGCGCCGTGCCGGGCCGCGACCTCGGCCATGCGGTCACCGGTGAGGTCGCTCACGCCGCCGCCGAGGGGGAAGAACGGCACGTAGGCGATGCCCGCCTCCTCGCAGACGGCCATCAGCCGCGCATCGTCGCGCTTGGCGGCGTGGAAGTGGTTCTGTACGGCCGCGACGGGGGCGATCTCACGGGCCTGGGCGAGGTGGTCGGCGTCGACGTTGCTCAGGCCGAGGTGGCGGATCAAACCCTCCTCACGCAACGCGGCGAGCGCCTCGAAGCGCTCGGCGGCGGACTCGTCGTGCGGCGGACCCGTCCCGGGATCTCGCTGCCGCCATGCGCTTCTACGTCGAAGGTCTCGGCCTCGACGTCCTCTGGCGCACCACCGAGCACACGCCGGGCAAGCACGACCTGCTCATGCTCGGCCCGCGCGACGGAGTCTGGCACTTCGAACTCACTCACGACCCCGAGCAGCCTCTCGAACCCAGCCCGACCGTCGACGATCTCTTCGTCGTCTACCTGGGAGAACCCGTCGACGAGGATCTCGTGAACCGCCTGCTCGCCACCGGCGGCACCCGCGTGACCGCCCACAACCCGTACTGGGGCGAGCACGGCGTGACCGTCGCGGACCCCGACGGCTACCGCCTCGTCCTCTGCTCCCGCTCCTGGACCCGCTGAAATCCGAGGCCGACGCGCGAGTGATGGCCACTCGGCCTCATGTCACGCGTGCACTCGCCACTCCTCCTGCGGAATGGGCCCTTCCCAGTTGTCCGAGGCGCGATTGGCCCACTCACGAGCCACGAAGACCGGACGCGTGAGCAGGATGTCTCCGGCACGCTGCGCGCGCAGCACGAGCCCGAGTTCATCCGCCCCGGGATCGCCCTCCTGGGACCAAGTCACGTCCTCCCTCAATCCCTGGGACACCACGTAGTCGACGAAGAGGACCGCCAGCTTTGACGGCACCTGCCCGACCAACTGCAAGCCGTCCATGGTGACCTGAGGGCCATGGAGAGCGTCGACGGCGATGCCGTGGAGGCGGCGGCCGTCCGCGTAGTACGCCGTGAGGGCCGCCCCGCGCGAGGTCGGGAGGTGGAACGTTGCCCAGCGACCGGGAACCGAGACAGAGGCGTGATCCACGCCCAGCGCGGCAACCACCTCGTCGTGGTCCATCCCGAACCGCAGCGGACCGACACCCACGAAGGGCGTGAAGTTCCACTGCGACCGCTCGGATTCCTCCAGAACGACACCCGCAGGACGCATCGACGGCGCCTCCACCCGCATAGCCAGACGTGATCGAGACCGGACCGTACCGCGCGGTCGGCGGAGAGCTGTTCGGCGTCAGGACCTGCGTGGGGCTTCGATGTCGGAGCCGGCGGATACGGTGCGACGACTGTTGAGTGTTGCTGCCGTGGGGAGGGGCCTTGGGGGCCAAGACCGGTCTGCTCGTCTTTGCCGAGGGAGATGCGCCGAGCCTGTTGCGGCGGGTGGGACGGCACGGCCTGCGCGGCGAGCTGGCCCGGGGTCGAGATCGTCTGCGACCGGAGTGTGATGATCGATTCCCCGTCGCGGCTCCCTGAGCATCTGGTCGCCGCGAGCGCGGGACGACGGTTGATCTTGCATGCGATGCACAGTGTGGTCGACTGGTTCGCGTTCGCCGTGTGGGACGACGGACGCCTCATCCGCTCCCTGAGCCTGTCGCCGGACGACGGGATCATCGAGAACATCGGGGAGCCGTTCCCCTTCGAGCTTCCCTACTGGGCCGGGGAGCGCCCGGCGGACGTCGTCCCCTGGCCGGACGAGGACGACGAGCCGTATCCGCTGCCCTTCCATCCCCTGGAACTTGGTGAGGACGCGCTGCGCGCGCTCTGCGGGTTCATTCAGGAAGGCCGTCCCGAACCTGACGACGTCGACGCGGACGGCATCGAACTCCACGGCTTCCGAGTCCGGGACCCGAACGGGCCTGGCTCCGCCCACCGCACACGTGGGAGCTAAGCAGCCTTCGTCCGCGCCGCGCGCATGCCCGGGGCGGGCTCCTGTACCTCCTCAGGCAGGAAGGTCTCGTCTTCCCCGAAGTCCGGGGCCTGGAAGGGGTTTGTCGCAGGAGGCGGCGATGCCGGAGTGGTACCGCGGGGTTGCCCTTCCAGGGCGGAGAACAGCGACGTCAGTTCGATGAGAGGTCTCGCTTTCGTTACAGGTCCCTGAAGGGGCCTGGCGTGCCGTGGCCGGGCACAGCGGTCCTACAACTTGGTCATCTTGGCGTACGGGCTCAGGATTCGCATTCGCTCCGAGCCAAAATCCACGAGCGCCGCGATTCCATCCTCGATGCCGATCACTCGGCCGAGGCCGTACATGTCGTGTGTGACCTGGTCGCCCACGGCGAAGTGCTTGGGGGCCGGCGTGACCGGGGCCTTGAAGGGGCTGGTGGGCAAATGACGCTTCGGTGCAGCAGGCTTTGTCATTGCCCCTAGTATGCGCCTACGAACCGCGCTGGTGGCTGCCTCGTCGATCGTTGGACTCCACTCCAGCAAGAGCTGAGCCTGCCGACCGGCCAGCAGACACCCGTACCGTTCGTGGTGTCTACGGCGTCACATAGCGGGCGCAAAACACTGGAGGCAATACCTCGTGCTGATTGCTCAGCGTCCGTCACTGACCGAAGAGGTCGTCGACGAGTTCCGTTCCCGATTCCTGATCGAGCCGCTGGAGCCGGGCTTCGGCTACACCCTCGGCAACTCCCTCCGTCGCACCCTCCTGTCGTCGATCCCCGGCGCTGCTGTCACCAGCATCCGGATCGACGGGGTCCTGCACGAGTTCACCACCGTGCCGGGCGTCAAGGAGGACATCACCGACCTCATCCTCAACATCAAGCAGCTGGTCGTCTCCTCGGAGCACGACGAGCCGGTCGTGATGTACCTGCGCAAGCAGGGCCCGGGTCTGGTCACCGCCGC